>CAXBJF010000004.1:0-141566 GCA_963976005.1 uncultured Flavobacteriales bacterium | reverse complement strand
GCTAAAGCGAAATGCACTAAAGTGCATAGTTTTAACTACTTTTGAGACCAATAAAGATACAAAATCCTATTAATTAAAACATTCTATATGCTTTGTAAGCCTTCCCTTTTGGAGGAATAAACTTCTAGCACACAAAATGGATTCTCTTTTATTTATTTTTCAAAACTTCCAATAATCTAAAATTCAAATACAACTTTTCTTTACCTACTTGTTCGCTTTTTAAAAACCCTTGATTTTCTAATTCTTTAAGATAATTTCCAACGGTTTTTAGATTTCCTAAACCTGCTTTTTCCAATTGATTTCTTTTCGTGTATGGCAACCTAAATAATTCTTCCATTAAATCTTTTGAATATATTTTAGGTAATTTTTGTTGTAATTCTCTTGACATGTCATTCATCAGTAATTCTATTTTAGCAATTTGTTTTCTTCCTTTTAAGGCTGTTTGCTCTATCATATCTAGCATATACATAATCCAATCCTGCCAATTTCCTTCTTCAGTTACTTTTCTTAAATTGGTGTAGTAATCGCTTTTGTGTTGCATAATGTAATCACTTAAATACAATGCTGGCAATTCCAATAAACCAGTCATTTTGAGATATAACAATAGAATGATTCTGCCAGTACGTCCGTTTCCATCAAAAAATGGGTGTATGGCTTCAAACTGGTAATGAATGATTGCCATTTTAACTAATGGGTCAATAGTGTCTTCGGCATGAATGAAGTCTTCTAAATTTTTCAGTTTTTCTCTTATGACATTTTCTCCTTCGGGCGGTGCATAGACTACTGTATTTGTTTTGGGGTTTTTTAATTGTGTGCCAGGTGCATTTCTAATACTGGATTGGTTTTTTTTAATAATCTGAACTAAGGCAATGAATAAATTAGTGGTTAAAACAGGACGTTTTTCAATTTGCTCTACACCATACCATAAAGCATCTTTATAATGTATGACTTCTTTAGTGGCTGGATTATCATTTTTTTTATCGGCTATTGAAGCTTTGAATAATTCGTCTTGGGTGGTGATAATGTTTTCAATGGCAGAACTAGCTTGGGCTTCTTGCAAGTTTATGGTGTCAATAAATAACGTTGGATTTGGCAAATTAGTTATCGCTCCTTTTAACTCTGATAAGGCTCTACTGGCACTAATGGTCTTTTTTAGAATGACCATATTTTCGATTTCAGCTTGTGGTGGTAATAACGGCAAACTGTTATATGGTCTTTCTTGGTTATATATTGCTTTGTTGTCCATAATAGTACTTTTAAACAAGAGTGCTTTTTACCTTTGTTTAGCATTCGAGTGTAAATATAACAAATTTTTACTCTCGTTTTGTTTTTGTGGGTAAAATTTGCCCCGTTCAATTATTGAAATTATTTATTGGTCTGTTAAACATAAATTTATTGACAAATTTGTAATTAGCAAAACAGCTTTTACTCTTTTAAGAAGAAGATTTTTTAGATGAAGCATATAAACTTTAATACAGAAATCTTAAACTAATCCAAAGAACAAGGTTTGGCAGACAACGTTAATCATTTCAAGATGTGTGTTCCTAAAAACACTCATGTCTGCTCTCGAAGATCGCAGCTAAAAAAAGGGATTTTACGCAAAGAGCGCAACCGTTTTTAAAGGGATGAATTCAGGGGCTAGGTATTTAAAAATGGCCTTTTGTATGGGTTCAATGCTGAGCGACGGGGAATCCAATGCTTTAAAAATGCAGCAAGCTCATCCAAAGCGAGTGCGGTAGGTCAAAGAGTGTCATTTTCCAGTTTTCCTTTAATGATCTTGTATTCTTCAATAGTCAATTTTAAAGAATAATAATTAGCGCCAAATGCGTTTTTGACCAATTTCATGCCTTTAATGACATCCCCAAGCATGCTCCTAATCTGGGTCAATTTCGCATTGTTTTTTGAATAGGCATCACGGTAGTACGTTAGTTCTTCATTTTCAGTTATAATGGTAGGATTCCCAAATTCATTTTCTTCTACACCTGGATTTTGAATAGCTTCCATTTCTTCAAATAGAGATTCCAATAGTTTTTTTGTAGGCTTTAATTGTGTTTCTTCTACGTTTCTCAAAATTGAGACGATAGCATCATACGCCTGTTAAGAATATTCGAGTAAGATGTTAAACTCATATTTAAAGTATTATAAAGAGATAAATTGTTGTCCTCAAAAAAGGCAATCATAAAGTCTAAGGTTTCAGAATACTTATCACGACTCGTGATAAGTATTCCAAAGCTTTGGGCTTATGCTTTTAAAATTCTTTGGCAGCTATTTCTGATCTAACATTAAATGGAAATTCAGGTTTATAGACCTATAGTTAGCGATTAGAAGACAACTCAGATACTTGATTGTATTTAATCTTTTATGTTACATAAACCTATTAAAAAAAATTATCAATAGAATTTATTGTTAATTTTCAAACAATGTAGTGGGTATGATTTCAATGGGTTTGAAAATCCTAATTATGAATTTGAAATTACCAATGATTCAAAAAGAATTAGCTATTGTATGATTATCAAAGATATTTGTTTTTAATAATATAAAAAAGGATGAATTCGGTGTGCAGAACTACACCGAAAATGTAAATTATTTTGCTTCATAACGTTAAGCGATGCTAATCAATTTTTCTTTTTTGAAACCAAATACCTTCTAAACTTAAATTTATCGAAAGTAAGTGGTAGTTTTCTTTTATTAATCCGTTTGTAATTTGTCCTTTACTACCATATGAATACCCAATATTAATCATAGAATTAGAGGAGCTATTTAAAGGCATTCCAATACCTAAGTTTATAGATTGATTTTTAACACGTTTATTGTTTACTTCTAAATTGCCATTGTCATAATTAAAACCAGCTCTATATTCCAGACGGTTGAAAAAATTGGGGATGTTTTTTTTAGCTGCATATTGAAGTCCCAGTCCAAAAAAATCTTGATTGACATACGTGCCCAGTTGGTCGGACTGGTTGGTGTTGTCCCAAAAATTCTTTTTATAATCTAAAGTAAGGCTAAAGGATTCATTGAATTTAGATTGAAAGCCAAAACCCAGTTCCAAGGGAAGTTTAAAATCATCTATATTACTAATGGAAACACTACCTTCTATAGTTTCAGTTGATGAGGTAGCGGTTCTATCATTATCTGCACTTAAAGTTGCAGGTAAATTTACAATGGCTCCAAAAGACATGTTTTTTGATATATCATATTGTAAACCAGAACCTAAACGAAAACCGGAATAATAATTTTCATCATATAAAGAAATAGTACTTGTAGATACAGTATTATTAGCAATAAGAGGTATAGTACTGGTTTGTGTTTGTGTTATTTTTCCAAATAAAACAGAGCCTGTTAAGCCTAATCTGAATTTGTTGCTTAAAGCATATCCATAATTTAATTTAAGATTGTTTATACCTCCACCACCATCAACGTCCGTATAAAATGAATACGTACTTCCTTCAATATTAGATTCAATATTACTTAAAGTGTACCCAACACTTGTAAAAGGAGTTAAAGTAACTCCAAATCCAGACGTTTTAGATAAAGGAAATGCAATGGCAATATTTGAAAAATTAGTTATTAGATTGGAATTTTGACGGCCATTCTCCATAAGTATATTGGTCTCAGCTTTAAAACCAAAATCATAGAAAAAAGAGTTTAAAGGAATGCTTGCAAAAGATGCTGGGTTTGAATTGTTTATAAAAGTACTAGAAGGCATGGCTATACCAGATTTTCCCAATCCATTAATTTTTCCTGTGCTAATTTCATTTGTTTGCCCGAGTCCGTATAATGAATATGGCGAACTGGATAATGAATTTGTTTGAGCAATGGTCTCTATTGAAAATAATAATAGAAAGGAGTATATAATATATTTAATTATCATAAATAGCGTAAGTTAATTCTAGTTTAACCTTCAAGTCGTTAGAGGCTTTTTCACCATTAAAGATGTATCGGTCCAAAGAGTCATTATAGTTTTGTGAATAAATGGCTAAAAACAAATTATCATCATTTATGGTGCTTAATTTTAAATCTAAAAAGTATTTGAGAGGTATCGAGTATGTTATAATGTTGTATTCTGAGCTTTCGTTTTCAATAAGCCCTAAAACAGTTTCACCCGCAGAATCTGTAAGAATGCCAAGAACTTCGCCGTTTTTATTGTATATATAAATGTTTAAATCATCGTTAGTAAACAGAATTTCTGTACTGGAACTCTGTTTTATTGAAATTTTCAGGTTGGCATCCAATATGGTTCCTGTACCAGGTATGTCGTTAATTTTTTCAATGTAAGGTATTTCAATTCTTGTGGCTATTCCTGTGCCTGCTTGTATATAGGTGGCGTTATTTGTTAAATAACTTGGTAAGTAAACATCTTGATTCGTTAGTGATTCAAAATAGGTGCCTTGGGTATCACTGGAAATATTATTAAAACTATTACTTGAATTAAATGTTATATCAAATTCGTTAGACACATCATCTGTTTCATCTTTTATTGTATAATAAATTCTTAAAAAACTATCATACGAAAACCCTAAAATAGTCGTGTTGCTATGGTCTGCTTCAATTAGTAACCCTTTATATCTATATAGAAATTCTTCGCTATATAGAAATTCTTCGCTATTGTTAATGTCATTGTCTTTAATATCATCAAAAAGTGCTTTTCCAAAAGTATTATTTAAAAGAATATGCAGCGAATCTTCTTTTTTAGGATATGTTAAGAAGCTTTCACTTGCTAATGGTGTGGAGTCATAAGTAAATTCGGTTGTGTTATAAAAAGCATCAGTTTCATCATCAGGTTCTATTTTTTGTGTAACCCTATAAATATTGAATTTTTGAGTAGGAATGGTGTCGTTATAAAAGTAATTATCATACTTTAAAATTAAAGCAATAGAATCAAAAACCGCATCATTATCAAGTGAATAAACAGAATTATAAAGTTGTACATAGCTCTTGCTTTTAGAAAGGCCAAAAACAGGATCGGTATAAGCGCCAATCAATAAACGACTTGCATTTGATACAACAATAGAGTCAAACTTAAAAGTGGTTGCCTTTACAGTTAGTGTATCAATAAAATATACTTTGGTGCTTACATCAATCCAATCTTCTCCAACTGGTAGTGTCGTGTCTTCTTCACAAGAAACCAAGAATAAAAATAGGATTGCAAAAAATACTAAAGGGACTGCAATTACTTGCTTAATGATCATAATAAAAATAAATTTCAGCAAACTTAATTGCCATCTCGCTGTAAATAAAATGAGTTATACAGATACCGTGTTTTAATATGCAGAAGGGGTGATTTTTGCGACCAAATCAATTATACTCAGTTTGTCTTCAAAAAAAGCCTATTGGTATAGACATATCCATAGAACGGCTATTATCTTTTTATTAACTGCATCCTGTAAATACATTTGTCGAAATTTTAATTCAATAAATGAGAAGAATTATAATGGTAGCGTTTATCATTTCGGGCATAAATAAATCTATTGGACAATCAAATGAAGATTTGTTTTCATTTAATTATTCATTGTCTCCAATAGGAAATGATAAAATTGATTTTTATAAAACCGCTTTTAGGGTTTCCATACCGGTAAAACTTAAAAAAGGATTATTGACACATAATTTAGCTATGGATTTTTATGAATTAAATTATGGGAAAGATTATAGTTTTTCAACTACCAATTTATCAACATTTAATGATTTAAGTTATGGTTTAAAATACACATATCCGCTGGCAGATACATGGAAATTTAATATGCAAGCAGAAGTGTCGTTCGTTTCAAATTCAACAAGTCGTATAAATTATGACGATTTAATTTTTTTAGGAGAACTATCTGTTACTAAAATAATGGGGGCTCAAGATAATTATGAGGCATTAACACTAGGCATTAATTATACTACAATAACAGGAAAACCAAGATTATTGCCAACCATAATTTATTCGAAACAAGTTACTGATAAATTCTCGTATGGAATTGGGTTTCCTAAAACATATGCAGCTTATAAAATAAATGATTTGAGCACAATAACATCAATGTTGTTCACAGAGGGGGTTTATTCAAATTTAAGTGCTCCAATTTTAGTAAACCCTATAAGTGAAGCAAATAAAGCTTCTTTTACAACAACTTCTTTAACAATAGAATATAATTATAAAATGGATGATAATTGGACCATTTTGTTTAAAGGAGGTTATTTGCTTTCCAACAAATACACATTACTTAATTCAGAAAACAATAAAGTATTTGATTTTAATACAACCCCAAAACCAATTTTTTCAGCAGGAATAAAATTTAATTTAAAAAAGTAAAAAAACAGATTATGAAAGGAAATATGAGAATTTTATTAGGATTGATAATCCTTATATCCATAACAATAAGTTGTTCACCAAGTGATGACGATTATGAAAGAGGCAACTGGGTTGAACGTTCCATTTTTGATGGCACTCCCAGAAGTAATGCTGTTGGATTTGTGATAGACAATTTGGGATATGCAGGTACTGGTTATGATGGAGACGATTATTTAAATGATTTTTGGCAATATAATATAGAGGGTGATTATTGGATTCAAAAAGCCAGTTTTCCAGGAGTGGCAAGAACTTCTGCATCCGGATTTTCTTTAGATGGAAAAGGTTATGTAGGTATAGGTTATGATGGACTTAATGAATTAAGCGATTTTTGGCAGTACGACCCAGACACAAATTCATGGACTCAAAAAGCAGATTTTGGTGGTGGCGTAAGAATGGGAGCTGTTGAGTTTGGAATTAATGGCTACGGGTATATTGGAACAGGATATGATGGTGATAAAGAGAAAAAAGATTTTTGGAAGTACAACCCAACTTCTGACGAATGGACAGAACTTTATGGTTTTGGAGGAGATAAAAGAAGAGATGCTACAACATTTGTAATAAACTATCAAGTTTATTTAGGAACTGGTCTTAATAACGGGTCTTATAATACCGATTTTTGGATGTTTGATCCAGCAACTGAAACTTGGACTAGTAAGTTAGATTTAGATGATGATGATGATTATTCTATAACAAGATCTAACGCTGTTGGGTTTAGTATTGACGGAATGGGTTATATTGCAACAGGTTATAATGGAGGTGCTGTTGCTACTTTATGGGAGTATGATCCATCAACTGATTTATGGGAAAACATAACAGGTCTTGAGGGGTCTGTTAGGCAAGATGCCGTTAGTTTCTCAACATTAGATAGAGGGTTTGTGTTATTTGGAAGAAGTGGAAGCTATTATTTAGACGATATTTATGAGCTGTTTCCACAACAAGAATATGATTCTACAGATTAATTTAGTTTGATTAGTAGCTTTTTTTTATCCAAAGCATTTTCCTTATTTTATCTCACACCCCCTATAAGGAAAATTGCTTTGGTTTTAAAAATTTTTTAAAATGAATATTATGAAAAAGTATATTGTTTTTTTTGTAATTATTTTAAGTATAGCTGTAGTAGGTCTTATAGTTTTAAAGACATATATAGGGAGTAAAACTGATATAAGGAGTAAAAAAGATACTATAGAAGCATTGGTATTTAAAACTAAAACAGGGTTTGGGTACAGCATTAGTTATAATAACAAGGTATTGATTAAGCAAGATTACATTCCAGCAATTCAATACAATCAAGCTTTTTGTAATTTTGAGGATGCTCAAAAAGTAGCAGACTTGGTTAAAGAAAAACTAAATAGAAATGAAAACCCAAAAATTTCATTGATAGAACTAAAAAACTTGGAGGTTCAATTAACCTGCCCAGATTAAGTTAACTTTGAGCACCATCAATTAAGGCATTTTAAATGCAATAATAAAAGGCTCTAGTTCAAAATTGTGTTGATACTGTCACGTTTGTCATTCAGAACGGAGCTTGCGAAGTGAAGAATCCCTAAAGATTCCTCCTGCGTCGGAATGACAGTGCTGTTCAACAATAATATCTATTTTAAACTAGAGCCTAATAAAATTACAGCAGATGAAAAAACCATTCTTTTTAGATAAAAGAAATTATAGGCAAATACTATTGCATATTTCAATTTGGACCGTGTTCATTATTTTTAATTTAATGCAACCTCAGGCAGAGTCTAATATTATAAACTATCGTATTATAATTTTTTTATTTTCTAACATATTACTTTTTTATATTAATTATATCTATTTAGTTGACAGGTTATTACTTAAAAATAAAACAATATTATATGGGTCTATAGTAATTGTTATGTTAATAATATCAGCACTGTTTTTTCAGGAATTGATGCCAAAATTTGAACCAAATCATAATGGAATGCCACCCGGTTTTCCTAAAAATAGACGCGTACCCTTTGTTTTTATGAAACTACTTAGGCCACTTGTGTTTAGTTTTTCATTAATAATAACAGGGACCGCATTACGGATTTATTTGGAATGGAATAAAAACGAAAGAAACAAAAAAGAAATTGAAGCACAAAAATCAGCAACCGAACTATCTTTTTTAAAAAGTCAGTTGAACCCTCATTTTTTGTTTAATTCTTTAAACAGTATTTATTCGCTTACCACCAAAAAATCGAATGACGCACCAGAAGCCGTAATAACCTTATCCGAATTAATGCGTTATATGCTGTATGAAACAAATAATGATTTTGTAACGCTAAATAAAGAGATAGAGTATATTCAAAACTATTTAAAATTACAACGGTTGCGAATAGCTAACAACGAGCATGTAACATTAAACATACATGGTTCTATTTCTAATCAAAAAATAAGGCCTTTATTGCTCATTTCATTTATAGAAAACGCCTTTAAATATGGTACAGATTTTAAAGGTAATACTGAAGTGAAAATCGAAATTGATGTAAATGGAGATGAATTGCAGTTTAAATGCACAAACTTAATAGGTAATATAAAAAAGGATCATGATAGTTCAGGCATAGGATTAAAAAACACAAGAGAAAGGCTAGAGCTTTTGTATAAAGATAAGCATACGCTATTGGTTGCTGAGAAAGACAATAGGTTTATTGTGAATTTAACTTTAAATTTGACTTAGATGAAATGTATAATTATAGATGATGAACCATTAGCAATTGATGTTATAGAGTCCTACATCAACCAAATTGGAGGTTTGGAAATAGTAGCTAAATGTACCAACCCTTTAGAAGCCATAACCTTATTAAATAAACACAAAGTAGATCTCATTTTTTTAGATATTGAAATGCCAAACCTTACCGGGATAGATTTGGTAAAGGCTTTGGATAATATTCCGCAATTTATATTTACAACGGCATATCCACAATATGCCTTAGATGGATTTAACTTAAATGCTACCGATTATTTAGTAAAACCTATTCCGTTTCATCGTTTTTTAAAAGCTATTTCAAGAGCTAAAGAAAAATATGAACTGGAGAAAAATAATGTATCAAATGTTTTTCCTGCAGGAATACAACAAATAAATGCGTTTGATGATTTTATTTTTGTTAAATCTGAATATGAAAAAATCAAGATAAATATGGATACTATTAAATACATCCAAGGACTAAAGGATTACATCAGGATTTATTCTACAGCAACTAATAAAGCTATTTTAACCTTATCCAGCTTTAAGGATATTATGGATAAACTACCGTCTTCACAGTTTATAAGAATTCACAGATCTTATGTTGTTAACGTAGGGTTTATTGATGCGTTACAAAAAACCAAAGTAGTCATAGATAAAATACGGATTCCAATTGGTGAAACCTATAAAGAAGATGTGATGAAAAGGTTAGGGGTTTAACTTTTAAAACCCAAATAAATTTGATGAACAAAGGTTTCATTATTGCATTTAATTTTATCAGTAAAATGTGTTAGAATTATAAACAATATGAATGTAGCCTATCCTCTATAAAATTATTAAAAAAATCCCATCGATAAAACTGGAGCTTCTGTATAGCCAATAGCCCAGAACATCTATTACAGTTTATTAAAAGGAGATATAGTTTCACCTTTGAAGTGTTAATTTAAAACACCTTAAAAATGAAATTATATCTCATGATAGCAAGCTTGTTTGTTGCTTCATTTACGTTTGCGCAAGAGGCATCGAGCAGTACGCCACCTAAAGTTTGGTCTTTAAAAGACCTTATTGATTATGCCTTAGAAAACAACATCACGGTAAAAGATGCTACATTAAATAAGAATCTTGCAGAAGTAGATTATAGCAAAGCAAAATCATCTAGACTGCCCAACCTATTTGGTAGTGCTTCCCAAAACTTTTCCAGTGGAAACACCATAGATCCCATTACCAGCGATTATGTAACCGACCAAATAAACAGTACAAACGTTGGCATCAACAGTTCTATGACCTTGTTTCAGGGCAACCAAATCAACAATCAGATCAAACAAAATAAATTATTGTTGGAGCAAAGTGTTTTTCAAGAAGAAGTAGAGAAAAACAACATTGTTTTAAACCTTCTGGAAACCTATTTGCAAACCTTATACAGCAAAGAAAGTATTGCTATAGCCGAAAACAATTTAGCAGCTTCAGAAAAGGAAGTGTTACGGGCTAAAGCACGTCTGGATGCAGGAACTTTTGCTTTAAGTGATTATACCGAAGCACAAAGTCAAGAAGCCACCAATAAATATGATGTGATTGCAGCAAAAAACGACTACCAGCAATATATTATCGAGTTAAAACAATTATTGGAATTGCCACCCCTGCAAGATTTAGAAATTGAAACCATTGATGAAAACATGGATTTGGTAAACCTAGAACTTGATAAAACAACTATTTATAACAAAGCTTTAAACTATTTACCAGAAATAGGAGTGAGCAACCTAAACATAGCTGCAAACGAAAAAGAATTGGACATTGCCAAAGGCGGCTTTTTACCAACCTTATCTTTAATAGGAAGTCTGGGCTCTGGTTATACAAGTATTAGTGATAATACTTTTTCAGACCAATTTGATGTTAATTTTAATCAACGCATAGGCGTATCGTTAAACATTCCCATATTTAACAGAAACCAAACAAAAGCGGCTGTAAAAACAGCCTCCATTAATATTGAAAAAGCCCAAATACAAAAGCAAAGCACCGAAAAAGACATCTATAAAAAAGTAGAAACAGCCTATCAAAATGCGCTTTCAGCACAAGAACAAGTAATTGCTTCTGAAGCTTCTAAAACAGCCGCAGAACAAAGCTATAAACTTGCGCAGAAAAAGTATGAATTAGGAAGTTTAAGCACTACCGATTTAGTGATTAACCAAAACACCTTTACCAATGCACAACAAAACTATTTACAAGCGAAATACTTAAATATTTTATACCATCAGTTATTACAATTTTATCAAGGAAACGACATTAAACTTTAATCAAAATGAAAAATAAAAAGACAATTATTATAAGTGGCATTGTAGTAGTGATACTGGCTATTGCAGCTTACGCTTTTATAAAAGGCGACGATGCTATTATTGTTGAAGCAAAAACCATAGTAGCAAAAAAAGCAAATGTAACCACCATGGTGACAGCAACAGGAACCATAGAACCGATTAATCAGGTGGATGTAGGTACACAGGTATCTGGTGTTGTTGAAAAAATATATGTAGACTATAACAGCGAAGTAAAAGAAGGGCAGCTTATTGCTGAATTAGATAAAACAAATCTTAAAGCTTCTAAAACACAAGCACAAGCTGCATATGATAATGCTATAAGTCAAAGAAATTATATGAAAACTATCTACGACAGACAAAAAACATTGTATGAAAATCATGTGATCAGTAAATCAGATTTTGATGATGCCGAATATAACTATCAAACAGCTAAAGGAACTGTTACACAACGATTATCAGACCTACAATCTGCAAGAACTAATTTAAGCTATGCAGATATCTATGCACCAATTGATGGTGTTGTGCTTTCCAGAGCTATAGACGAAGGCCAAACGGTTGCCGCAAGTTTTAGTACGCCCACACTGTTTACTATTGCTCAGGATTTAAAAGAAATGCAGGTAGAAGCAGATGTAGATGAAGCTGATATTGGAAATGTTAAAAATGGACAACGTGTATCTTTTACGGTTGATGCCTATATCGGTGAGACCTTTGAAGGGATAGTAACGCAAGTAAGATTAGACCCAACAGTAACATCAAATGTGGTAACCTATACCGTTGTTATTAAAGCAGATAACCCCGATTTAAAATTAAAACCTGGCTTAACGGCAACCATTTCTATTTATACCTTAGAATTAAAAGATGTTTTAACTGCGGAAGCTAAAGCCATAAACTTTAAACCAGAAGCAGAAACGTTAGCAACATATAATACACATCATAATTTACCAGAAAACATAAGCAACTCATCTAAAAATGAAACAACCCTTTGGGTGCTTGGAAACGATAGAAGCATTACACCAAAAACAGTAACATTAGGGGCAAGTGATGGTGTAAATGTTCAAATATTAAGTGGTGTTACTGAAGGTGAAAAATTGGTATATAGCTTAAAAAGTGTTAGCAAATCTGAAGTCAGTAACGAAGCAACCAGTGAAAGTCCGTTTATGCCAAAACCACCTGGATCAAATAAAAAAAGTAAGTAGCCATGAGTAAAGAAATCATTAAAATAGAAGACTTAAAGCGTGAGTTTGTTATGGGAACCGAAACAGTTCATGCGCTAAGAGGTATTTCATTTACCATAAAAGAAGGCGAGTTTGTTACCATTATGGGCTCAAGTGGTTCCGGAAAAAGTACCTTACTTAATATTTTAGGTTGTTTAGACCAACCTACCGTTGGCACCTATGAAATTGACCGTGTTAAAGTAAAAGACCTGAGCAGAAATCAATTAGCAACCATAAGAAACGAAAAAATAGGATTCATTTTTCAATCTTATAATTTATTGGCTAGAACTTCAGCGCTGGAAAATGTAGAGTTACCCTTGTTGTACAATAGTAAAGTGTCTACAGAAGAGCGCAAAGAACGCGCTACAAAAGCGTTGGAAATGGTTGGTTTGGCTGATAGAATGGATCATACACCATCAGAACTATCGGGAGGACAACAACAACGTGTTGCCATTGCAAGATCGCTGGTAAACAATCCAGTGATGATTTTAGCAGATGAAGCTACAGGAAATTTAGACACAAGAACCTCTTACGAAATTATGTCGTTGTTTCAAGATCTAAATAAGCAAGGAATCACTATTACTTTTGTAACGCATGAGCCTGATATTGCAGCATTTAGTAACAGAACCATTGTTTTAAGAGATGGAAATATTATTAAAGATTATGAAAATCCTAAGATACTATCTGCAGCAGAAGAATTAGCAAAATTACCTAAACAAGACGATTAATTATGAGACTGTTAAATTTAATTAAAATCGCTTTTAAAGCCATTGTTCTTAATAAAACAAGAACCTTGCTAACCATGTTAGGAATTATTATTGGAGTGGCTTCTGTAATTGCTATGTTGGCAATTGGTGAAGGTTCAAAAGAAAGCATCCGTGCTACTATTTCTAGTATGGGTTCTAATATGATTACTGTTAGACCTGGATCTGATGTTAGAGGTGGTGTTAGACAAGAACGAAGCGCCATGGAAACATTAACGCTTAATGATTACTATGCAATTAAAGAACAAGCCGACTTATTAACTTATATAACTCCATTGGTAAATGGTGGCGGACAAGTTATTAACGGTTCCAACAACTGGCCATCAACAATTTACGGGGTAAATCAAGATTATTTAAAAATTAAAATTACCGAATTGCAAAGCGGAAGTATGTTTACAGATGCTGAAGTGCAATCGGCCGCCAAAGTGGCTTTAATAGGACAAACCGTTGTTGATAATGTGTTTCCCGATGGTCAAGAACCTGTAGGTCAAATGATTCGGTTTAATAATATTCCTTTTAAAATTATTGGTGTTTTAGAAGAAAAAGGAGAAAATACCTTTGGCCAAGATCAGGATGATGTAGTTATTGCACCATACACAACAGTACAAAAACGAATTTTGGCAATAGACCATTTAGAATCCATTATAGCATCTGCTATAAGTGAAGATGATGCACCAGAAGCAGTAACTCAAGTTTCAGAAATTTTACGCAAACAACACAAATTAATAGATAATGAAGAAGATGATTTTCATGTGCGTTCTATGGAAGAGCTTATTTCAACCTTTAGTTCTACCAGCGAAATGTTAACCATTCTGTTAGTAGCGGTTGCAAGTATTTCATTACTTATTGGTGGTATTGGTATTATGAATATCATGTATGTTTCTGTTAAAGAACGTACTAAAGAAATAGGTTTGCGTATGGCAGTAGGCGGTAAAGGTTCCGATATTTTAATGCAATTTTTAATTGAAGCCATTTTAATAAGTATCACAGGAGGATTGCTTGGAGTCTTCTTGGGTCTTGGAGCAACCGTGTTTATCGAAAAATTCTTAAATTGGCCCACAAGTGTGGCTCTGTATTCCATAGTCATTTCTTTTGCCGTGTGCGCTGTAACAGGTATCTTTTTTGGATGGTATCCTGCAAAAAAAGCAGCAGCTTTAGACCCAATAACAGCTTTACGCTACGAATAATTGATTATGAATAAAAACAATAAAATAACATTCTTGTCACACCTGCTTGTTTGGTTTGTCTTATTCAGCATGCCATATGTGTTGTCATACGGACAAGAACAAGAAATAAATAGAATCATTGCACATTTTTGGATTCCTTTAATATTTTACGCTATTGTATTCTATCTCAATTATTTTGTTTTAATAGACCGGTTTTTGTTTGTAAAAGAAACGAGTTTGTTCATCATTATAAATGTTGTTGTTATTATTATTTTCCTACTCTTAAAAGAATATATTGAAAGTACTCTTTTTCAAGATTTCATTGGAAAAGCACCCAAGGATAATGATGGTAATGGTCCTCCATTTAAGATGTTTATTTATGTGCAAATGCTATCATATATGGCACCTTTGTTATTTTCTATTGCTATAAAAACGACCAAGCGTTGGGTAAAAACAGAAGCAGAACGTAAGGAAGCAGCTAATTTTCAATTGAAATCAGAATTGCAACATTTGCATTACCAATTGCAACCACATTTCTTTTTTAATTCGCTTAATAATATCTATTCGTTGGTAGACATTTCACCAGAACAAGCCAAAACCTCTATTCACAGTTTAAGCAAGTTAATGCGCTATATGCTTTATGAAACCAATATGGAGTTGGTGCCTCTTTCAAAAGAAATCGATTTTATGGAAAAATACATTGAATTGATGAAGCTACGAGTGTCTGACAAAACAGAGGTAAGCTATCATTTTCCATCTGAAGAAAGTGGTATTCAAATTGCTCCTTTATTATTTATTTCTTTAATTGAAAACGCCTTTAAACATGGTGTTTCTGCAACTAAAGAAAGTAAAATTGAAATAAACATGACGTGTAATCATAAAACAGTAGTGTTTTCTATTGAAAATGATAATTTTCCTAAAAAGACAAGCGATAAAAGCGGTTCTGGAATTGGTTTGCAGAATCTGGAAAAACGTTTAGCATTACTGTATCCCAATAAATATAACTTTGAAACGACGGTAACGGACAACCGTTTTTTAGTAACTTTAAAAATTGAAACCACTTAAACAATGAGCAATCAAAAAATTACTTGTGTTATTGTAGATGATGAGCCCATGGCTCTTAATTTAGTGGAAAGCTATGTTGAAAAAACACCGTTTCTAGTACTTAAAAAGAAGTGCAGTAGCGCCATTGAAGCCATGGAGTTTATAAAAACGGAGCCTGTAGATTTGTTGTTTTTAGATATCCAAATGCCGGATTTAACGGGTATTGAGTTTTCTAAAATGCTACCCAAAGAAACCCGGGTTATTTTCACCACGGCTTTTGACCAATATGCCTTAGAAGGTTTTAAAGTTGAAGCGTTGGATTATTTACTAAAACCTTTTGATTATGCCGAGTTTTTGGCGGCTGCAAATAAAGCGAGTACTTGGTTTGCATTAGTGAAAGGAAAACAACAACCCATGCTTTCAGAAGAAAAGGAATTTCTTTTTGTAAAATCTGAATACAAACAATTACGCATAAAATTGGCCGATGTGCTTTATATCGAAGGTTTGAAAGATTACATTAAAATATGGCTGAAAGATAATCCGAAGCCTGTTTTAACCCTTATGAGTTTAAAGTCGTTGGAAGAAGAATTGCCAGAAACAAAATTTATGCGGGTTCATCGTTCTTTTATCGTGTCCTTAAAAAATATTGAAGTTATAGAGCGTAGTCAAATTATTATCAATAAACAACGTATTACGGTTTCAGAGCAATACAAGCCAAAGTTCTTGGAATATGTAAACAACAATTCGCTCAACCTGTAATCCCTAAACATTTTTAATTCATTTATAATCATACAAAACAATTTGTACACGTTGCTTATACACTAGATTTAACGAATGTGTAACCTTATTTTAGTATAAAAAACCCTTATATGAAATTATTCCGAAAATTAAGAAGAAATTTAATAGCCTTAGGTAAGTTTAAATCTTATGTGATATATGCATTGGGTGAAATAGTGCTTATTGTTATTGGTATATCCATTGCTTGGAAAATAAATAATTTAAATGATATTAGAAAAAACAATATTTCAGAACAAAAAATTTATGCCAATTTAAACGAAGAATTAAATACCAATTTGAGTTCATTAAGCGGTTTAATTGATGAATACCCACAAACCATAAAATATTTAGAAAATACTTTAAATTATGTAGGTCAAAATCCAAATGAACTGACACAAGGTGCAAAAGATACCATTATCAATATATTTGATAACGAGGTAAATTTATTGGACGGTTTTATAAATTCGGTTGTAAATACCAATAAATTTGAATTTATTGAAAGTACCGAATTAAAAGAATTAATTATTAGATACCCAAATAAAATTCAAGATTTTAAAGAGCAGGATGAGAAAATTAAAATCATCGTGGCAAATCGAATAAAGCCTGTTTTAGAAAAGTATATCTCATTAATAGATAAGCTCCCAAATGACAGTTTGAAATATGAACGCATTAAAGAATTCGGAAATAAATCGGACTATGCCACTTTACTTGCCAGTAAGGAATATCAAAATAGCATTATTGATCGCTTATTGCAAACCAAAATACAGTTAGACAACGCCAAAAGGTTACGTGGTAAAACCAAACTATTGATCACTAAATTAAAACAGGAATTAAATTAGGGTTTGTATCTAAGCTATTACCACGAACAAGCATCTTAAATCACGTAGCTGATGATTTTTCAATCTATAAAATCGTATTTTAAGTAGATATAAAACCAGCAACCGTCTATTTGCTTTTATATTTCTTTTTTTCGGGTTTATCTTTAAACTATTAATACAAAGCAAGGTCTAAGTATTATAAAGTTGAACCTAAAATCTTAATGAGTTATGAAAACACTAATTAAAACGTATGCATTAGCATTATTGTTAATGGTGGCGTTTATTCCGCAGGCAACAGCGCAAACACGTCGTAGTACAAATAATAAAACAACAACCGTTAAAAGAACAACCGTTAATAGAGTACCTAGTAACAGGGTAGTATATAGAACCCCAACAAGAAAAGTAGTTTCAGTGCGAACCGTACCTAATAATAGAGTTTTGATTAGGCATAATGGACAAAATTATTACTATGCCAATAATAGGTATTACACACAATCTAGAGGACATTATATTGTTATTCAGCCAAGAATTGGGTTTAGAATAAATATCCTGCCACCAAATTTTGTACGTATTCACTTTAATAATTTTAATTACTTCTATGTAGATGGCATTTTTTACCTTCAATCAAATAATGAATATGAGGTAGTAGAGCCTGAAGTAGGTACTGTAGTGTATGAACTTCCGCAAGACCATGAAAAAGTTGTTATAGATGGATTAACTTATTACGAATACGCCAATGTACTTTATGAAAAAATTCAGATAAATGGAACCAGAGCCTACGAAGTAGTAGGTGTTATAGATATGGAATAATTATAGTTAGTTTAGTTGATTAGTAGTGAAAAAGGAGTTAATAGGGTTATGATTAACTTCTTTTTCTTTTTTAGTTGTTTTTGCTATTATCCTTAAATCTTTTTTTAATTTCAAGCTATAAAAAAAACCTTAAATAGTAAAAGCATTATTATTTTTGATAAATTAGTTTGTTTTAAACTCTGCTATTTATATTTTATAATAACGGATTTTATTTCAAAATTAAATTACAATGCATAAAATTTTTCTGTACATACTACTTTTTATCATAGCCACACCTCTTTATTCTCAAACCGAATTAGATTCGTTAATTGTAAGGTTGGAAAAAGAAATGGCTAAGAGGGATACTTACGACTAAGCCAAAGAATCACGAATCGCTAATTTAAAAACACTTTTATCTGATGCGGATATCACTCCTGAAAACCATTACTTTGTTACCAACAAGCTAATATCGGAGTATGAATATTACAGTTTTGATTCCACATTACATTACATTGAAGAAAATTTGGCGTTGGCAAAAAATTTGGGGAACGACTATTTTTTAAAAGAATCAACTTTAAGGCTTGCGAAACTTTTAGCAACATCGGGCAGATATGACGAATCTATAAAATTACTAGAAGAAATAAACCCGTCAAATTTATCGCAAGAATTAATCAGGGAATATTACATCATTTATAAAAGGTGTTATTATGAACTTAGAACTATTTCGAGAGTAAATAGTATAAGTGCAAAATATGACCAATTGTATTTTGCATATAAAGATTCCTTGGATGCTCAAATATCCAAACTTGGTGAAAATTCAAAAATGTATTTAGAAGTTACTGAACAAAATTATCGAGATGCATTTGACACAAGAAAAGCGCTAGAAATAAATGCTAAAAGATTGGCTCTTGCTAAAATGGGTACTCGAGAATACGCAATGGTAACCTTTAATAGGTCTTATATGAGTTCTGAAATAGACGGAAACAGATTAAATCAAAAAAAGTTCCTGATTCTATCAGCTATTTCAGATATCCAAGCATCTGTAAAAGACAATGCTTCTATGGCAAATTTAGCTGTAATTCTTTTTGAGGAAGGTGATGTTGAAAGAGCTCATAAATATATTGGTTTTTCTTTTGAAGACGCCAAATTTTACAACTCAAAATTACGGTTTTTAGATATATCCAATGTGTTACCAGTCATATCAAAATCTTATGAAATCGAAAACCTTAAGCAAAGCAATAAACTTAAAAAGCAGTTAATGTTTATTAGTTTCCTATCTATAATATTAATGATTGCCTTATTTTTCATCTTTAAACAGTATAAAAAAATAAAGATGGGAAGAGAACATTTAAAAACGGCCAATTTGCAGTTAAAGGATTTAAATGAAAAATTAAATTTTTCCAACAACGACCTTAAAAGATTATATGAAGAGCTTTCAGCAGTTGATACCATTAAAGAACAGTATATAGGCACATTTTTAAACTTATATTCAGAATACATTGATAAATTGGATGTTTACAGAAAAACGGTTCGAAAATATATAGTTACCAATAAAACAAATGATTTGCTTGAACTTATTAAATCGAAAAATGTAGTAGATGAGGAATTGAAAATATTCTATACTAATTTTGACAAATCTTTTTTGCATATATATCCAAATTTTATTGAAAGTTTTAATCAACTATTGAATGAAGAAGGGAAAATAATTGTTAAACAAGAAGATGCCTTAACGGTAGAATTACGAATTTTTGCCTTGATCAGGTTGGGCATTTCAAACAGTTCCAAAATCTCAAAAATATTAAGATACTCCGTAAATACCATTTACAATTATAGAGTTAAAGTTAGAAATAGTGCTATTAACCGAGAAGAGTTTGAGGATATGGTAAAAAAAATAATGTAAAATTTATATTGTATTAATTTTCTTTAGTAAAAATTATTGAATTCTTGTATTTTTTAAATAAAGACTTTCATTTTTTCTGTGTTACCGTTATATTTTTACTACTTTATATTTCATATACATTGAATATATATATCTAATTAACAAATACTTAACAGTTTTTTTAGTTGTATTAAATCTACTTATTTTATACTTCTCATTGTACTTTTCAAGTTTCTTGGTTTAATTTGTTTCATGCCATTCATTATATGAGGGCCAAAAACTAAATTAAACTAAATATGAAAAAAAACAATTTGAACTTAAAATCGTTCGCGATTCTATTTATTATTTCGACATGGTTTTCTTTTGCACAAGAAATTTCCATAAGTGGAGTTGTAAATGACGAAACAGGACTGCCTGTTCCTGGTGTAAACGTTATTAAAAAAGGAACCAAGATTGGTACTGTTACAGATTTTGATGGAGCTTTTGCTATCAATACAGAAGTTGGGTCTACATTATCTTTTAGCTATGTTGGTTATGTTACGCAAGATGTTGTTGTAAAAAACAGTTCTAGTTTAAATATTACTTTGGCGCAAGACTTAGCACAATTGGATGAGGTTGTGGTTGTAGGGTACGGTACCCAAAAAAGAAGTGTGGTTACCGGCGCCATTTCTGGGGTTAAACAAAGTGAATTGGAAGATTTACCAATCACTAGAGTTGAGCAAACGCTACAAGGTAGAGTTTCTGGTGTTACCATTGCTGCAAATGCAGGTCAACCAGGAGCTTCATCTACTGTAAGGGTAAGAGGGATTACTACTTTAAATAACAATGAGCCTTTATGGGTTGTTGACGGTGTAATTGTTGACGCTGGTGGAATCGGCTTTTTAAACCAATCGGATATTGAATCCGTAGAGGTATTAAAAGATGCTGCTTCACAGGCTATTTACGGATCTAGAGCGGCTACAGGGGTTATCCTTATTACCACTAAAAAAGGAAAATTAGGTAAGCTAAGTGTAAATTATAATGGTTATACTGGAGTGTCATCTCCAGCTAGAAAATTAGATTTATTAAATGCTACGGAGTATGCTACACTTTTAAATGAAAAATCTGTTAATGGAGGTGGAAGTATTTTATTTTCAGACCCATCATCTTATGGTGAAGGCACCGATTGGCAATCCGTAATTTTCAATAACAGTGCTAAAAGAACCACTCAAGAATTTAGTTTGAGTGGTGGTAACGATGTTTCTAAATTCTTTGCATCATTTGGATATACCGATCAAGAAGGTATCGTAATGAGTGATATTTCAAAATATACAAGAAAAAATATCCGTTTAAATTCAACACATAATATTACCGATAAGCTTCGTTTTGGACAAACCGTGGGGTATTCAAATGAAAAAAACATTGGTATAGGTAATACCAATAGTGAATTTGGAGGGCCATTATCATCTGCTATAAATTTAGATCCTTTAACACCTATAGTAGAAACCAATGCGACTCGTGCTGGTCAAGCCCCATATACAAATAATGGGATATGGCGAGATGCTAATGGAAATCCTTACGGTATTTCTGCATTGGTAGCACAAGAAATGTCTAACCCATTGGCATACCAAAAAACCCTTTCAGGAAATTATGGGTGGGCAGATAATTTTGTAGGGAATGCATATGTGGAGATTGAACCTATTGAAGGCTTAAAATTCAGAAGTACTTTGGCAGGTAAATTAGCATATTGGGGATATGAAAGCTATACTCCTGTATCTTATTTAAATGCAGCTTCAATAGTTACCCAAAATAATATTTCCAGAGGAACAAATAAAGGATTTGATTGGAATATTGAAAATACAGTTTCTTATACAAAATCATTAAAAAACCATAATTTCAGTGTGCTACTTGGGCAAGGTGTTTATGTGGATAATATATCATCTGGCGAAACAGTTACCTATTTCGACATTCCTGTAGATAATTACCAAGATGCATCGTTTAATTTTAGTGTACCCACAGACCAGATTGATGCATCAGCTTACACAGGCGTTGAACACAGGGTAACCTCTTTATTCTCAAGGTTAAATTATGATTATAAAGAAAAATATTTACTTACAGCAATTGCAAGACGCGATGGGTCTACGCGTTTTGGAGGCAATAATAAATATGGGATATTTCCATCAGTTTCTGTAGGTTGGGTACCTTCAAAAGAAAGTTTCTGGGAAACTAATGAAATGATTAACCAACTTAAAATAAGAGGCGGTTATGGTGCTTCTGGTAACGATAGCTCGCCAGATTATGTGTATTTAGCTACCATTGGTGATGGAAGAGACTATACCATAGGCACTTCTGGTTCAGTAACCATTGGTAATAGTCCTGATGCGCCTTCAAATCCAGATTTAAAGTGGGAAGAAACAAGTCAACTTAACATTGGTTTCGATGCTAGACTATTTAAAAATTTTTCGGTTGCATTCGATTGGTATAAAAAAGAAACCACGGGTATTTTACAACCTGTTCCTATACCAGGTTATGTTGGTGCTGTTGGACTACCTACAGGAAATGTGGGCGATATGGAAAACACGGGTATTGATTTAGAACTTGGCTTCAACAAAAACTTCAACGAAGTTAATGTGTCGTTAAATGGAAACGTTTCATTTTTAGAAAACACTGTTACATCTTTAGGTAACGGGATAGACTTTATATCGGGCGGAGCAACCATTCAATCAAGTACTTACCCGATTACTAGAACACAGGTTGGCCAACCGGTAAATTCTTTCTACGGATATAAAACCAATGGTATATTTCAAAACCAAGCAGAGATTAATGGTTATGTTAATTCTGCAGGAACCGTTATTCAACCAAATGCACAACCTGGAGATTTTAAATGGCAAGATTTAAATGACGATGGAACTATAGATTCGGATGA
Organism: uncultured Flavobacteriales bacterium; assembly: GCA_963976005.1. Classification (GTDB taxonomy): domain Bacteria; phylum Bacteroidota; class Bacteroidia; order Flavobacteriales; family Flavobacteriaceae; genus Yeosuana. The sequence goes on along the minus strand of CAXBJF010000004.1, from coordinate 118,893 downwards.
TAGAGATTTCTTAGGAAGTTCCATTCCAAAGATCACCTTTGGTTTTACCTTCAATGCAGATTACAAAAATTTTGATCTATTGGTATTCTTTCAAGGAGCAAGTGGCAATAAAATCTTCCAAGGTTTAAAAAGACTGGATGTAGAAAATGCCAATTACCAAACGGCTGCTTTAGGTAGATGGGTTGGTGAAGGGACTTCAAACAGTTATCCAAGATTAACAACCAACGACACTAATAATAATTTTTCTAATCCCTCTGATTTTTATTTAGAAGATGGCGATTATTTAAGATTTAAAACCATTCAGATAGGGTATTCACTTCCAGCGGATGTATTAAGTAAATTAGGAATAGATAAATTGAGAATTTATTTAACCTCAGAAAATCTATTGACATTTACTAAATATAGTGGCTATGATCCTGAAATCGGTGGGGGTATTTTTGGAATTGATCGTGGGTATTATCCACAAGCCATAACAAACCAACTAGGAATTAATTTACAGTTTTAATAAAAATATATATAAAGATGAAACTAATAAAATTAAAAAGAATAATGAGTTTAGCTATTGGGCTGCCAATAATACTTCTCTCGGTATCGTGTAGTGACGAGTTTATAGAAGTGAGCACAATAGGCACTGCGTTGGAAGATAACTATTATAGAAATGAATCAGAGGCATATTCTGGTTTAGTGGCCGTTTACGATGTCATTGGAAAACAATCCAAAGGCTTCGAAAATATGATTGTTTTGTTAAATTCCGGATCGGACGATCATTACGCAGGCGGAGGCAGCTCTTCCGATGGGTCTCAATTGCAAGTGTTCTCTAATTATACCATTAGTGAATCTACCGTTGCAGAAAGCTATTGGGATGACTTTTACCAAGGTGTTTTTAGAGCCAATACGCTCTTAACAAAATTACCTGATGTTGATATGCCTGATGCTACAAAAGCAAGGTTTACTGCCGAAACAAAGGTGCTAAGAGCTATCTATTATTTTGAATTGGTAAGGCTATTTGGTAATATTCCGCTTATTACAGCACCGTTAAGTACAGGTGATTATTATAGTGTAACACAAGCAGATCCAAATGATGTGTATGCACAAATAGAGACCGATTTAATTGAAGCTATTCCCGATCTTCCTGTTACGCTAGATTTAGCTAACGAAGCAGGTCGTTTAACTAAAGGTGCTGTAAAAGCCTTATTAGGTAAAGTTTACTTATACAGAGGAAAAAACACTGAAGCCGCTGCTCAATTGGCTGAAGTAAATGGAACTCCAGGATCTACAAGTACCTATGGTTATAAATTACTTGATAATTTTTCAGATTTATGGGTGGTTGGTAATAATTACCACAGTGAGTCTATTATTGAAATTGCACATACTGATAAAAGCAATGCCGATTGGGGGTTCTGGGGTTCTGGCGCTGACGAAGGAAACAGTTTAAACGTTATGGTTGGCCCAAGAGGTTATGTACGAACTACAGGATCTACTGCACCTGATTATGCCGCTGGTTGGGGCTATAACATTATAACACAAAGCTTATATGATGCTTTATCAGGCGATCCGAGATTTGATTCAACAATTGAAAACCTACAAGCTTATGTAGATTCAGGTGAGGTTGGATTAGAACAAAGTTATCAATACACAGGCTATTATCTTAAAAAGTTTATGCCTTTAAACTCAGATGTTTCTACTGGAGGTGGGGCAAGTGAGTTAAACTATAAACAGCATACTTACATGATACGTTTAGCCGACACTTATTTAATGGAAGCTGAAGCACTAGGTGGTACCGGATCGCGGGCACAAGCATTACTCGATGCCGTAAGAGCAAGAGTAGGATTGCCTTCTGTTACTGTATCGATAGATGCCATTTTAAATGAACGTCGTTTGGAATTAGCTGGAGAAGGTTTTAGATGGTATGATCTGGTAAGAACAGGTAGAGCAGCAACTGTATTAGCCAATAGGGGGTTTGTCGCTGGAAAAAATGAAATTTTACCAATTCCTTTAGCTGAAATGGAAAATACATTACTGGTACAAAATCCTAATTATTAATTTATAAAACAAAATTATGATGAACTTAAATATAAAATCAAAAAAGGTTGCTAAGTTTTTGTCTGTAGTTTTAATTGCTGTAGTAGTAGCTTGTCAACCAGATCAATTAGGAAAAGGTAATGGGCTGACTGAAACAGACATGGATGCTGGATTTACCATAACAGAGGTTTCTGGTACAAATAACACTTATTTGTTTACAGCAAATAAAAGCTATATAACCTCAAGCTGGGACTTTGGTTTTGGTGCAGGTTTTTCTACTGGAGGAACTACAGAAGATGTTTTTTTTCCAGATGCCGGAACCTACACTATTGAACATAAAGTAACTGGTATAGGTGGCGCTTCTGCCATAATTTCTCAAAGTGTTGATGTTGCAACCTCCGATCCGGTAGCAGGAAACTTAGTAAGAGGTGGGAAATTTCAAGATGCCAGTGATTATGCAGAGTGGACGGTTTTGAACATAAGTGCCAGTGGAGCAAATTGGACTTTCAATAATGGCAGTGCAACCATTGTTGCTGGTGGTGGGAACCAACAAGCTATTTACCAAGCTATTGATGTTGTTGCAGGTAAAGAATATAAAATTGATATGATTGTGTCTGGTAATGGAAACGATGAAACTTGGTTTGAAGTATTTGCCAGTACAGTTGCACCTGTTCAAGGGAGCGATTATGCAAATAATATTGTTATGGGGCTTAATACATGGAACGGTTGTGGTACAGGCTCATTTAGTGGCAAACTTTCTTCAGTAGGTTGTGTAGATAGCTCATATACAAGTTCTAAAAGCAATACAGTTACATTCGATGCCACTGGAACCATCTATTTAGTGATTAAATGTGGAGGCAATACTACACCGGGCATTACCATTAAAAATGTAGAAATGAGAGGTTCTGCTTAAATAGAATATAGTATAGATTAGTAGTAGTTTTGAGTTAGTTTAGTTTAAAAAGCCCATATGCTTCACAGTATGGATATGGGCTTAAACTATTAAAAACACCTCATCCTAGTAAGAGCAACATTGATTGTTTTGTATGGTCGATGTTTTTGACTTCATATCTTCTCAGGTATGGGTAATAACTAAATTGATTTAATAATTTTAAAAACTTTTTTATGAATCATCCTATTGCACTTTTAATACTAAGTTTTTTATTGATAAAATGTTCTTCATCTGATTCAACTTCTAATGAGCCGGATGTAACAACACCTCCTAATCAAAATATAACATACAGCAATGTAGATTTATATGTTACCAAGCCTGATAAATCAGCGTTGTTTAAATTACAATCTACCAAAGTGCCTTTATATACAGAGAATATTAATTTCTCAATTACCGTAAATCCAGAAACAACGTATCAGGAAATGGACGGTTTTGGGTTCTCTTTAACTGGTGGTAGTGCATTGCATCTAAATAACATGTCTGCTTCAGAAAGAACTAAAATTTTAAAGGAGCTTTTTAGTGTGGATAATATAGGTGTAAGTTATTTAAGGGTCAGTATTGGCGCATCAGATTTAGACGCAGAACCTTTTTCATACAACGATTTGCCTAATGGTGAAACCGATGAAAACTTGAGTAAGTTCTCAATTGAAAAAGATAAAGAAAACCTCATTCCTGTTTTAAAGGAAATTTTAGTGATTAACCCCAATATTAAAATTATGGGGTCGCCCTGGTCTGCTCCAATATGGATGAAAACCAATAATAGTTCAAAAGGAGGAAGTTTAAAACCAGAATATTATGCTACATACGCCAATTACTTTGTAAAATATATTCAAGCTTACAAAGCAGAAGGTATTACAATAGATGCTATTACAATTCAAAACGAACCTTTGCATGATGGTAACAATCCAAGCATGTACATGGAAGCTTCGGATCAAGCGGAATTTGTTAAAAATTATTTAGGGCCTGCTTTTGAAGCTTCAAACATTAAAACTAAAATTGTGGTTTGGGATCATAATGCAGATAATCCAGGTTATCCCATGGCCATATTTGCTGATGCTGAAGCCAATAAATATGTGGATGGTTCTGCATTTCATTTATATGCAGGATCTATTGATAACTTAAGTACAGTGCATAACGCATACCCAAATAAAAACCTATATTTTACAGAAGAGTGGGTTGGCGTTAATAGTGAATTTAAAGATAATTTACTTTGGCACACAAGAGAATTAATAGTTGGTGCCACACGAAATTGGTGTAAAACCGTTTTGGAATGGAATTTAGCTTCAAACTCCAAATTAGAACCCCATACTGATGGCGGTTGCACAGAATGTTTAGGTGCTTTAACCATTGATAATAATACTGTAAAAAGAAATGTGGCTTATTATATTATTGCCCATGCTTCAAAATTTGTAAGACCAGGTTCAGTACGAATCAACTCAAACTATGCTTCAGATTTACCAAATGTAGCATTTAAAACCCCAAGTGGAAATATTGTTGCAATAGTAGTGAATAACACTGCTATCAATACAGCTTTTAATATAAAAACCCCTGATGAATCTATTACAACATCTTTAGATGCAGGTGCCGTTGGAACCTATGTTTGGTAATAGGCATTCAAAAAGAAATCAATTATGAAAAACAACTATTTTGGTTTAATAGTATTTTGCTTGTTTTTAACACTAAGCGATGGTGCCAATGCTCAAATATTTTTGCATGCTGAAGGGCAAAACATTGTTGATGGAAATGGAAAAAATGTGCTATTACGCGGTTTAGGTCTTGGTGGATGGATGGTACAGGAAGGGTATATGTTGCAAACCGGTGATTTCGCAGGACCACAACATATTATCAAACAAAAAATAGAAGACCTTATTGGTCAAGAAAAAACAAAGAAATTTTATGATGCTTATTTAGCCAATGGTATTACCAAAAGAGATATCGATTCTTTGGCTGAATGGGGTTTTAATTCTGTTAGATTACCAATGCATTATAACTTATATACACCACCCATCGAGGATGAAAAAAATGATGAAATCACTTGGATTGAGAAAGGATTTCAAATGACAGATGATTTGTTACAATGGTGTAAAGAAAATAAAATGTACCTTATTTTAGATTTGCATGCTGCACCAGGCGGACAAGGGAATGACGCCAATATTTCTGATTACGATAAATCGAAACCTTCCCTTTGGGAAAGTGAAGCGAATCAAAATAAAATGATTGCTTTATGGCGAAAGCTAGCTGATCGGTATAAAGACGAACCATGGATTGGAGGTTACGACATAATCAACGAACCCAATTGGAATTTTACGGAAGAAAATATTAATGGCTGTGACGAAACATTAAATGCGCCTTTAAAAACCTTAATGGTTAATGTTACGAAAGCTATTAGAGAAGTGGATCGTAATCATATTATTTTTATTGAAGGTAATTGTTGGGGAAATAATTACGATGGTATTTTTCCGCTTGGGGACGATAATACGGTATTAAGTTTTCATAAATACTGGAATTATAATACCATAGAATCCATTCAAAAATTCTTAAATTATAGAAAGGAATACAATGTGCCTATTTGGTTGGGCGAAAGTGGTGAAAACTCAAATGTTTGGTTTAAAGAGGCCATTAACTTAGTAGAAAGCAACAATATTGGCTGGGCATTTTGGCCCATGAAAAAAGTAGATAATATAGCTGGGGTTACTTCGGTTACCAAAAATCCTGATTTTGAAATTATTCGTAACTATTGGAAGGATGGCGGCGAGAAACCTTCTGAAGCGTTTGGGTTTAACGCATTAATGCAATTGGCTGAAAATTATAAAATGGAGCATCTCACAATAAAACCCGATGTTATTGACGCCATGTTTCGACAAGTAAACACAAACGCCACCAAACCTTTTAAAAAAAATAATATTCCAAGTATAATTTACGCAACGGAGTATGATTTAGGTACCAATGGTTATGCATATCGAGATGAAGATTTTATTAATTACAGGGTATCTACTGGCGTTGGAGTTTCCTGGAATAAAGGAAATAAAATGCGGAATGACGGTGTAGATATTCAAATGTGTGAGGATGAAATTTCAAACGGATATGAAGTTTTTGATATCCAAGATGGGGAATGGTTGCAATATACTGTTACAGCACAAACAGGAGGTTCGTTTGCTATTTCAATACGCTATTCAAGTAACGTTTCAGAAAGTAATATTCATTTAGAAAATAAGGAAAAGCATATATCAAAAGTGTTCGCTCTACCAAAAACAACTAACAATGAAGCCATTTATAAAACAGTAACTTTTGCAAATATAAAATTAGCAAAAGGAGAAAATAAAATGAAGCTGGTCTTTGATAAAGGCGGCATCATTGTAAACTATTTAGAATTTAAAAGAAATTAACAGATACACATATAATACTATGAAAAATAAATATTTTGGTTTAATCGCATTGATCATGCTAATGGTCTCATGTAATAATTCTAATAAAGAAGATTTGAAAATAACGGATACTAAATCAGAAGAAAACTCAGTAAAGTCTTTTTTTGACCAAAAAGTTAAAGTTTTTACAACAGCAAAAGATACAGATTTAAGGCTCACAAAAACCAATGAAGTTGTATTTGGTAAAGCGAACCAACCAACAGAGGCAGAAGTTTCGGTTTTTGTTAACCCTAACAAAACATTTCAGGAATTTTTGGGAATTGGTGGTGCAATTACAGATGCCTCGGCGGAAGTATTTGCTAAGTTAAGTACCGAAAAACAGGAGGAATTATTGCAGTCTTACTTCGGAAAAGAAGGTATTGGATACAACGTGATAAGAACAAATATCCATAGTTGCGATTTTAGTTCTGCAAGTTATACTTATATTGAAGAAGGTGATGGGGAATTAAAAACATTTTCTATTGAACATGATAAGGAATTTAGAATCCCCATGATAAAAAGAGCAACAGCATTAATTAAAGACGATTTGGTTTTTTATGCAAGTCCTTGGAGCCCTCCAGCTTTTATGAAAACCAACAAAAACATGCTTCATGGTGGTAAATTGTTACCTGAGTACAATCAAGCTTGGGCAAATTATTATGTCAAGTTTATTGAAGCTTATGAAGCCGAAGGTATACCGGTTTGGGGTGTAACCATACAAAACGAACCTATGGCAGTTCAAATATGGGAATCTTGCATTTATACGGCTGAAGAAGAACGCGATTTCTTAAAAAACTATTTAGGACCAACATTCGAGAAAGCTGGAGTGGGAGATAAAAACATCGTGGTTTGGGATCATAACCGGGATTTATTGCCTCATAGAGCGAATACTATTTTTGAGGACCCTGAAGCGGCAAAATATGCTTGGGGAATTGGCTTTCACTGGTATGAAACTTGGGCGGGTGGCGAACCTATGTATGATAATCTTAAAAACCTTAACGAATCGTTTCCTTCTAAAAACTTATTGTTTACCGAAGGAACCAACGAAAAATTTGATGCAAAAAAATACCAGTACTGGCCAAATGCTGAACGCTATGGGAATTCCATGATTAACGATTTTAATAGTGGTGTTGTGGGGTGGACTGATTGGAACATTTTATTGGATGAAACAGGTGGACCAAATCATGTTGGAAATTTCTGTTTTGCACCTGTTCATGCCGATACCAAAACGGGAGCCTTAATTTACACACCGTCTTATTACTATATCGGTCATTTTTCAAAGTTTATCAACCCTGAAGCTGTTAGGGTAAGCACAACAACAAGCAGAAGCACCCTTGAAAGTACCACATTTAAAAATATAGATGGTTCTATGGTAACTGTGGTTATGAACAAAACGGATGATAAAATCACCTATAATTTGATGGTAAATGACAGTCAAGTTTCTTTAGAAATTCTACCTCATTCCATGCAAACGTTACTTTACTAAATCATGAAAAAATTAAAAAATTTAATAGGCTTAATTACTATTTTATTTCTAGCCAGTTGTTCTAGTGATAGTAGTGCAACCAATGATAATAATGTTGATAATACAATAGTTCCAACTAATTTACAAGTATCTACAGCAATCGTTGGTGCAGATTCAAGTAACCCTTATGGTGATGGAAGCGGTATAGTTCAAATTACCGCTACTGCAGATAACGCTATAACCTATCAATTTGTAAATAATGGCGTTATTTCAGCAGCTCCAACAGGAACAAAAACATACACTTTTCTAAACTCAGGAAATAAAGTGTACTCTATAACAGCCATTGCTATTAGTTCAGATAATAAATCCATTAGTGAAACCGTAGATATTGAAGTATATTATAATTATACGCCTTCTGCAGAATTAATCTCGATGCTTACAGACAATGCTTCTAAAGAATGGCGCATAAAGTTTGAAAGTTCCGGGCATTTTGGATTTGGAGATGCCAATTCAAAAACGCCCAATTTATGGTCTGCTAATCCTTATGAGAAAGAAGATTCAGGTGCTTATGATGACCGCTTCGTATTCAATACTAATGGAGCATTTACAGATACTACAAATGATAATATTTTAGGAAAATCGGTTCCAATGACATCAGATTTAGGTGGAAGCCAAGGTTTAACTGCAAATAGTGATGGCGAATTCGAAAATTACCTATATCCAAATTATTCTGAAACCTGGTCACTAAGTTTAGTTGAAGGAAAAGAAACAATTACATTTTCTAACAGTGGTTTTCTAGGATATTATACCGGTGGAAGCCATGATTATACTATCATTTCTAGAACTGATAATGAATTAAAAGTAAGTACTATTGATTATAATGGCTTAAAATGGTTTGGAATACTAACCACAGATGCAGTTCCAGATGTAAACCAAGGTCCTGAAAACTCAATTTATTCAACATTAGTCTGGTCTGATGAATTTGATGTTGATGGTGCTCCAGATGCTTCCAATTGGACTTACGATTTAGGCGCAGGTGGCTGGGGAAATAATGAATTACAAACCTATACCAATAGCACCGAAAATGCGATAGTAGAGGATGGCGTACTTAAAATTATTGCAAAAACTAATGGTAGCGGTTATACTTCAGCACGATTAAAATCCCAAGGGTTACGTGCATTTACTTACGGTAGAATTGAAGTAAGGGCCAAATTACCAGCTTCTACAGGAACGTGGCCAGCTATTTGGATGTTAGGTTCTAATTTTAGTTCTGTAGGATGGCCTAATTCTGGGGAAATGGATATCATGGAACAAAAAGGTTGGGAAAAAAATAAAGTTTTAGGAACCTTTCACTGGCAAGATAGTGCCAGCAATTCATACGCTGGTTACGGTTTAGAAACTACGGCGAGTACATCAACTACAAATTTTCATTTATATTCATTAGAATGGACTCCAAGTGTTATATATGTTCTTTATGATGATGTACCCTATGTAACCTTTGCTAATAATGGCAACTTACCGTTCAATGCTGACTTTTTCTTTATTTTAAATATAGCAATGGGTGGAAATTTAGGAGGAACTGTTGATACTAATTTTACACAAGATACTATGGAAGTAGATTATGTTAGGATTTATCAATAACAAAATGTTCAAACATATGTGAGCAGATTAAAAGTAATTACCTAATAAGAATTAAATAAAAACAAAATATATTTATTTTATTAACTGATGTTACGCAGCGATTTTGTTAAAATTGATATAAGGTGTTGATAACTCATCCAATTGTTTCCATGCTGCTTTGGTAGCTGCCAGCCAAATTTCACTTTTCATTGCATAATGGTTTTTACTGTTTCTTAGTTTTAAGCGTTCAACGGACGAAGCAGTGGTGATCCCGATAGCTATCGGGACGTATATTTGGCAGTAAGGGAAGCCACCAAAAAATGGTCGATGCCAATTAGAAATTGGGGCATTATTCTCAATCAGTTCTTAACAATCTATGAAGAAAGGGTCAGACTTTAATTAAAAAATCTTAACCCAAGTTATTTTTAACTTACACACTTTTTAGGATAGTGTCAAAAAAAAACATCAACTACTTATAAATCAAGTAGTTGATGTTTTTTAATTGTGACCGCGAAGGGATTCGAACCCCCAACCCTCAGAGCCGAAATCTGATATTCTATCCAGTTGAACTACGCAGCCATTAATTCCTGCGAAAGCAGGAATCTTTTTATCTATATTTTTAAGATAATTTTTCTTTGACAATATTTGAAATCGTTTTCCCATCAGCTTTTCCTGCTAAAGCCTGACTTACTATTCCCATGACTTTACCCATATCTTTCATGCCACTTGCTCCAATTTTTTGGATGGTTTCTATAACAATTTTTGTAATATCTTCATCACTCATGGCTTCAGGCAAAAATTGATTGATAACTTCAGCTTCTGCTAACTCAGGTGCTGCCAAATCTGCTCTTCCTTGCTCCAAATAAATAGCCGCACTATCTTTTCGTTGCTTCACTTGTTTTTGAAGTAATTTAAGTTCTTGCTCATGCGTTAATTCTTCTTTAGCACCACTTTCCGTTTGGGCTAATAATATAGCTGATTTCACTGCTCTTAAAGCCGTTAAAGCCGTAGTGTTTTTCTCCTTCATTGCAATTTTCATTGCTGTCATGATTTCCTGTTGTAAACTCATTTTATTGTTAATAATTAATAGTACGCGAAGATACTAAGAAAATAAGGTTTTGCACTTTTTGGAATAAATAAAATTTATTATTAATCAAAAAACCCAAAAAGCTGAGGGAAACTTTTTGGGTTTACATGAAATTAACGTACTAAACAATTCGAATATTAATCCACATTATCATGTAAAAAGGAATTATTACTTCTTAGCTGGATCTCATCATTGTCATCTGTACCAATACTGGTTCTAGATATATCGGTTTCAGAAGAATGTGGTGCTTCTTTTAAATCAACACCTTGTCTCTTATAAGCAGGGATTTTCTCTATATCATCAATTTTTGCATTATTGAATTTATAATTAAAATCCTTCATTTTTCGTCTGCGCTCTGCTGCTCTTTCTTTTAACATATCAGAAATTGGGCTATTCATTGGATCAATTTCTTCAACTTTTTCTGATTCAGGTGATTTCGCTATTATTTTCTTCTCAAAAACAATTTCTTCATCATATCCTTCAATCACTTCTTCCTTAACATTTATTGGCTTTTTATTCATAGACGATTCAACTTCAATATAATCATCTAATGCGTAACGCGTATCTCCTTTTTCATTATTTTCAGTTACCGGAATAAGTTCTATATAATCATTTACAGAAATTTTCTTGACCTCTTCATCATTAATATGATGATTAAGTAATTCCTTATTTTCTTCTTTTATAACATTTTTATTTGAAAGTGGTAAATCAAAAGTAAGTGTGATTTGTTGCTCTTCTTCAATGTCATCTTCAACTTTTTTTAATGGATTGGACATTTTAGATACCGATTTAAAAATAAAATCATGCTCTTCCTCAAGATTTACTTTCACTTCATCATAAACAACTTTTATGTTTTTAATAAGTTCGGATGTTGGTATTAAGTTGTAGTCATTTGAAGCATCTTCAACATTTTTTTTAGATTTAGTAGAATTTGTACTTTTGTCTTCATTAATATCTAAAACATGTTTAAATACGGGAGATTCCTTTTTTTCTAATTCAATTACCGGAGCTATAATTACTGGTTCACGTTCCTTAGATTTAAAATCATGGTCATCAACAAGTGAGTGGACCACTTTTTTTGTTTCAGAATTTGATATTTCATCTTGTTGCTCAACATTAAACCCGGTTGCTATTATGGTCACAGCCACAGATTCTTCAAGAGATTCATCTTCACCCACCCCCATAATAATATTTGCCCCATGTCCTGCTTCATTTTGAATATGGTCATTTATTTCTCCTATTTCATCAATGGTGATTTCATGGGAACCAGAAACTATAAGCAGCAATACATTTTTAGCACCTGTTATTTTGTTGTCATTAAGTAACGGTGAATCCAATGCTTTTCTAATGGCTTCCTGTGCCCTATTTTGCCCAGAGGCTAAGGCTGAACCCATGATGGCCGTACCACTATTACTTAATACTGTTTTAGCATCACGTAAATCAATATTTTGTGTGTAGTGATGTGTTATGACTTCTGCAATACCACGAGCAGCCGTGGATAATACTTCATCAGCTTTGGAAAATCCAGCTTTAAAACCTAGATTTCCATAAACTTCACGGAGTTTATTATTGTTTATTACAATTAATGAATCAACAACACCTCTTAAATTTTCTATTCCTTTTTGAGCTTGTTCAATACGCATTTTGCCTTCAAACTGAAATGGCATCGTAACAATTCCTACCGTTAAAATATCTAAATCTTTAGCCATTTTAGCAATAATAGGAGCAGCACCAGTACCTGTACCACCTCCCATTCCGGCAGTAATAAAAATCATTTTTGTATTGGAATCTAACATATGGGTAATGTCATCAAAACTTTCCAAAGCTGATTGTTCTCCAATATCAGGATTTGCACCGGCCCCTAACCCTTCGGTTAAATTAAGCCCTAATTGAATTTTGTTTGGTACACCGCTATTTTGAAGTGCTTGTGCATCTGTATTACAGATAAAAAAGTCAACTCCTTTTATGCCTTGTTGGAACATGTGATTGATGGCATTACTTCCACCGCCTCCAACACCAATAACCTTTATGACATTTGACTGGTTTTTTGGTAAATCAAATGAAATGCTTTCGAATTCTTTTTTGCTGCTCATAAATTCTGTTTTACTGGTATTAATACTATTTTTTCTTTTCTATTATTCAATGGATGGTTTAATATCTATTATGCTTTATCTAATAATTTTTCTCTGCGCCATCTGGCAACTTCGCTAAAATTGTCCACTGGACAATTTTGTCACGCTCGTTCCTATTCAGCGTTATCTAAAAAATCTTTTACACGTTCGGTTAACTTATCAAGAAATGATCTTCGTTCTTTTATTGGTTTCTCCCCTAAGACTTCCCTAGGTTTTAAATCGTCTATTTTTGATTTTTCGATTTCCTCTAATCTTTTTCTGTCATTACGTTTTAATCCATCCAACACTAATCCAACGGCTGTTGCGTATAGTGGACTTGTAACATCTTCATCACTATCACCGGCTAAATGTTCGTTTGGATAGCCTATTCTGGTATCCATTCCAGTGATGTATTCAACTAATTGTTTTAAGTGTTTTAACTGACTTCCACCGCCTGTTAAAACTATGCCAGCGATTAATTTTTTCTTTTGCTCTTCGTGTCCGTAATTTTTAATCTCCACATAAACTTGTTCAACGATTTCAACAACGCGTGCATGAATGATTTTTGAAAGATTTTTCAAGGTTATTTCCTTTGGTTCCCTGCCTCTTAATCCTGGAATTGACACAATTTCATTGTCTTTATTTTCTCCGGGCCATGCAGAACCAAATTTTATTTTTAATAATTCAGCTTGTTTTTCAATGATTGAACAACCTTCTTTTATATCTTCAGTAATCACATTGCCTCCAAATGGAATTACTGCAGTATGACGAATAATACCATCTCTAAAAATGGCTAAATCTGTAGTTCCTCCACCTATATCAATCAAAGCAACACCTGCTTCTTTTTCTTCCTGACTTAAAACTGCATTGGCTGATGCTAAGGGTTCTAACGTAATGCCTTCTAATTTTAAACCCGCACTTTGAACACATCGACCTATATTTCGTATAGAAGAAACCTGCCCAACCACCACATGGAAATTAGCTTCTAACCGTCCGCCATACATGCCAATAGGTTCCTTTATTTCTGCTTGACCATCTACTTTATATTCTTGTGGTAAAACATGAATAATTTCTTCTCCCGGTAGCATGACTAACTTGTGAACCTGATTAATAAGTCGATCTATATCATTTTCATCAATAACTAAATCAGAATTGGATCTCGTTATATAATCGCTATGCTGAAGACTACGGATGTGCTGACCTGCAATACCAACGGTAATTCCTTCAATTTTTATTTCTGAACTGGCCTCAGCTTCCTGAACGGCCTGTTGAATAGATTGAATGGTTTGTGTAATATTATTTACAACGCCACGATGAACGCCTAAACTTTTAGATTTTCCAATACCTAAAATTTCAACTTTACCGTATTCATTTTTACGTCCGATCATGGCCACAATTTTTGTGGTTCCTATGTCTAATCCTACTGCTATATTATGCTCCATTGTTTACGTTTTGGTACATACTACCTGATTGTCAAACTGTAAATTGACCTTTATGTAGTTATTAAGTGTTTTATCATGCAGGTTTTTTTGATAGAACGCTTTGAGGTTATTGATTTTTTTATCCAATGAGTTAACATCACCAAGTTTTACAGTGAAATCACATTGGCGAAGTTTTAAATAAATGGTCTGTTTTGAATCCTGGTTAATTTCAATAACGTTTTTCATCAGGAATTCATCATTTTTAATTTTGTTGGCAACTTTATAGATGTTTTTTAAATTATTCTTATTTATAGAACCCGTAACTAAAGGCACTCTGGCCGTAAAATTGCTAGATAATGGCATATATGACCCTTCATCATCAATATAATAGGACTCATTGGTGTTAACTCTGGCAATAGGTGTTTTTTGCTCAATATCTGCCTTAACTGTACCATTTACTGTAACATAAACTTGAGCTGATTTTATCATTAGGTTTGAATTAAGGGCCTTTTCTAATTGATTCAAATCTAAAGTTTCTTTAGCCATATTTTTAACACTGTGTTGATATTGTATTAACAATTTACTAACAGTCTCATGTGTTACAAAAAGATTATTCTCGCCAATAAACTGAATATCCACCTCCAGCACTTTTCTAACAGAGTTTCTGTTTGAAGCAAATGCGAACAAAAATATTACTAAGCCAAGTAATACCATCATTTTTATGTAATTCCAGTTAACTCGCAACACTAAATTCTTTTTTAATATGTTTCACTTCCTCACCTATATCACCAGCACCAATGGTTAATAATATATCAGCTTTACTTTGATGTATTTTTGACACTATTTCATTTTTACTAATGAGCTGTTTATTAGGGTTTTTTACTTTATCAAGCAGCCATTTTGAGGTTATCCCTTCAATTGGCAATTCTCTAGCCGGATATATATCCAGTAACATAATTTCATCAAATTGGGATAAACTCTTCGCAAAATCATCAGCAAAATGCCTGGTTCTGCTAAATAAATGTGGTTGAAAAATAGCTACTATTTTTTTACCTGGATACATTTCCCGAATAGCTTGATACACCGCATTAATTTCTTCAGGATGATGTGCGTAATCATCTATAAAAACAAAATCTTCCGTTTTTATTTGATAAGTAAATCTTCTTTTAACCCCTTTATAAGATGCTAATGCCTCAGCGAGCTGGCGGTAAGGGCAACCGTACTCCACAGCCATCGCTAAGGCTATTAATGCATTTGACAGATTATGTCTACCAGGCAGGTTAAATTGAAAATCTTTTAGTACCGTTTTGGGTGTTTTCACATCAAAAACATAGGCACCATTTTTTATTTTTATATTTTGAACTGAGTAATCTGAATGATCTTCAATTCCGTAAGTAATTCCTTTTAATGGAAGTCCGTTTTTCACAAACAGTTTCCCGTTAACTTTAACTTTCTTAGAAAAATCTTCAAATGATTTCATTAAATGAGACGCATCGCCATAAATATCCAAATGATCTGCATCCATGGATGTAATACATGCCATATCTGGTGATAAAGTTAAAAAAGAACGGTCAAATTCATCGGCCTCAACTACGGTGACTTCAGTGCCTTTAATAATTAAATTTGAATTATAGTTTTCACTAATTCCGCCTAAAAAAGCAGTTACCGGCACATTGCATTCATACATTAAATGCCCAAGAATACTGGTAGTGGTAGTTTTTCCATGGGTACCAGCAACAGCTAAACAAAATGTGTGTTCAGTAATCAACCCCAATACCTGAGAACGTTTTAAAACCTGATACCCATTACTTCTAAAATATTCTAATTCTGTATGCCCACTATGTATGGCTGGTGTATATACAACCAAAGTTTCATCTGCATTTAAAAATGATGATGGAATATGTTTCACCGCATCTTCAAAATGAATATCAATACCCAAAGCAACCAAACTATCTGTTATTTCAGTTGATGTTTTGTCATACCCTGCAACATACTTTTTATTTGCGTGAAAGTATTTCGCTAAAGCACTCATACCAATGCCGCCAATGCCAATAAAATAAACGTTATCCCATCCCAAACCCTTACCTAAGTGAAGGGCCTTTTTTGAATTCGATATGTTATTTTCTTTTTTATTCATAAGTTTTGGTCACTTCCCTTTGGGAAGACGGAAGATGTGATTTAAGAAGTTTTTCAACTTCCTCTGCTATATCTTTAGTTGCATTTACCAATGCCATTTTTTTTATGTTTTTTCCTAACTGTTTTTGCTTTTCTGGTGATTGCATTAATTGAGTGAATTTATTTTTAAAATCAACCTCTAAATCTGCTTCTTTAATAAGCATTGCAGCTTCATTATTCACAATAGCCATCGCATTTTTAGTTTGATGGTCTTCGGCCACATTAGGTGACGGAATAAAAATAACCGGTTTTCCAACAATACAAAGTTCTGAAACTGAACTTGCTCCTGCCCTTGAAATAATAATATCAGCGGCCGCATAGGCAAAATCCATATTATTTAAAAACGAATGTACTTGCATGTTTTTTGTGTTACTATAAATTTTGTATTGATCATAATACAACTTGCCACATTGCCAAATAATCTGCACATTTTGAGTATCAAAAAAATCTAATTCACTCTTAATTAATTCATTGATTTTTCTTGCTCCTAAACTTCCTCCTAAAACCAACAAGGTTAATTTACCATGTTTTAAATTGAAAAAGTTTTTAGCTTCAACCGTTTTACTTTCAATATTTAGTAAATCCTGGCGAACCGGGTTGCCGGTTTTAATGATTTTTCCTTTAGGGAAAAATCGTTCTAGATTGTCATAAGCCACACAAATTTTTTGAACTTTTTTAGCTAATAATTTATTGGTTATTCCTGGATATGAATTTTGCTCCTGTATTAAACAAGGTATCTTTTTTGATGATGCCACATATAATAATGGTCCACTTGCAAATCCACCAGTACCAATGGCAATATCCGGTTTGAAAGATTTAACTATTTTTCTTGCTTTCCATAAGCTGTTGATTAGTTTAATTGGAAACATCAAATTTTTTAGAGTTAGTTTTCTTTGAATTCCAGAAATCCATAGTCCTTTTATTTCATAACCGGCTTGCGGAACTTTTTCCATTTCCATTCTGTCTTTGGCACCAACAAATAAAAACTCTGCCTTTGGGAACCTACTTTTTAGTTGGTTTGCAATGGCAATGGCAGGATAAATATGACCTCCAGTACCTCCCCCGGATAATATGATTTTATATGACTTAGATTTTTGATTCACGATTTACGATTCACTATTTACGATTTACGATTCACGACTTATGATTCACGACTTATGATTCCGATTTATGATTGCGATTTCGCATTGTCTTTATTGAGGCGACAACTATTGATAATAATTCATTGCCTTCATTATGCAACCTTTTTATTTCTATATGTTCTTTATCGCTTACTTCCAAAAATAATTCTAGAAAATACATACTTTCATCGGCTTCTTCTTCTACAATCTTTAATTTATTTATAAAATCCGTATTAGATTTAGCCCTACAAGCTGCTCTATAATTGGCCCCAACTGAACTTGAACATCTAATTAATTGATTACAATAAGCATTATATTCTCTTGAAATCGGAAACTTTTTGCATAGGTTCCAACAGTCTGCTGCATATTTTCTAGTCCTAATTTTTAATGCTTCTTTCATTTTACAAATCGTAATTCAAAAATCGTATGTCATAAATCAAATAGTTTCCGAAAGTATTTCTAACGGATTATCCTCATGGTTTTCAAATTCTTTAATTTCTTCTCTTTTTGCGCTTACGCTTAATATTATCCCTAAGGCTAAACAAGTCATCCAAATGGATGTTCCACCGCTACTTATTAGTGGTAATGTTTGACCTGTTACCGGGAATAACTCCACCGCTACTGCCATATTTATTAATGCCTGAAATATAATAGGAAGCCCAACACCCAGTACTAATAATTTTCCAAAAACGGTATCCGCTTTTTGTGCCACAATAACAATTCTGAAGAGCAACCACATATATAAAATGATAAGCGCTAACCCACCAATTAAACCATATTCTTCAATTATAATGGCGAAAATAAAATCGGATGACGACTGTGGTAAAAAATTTTTCTGTATGCTTTTCCCGGGACCAAGACCTTGTATTCTACCCGATGCAATAGCTATTTTTGCCTTCTCTATTTGGTAATCGGCTTCTGTATCTTCATCATTATTAAAACTTTCCAACCTACTCATCCAGGTATCTACCCGGTTCGGCATAGCATCTGGGAATGCCTTTGCCACTAATATAAATAAGGCCAAGGCCAATACCCCAGTTCCTAAAATAACAAGTATGTAACGCATAGGATATCCGCCAATAAACACTATAATAATAACCATGACAAACATAATAGCTGCCGTTGATAAATTTGCTGGCAAAATAAGTGCCAATACCAAAAACACCGGAACCCAAAGAGGTAAAATAGATGCTTTAAACGTGATGTCTTTATCTTGTATTTTTGACATATATCTAGCCGCATAAACCATTAAAACCACGGATGCTAAAGTTGATGTTTGAAATGACATGCCCACAATGGGGATTTGAATCCATCTGCTCGCATTCGCTCCGTCAATAGTAATGCCCTGAAACATAGTAACAGATAACAAAACCAAAACAATAGGAATCATTATTAACGACAATCCTCTAAAATATCTATACGGAATTTTATGAACCCCATATATGATGGCAAAGCCTAAAAATAAATGCATAAAATGCTTTATAAAAAACGAAAACGTATTTCCATTTCCTCCGGTATATGCCAAATTACTTGCAGCACTATAAACAGGAAGGAATGAGAAAATTGCCAATAATGCAACTATTGCCCAAATTAAACGATCTCCTTTTATATTTTTAAAAACTGTTTGCATGCTTGTTTTTATATGCTTTTACTTTATAATTATATGTTTTTATAAATTTCTAACGGCTGCTTTAAATTGTCTGCCTCTATCTTCATAGTTTTCAAACAAATCAAAACTGGCGCATGCCGGTGATAATAAAACCGTATCACCTGCTTCAGCAATTTTATATGCAATTTTCACTGCTTCAGACATGAATTGTGTTTCAACTATGATATCTACCATATTTCCAAATGTGCTCAAAAGTTTTTCGTTATCAACGCCTAAACAAATAATAGCTTTAACTTTCTCATTCACAAAAGAGAATAATTCTTCATAATTATTACCTTTATCTTGTCCGCCAACAATCCAAACGATTGGTGTTTCCATACTTTCCAAAGCATAGTACGTTGCATTGACATTGGTTGCTTTTGAATCGTTAATATATTGCACTTTATTAATTTTTAATACGTGCTCCAAACGATGCTCTACCCCTTGAAAATTTTCCAGACTTTCTCTAATGGTTTGCTTTCTAATTTTCAATAAATGAGCTACCGTTGACGCAGCCATTGCATTTTTAATATTGTGTTTCCCTTCTAAAGCTAAGCTTGATGTTGGCATAATTATTTGGTTATTATCTATGGTTATTTTTATATTGTTGTTTTCTAAATACGCTCCATTTTCAATCATTTTTATTAATGAAAATGGTAATAATGTGGATTGAACTGGATTCATTTTTAGCCAATTTTCAATTATTGGGTCATCTGCGTCATAAATCAAATAATCATCTATGGTTTGATTTTTTGCAATTCTGAATTTTGAAGCAATATAATTTTCAAACTGATAATTATATCTATCCAAATGGTCTGGTGTAATGTTTGTAATGACCGCTATATGCGGTTTAAAATCAACAATATCATCAAGCTGAAAACTGCTTATTTCGAGCACATAGTTTTCATAGTCTTTTTCAAGAACCTGCTTTGCAAAACTTTCGCCAATATTTCCTGCCAAACCCACATTCAATTCTTGTTTTAAAATATGATGTGTTAAGGTTGCCGTTGTTGTTTTACCATTACTTCCTGTAATTCCAATAATTGTTGCCTTTGTAAACTTTGCAGCAAATTCAATTTCAGAAATCACTACTATTTTTTGCTCTCTAATTTGTTTAACCAATGGCGCTTTATCTGGTATTCCAGGGCTTTTCATCACAAGGTTTGCATTCAGAATTTTAGACTCTGTATGCTTGCCTTCCTCCCATTCAATCTCATGATGTTTAAGAACGTTTTTATATTTTTCTTTAATTATTCCTTTATCAGAAACAAAAACTTCATACCCTTTTTCCTTTCCTAAAAGCGCGGTTCCAACACCACTTTCTCCTCCGCCTAATATGACTAAAAGCCCCTTCCTAAATCCTTCCCCAGAAGGGAAGGACTTCTCACTGTCCTGTTTTTCTTTTTTCGTTTTCATTTCATGAGATTCCCGCCTTCACGGGAATGACAAATATTTTTTATCTAATTTTCAAGGTCACGATAGATAGGATAGCAAGCAATATGCCCACAATCCAAAACCTAGTTACTATTTTACTTTCATGGTACCCGGATTTCTGATAATGATGATGTAATGGCGACATCTTAAAAATGCGTTTTCCTTCACCATATTTTTTCTTAGTGTATTTGAAATAACTCACCTGCAATACCACTGATAGGTTTTCAGCTAAAAAAACACCGCATAAAACAGGAATTAACCATTCCTTTCTAACTGCAATGGCAATTACCGCTATAATACCACCAATAGTTAAACTCCCTGTGTCGCCCATAAAAACCTGCGCTGGATACGCATTGTACCAAAGAAAACCAATGAGAGCCCCCACAAACGCAGCTATATAAATAGTCATTTCTTCAACCCTAGGGATATACATAATATTCAGGTAATCTGAAAAAATAATATTACCAGAAACCCATGCAAAAATTCCTAATGTGAGCACAATAATTGCCGAAGTACCTGCGGCTAAACCATCAATTCCGTCTGTAAGATTAGCGCCATTTGAAACTGCAGTAATAATGAATATTGAAATAATAATGAATATAATCCAAGCATATTCACTTAGTTTTGGACTAATCCATGTTATAATTTCGGCGTAATCGAACTCGTTTCCTTTAACAAAAGGAATGGTTGTTTTGGTTGATTTTGTTTCTGTTTCAAAAAACTGAGCTGGAGGCACATTAGGGTCTTCTGCCAACATTTTTTGCCTAACTTCAATAGGTAGTTTTTCTTTGATTGTAACATTAGGGTTAAAATATAAAGTGCCCCCAATAATAATTCCTAAACCAATTTGACCAAGCACTTTAAACCTGCCTTTTAATCCTTCTTTATCCTTCTTAAATTTTTTAATATAATCATCAATAAAGCCTATGGTTCCCATCCACAATGTGGTGATTATAAGAAGAATAACATAAATGTTTTCTAATTTCGCTAATAAAATTACCGGGATTAAAGTGGCTAGAATAATAATGATTCCACCCATTGTTGGGGTTCCTGCTTTTTCCTGCTGGCCGTCTAAACCTAAATCCCTGATAGTCTCACCTACTTGTTTTTTTTGTAAAAACAAAATGATGCGTTTACCATAAATTGTAGAAATAAGCAAGGATAGAATCACAGCAAAAGCAGCTCTAAAGGTGATGTACCCAAAAAGTGATGCTCCAGGGAATTGGAATTGCTTTTCTAAATATTCAAATAAGTAATACAACATTATTATTTCATTTTACACTTCGACAAGCTCAGTGTGACATTCTTATTATTTTTGTAACTGTTTTAATAGTTCTTTTACAATTTTATAATCATCAAAATCAAATCGTTCTCCTTTTATTTCCTGATAGGTTTCATGGCCTTTTCCTGCAATGAGTATGATGTCATTTGGACGTGCCAATTGACAAGCTGTTTTTATGGCCTGTTTTCTATCTACTATTGAAACAACTTTTTTTGCATTTTGAGGCTCAACACCTTTTTCTATATCACTAATAATGGTTTCAGCAACTTCACTACGCGGATTATCGCTTGTGATTATGACTTTAGTGCTTAAAGTAGATGCTATATTCCCCATAGTTGGACGTTTGGTTTTGTCTCTATCACCACCACAACCAACTACTGTAATTAATTCCTCGTTTTTTGTCCTGATACTATTGATGGTTTCCAATACATTTTTTAGTGCATCTGGTGTATGTGCATAATCAACAATAGCTGTGATTTTTTCGTCTGAAATTAAATATTGAAAACGTCCACTTACACTTTCCAAACTACTTATCAGCTTAAGTATTTCATGTTTTTCAAGCCCTAACAAATCAGCCGTTCCATAAATGGCAAGTATATTATAAGCATTGAAATTGCCAATTAATCTGGTCCAAACTTCTTGTTCATTAATTTTAAGAAGAAGACCACTAAACTCGTTTTCTAATATTTGTACTTTATAATCAGCATAGGTTTTTAAAGCATATGTATATTTACTTGCTTTGGTATTTTGAAGCATGACTAAACCATTTTTATCATCAACATTTACAAGAGCAAAAGCACTTTCAGGAAGATTATCAAAGAAAGATTTTTTAACATCCCTATATTCAGCAAAAGTGTTGTGGTAATCTAAATGATCATGAGTTAAATTCGTAAAAATTCCGCCTTCAAAATGTAAGCCTGCCGTTCTAAATTGATGGATTCCATGTGAGCTAACTTCCATAAAACAAAACTCAACGCCTTCATTGCTCATTTCCCTTAAATATTTATTTATAGTAAGAGAATCTGGTGTGGTATGTGTTGCTTTATGCTCTGTATCATCCACCATAATTTTGACGGTAGAAAGCAAACCAACTTTAAATCCTGCCTTTTTAAAAAGCTGATACAATAAGGTAGCAACCGTTGTTTTACCGTTGGTTCCAGTGACCCCAATAAGTTTTAAATTTTCTGAAGGTGACTCATAATAATTTGAAGCCATATACGCCAATGCCCTTGCTGCATTTTCAACCTCTATATACGTGATACCATTTTCTAAATTATCTGGTAATAATTCGCATACAATAGCGATTGCTCCTTTTTCAATAGCCTTGTCAATAAATTGATGCCCATCAACCAGATTGCCTTTTATAGCCACAAAAGCATCATTTTTACTAACATTTCTTGAATCAAAATGAATAGCATTTATATCAACAACCGTGCTTCCAACAACTGCATTGATGGTTACTTTATATAATATGTCTTTTAATGCTCTCACGAATTTTTTAGAATAACCGTTTGATTTTTATGTATGACCTGTCCTTTATCTATTGATTGTCCTTTTACAATACCTACACCTTCCATTTTTACTTTTAGCCCCATATTTTCTAAAAGTGCTATGGCATCCATGGATGGCAACCCAAGTACACTTGGCATAATGGTTTTATAAATTTGAGCTGTATTATAAAAACTCTCATATTCTTTTTCTGTGGAAGCAGATTTTATTTGCAAAGATTCTACTTCATCAACAATAGGCGTATCTGTAAATATCTTTTGGGCAATGGTTTTGAAAACAGGTCCTGATACATCAGCTCCATAATAACCGACACTTTTATCTGGTTCATGAATGACTACAATGCAAGAATATTTAGGGTTATCTGCTGGAAAATATCCTACAAAAGATGATATATAGCTTAACTTATCTTTTTTTGAATAATTTTTTTGACATGTACCCGTTTTTCCAGCCATTGAAAAATTTTCTGAATATAATTTATGTCCAGTGCCATGATCTTTTTCAACCACATTTTTAAGCAGCTGCCTTACTTTGTTTAAGGTTTCTTTGGAACATATTTGCTTGTTTAAAACTTCCTTTTCAAATGGGACTATCACTTTGTCAAACGATTTGACCTCTTTTAAAAACTGAGGCTTTACCATTTCACCATCATTGGCAATAGCGTTGTAAAATGTTAGCGTTTGTAATGGTGTAAAAGAAACGCCATAACCATAAGCCATCCATTGTAAGGCTATCCCACTCCAACGACCGTTTTTTATTCTTGGGTCTGGAATAATTGGATTGGGTTCTCCAATAATTGATAAATCTAAATTTTTGCTGAGATTCATTTTATATAACCTGTCAACAAATTTTTCAGGATTTTTGGAATACGCTCTATCAATTGCCGTTACAATACCTGTATTTGATGACACTTCAAAAGCCCTGGAAACTGTTATTTTTCCATAACCACCACGATGGGAATCACGCACTTTTTTACCATAAAATGATAAAATTCCGTTCCCTGTATCCACTACATCACTAGTATCAATAACCTTATCTTCTAAGGCAGCGGTAATAGACATAAGCTTAAATGTTGAACCAAGTTCCGTACGTTCTCCAACAGCATAATTTAATCGTTCATAATAATACCCTTCGCTATTTCTACCCAAATTTGAAATAGCTTTTATTTCACCTGTTTTGGTTTCCATAACCACCACACTACCATGATCGGCTTTATATTTTTCCAATTGCTCCAAAAGCGCATGGTGTGCAATGTCTTGAATGTTTACATTAATGGTAGTATATACATCGTACCCATCTTGCGGGTCAATTTGATTAAAATCTGCAATTGGTTTCCATTGACCCTTTCCTATTTGTTGCTTTGCCTGCTTGCCATCTGTCCCGCGTAAATATTTTATGCCATAAGCACCATCAATACCTGCCCTTGTAACATTTCCTTGATCGTCAAAACGTTCGTAACCAATTGAACGTTGTGCAATGCCTCCCATGGGATGTTCTCGTTTTGTTGTTTGCTCAACTATTAATCCGCCTTTAAAAGCACCAAGATTTAAAAGTGGAAAGTTTCTTAATCGTACATAATCTGTATAGCCAATATTTCTAGCTATTAAATAATATCTGTTTTTATTAGCTCTTGCTTTTCTTATGTCATTTTGATAATATCCTGTTGATTTTCCAGAGTACTTAGAAAGGGAATCACAAAGTGGTTTTATATATTTTTCAAATGTTTTTTTTGAAGATGTAATAGCATCTAATCTTATATCATATTTAGGAATAGAAGTGGCCAATAAATTCCCATTAACCGAATACACATTGCCTCTATTAGCCGGTATCACCACATTTTTTACAATACGCTGTTGTGCTAAAGCCCTGTATTTATCTCCTTGTACAAATTGAATAGAAGTTAATTTATACACAACTAGAAGGCAAAATATAAACATGCATCCGGCTATAAAATACAATCGGTTTAATATGTTTTTTTCACTTACTGCCAAAATAGATTTATTGTTGAGATTTAACTTTTATTTTTTTTGGTGGAATGACCGAAGGCGCTATGCCTTTTCCTTTCATAGCCATCATAACTTCAGATTCCATTTTAAGTTTCATTAATTTAGAACGTCCGTCTACAAATTCTGATCGCATTTCGTTAACATCGTTTTTTAATCTTGCAATTTCATATACCTTATTATCTGCACTATGTGAACTTGCAATCATGACTATAGCAAGCAACGAGATAAAAATGATAACTCTCCAATTTTTGAATGAATCATCACTTACCAAAAAGGTTCCCTTTAATATGCTATAGATGTTTTTCTTCATTAGCCCCATGGTCCTTCGGAGATTTCCCCAAAGGGGAAAAATTCCACACATTGTTAATTGTTTTTTGCGCTCTCTTCCCTATTATTTTCCTTCCCTTTGGGAAGGATTAAGGATGGGATTATATTTTTTCAGCTATACGTAGCTTAGCACTCCTTGCTCTGCTATTTCTAGCAATTTCTTCTTGAGAAGGCACTATTAACCCATTGATTTTTTTTAATGGTACCTCAAAATTTCCGAACATATCACGTTCCGGTTCGCCTTCAAACATACCATTCCTGATAAAACGTTTCACCAGTCTATCTTCCAAGGAGTGATATGAAATAACACTCAATCTCCCGCCTTTTTTTAATAGCTCAGGAGTTTGTTCTAAAAATTCCTTTAACGCTGCCATTTCTTGATTCACTTCAATTCGGATTGCCTGATATATTTGTGCTAATACTTTGTTTTCATGTTTTGGTGGCAAAAACTTTCTCAAAACTTGTTTTAATTGCTCACTAGTTTTAATGATATTATCTTTTCTATGTTCAATAATTACTTTTGCCATTACTGCAGCTGCTCTTAGTTCTCCATATTGAAAAAATACATTTTTCAATTGTTCTTCATCATATTCATTAATCACATGAAATGCCGATAGTTCATTTTTTTGATTCATCCTCATATCCAAATCGGCTTCAAAGCGTGTTGAAAAACCACGTTCTGCAACATCAAATTGATGTGATGATACCCCAAAATCTGCTAAAATGCCATCAACTTCTTTAATTCCATAAAACCTCAAAAAGCGTTTTATGAACCTGAAGTTTTCATTGATAAGGGTAAACCTGTCGTCATCTATAGTATTTATAAGAGCGTCTTGATCTTGATCAAATGCAAAAAGTTTTCCTTTGTTACCTAAATGCTTCAGTATGTCTTTACTGTGCCCACCACCACCAAATGTCACGTCCACATAAACACCGTTTTCCGTAATATTTAATCCAGCTACGGTTTCTTTAAGTAAAACTGGGTTATGATATTCCATGGTTGTCATCATCGTCTTGTCCCATAACTTCTTCAGCTAAATCAGCAAAATCGCCTGTAGCATCGTCTATAGCTTGTTCATATTTATCTTTATCCCAAATTTCTATGATATTGATGGCTGATGATAACACAATGTTTTTTGAAATATCAGCAAAAACAGTCAGGTCTTTTGGAATTAATAGTCTTCCGTTGGAATCAATTTCAATAATTTTTACGCCAGCTGTAAACCTGCGAATGAAATCGTTATTCTTCTTTTTGAATTTATTAAGCTTATTAATTTTTTGCATCAAAATGTCCCATTCAGATAAAGGATACATTTCTAAACAAGGTTGAAACACAGCACGTTTTAACACAAAACCGTTTTGCAAAACAGGATTCAACTGCTTTTTTAAAGCCGCAGGCAACATAAGTCTGCCCTTGGCATCAACTTTACATTCGTATGTTCCTATTAATGAATTCAAAGCAGTTAATTATCGTTTTAGTCTTTAAGATTCAAATATATCGAAAATTTTACCACATTTTACCACTTTATACCACTTTGTTAATAATTTTTCGATTAAATGCATTAAAAACATCGGCTTTTAACAAAAACCCACACTTAAACACTTGTATTCAATAGGTTATAAAATAACTTTCATATTTATTTGAATTGTTAACATCTGTTCATGTAACATTTACCTTTGAGAATCATTTTATATAGTTGATTTATCAATGAAATAACTATATTTGTTTTATTACGAAATGACCAATGATTTAAGAAATGCATCTTCTAAAAAAGGAAAAAAAATACCGTTATATTGAAGTCGGTGAAGGCACGCCAATTATAATATTACATGGGCTTATGGGAGGCTTAAGTAATTTTGATTCTGTAACCAAATATTTTAGTACTAAAGGTTATAAAGTTATTATTCCTGAATTACCTATTTACTCCATGTCGTTGCTTAAAACCAATGTTAAAAGTTTTGCAAAATACTTACATGACTTTATAGAGTTTAAAGAATTAAATGATGTTATTTTATTAGGAAATTCTCTTGGAGGGCATATTGGTTTATACCATACCAAGTTGTATCCTGAAAAAATAAAAGCACTTGTAATTACAGGAAGCTCAGGTCTTTATGAAAGCGCTATGGGTGGAGGCTACACAAAGCGGAGCGATTATGAGGTGATTAAAAAGAAATCACAAGATGTGTTTTATGACCCAAAAATAGCAACCAAAGAAATTGTTGACGAAGTTTATGCTACTGTAAATGATAGAAATAAACTTATAAAAACATTAGCTATTGCAAAAAGTGCTATTAGACATAACATGGCTAAGGATTTACCCAAAATGAGGACGCCAACATGTATAATTTGGGGTAAAAATGATAATGTTACGCCACCTGAAGTTGCTCAGGAATTTAATAGCCTTTTACCAGATTCAGATTTATTTTGGATAGATAAATGTGGCCATGCCGCCATGATGGAACACCCTGAAGAATTTAACAAAATTCTTAGTAACTGGTTTAAAACAAGAAATTTATAAAATTTCCAAAATAAACATATGCAAGTTAAATCTGCCGAATTTGTGATGAGCAATTCTGATGTGGCAAAATGCCCTAATAACAGATTGCCAGAATATGCTTTTATTGGCAGAAGTAATGTTGGTAAGTCATCACTGATAAATATGCTGACCAACAAAAAAAGTTTAGCAAAAACTTCAGGCAGACCGGGGAAAACACAACTTATCAATCATTTCCTAATCAATAAAAACTGGTATTTGGTTGATTTACCTGGTTATGGATATGCAAAGGTGTCAAAAAGCTCAAAAAAAACGTTTCAAAAATTTATTACTCAATATTTTAAATTGCGTGAGCAATTGGTTTCTGCCTTTGTGTTGGTAGATATCAGACATAATCCTCAGCCTATAGATTTAGAGTTTATGCAATGGCTTGGAGAACAAGCGGTTCCGTTTTCAATAATATTTACCAAAGCCGATAAATTGAAGCCCAATGCTATCAATAATCATGTTGAAGCTTATAAATCCATATTATTAGAAACATGGGAAGAGGTGCCTAATTATTTTATCACTTCCTCGTCAAAAGATATGGGAAAAGAAGATGTTTTAGAATATATTGAAAACTTGAACAATAATATGGATTTAGAGTGATTTTACTTGTCTTTAAAATTTCAAATCTTAATTTTTAACATCCAAAGCATCACGTAATGCGTTACCAATAAGCATAAAAGCCATGACCAAACTCATAATACTCAAACCAGGGATAATTGCCAAATAAGGCTTTCCTAAAATGATGTAATTGTAGTGATCTTTTATCATGGCGCCCCAACTTGCCATTGGTGGTTGGGCTCCAATACCTAAAAAACTTAATCCACTTTCAATTAAAATGGCAGCAGCAAAATTCGCCGCTGAAATTACTATAACCGGCGCCATTATATTAGGCAAAATATGTTTAGTAATAATTCTGAAGTCGCTAAACCCAAGTGCTCTTGCGGCAGTGACATACTGCATTTCTTTGGTGCTCATTATTTGACCCCTCACCACTCTTGCTACTTCCACCCACATGGTTAAACCTACCGCAATAAATACCTGCCAAAACCCTTTACCCAATGCTAAAGTAATGGCAATGACCAATAATAAGGTTGGTATGGACCAAGTTACATTGATAATCCACATAATAAAGGCATCAACCTTACCACCAAAATAACCTGCCATACTTCCCATAAAAACACCAATGATTAGAGATATAAAAACCGCCACAAAACCTATGAAAAATGATATTCTGGCGCCAACAAGGATTCTGCTCAACAAGTCTCTACCATATTTATCAGTACCAAAATAAAAGGTTTTGCTTTTTACAAACGGATTTAGGGAACTGTTTGGATTTAACACCATTGTTTTCTCTTCGCCTATAAGTCCATCAGAAGCATATTCTGTATAGTTTAAGGAATTATTTTCAATTTTATATTGAGAAACGGGTATTTCAGTATCATGGTTTTCCTTTCCAAAAAATATTTTATCAAACGCATTTTGATTTGATTTTAAATGTGATGGAATTGTTAACATATCCACTTTAAATCCTGGTTTTTTGGAGTGAATTGACAAATGCATCTGGTTTGCATATTGAGAATTATCAGGTGCAATTACATAAGCAAATATGGATATAAGCCCTACCAGTACAATGAAATACCAACTAAAAACGCCCCAAAAGTTTTTTTTAAACTTTTGAAGCGCTACTTGTTTTAGAGTGTTCGATTGACTACTCATTAATATGATTAATTTTTTACTGTTGCCACTTTTTTAATATTGTAAGATGTTTTTAAATCTTGAAGTACATTAATAGCTTCCTCAACATAAACATCCCTGCTTAAATTTACATGCCAACGATTGCGTTTTTCCTGTAAATCAGTAGTGTCCTTTGCAAAAAGTTCTTTTTCATATTTGGGTGAATCAAAAGTTAAGTTTGTTTTGTAATCATTAATGACATCAAAACGTTTAGCTTCGTCCTCATTTAAAGTCATTTGAGCCTTGTATTTTTTATAATTTAAAGTCACAGTTTTTTCATCAATTTTACTTTTAACCCATTTAGCATTTTCATCAATAAGTTTTAATTGCGGGTTATTGCGCATGCGCTCATTACTGTTCTGTATTGTTTTTTCAAAATCAAAATAATTGCTCCAGGTTAGATATTTAGCAGAGTCAATTTCATCCCAAGGCAAGGCGTTTGCCTTGTCTTTTTCTCCAACTTCAATGTAACTAAATCTATCCGGAACCACTACATCACTTTTCACACCTTCCAATTGAACAGAACCACCATTGATTCTATAATATTTTTGGGTTGTTAGCGCTAAAGCACCTAAATCTCCACTGGTATTATTTCTTACCCAATTATTTAAATCCAATACATTTTGAACGGTGCCTTTCCCATAGGTTTGTTTACTACCAATAATAATAGCCCTTTTATAATCTTGCATAGCGGCAGACATGATTTCTGAAGCTGAAGCAGATAATTCATTAACTAAAATAACTAATGGGCCATCCCAAGTTATTGATTTATCTTTATCTTCTAATATTTGCTTTGGCTCTCCAGTTGATCGTACTTGCACTATAGGGCCATTTTCAATAAATAACCCTGCCATATCAACAACGGCAGGCAACGAACCCCCACCGTTATTTCGTAAATCAAGAACCAACCCTTGTATGCCTTCAGATTTTAAATGTTCAATTTCCATTTTTACATCAACAGCCGCATTTAGTTTTTTATAATTATTGAAATCCAAATAAAATTTAGGAAGGTCAATAATGCCAAATTTAACTTGGTCTTTTTCAACCAAGGAGGCTTTGGCATAAGTTTCATTAATTTGTATAACATCTCTTATTAGTGTGATGTCCTTAATGGTCCCGTCAACCTTTTTTATGGTCAAAGTTACTTTTGTTCCTTTTGGTCCTTTTATATATTTGATAGCATCATTAATACGCATACCAACAATATTAACGGGAAACTCTTCTTTTTCTTGTTTCACCTTTAAAATAGCGTCTTCAACTTCCAATTCATTACTTCTCCAAGCAGGTCCGCCGGATATTAACTCAACAATTTTAATATAATCATTCCTTTTTTGTAACCGTGCTCCTATGCCTTCTAGCTTACCAGACATATCTTGATCAAAAGCTTCTTTATTTCTAGGGGCCAGATAATAGGTGTGTGGGTCAAACTCTTCCACAATGGTATTCACATAAACCGAAAACCAATCTTCACGCTGTAAATCATCAATATTGTCATTAAAATAGACATCAATTGATTTTAAAGTAGATTCTCTAGCTTCTTTTTCAATTTCTTGTTCAGACTTCATGATGTAGGAAGCATCCTTTTCACGTGCATTATTTTCTTGAGTGTATATATCATCATAATTTGAAAGCGTTGAAAATTTTAGTTGTTGTCTCCAACGGTCTTTCATTTCCTTTTTATTCTTAACATATGCAACATGGTCATAATCGGTATTAAAGGATTCATCTTTTGTATAATCAAAAGGTTCAGATAAAACTTCTTTATAAATGGCCTTGGCTTCTTCTATGCGTTTAAGCATTCTTTCATAAGTGACATTAAAGAATGTAATATCATAAACCTTCAATTGGTCATCGATATTTGTTTCAAACTTTTTAAAATCATCAATATCCGACTGATAAAAATAACGTTTAACAGGATCCAGATTTTCAATATAGTTCTTATATAGGTCGGCAGAAAATGCATCATCCATTACTATTGGATCAAAATGGCCCTGTTGTAACACATAAGTAATGACCTGAATCAATAATTTATCTTTATCTGGATCAGCAAATGTTTTTGTAGTAAAACTACATGATGCAAATGCCAATAATAATAGCAACAGCAAAATTTTATAATTCTTTTTCATAAGATCTTTCATATTTTCGTTTAATATTTTTTTTAAATTTATATATGTTTAAACAAAACCCATTTATCAATTCTTAAAGTTTAAAACATAGTATTGATATATTCCACTAAAATAGAGAAAAAACCATGCCAACAAAATTGAATCTATACTAATTTTTTGTTAAACCAAACAATTTAAGCAAATACAAATGAAATTATGTATTTTAGCAATGCTTTTATTTAGGAAGAATGACAAGAAAACCACTGATTTTAGTAACAAACGATGATGGCATAAATGCCCCCGGCATTAGGACACTGATTGAAGTTATGAATGAACTTGGAGATGTTGTTGTAGTTGCTCCAGATAGCCCACAAAGCGGGATGGGTCATGCCATTACACTTGACTCTACTCTTTTTGTTGAACGTGTTATTGTAGATAATGTAAAGCAATTAGAATATAGCTGCTCAGGCACACCGGCCGATTGTGTAAAACTTGGCATAAGGGAGGTATTGGACAGAACACCAGACCTTTGTGTGTCAGGTATTAATCACGGGTCAAATTCATCAATAAACGTAATTTATTCTGGTACCATGAGTGCTGCTATCGAGGCTGGAATTGAGGGAATTCCAGCCATTGGTTTTTCATTACTTGATTATAAATGGAATGCTGATTTTAGTGCCGCAAAACATTTTGTGAAATCCATTTCAGAGCAAGTCCTGAAAAACGGATTGCCAAATGGGATTCTTTTAAATGTTAATATCCCCAATCTTCCTGAAAAAGATATCAAAGGTATCAAAATATGCAGACAGGCAAAAGCTAATTGGGTGGAAGAGTTTGATAAACGCAAAAGCCCACAAGGAAAAGACTATTATTGGCTTACAGGAAAATTCGTTATTTTAGATCATGGAGAAGATACAGATGAATGGGCTTTGGCTCATAATTATGTTTCTGTTGTGCCTGTTCAGTTTGATTTAACAGCGCATCATTTTATTCAAAATTTAAACACATGGGGTTTTAATGGTTAAAAAAGAAGTTATTATTGGAATGTTTATAGGGTTAATTGCTAACACCATCGGGTTATTTTTTGCAGCCATTATATTAGGAAATGCTGATGATTTTATTGCTGTATTAAAAGCCGCCGTATCTCAAGGTTTTTTAGGGAAATTAATAAGCTTAGGTGCTATTTTAAATCTTGTGGCATTTTTTGTTTTCATCAAAAAGAAACAAGATTACAGAGCACGTGGTGTATTACTAATTACAGTATTCGTAGCTGTTTTTACATTTGTATTTAAATTAATTTAAGCCATTCTAAATGAAATATTACCTTATTGCTGGAGAAGCATCTGGAGATTTACATGGCTCAAACCTTATGAAAGCATTACAAAA
The DNA here is from genome assembly GCA_963976005.1 of uncultured Flavobacteriales bacterium. Classification (GTDB taxonomy): domain Bacteria; phylum Bacteroidota; class Bacteroidia; order Flavobacteriales; family Flavobacteriaceae; genus Yeosuana. The sequence goes on along the minus strand of CAXBJF010000004.1, from coordinate 85,544 downwards.
AGAAGATGTAAATGCTGAATTTAGATTTTGGGGTGGTGATCTTATGCAGGGTGTCAGCAACCTTTTAGTAAAACATTATAAAGATTTGGCTTTCATGGGGTTTTTAGAAGTCCTGATGAATCTTAGAACCATTTCAAAAAACCTAAGTTTTTGCAAAAAAGATATTGAACAGTATCAACCAGATGTCATTATATTTATTGATTATCCCGGTTTTAATTTACGAATTGCAAAATGGGCTAAACAAAAAGGTTTTAAAACACATTATTACATTTCTCCCCAAATTTGGGCATGGAAGGAAAACCGAATTAACGACATAAAAAGAGATGTAGATAAGATGTATGTGATTCTTCCGTTTGAGAAAACATTTTATGAGAAAAAACACGCCTATCCTGTTGCGTTTGTTGGCCACCCTTTAATTGATGCCATTTCAGACAGAATACAGGTAGATGAATATGCGTTTAGAGCAGAACATGAATTAAGTGAAAAACCAATTATAGCATTATTACCTGGCAGCAGAAAACAAGAAATAAGGAAAATGTTAACTGTGATGCTGAGTTTGATTGATGCATACCCAAAATATCAATTTGTCATTGCAGGTGCCCCAAGTCAGGATTATGAGTTTTACAAAAGTTTTATAAAAAACACACATGTTCGTTTTGTTGCTAATATGACCTATGATTTATTAAGTGTTTCGGTGGCTGCTTTGGTTACTTCAGGCACCGCAACTCTTGAAACGGCTATCTTTAAAATACCGCAAGTGGTTTGCTATAAAGGGAGTTGGCTGTCTTATCAAATTGGAAAACAATTGGTTAAATTAAAATATATTTCTTTGGTTAATTTGATTATGGATAAAGAAGTTGTGAAAGAACTTATTCAAAATGAATTCAACACAAAAAACCTAAAGAAAGCTCTTGATACTATTTTAGATCCTTCTGAAAGATCAAAAATATTCGTTAATTACTACGAATTGGAAAAGGCCCTTGGTGGGAAAGGTGCCAGTGAAAAAACGGCTAAATTAATATTTCAAGCTATTCAAGCCTAGTATGTTTATGAAAGGATTCAGTGCTATTTTTTGTCTTTTTTTGGTTTTAAGCGGATGTAAGTCATCCCGTTCATTACAAAAAGAAACGGTTACTTCTTCAAAAACAGCTGTTAATTCATCTGAAAAAAACAGTCAAACCTCGTTTTCAAATACTTCAAAAGACACCATAATTTTAGCGTCAGAATCTACTGCTGTTTCAAGCAATAAGGTGATTGATATTATCAATTATGCCAAACAATTTGAAGGTGTTAAATACAAATTTGGTGGCACCACCAAAAACGGCATGGATTGTTCTGGCTTGGTTTATGAAGCATTTAGAGCCTATAATATCAATTTGCCAAGAATTTCCAGAGACATGGCACTTCAAGGCGAAAATATTTCACTCGAAAATGTTCAGGAGGGAGATCTACTCTTTTTTAAAACCAGTAAAAAACGTAATATCATTAGCCATGTAGGATTGGTAATTACATCACTCCCCGGGAATATTGAATTTATTCATGCCACAAGCGGTCTCGGGGTTATTATTTCTTCACTTGCTGAACGCTATTGGCATTTTTCATTTGTAGAAGCACGTAGAATGTTTTAAGATATTTGTTATCTTTCATTCATGAAGCTGCTTAATTTTACAATTATCAAATTAACTATTTGCCTCATTATAGGAGTCTTAATAGGGTGTTTTTACCCTGTCTCCATTAAAATAAACTATTATATTTTAGGAATTCTTTTATCAATCCTTACAGCGTCATATTTTATTTCTAAAAAACAATTCCATAAAACCATTTGGTTTGGAATCATTGCTTTTTTTACTATGATTTCCATTGGGGTTTTGACTGTAAACATCCACAATCAAAAACTTATTTCAAATCATTATTCTCATTTTATTCCTTCTGAAAAGGGTTCCACAAAAACAATCACGTTAAGAATAAGGGAAGTTTTAAAACCGGGTAATTTTTATGACAAATATATTGTTGATGTATTAAAGATAGATGACACCCCTGTTTCAGGTAAAACATTGATAAATATTCTAAAAGACTCTACTGATAACAACTTAAAAGTTGATAGTGTTTTAATCACCAAAACAGAATTTAAGGATGTTTTTGAACCACTAAATCCCGGTCAATTCAATTATAAAAGTTATTTAAAAAAACAATATATCTATCATCAACTATTCCTCACCAATCAAGATCTTTTTAAAGTTAAATCGAGCAAAAAAACACTTTTTGGTATAGCAAACCAAATAAGAGAATTTGTTAATTTAAAACTTAGTAGTCATTCATTTAAACCTGATGAATTAGCCATCATTAATGCCATGTTATTAGGGCAACGGCAAAATATTAGTGAAGATGTTTACACCAGTTACAGAAATGCAGGAGCCATTCATATTTTGGCAATTTCCGGGTTGCACATTGGTATTATTCTAATAATTCTGAGTTATATTTTTAAACCTTTTGAGCGTTTTAAACATGGCTATTTAATAAAAACTATTTTATTGGTCACTATCCTTTGGAGTTTTGCCATCATTGCAGGATTATCTGCTTCTGTTACCAGAGCCGTTACCATGTTTAGTATTATTGCCGTTGGACTGAATTTAAAACGTCCTACAAATATTTATAATACGCTGGCAATTTCAATATTTGTTTTATTACTATTTAAACCGCTTTTTTTATTTGATGTTGGATTTCAATTGAGTTATTTTGCCGTTTTTGGCATTGTTGCCATTGACCCATATTTATATAAATTATGGAAACCAAAATATTGGGCAACCGATAAATTATGGCACACGCTTACCGTTACTATTTCAGCTCAATTGGGTATTATTCCTATTAGTTTATATTATTTCCACCAATTTCCTGCACTATTTTTTCTTTCAAACTTAATTATAATCCCTTTTTTAGGGTTCATTTTAGGATTTGGGATTCTTATTATTCTATTGGCCGTATTAAATATTTTACCAACATTTTTAGCCAATATATATGGAAGTATCATTGATTTAATGAATAGTTTAGTTGGTTGGGTTGCGCAACAGCAAGATTTTTTAATTAGGGACATTCCATTTAGTTTATTATATGTTCTTGTTTCCTATATATTTATCATATCCTTTGTAAGGTTTTTAATTAAACGAAATTATAAACGACTAGTACTATTCTTTGTTGCAATAATTTTCGTGCAATGCGCCATTATTTACACTATAAAGACTACACCAAAAAATCAATTTATTGTTTTTCATAAAAGCCGGTATAGTTTATTAGGAAATGCCAATAAAAACAAAATGATGGTAACTCATAATTTTGATAGTATTACAAAAACCAATGATAAAATCATCCAAGATTTCTCGGTTAAAAATCACATAAAATCCACTTTATTTGATTCCCTGCAGTCCGTGTATATTCTGGGCAATAAAAAACTTTTGATTATTGATAGTCTTGGGATTTATGATGTAAAATCATTTAGTCCTGAATATGTTTTGCTAAGAAATTCACCCAAAATAAATTTAAACAGATTAATAGATTCTATCCATCCAGTACTAATTATTGCAGATGGAAGTAATTACAAATCCTATGTAGAAAGATGGAAAACAACAAGCAATAAATCAAAAATCCCTTTTCATCAAACAAGTGAAAAGGGAGCTTTCATTATAGAATATTAAGGTATTTATTCGCTAAATTCAGGTTTAAAAGCAGCATAATAAGCATTGAATTTTTCCTGTGTATCCATCTCTTTATGCTGGTTACTCTTAAACATTTTTAAATACAACTCCAGTTGTGTTGGCGTTTGATAGCCTCTTATTGGCGCGATTAACTCACCCTGTTCGTCAGCAAATACAATGGTTGGATATGCATTAATTTGAAAATATCCTGCTAATTGATGTTGAGAATTTCGTCTGTTTGCCAACTCCGGATTATAATTAGGATTAGAATAAGTATTACCCTTATAATCTATCACTTCATTCCCTTCGGCATTGAACTTAACGGCATAATAATTTGAATTGACATATTTTACAACATCTGCATTATGAAACGTGTTTTTATCAAGCAATTTGCATGGCCCGCACCAAGTTGTATAAACATCCATCATAATTTTTTTTGGTGCTTTCTTTTGAAGTGCAAGAGCCTCTTCAAATGATACCCATTTAATTTCTTGTGCCATGACTTGAACCGAAGTCAAAATCAAAAGAAACATAATAAATTTAATCTTATTCATGTTTTAATATTTATTAATTTCCTTTTCTTATTTCAAAAAGTATTCCGAAAATATAAAAAACACTTATATATAAGGACCGTTTTTTATTTTTTTTAACTATTTATTCGATTAACGGATACCGTGCATCAGTTTTTTAACAACTGGATACATTAAAGCTGACAAAACACCTAAACTAACTGCAACTGCTGTTAATAACCAGAAAAAGTAACTTAAACCTTTAACTTCTGCTATCCCTTCAGAAGCTTCTCCAAATACTCCCGCCATTTTCATCCCGATTGCAACAGCAAGGTACCAAATACCAAACATCATTGCAATCATACGGCCTGGAACAAGTTTACTAACGTATGAAAGCGCTACGGGTGACACACATAACTCTCCCATAGTATGGAAAAAATACACCAGTACAAGCCAAATTAAACTTACTTTTGCCGTTTGTGCTCCCGGTTCAATTCCCAAAGCACCAACTGCAACACAAGCCATTCCAATTCCCAGAAGCACCATTCCAATGGCATACTTCATATTAGCGTTTGGGTTATATTTACTTTCCCACCATTTTGAAAATAAAGGTGCAAATGCGATAATAAACAAGGAGTTTAAAACACCAAACCAAGATGCAGGAACCTCAGCAATATCTTTCATGAATTCTGTATATAACATCCATAAGGCTATTGCCCAAATCATGACAAAACTGGTTGCCAATATAATATTAGACAGCGCATATTTTGAAAATGTTTTCTTAAATAATAACCAAAGAACACGTGTAATTATACCCAAAGGTATCAAGGTCATTAAAGAATTCACTATTTTGAAGGTAAATGCCGAATTTCCCTGAAGAACCCTTTGTGTATAATCTCTAGCAAAAATGGTTAACGAACTGGGTGATTGTTCAAAAATAGCCCAAAAGAAAATAGTGATGAAGGCAAAGAAAATTACGGCCAACATTCTATCTCTTGTAACTTTATCATACTTAGGGATTCTAATGATTAACAACAAAATAAATAATGCTAATGCCAACAATATAATACATGTGGGTCCGTCAAGGTCAAATAAAGTAAAATCAAAAAGGTTGTATGTGCCTCCTGAAATTTTTGAGACAGGATCATTTAAAATCCATGCCAATCCTAATATGGACGCAATGAAAATAATGGCTAACTGGAAACTGCTAAATGGATTTAATTTAGCTTCTCCTTCTTCCAATTCTTTTGATTTCCCCTTTTCTAATTTAAGAGGTTTCAATCCAATATCTCCAAATATATTTTGTGCTTTCCAGAATTGCATCAATCCAAAAAACATAAAAAACCCTGCTAATCCGAAGCCCCAACTCCAACCTACTTTTTCCCCAAGGTATCCACATAACAGTATGCCTAAAAAGGCACCGGCATTTACGCCCATGTAAAATATAGTATAAGCACCATCTTTTTTTTCTGGTCTGTCTTTATACATTTCAGATATTATAGAGGTCATATTTGGTTTAAAAAATCCACTTCCAAAAACAAGAAGTGTTAATCCAAGATATATAAAAAATGGAGATTCCATTGCCATAGAGGCATGGCCCAATGTCATTAATAAAGCTCCTACAACAACTGCCCATCTAAATCCAATAATTTTATCTGCAAAATATCCGCCAAGTAAAGTTGATAAGTAAACTAAAGATGTATAGGTGCCAAAAATGGCAAAAGCGTGTTCTCTTGGCCAGCCCCAACCACCATCAAACAAGGATGCCGTAAAAAACATAACCAAAAGTGCTCGCATCCCATAATAGGAAAAGCGTTCCCACATTTCGGTAAAAAACAATACAAATAATCCCGCTGGATGTCCTAAAACCGTGCTTTTAAAAAACTGGTCCGTTGAATTTTCACTCATGTCAAAAAGTTTAATTTATGTAGTTGAAAAGAAATATTTTTCATTTAATGCTTACGCCTCCTCATGAATTACATGCTCATCATCTTCAGCACCATGGGTTAGAACCTCCAATTTTTTACGGAAAACCATAACTAAGCCTCCAAATAAAATGCTAAAAACAGCAATTCCTGTAAAAATAATATATTCCCCTAAATTTTCAGAAGCTTCACCGAGTAATCCAGCTAGTTTATTACCAATACCAGTCATCGCAAAATATATGCCCATCATTAAAGACGCATATTTTACCGGAGCCAATTTTGTAATATAAGATAGCGCCACTGGTGAAAGACATAACTCACCAACGGTATGAAATAAATAAGCCAATACCAACCAGTACATTGCAGAAGAACCATTGGCTTCAAACTGCGCCGCTGCGCCAGTCATAAAGAAAAACCCAGTACCCATTATGATTAATCCAACTATCATTTTAAATAATGATGTAGCTACTTTTCCTTCCAATTTTCTTTTGGCCCAATATAATGCGACTGATGTACCTAAAAATATTATAAACATAGAATTTAAGGATTGAAACCATGAAGCAGGAATTTCCCAACCCAAGAGCATTCTATTGGTTTTTTCAGATGTATAAATGTTCATTAGACCACCTGCTTGTTCAAAAGCTCCCCAAAAGACTATCACTAATAAAAAAGATATAAATAAAACCACAACCCTATCTATTTCAATTTTTGTAAGTGGTTTATTCATGACATCTTTTTCCTCTTGATTTTCAGAAGTTCCTAAATAGTTTCCAACCTCTTTTAAATACTTTTGACCCAATATAAATTGAATCAGTCCCAGAGCCATGCCTATACCAGCAAGACCAAAACCATAATGCCACCCATGCACTTCCCCCACATAACCTACAATAATACCTGCTAAAAATGCCCCTACATTGATTCCAATATAAAAAATTGTAAAACCTTCATCTCTTCTTATATCCCCTTTTTTATATAAACCACCAACCATAGTTGAAATATTTGGCTTTAATAGACCAACCCCGGCAATAATTAAACCTAAACCAGAATAAAATGCCCACATTTGTTCAATGGCTAAAATACTGTGGCCAGCAACCAAAAGTATGCCTCCATAAAGTACAGATTTTTTTTGCCCTAAGAATTTGTCCGCAATCCAACCTCCAGGAATGGAAGCAACATAAACCAACATCGTATACCAACCATATAATGCTAAAGCTTCGCCAGTTGACCATCCTAATCCCGCATTTGACTCTGAAGTGGCGTGAACTAAATATAAAACTAATATGGCACGCATACCATAATATGAAAAACGCTCCCACATTTCAGTAAAAAACAGAATATACAATCCTTTAGGTTGGCCGAAAAGCTCTTTTTGATGTGGTTTTAATGCTGTTGCTGTCATAAATTTATTTGATTTGTTTTACAATTATTTTCACTAATAAACTAAACTGTTAGTTTATGGTTAAATATTAGCTTATTAATTTGTCTAAAATTATTTTAATCTTACCTTTTTTATTTAATTATTGCCTTATCAATAAAATTTTTCAAGTTTACTAAAAAATATGCAAAAACCACCTATTATTAGTACATAAATACAATTTATTTTCAACATTAAAACCTTTGTGTTTTTAAAAACAAGTTATAGTATCTTTGTCCTTTAAAATAATCATGTAATGAGTAAATCAATTTCCGGCTTTTCTAAATTATCAAAATCCAAAAAAATTGACTGGATTGTTAAGACATACTTTGCGAATAATCAAGAAGCAAAACGTATTTTAGAACAGTATTGGCATATTGATGAAAAAATTCAACAACTTCATGATGAGTTTATAGAAAACACCATTTCTAACTATTATTTACCTCTTGGTGTAGCACCCAATTTTTTAATTAATGGAACACTTTATGCCATCCCAATGGCCATTGAAGAAAGCTCCGTTGTTGCAGCGGCCAGTAAAGCGGCTAAATTTTGGCAAGACAGAGGTGGGTTTAAAACTCAGGTAATTTCTACCACTAAAATTGGTCAAGTACATTTTATGTATTTTGGAAATCCAGATACTATGAAATCCTATTTTGATCATATAAAACCGCAACTTCTTAAAGATGTTAAGCCAATAACCAAAAACATGGAACAACGTGGTGGCGGTATCCTAGATATTGAATTGCGAAATAAAACGAACGATATAGATGGCTATTATCAGCTTCATGTTTCGTTTGAAACCCTGGACGCCATGGGTGCCAATTTTATAAATTCTTGCCTAGAACAGCTTGCCAAAACATTTAAAACAGATGCTTTGGTATTTAAAGAATTTTCATCGGAAGAAAAAGATATTCAAATAGTGATGAGTATTTTATCAAACTATGTTCCTAATTGTTTAGTACGTGCCGAAGTGAGTTGTAGCATTGAAGATTTAAACGAAGATAAAAATATTTCTGCTGAAGAATTTGCGTCTAAATTTGTCCGGGCGGTTGCTATTGCCGAAGTTGAACCTTACCGGGCTGTTACTCATAATAAAGGCATCATGAATGGTATTGACGCGGTTGTTTTAGCTACCGGAAATGATTTTAGAGCTGTTGAAGCCGGTATTCATGCCTATGCTTCCAGAAATGGGAAATACAGCAGTTTAACACATGCTAAAATTGAAAATGGCATGTTTTATTTCTGGATGGAAATTCCATTAGCGCTTGGCACCGTTGGTGGGCTTACCGGCTTACATCCTTTAGTGAAATTATCATTGGAATTACTGCACAATCCATCAGCAAAAGAACTGATGCAAATTGTTGCAGTTGCAGGATTAGCTCAAAATTTTGCAGCCTTAAAATCTTTAACAACAACCGGAATACAAAAGGGCCATATGAAAATGCATTTAATGAATATCTTAAATCAATTTCAAGCTAATGATTTTGAAAAAGCCAGCATTATTGAATATTTTAAATCACATACCGTTTCACACAATGCAGTAGTTGATGCCATAAAGAATTTAAGGGTTAAAAATTAATGGTAAAAACATTTTACAGCAACGGAAAATTATTGCTTACAGGAGAATATGTTGTTCTTGATGGCGCTTTGTCATTGGCAATACCCACTAAGTTTGGGCAGTCTTTAGTTGTTGAATCAATCCTTGAGCCTAAATTAATTTGGAAGAGTTTAAACGAAAAAGGTTCTGTATGGTTTGAAGATGAATTTTTTATGGGCCAGCAGGTTATTTCAAAAACATCTAACAATGACCTTTCAGATAGACTTCTACAGATTTTAAAAGCTGCAAAAAAACTCAACCCTTTATTTTTAACTACAAATTCTGGATATAAACTTACTTCACAATTGGACTTCCCTAAAAACTGGGGGCTAGGAACGTCTTCAACTTTAATAAACAATATAGCGCAATGGGCCAAAGTTGATGCGTTTAAATTACTTGATATGACCTTTGGTGGCAGTGGGTATGATATAGCTTGCGCACAACATAACTATCCAATAAGTTATCAAATTCAGAACAAGACACCCGTTGTGAAAAAAACAGTTTTTAACCCGCCTTTTAAAGAGCATTTATATTTTGTTTATTTAAACAAAAAACAAAATAGTAGCGACGGTATTGCTCATTACAAATCTAATAAAGAAAACAAATACTCAGTGATTCAAGACATCAGTGACATCACTAATAAAATAATAACTTGTGAAACATTAGTAGGTTTTGAAAAACTCATAACTACACATGAACAAATTATTTCAAAAGTGATTAAACAAAAGCCCGTAAAAGAACTTTTATTTAATGATTTTCAAGGAAGTATGAAAAGTCTTGGTGCCTGGGGTGGAGATTTTATTCTGGTCGCTACCCCAACGAATCCTGCCCATTATTTTCAAAGCAAGGGTTATGATATTGTAATCCCCTTTAAAGATATGATTCTATCTAAATAAAAGAGGCTGTCTAAAAAGTCGTCATTGCGAGTCCCGATAGCTATCGGGAGAAGCAATCTGTAAATCGCAAGTTATTGATTTACAGATTACTTCGAAATAAAAATTTCTCGTAATGACGGTTAATATATACTTTTTAGACAGCCTCTTTTTTATTACGAATATATATTTCTATTCAATTTTTGTCTCTGCTCTATTATCTTCAATTTCTGCTGCCTCTTTTAACGCATTGTAAAGTTGTGAGCTTACAACATTCATTTTTTGAGTTTCAACTTGATTTGCAAAAGATTGATAATTATCCAATGCAACAGCCGGAGATATTTTAGTTACCTGCACCATGTAAACACCATTGTTACCATCAATTAATTTTGAAGTTGCTCCTTCTTTTAATCCGAAGGCAGAACCAACAACTAAAGGCTCTTTTCCAGCACCTGAAATAGTTGGGTTTTTCATATTAACAGCCAAAGCCGTTCTAACCGTAGTTTTTTCAGCTGCAGCCACATCTTCAAGTGAAGTTGCTTTCACTCTATCTCTAATTATTTTTGCTTTTTTCTCTTTTCGTAAAATTGGCAGAACCGTTACTGTAGCCTCTTCAACAGGCATTAATCCTTCTTTATGTTTTGCTACAAGCTGAACAATTGCATACCCTGTTGATGTGTTAAAACGTTTTATCTTACCAACTTCAGTCTCTTCATCAAATGCCCATCTTACAATTGGTCTTTGGTTTCCAATACCAGGTATGTTTTCATCTAAAATCTTAATGCCATTTACCGGACGAACTTCATATTTACTTTCGGTCGCTAATTCCTGAAAATCTTTAGTATCAGCTGAAATTTCAAAATTCGAAGCATCCCTAAACACTTTATCTATAGTAGTTTGAGAGGGTTCTATTTTTCTAGCAATAGTTGCTACCTGTACGGCCTTTTGTTTGTCTTTTTGACCTTCAATTTCAATGATGTGAAATCCAAAACTAGTTTTAACTACACCTATATCTCCAACTTTTCCTTCAAACTCAAAGTCATTAAATTCCGGAACCATAGAATTGTAAGGATGCCAATCATAACGTCCTTCTTTTTCAACACTTCCTACATCTGACGAATACTTTTTTACCAATTCCGGGAATTTTGTTTTATCAGCTTTTACAACAGATAAAATACTATCTGCGGTTTGTTTTGCTTGTTCTTCCGTTTGTTTAACTAGAGCATCCGCACTTCTAGCGCCTATAAAAGGAATTAAAATGTGTCTTACTTTTGCTGAATCTGGAATTTGTTTAATGGCAACAACTTTTGATAATTTAAAATAGCCATTGTCTTTATAAGGCCCGTAAATTCCACCTTCATTCAAATTAAAAATACTATCAGCAATAGTTGCAGGTAATGCAGATTTGAACACAAACCTATTATCAAATTTTATATCTGAATTTGAATTAACAAAAGCTTCGTTATTTGTTGTTTTTGAAAACCCAACAATTGTTTCATTTGATTTTGAACTTTCATTATAAACTTCTCTATTGTTTATCAAAGCAGTTAAACCAGCCTTAATCTCGTCCTCGTCAGCAACAGTAGCCACCTCTTTAAACTCTACATACCTAATGTCTCTTGAAGCTTCAACTTTATATTGCTTTTTATGCTTTTCAATATAATTTGAAATGTCAGATTTCGAAACAGTAACGGTACTATCCGCTATAGAAGAATATGGTATTTGAACATATTTAATATCCACTTTATTCCCTTCTAATTGATGTTCTAATTTACCTTCGGCAAGTGTACCGGTCAATCCTGCTTTTACTAAATTGAAATAGTTTTGTTGTAATGCATTTGAAGCCAATGATTTTTCATAATTTATCCAACTCTTATAATTTTCAGGAGAAGTTTCTTTTAAATTTATGATATATTCATTCAGTTTATTTTCATCAAATAATCCAGCTTCATTTAAAAAATCGGGAGTAGTTGCCAATGCTGTTTTAAGCAAATCCCTCATTTGGTCCTTTTCTACGGTTATCCCTAATTCTGAAAACTGTGACTCCATAATAGCTTGTCTTACTTCTTGATCCCAAACCCTATTCATTACTTGAGTATTGGTTGCAGAAGGTCCAGCTTGTTTTTGGGCAATTTCAACTTTTTGTAAAAAATCCTCACGGGTAATATCTTTTCCGTTGATTACCCCAACCGTGTTTTGAGAAGTTTTTGAAGCTGCACTTCCATTTTTAAATAAGCCTGAAAGGACAAATGAAAATAGAGCTAACCCAATGATAAGTATCAAAAATAGTGAACGTTGTCTGATTTTATTTAAAATTGCCATCTGTAAAGTAAATTATTTTAAAACCCTTATTGGGTCATTTCTTTGTTAAGTTTATTACAAAAATATTGTGCGCGAAAATACCAATTTCTATTTAATAATAAAATAGAAAACCGCATTAATTAAATTAAACTATTGAATTTAATCTTCTTTTAAAATTTTAAGCTCAACCATATCAATTTTAGTGTTTGACACTTCTAAAACTGTAAACTGAAAAACGTCAATCACAACAACCTCATTTTGAAAAGGAATCTCTTCAGTATGATTAACAACCAAACCACCAAGAGTTTCATAATTTTCACTTTCAGGTAGATTTAATTTATAGGTTTCATTAATGTAATCTACTTCTAAGCGTGCTGAAAATTTAAAGGTTTTTCCGTCAATAATTTCTTCAATTAAATCATCTGTATCATGTTCATCTTCAATTTCACCAAATAATTCTTCTACAATATCTTCAACAGTCATAATACCAGAAGTGCCTCCATATTCATCTAAAACCACAGCAATACTTTTGCGTTTTTTTATAAGTACGCTTAACACATCTTTAATCAAAACGGTTTCTGGGACAAATTCAACCGGCAGAATAATGGACTTTATGTCTTTTGGTTTTTTAAATAATTCAAAAGAATGTACATATCCTAAAATATCATCAACCGTTTCGTCATAAACCAATATCTTAGTACAACCAGATTCTGTAAAAAGTGCATTCAGGGTTTTAATGGAATTTTTTAGTTCAACGGCAATTATTTCGGTTCTTGGCACCATGACTTCACGTGCTTTTACTTCTGAAAATTCCAGTGCATTTTGAAAAATTTGGATTTCAGTATCTAATTCTTCATGCGCTTCAACAGATTCCATTTGTTCACTAATATAATTACCAAGCTCAACTTTTGTAAAAGCCAATTGTATTTGATCGCCTTCAGTTTTAAAAAATTGCCTTAATATCATATCGGATATCCAAATAACAAAATCTGAAATGTAAGCAAAGAATACATAAAAAACGTAAGCTGGAACCGCTAACATTTTAATTAAGGTATTGGCGTAAATTTGAAAAAATACTTTCGGCAAAAATTCAGCCGTAATTAAAATGACCAACGTTGATATTATGGTTTGTGATAACAAACTTAAATCAACAAGTAAATAGTTTAAAATACTTGATGAAAATGGCAGCATGGATTGAAACCATACTACCAACATATCTCCCATAAAAAACCCGTAAACAACAAGTGCTATATTATTACCTATAAGCATGGTAGCAATATATTTAGAAGGTTTTGCGGTAAGTTTTGTCAGCACTTTGGCTAAAAACCCGTCTTGCTTTTTTTCAATTTCAATATGGATTTTATTTGAAGACACATAAGCAATTTCCATACCTGAAAAAAAAGCAGATAATATTAAGCAAGCAATTATGATGATTACATAAAGGGCCATTTATTTTGAATTGTCTTTATTATCATAACGTTTATTAAATCTTTGTCTGAAAAAATACATAAAAACCGCAAGAGCTGAAAACAAAATAGATATATAAGCAATAGTACCATTTGTGATATATTTATTTATAGCGTCATATAAAAATAAAGCGGCAAAAATTAAATAGGCATACTGAAAAAACTTAACAATTTTCATTTGAATTGATTAATTAAAAACATAAACAGCAAAGATACTTAAAAAAATTGTGAGAAATTTTTATTGTTTTAGATTATTCATTGACCGTAATAATACCATTTATTTCAAGAACTTCTGCATTTGTGAATTTTGTGTCAGAATCAAAACCATTACCATGAATTAAATCTAAACCGGTTCTGAATGTTACAGGCTTATTGGTAAAGAGCCACTCCTTTTTTTGGTCATAAAATAACTGTTCTGCAAATAAAGTGTCCATATCTTTGGTAGCAATGATAACGTTCCCCTGTAAATCCATTAAATCTGTATCATTGTAAATAATAGCGTAATCTGCTACTACCGTACTTTTTTGATCCTGTTCATCATATAATTCAAGGTTAATACCTTCGGTGAATTCATTAAATGAAAATTCTCTGTTGGAGAAATCTAGCATTTTTGGACTTATAAGAATTGCTTTTATCTTACCAGAGTCAGTATATTTTAAATTAATATTTTCAGCTACGCCAATAGGTTCGTTTTCAGAAATACCAATTTTTTGAACGTCTTTTAAATTGTTTTTACAGGAAAAAAACATGGTCACAGAAATAACTGTGACCATGCATATTATATTAATATGTTGTACTATTTTCATTTATATTTTTGGCACTGTAACTGAAGCTCCAATCCAACAACCTATTTTAACAACTTGACCTGAATTTCCAGCACTAAAAATATCAGCTTTTGTAGGTGCTTTTGACATATAATTCTCAGCTGTTTGTGCAGCTGCACTTCTCAATGTTGGATCTACTCTTCCTGCTTGTCTTGCTTCATCAGCAGCTAACCAGAATACCGCTCTTTTATTAAAATTGGTATCCCCACAATCATTTGCGCTTGAAGCGTACATTCCGGCAATAGATAAATAAGGACGCCCGTTTGAAGGATTTAATCTAAGTGCTTCCCTGAAAAAACTTCTGGCTCTTCCGTAGTTGCCTCTACCTTTTAATTTTAACCCAATCTTATTATTAAGGTCTGCTTTTCTGAAATTATCTGTTTCTAATTTTATAGCTTCTTCATAAAAAGAAATGGCTTCACTTATTTTACCTTCTTTATCTTTTAAAATTCCTAAGTAATATGCTGATTTTGCAGACGGACTTAATCCATGGTATGCATGTACCAATTTAAAGAATAAAGGATCATCAGTACAATCTTTTTCCGACATTTTTCCGGCTGCTCTTTGTAACCAAAGTGCATTTCCTTTATTAGCTTCAAAACCTTTTTGGTATAACGGAATTAAATTCTCGCAATTTGCTCTATCACCTAATTTTTGATCAATACTTCCAGAAATCTGATCATAAGCACTTAAGTAACTTTCATAATACCTTTTAAATTTTTCTTCTTTATTTGTTAACGCTGTACCAGCATCTTCTTTAGCAACTAAATTATTCAGGTTTTCAGAATAGTTTTTAACTTCATCTTCAACCTTCTCTACAACATCGTCATATTTATTAAACAAATCTTCAGCAGGTTTTTTACCAGCATCATATAAATCAACCATTAAAGAAAAATAGGTGTATAAACTTTGTGGATTTGTAAAAGTTGCTTTATCTAATTGATAAGCTGCATCAAAAGATTCATATAACTCTGAATCTGATTTATTTAAAAGTTCTCTATTGTCATACATTAATTGACAAGTCTGGGCAGCATATTCTCCTTTTGCAGTTTTACTTGGAAAATTAACAGCACGTTCATCCCAAAGCTTTAAAAGATCATTGATATAGTTTACTTTTTCAGCACCGCTGGCTTTTTCAATTTTATCATCTAAAATTTTCTCACCGTCAATGTATATGGCATTATTAAATTTTGGACATTTATTTCTAACCTCCATCCAAGGCTGATAGGCGGCGTCAAAATTTTTGGCTTTTACATATTCGTGAAATATGGAAAGTTTAGTCATACATTCTTCATCTTGTTGCGCAAAACTGATATTGCCTACAAAAAACAGTAATGTTAATAATAAAGTAATTCTAGTTTTCATGATAATAATTTTATGTTGTTAGTCATATTTTCTTTTTTGAAACCATCTGTCATTCAAAGATAAACTTATTTGGAAATTAACAAAATTCTCTTGAATTAAATTACCGTTGGTTGTACCACGTTTTCCTATTTCTAAACCTAAATTTGCATTTGAGAATAAATCCCCTACTGGTAATCCTAATCCAAAAGATATGCCAAACTCATTTATAGACTCATTATTTATAATTAATCCTGTGTTTTCATAGTGTAATCCGGCCCTGTAAACCACCCGTTTAAGATAGCTATTGAAGGAATTATACTGAGGAATATAGAATCCACCCAATGAATACGTTGATGCATTTTCATAAGATGTTGTTAGACTACTAAACAATGGATTAAAAAATTTACTTGTGTTTTGTATGGTATATTCTGCTCCAACAAACCATAGCCTTGGTTTACCAATACCTGCACCAATTGAAAATTTTGATGGCAACGTAAGACTTGTTTGTTTTAATCCTAATGCATCAAGGTCTGTTTCAAATGAATTTAATTCAAATTCTGTACCGGTGCTTGAATTAATTGAAATTGTAGAAAAAGTTCTCTGATTGTTTGATGTTAAATTGCTTTCAGGAGTATAGGTTATACCCGAAACAAATTCATAATGCTCATTTATCATGGTCTTATATGTTAACCCAAGATTAAAATTTATTCCACTCAAATCACTTCTATTACTTTCTCTTGATTGATATAGCAGCGGATTTCCTTCACTATCATAAGCATACTCAATGATACTATTCTGGATATTCCCAAAGTTATAACTAACATCAGCCCCTATACTTAAATTTTTAGTAAGCAAATAGCCTACTCCAACATATACTTTATTAACACCGCCTTCGCCTCTAAATTTGTTTAAAAGGCCTCCGCTACTATTTACGTTTTCTAATTTATAGCCAACCGAAGTATAAGGCAACAATCCAAATCCAACGCCAAATTTTCCAATTGGAATTGAAAGCGCCATATAGTCAAAGGTTGTAGAAGAGGCTTTATCACTGCTTGAATTACTTTTAAAATTTAAAGATGATTGACTTCCACCCACTGAATATTTTACGGGCCTGCTTTCACCATTAAAAGGAATTGAACCAAGGTTTTGAGTTGCATAAGATGCTGGATTTCTTAAATTCAAATGAATGCTATCTGTATAAATACTTAATCCACCCATACTCCTGTTTTCAACAGTTCCTTTAAATTTAAGGGTTCCAATACCATAAAATGAATAAGGTGAAGCTGTTCCTTGTTGTGCGTAACTTTGAATTGCTATAAAGGCAATAAAAACCAATACAAGTTTTTTTATCATTCGTTTGAATTAAATTGTAAAATATAGTTCAATCCCTCTAAAAGAAAATTAGAGTTGGCAAATATGCTACTTTTTAATTGTTTAGACAAGAAATTAGCATCTCCACCTGTTAAAATAACTGTTAAATCTTTATATTTTAATTGATACTCTTCAATTATACCGTCAATTTCTTTTAAAATTCCAAAAACAACTCCTGAATGTATAGAGCTGTTTGTTGAATTCCCTATTAAACTTTGAGGTGTTTCTGTTTCTAACAACGGTAATTTTGCGGTTAAATTATTTAAAGATTGGTACCTCATGCGAATCCCGGGTGATATGGCACCGCCTAAATATTCGTTTTTTGATGTTACAAAATCATAAGTGATACATGTTCCTACATCAATAATGAGTACATCACTATTTGGATATTGATGAACAGAAGCGCTTACCAATGCAATCCTATCTATTCCTAATGTTTTTGGGGTTTCATAACGGTTTTTAAAAGGAAGTTTTGTTGAAGAATCTAATTGAATTAAATTAAAATGATTATTTAAATAGGCTATATCTGTCCTTTTTAATGAGCCAACTGATGAAATTATGGCTCTTTGGATTAGAGGATACTCGTTTCTTAATAAATCAACCTGTTTTAAAATATATTCAGGTTTAACTGTTTTTTTTGTCAAAGGAGTAGTTCCTTCAAATACAGCAAGTTTCACAAAAGAATTCCCAACATCTATTACTAAATTCATATCATTATTAAAAGGTATAAATTTACAAAACCAATTTTTATAATTTTTCTTTTGGCGAATAATAAAAATGAATCTATATTTGCAACCGCTTTGGCGAGGTACCTTAGCTCAGTTGGTAGAGCAATGGACTGAAAATCCATGTGTCCCTGGTTCGATTCCTGGAGGTACCACGAAAAAATCCCGAAACTTCAATGTTTACGGGGTTTTTTTATGCCTCTTATTCGTTCACATTCAATTAAAAAAATGACTTGTAAGTGTTTAAATAATTTATTTTTGTAATAACATTTATTTCAAAAAACATAAGTGATAATCTTTTGTTAAGCCTTTATCAACCGTTCCCTTTAATGAAACTAGATTCATATCTTTATTAAAAATTTTGACCATGCAAAAAACCTATTATGATCCCGCAGACCTTAAAAAATTTGGAAAAATATCCGAATGGAATGAAGAATTAGGTAAAAAATTCTTTGATTATTATGGAAAAGTATTTGAAGAAGGTGCTTTATCTGAAAGAGAAAAATCCCTGATTGCACTGGCTGTTGCCCACACTATTCAATGTCCTTATTGCATTGATGCTTATACCGGTGATGGCTTACAACGAGGTATCACAAAAGAAGAAATGATGGAGGCACTTCATGTTGCCGCGGCAATTCGTGGTGGAGCATCCTTAGTTCATGGCGTTCAAATGATGAATAAAGTTAACAAACTTGATATGTAAGTTTTAGTTAATTATACGTCTTAATACTTATATCTCAAATCATCAAATTCAATTGGTAACAAAATCATTACATAAGCGCCATAGCGAACTGGCAAATAGCAAAAGACAACTTGAAATATTATCAAATGGCATTTTTAAAACGGGTGACCTACCAAAGTTTTCCAATAAAATAGCTGAGACTAATCAGTTTCCATTAACAGCAAAAAAATTAGAAATTCTTCAAATTAACGTCGGTTACATGTGTAACCAAGTTTGTGAGCATTGTCATGTTGATGCTGGCCCTGACAGAAAGGAAATCATGACCAAGGAAACCATGATACAGTGTTTAGAAGTGATTAAAAAAACAGGCGCACATACCTTAGATTTAACTGGTGGCGCTCCTGAAATGAACCCAAATTTTCGTTGGTTTGTTGATGAAGCTTCAAAAGTTGGCATCCAAGATTTTATAGTTCGTTCCAACTTAACAATTATTAAAGCCAATAAAAAATACGCTGATTTACCAACGTTTTTTAAATCACACAACGTACATGTAGTTTCATCCATGCCACATTGGACTCGTGGTAAAACAGATAAGCAACGTGGTACAGGTGTTTTTGATCAATCTATTGAAGCATTAAAAGAATTAAATGCTATTGGCTATGGTATGCCCAACAGCAATTTACGTTTAGATTTGGTTTACAATCCTTCCGGGGCTTTTTTACCAGGAAATCAAACGGCTTTAGAAAAAGATTTTAAAAAGGCATTGCTTGAAGATTTTAATATTCATTTTCATAATTTATTTACTATTACAAATTTACCCATTAGTCGGTTTTTAGATTACCTCATAGCATCAGATAATTATGAAGATTATATGTATTCATTGGTTGAAGCATATAATCCTTCAACAGTAAAAAATGTGATGTGCAGTAATACATTATCAGTAAGTTGGGATGGTTATTTATATGACTGTGATTTTAACCAAATGCTTGAATTGCCGGTTAATAGTAAAGTAAAACATATTTCACAATATAATGAAGATCTGTTAGCCAACAGAAATATTGTTATTTCTCAACATTGTTATGGTTGCACAGCTGGTGCAGGAAGTAGTTGTCAAGGAAGTGTAGCTTAAGATATGAAATCAAGAATATCCATATTGGTCCTTTTTCTAACATTCATTGGAAATGCACAAGAATCAATTTCTGATTTATTAAGCCAGCATAATCATAAAAATATACCATATATAAGCGTACAGGAATTAGCAAGCCCAAAAACACAAGCCATTATTTTAGATACCAGAGAAGAAAGAGAATATGAAACAAGCCATATAAAAAACGCTCTTTTTGTTGGGTACAATCACTTTTCTTTAGATTCTGTATTACATAAAATTTCAGATAAAAATGAAAAAATAGTCGTGTACTGTTCTATTGGAATTCGCTCAGAAAAGATAGCCTATAAACTTAAAATGGCAGGATATCTGCATGTTTTCAACCTATACGGCGGCATATTTGAATGGAAAAATAATGATTTCCCTGTTTATAATTCTGAAGGAAAAGAAACAGAGAATGTGCACACGTATTCTGAAAACTGGAGTAAATGGTTAAAAAAAGGACATAAAATATATTGAAATGGGGCTATTTAGTACGAAAGATTCTGATGGAGAAAATGAACTTGCTACCAATTTTTATTTCCCAACCTCAAAAAAAGCACTTATTATTTTTACCAAAAACCCTGAATTGGGACAGTGTAAAACCCGATTAGCGAAAACGATTGGTGATGAAGCAGCCTTAAAAATTTACAAATATTTACTTGAGCATACAGCTAAAGTTTCTGAGAAATCAAAAGCTGATAAATATGTTTTTTATTCTGAATCCATTAAAAAAAATGATGTTTGGGATGCTGATGTTTTTAGAAAAAAATTACAACAAGGCACCAATTTAGGTGAACGTATGGAAAATGCTTTTACTGAATTATTTCAATTAGGTTATGAACAAATTATCATTATTGGCAGCGATTTATTGGACCTAAAAACTGAAGAAATCAATATTGCATTTGAACAGTTACAATATCATGACATTGTAATTGGTCCGGCAAAAGATGGCGGTTATTATTTGTTAGGCATGAAAACCATGCATGCTAAAATTTTTAAAAACAAGCATTGGGGAACGTCCTCTGTACTAAAAGAAACGTTACATGATATTCAAAATAGTCATTTTAAATTACTTGAAGAATTAAACGATATTGATACCTTTGAAGATGTAAAAGATTACCCAGAATTAAAGAAATTTTATAATACCAATGATTAAATATATAACAGAAACTACTAATTACCTTATAGAAAAAGGATTTGATAAACCTGAAATTGGTATCATTTTAGGCACCGGTTTAGGGCAACTTATTAATGAGATTGACATACTGCATGAAGTTAGTTACAATCACATTCCAAATTTCCCTACAGCAACGGTAGAATTCCATAAAGGAAAACTTATTTATGGCATTTTAGAAGCCAAAAAAGTGGTGGTTATGCAAGGTCGTTTTCATGTGTATGAAGGCTATTCATTGTTTGATGTCACCTTTCCTGTTCGTATTATGGAACAGTTGGGAATTCACACGCTTTTGGTATCCAATGCTGCCGGCGCCATCAATCTTAATTTTAAAAAAGGAGAGTTAATGCTCATTGAAGACCATATTAATCTTCAAGGCAGTTCACCATTAGCATTTAAAGGCGTAGAGCATTTAGGTGAACGTTTTACTGATATGAGCGCACCTTATGATGCTGAAATTAATGCAGAATTTGAACGCATTGCACACAAAAATAATATCACGTTGCACAAAGGTGTTTATGCCAGTGTTATGGGTCCACAACTAGAAACCCGTGCAGAGTACCGAATGCTTAAAATCCTTGGTGCTGATGCCGTGGGGATGAGTACCGTACCTGAAATAATTGTAGCGAATCATTTAAAAATAAAAGCAGTTGCCGTGTCTGTATTGACAGATGAATGCGACCCGAACAATTTAAAACCAGTTGAAATTTCAGAAATCATCACTATGGCCGGAAAAGCAGAACCAAATATGATTACCCTATTTAAAGAATTAATTAAAACCCTGTAAAAAAGCAAACAGTATTCAGTCACAGTAAACAATTAAATTACAACTTACTGATAACTGAAAACTGTGACTGAAAACTAAAAAGATGAGCTACTTAGAAACCACACACAACGTATA
This sequence comes from uncultured Flavobacteriales bacterium, assembly GCA_963976005.1. Lineage (GTDB taxonomy): Bacteria > Bacteroidota > Bacteroidia > Flavobacteriales > Flavobacteriaceae > Yeosuana. The sequence continues at coordinate 63,603 of CAXBJF010000004.1, read as the reverse complement.
TAAAGAGGCAGCCCTAACGCCTGATATTGGTTTATGCTGTACCACAAATCCAATCTGGGAATTACCAGGATTAAAGATCCCAAAAATCATGCAGGAAATGAATTACGGTTGTGGCTCTACAGTGCATGCACGTGATTTAACAAACAATCCAAAAATGCTTTATGTTGGTGTTGGTGGCGGCATGGAATTATTACAATTTTCATATTTCAATCGTCAAAAAGGTGGTGTTGTAGGTATTGATGTGGTTGATGAAATGCTGGAAGCCTCTAGAAGCAATTTTATTCAAGCTGAAGCTGAAAACCCTTGGTTTAAAAGTGACTTTATAGAGCTTAAAAAAGGGGACGCCATGAATTTACCTGTTGAGGATAACAGCATTGATGTGGCGGCTCAAAACTGCCTGTTCAATATTTTTAAAGCTGACGACTTAAAGAAAGCTATTGCAGAAATGTATCGTGTATTAAAACCACATGGAAAATTAGTGATGAGCGATCCAACTTGTGAACAAGCTATGAATGATGAACTAAGAAATGACGATAGATTGCGTGCATTATGTTTAAGTGGAAGTTTACCCATTGCCGAATATGTAAAAGCACTTACCGATGCCGGTTTTGGAACCATTGAAATTAGAGCACGCAAACCCTACAGAATACTTGATCCAAAACATTACGCTACCAAAGAATTAATTTATATAGAATCTATTGAAGTGGCGGCCATAAAGGATCCAATGCCAACAGATGGACCGTGTATTTTCACAGGGAAAGCGGCCATTTATTTTGGACAAGAAGATTATTTTGATGATAACGCTGGTCATATTTTAATAAACAATCAACCTTTAGCAATCTGCGACAAAACGGCTAAAGCCTTGGCTAATTTAAAAAGAAATGATATTTTTATAAGTGAATCCACCTTTCATTATGATGGTGGTGGATGTTGTTAAATAAACCACTATGGACGGCAAGTCCATAGGTTTTAAGAACAGACTGAAAGTCTGTTACATTCGTGAAATTCTAAAATCCAGTTATTCTGAGTATCTACTTTTAACATTACGAAAAAATTAGTGTGAATTAGTGAAATTTGTGGCTAAACCTTTTTTAGAAGCTAAAGCGAGATGTACGAATCCCGATAGCTATCGGGAACATAGTTTTAACTTGATTTGTGACCAATAAAAAAATGGTATTAAAGTTTTATAGTTTTATTTTTTGCATCCTTTTGCACTCCACATTTCAAGCGCAAAATTTGGACCATTCTCTATGGACAAATTTTCTTGAAAAACATGTTTCTGATGAGGGAAATGTTAATTATAAAACAATAAAAACGAACCCAGAAAGTCTTAATTCTTATATTCAAAACGTATCCAAAAGCATTCCAGATGAAAGTTGGTCGAAAAATGAAACTTTAGCCTATTGGATAAACGCCTATAATGCATTAACCATTGATTTAATTTTGCGAAATTACCCAATAAAAAGCATTAAAGATATTAAAAAACCCTGGCAACAACGCCTATGGAAATTAGGTGAAAAATGGTATAATTTAGATGACATTGAGCATCAAATTCTAAGAAAAATGGATGAACCTAGAATTCATTTCGCCATTGTTTGCGCTTCTGTTTCTTGCCCTAAATTATTAAATGAAGCCTATTCTGCAGACAAATTAGAACATCAATTAACCAAAGCCACTAGAGATTTTTTAAGTGATCATAGTAAAAATTCGATTTCAGAAAAAAGCTTGGAATTATCAAAAATATTTAAATGGTTTAGCTCCGATTTTACAAAAAGCAGCTCCTTAATTAACTTTTTAAATTTGTATTCTGATATTCAAATTTCTGAAAATGCTACAATCAAATTTAAAGACTACAATTGGAAATTAAATGAATAAAATTTCAATTATAATTCCCATTCTGAATGAGGCAGAATCCATTGAAAAACTGATAAATCACCTACTAAAAAATTCATCAGAAGAAAATATTTCAGAAATTATCATTGTGGATGGCGGCAGCAGTGATGGCTCGCAAAACATAGTTTCAAAATTTACCAATGTTAAATTATTACATTCTGAAAAAGGCAGAGCCATACAAATGAATTCAGGTGCAAGAAATGCTTCTTCATCAATTCTTTATTTTTTACATGCCGACTCTTTTCCGCCAAAAGGCTTTGATAAATTTATTGTTGATGAAGTTACAAAAGGGCATTTGGCCGGTTGTTTCAGAATGCAATTTGAAAGTAATCATTGGTGGCTGAGCATTGCAAGTTGGCTCACACAATTTAATTGGCGAATGTGTCGCGGTGGAGACCAAAGCCAGTTTATTACCAAAGACCTTTTTGAAGATATTGGCGGTTATGATGAACGTTATTTTATTTATGAAGACAACATACTTATCAATGCGTTGTTTGCAAGAAAACAATTTGTAGTCATCAATAAAAAATTACGAACCTCAACGCGATCATATCTTAAACATGGCATTTGGAAATTACAATACCATTTTTTTATTATTCATTTAAAATACTGGTTTGGCTCTTCTCCAATTGAACTTTATTCATATTATAAAAAACATATTGCTTAATTCTTAAAATAAACATCTTTAATAATTGCCTCAGCAGGTTTATTTTGAGGTGTAAAACGTGTATTATCATTCCCTCCTGCCCTGTCATTATTATGGTACCATTTCCAAATAAATCCTCCAGCTATCCAGTCTTCATGCCAAAAAGTTTCAAAAAAAGCTTGCATGGCATTCGTTTGAGCATTTAAGTTTACTACATTCATGTCTCTATCAGATTGCCATGGCGCTTTACCCGTAAAATCAACACTTCTATATCCAAATTCTGTGAATAAAATAGGTTTGTTGAATTTTTCAGAATACAATTTCATCTCGGTTTTCCAGCGTTTTAAGCCTAATTTACAAGCTTCAACAGTTGGTGTTTTTAAATCACTTACTGGAAAATAACCATCAATCCCAATATAATCTAAATCACTCCAAAAGGGTGTTCTGTTATATTCATTCCAATTTGCTGCATAGGTAAGTTTCCCCTTGTAAACTTTTTTTATTTCAACAATTAAATGATTCCAGTAATCTGGACGTGCATCAATAAAACTTTCCAGTTCTGTGCCAATACAAAATATTTCAACGTTTAATTCTTGGGCAATTTCAGCATAATCCAAAATAAATTTGGAATATGATTTTTCTAAAACCAGCCAATCAGTTTCTGTAATCATTTTAATCATACCTGTAAATTCACCTCGCCAAACCCAAATTTGAGGCTTCATCATAATATGAATTCCGTCCTTTTTTAAAACTTTAATATATTGCTTCACACCTGCTTTTGTTTCTCCAAACCATTGTTTGTCAGAATTATATTGAATTTCTGGATGCGATAATTCTCGGATAAATCCAAAGGGCATCAACGCAGCATAATTTGCATGAATGTTTAAAACAGGACGTATATTTTTTTCATTAATGGAATCATTAGAAGCTACATAACTAACACCATTTATTTTGGATTCATGGTAAGAAGTCATTGCGCAACTACCTAATAATAAGAAAAAACAAAATGCACAAATTAGCTTCATAAGTTTAAATTAATCTTTAAATTTAAACAATCTGTAGATATGTCATTAAGGTTTTAACAAATCCTGCGACAAAACCTTTAATTAAACATTACTAATGGAACACATTGTTATTATTGGAAACGGCATTTCTGGCATTACGGCTGCCAGACATATCCGGAAACTTTCCAATAAAAAAATTACTGTTATTTCTGCTGAATCTGATTATTTCTTCTCAAGAACCGCTTTAATGTATGTGTATATGGGCCATATGAAATTTGAACACACACAACCTTATGAAAATTGGTTTTGGGAAAAAAATAACATTCATCTTAAAAAAGGATTCGTTAAATCAATTGAGACCCAAAGCAAAACATTGTTATTTGCTAACGGAGATTCGTTACCTTATGATAAACTCATTATTGCTACCGGAAGTAAACCCAATAAATTTGGATGGCCAGGGCAAGATTTAAAAGGCGTTATGGGGATGTATCACAAGCAAGATTTAGAAAATCTTGAAAAATATGCACCAAATAATAAAATATGTAAACGTGTTGTAATTGTTGGGGGTGGATTAATTGGTATTGAACTTGCAGAAATGCTAAATTCCAGAAATATTCCTGTAACTTTTTTGGTTAGGGAATCAAGTTTTTGGAACGATGTTTTACCCGAAGATGAAAGTGAAATGATTAACCGCCATATAAAAAATCATCATATCGATTTACGTTTATCAACCAATTTAAAAGAAATTATTTCAGATGAAAACGGCCAAATAAAATCGATAATTATAGAAGAAACCGGTGAAGAAATCCCTTGTGATGTTGTTGGATTGACTGCTGGTGTAACACCTAATATTGATTTTATAAAAGATTCTAATATTGAAACGGGAAAAGGTGTAAAAGTGAATCGTTATTTAGAAACCAACGTAAAAGATATTTATGCTATTGGCGATTGTGCCGAACAACTTGAAGCTATTGACCAGCGCAGACCCATTGAAGCGGTTTGGTACACCGGTAGAATGATGGGTGAAACGGTTGCACAAACCATTTGTGGCAATCGTATGGAATACAAACCAGGACATTGGTTTAATTCGGCAAAGTTTTTTGATATAGAATACCAAACCTATGGTTGGGTTTTTGCCAAACCAAAAGAAAATCATGCTCATTTTCATTGGAAACATAACGATGACACCAAATGCATTACCATAGAATATGATAAATCCTCTAATACGTTTAAAGGCATCAACACCTTTGGCATTAGAATGAAACATGAAACCTTTGACAAATGGTTAACCGAAAAAAGGGAACTTGATTATGTATTGGAAAATTTGTCCGAAGCCAATTTTGATCCAGAATTTTATAAAACTTTTGAATCCAGAATTTTGAAAAGTTACCATAAAACCAAAACAGTAGTGGTTTAAAACCAGACCTCACAGGTTTTAAAAACCTGTGAGGTCTTCAAAAAAAATAAATGAAGTACGAGCCTTTAACAGAAGATAATTTTTATCACATATACAATTGTGGGAACAATAAAGAGAATCTATTTATTGAAGCTGAAAATTATTCTTATTTCTTATTGTTAATAAAAAAATACCTTCTTGATGTTTCAGAAATTTTATCGTATTGTTTGCTGAAAAATCATTTTCATTTATTGATTAAAACAAAACCCAATACTGAGAGTGAAAAAATCTCACGGCAATTTTCCAATCTATTCAATGCGTATGCTAAAGCAATCAATAAAAGGTATAATAGAACAGGGAGTTTATTTAAGGATAGGTTCTCCAGAATTAAAGTTATTAACGAAGATTATTTGAAATCACTGATTATTTATATCCATACCAACCCTGTACATCATAATTTAATTAATGATTTCAGAAGGTATCAACATTCTTCCTATCACGCTTTAATCTCTCAAAAGCCAACATTATTGAGCAGGGATTTTGTGATCAATTTATTTGAAAACAATTCTAACTTTGAATATGTGCATAAGAAAAAACAAGTGAATTTAATTGAAGAATTATTATTGGAATAACATATTTACAGAAGACCCCTCATGTTTTAAAAACCTGTGAGGTCTTACAACAAAAAAATTATGAGTAATAAATTAAACCATAGTATGTCATTGGCAAAACCTGAAAGCAATACGCTATCAACAACTCAAAAAGGAGCACTGGGTTTAGGGTTTACAGGGCTTTTTATTTTAATCCTGGCATTTTTAAATACTAGTTTCCCTGACAAGGGTTTGTTTTTTACAATCTCCATGGTACTGATTTTTGCTGGGACAATACTTTTTACCAATGCTGCCTATTTAAACAAATCAAAAGGTATAAAAAATGATGGGATTTGGTTCAAATCGTTTACAGCAAGAGGAATTACAGGATGGTTGACAGGTGTATTTTTGACCTTGTTTTACATTGCACTCTATTTTTATCCCGAATTGCTAGGCTTGGGAGCCAATGGGAACCCAAACACAGGTCTGGTTTCACTTTTCGATCCTTTTAGCAAACTCTTAAGTGGCAGGCCAGCAAGCCAGTGGTTTGTTTATGGTACACTTTATACTGTTGCTATTTTAGTATTTGGTTACAAGTTCATGTTAAAGTATCGCCATAATAGATACCAGCAAATCAGGACAGGTTCTGTTATGTTTTTTCAATTGATTTTTGCGTTTTTGATTCCGGAAATTATGTATCGGTTAAACAGCACTTTACCTTATTACGATATAAAAAGTATTTGGCCATTAAACTATTATAATTTTGAGCAATATAGAATCGATGGGTTTATAAATTCAGGAAACATAGGGTTAACATTATTGCTTTTTAGCATCCTTTCTATTTTTATAATCTCACCTATCCTTACCTATAAATATGGCAAACGTTGGTACTGCTCTTGGGTTTGTGGCTGTGGCGCATTGGCAGAAACCGCTGGAGACTCGTTCCGGCATTTGTCCTCTAAAAAAGTATCAACATGGAAATTTGAACGCTGGCTTATTCACGCCGTTTTAGTCTTTGTGGTAATCATGACCACTGCTGTTGTATATACCTATTTAGGTTACGATGCCAATGCCTATTGGCTCACCAAAGACGTGTTTTTAATAAGTGTATCAGTACTGCTCACACTTGTTTTTACAATAGTAATGCTATTTAAACGTAAGGCGTTAGGCAAAGATGCGTTGTATGGTGCCATAGGTTATTTTGTGATTATTGCCACCTTAATTGCCATGCACTATTTTTCCAGTGACTCCAAACTTTTTATTTTTGAAGCCGAAACTTTACGGTCTTCTTATGGCTTTTTTATTGGTGCTATTTTTTCCGGTGTCATTGGTACTGGGTTTTATCCTATTTTCGGAAATCGCGTTTGGTGCAGATTTGGATGTCCTTTTGCTGCCATATTAGGATTCCAACAACGTTTGTTTTCAAAATTCAGGATTACAACAAATGGTGGACAATGCATTTCATGTGGCAATTGTTCAACCTATTGCGAAATGGGAATTGACGTGCGAGCCTATGCCCAAAAAGGGGAAAACATCGTACGTTCTAGTTGTGTGGGTTGTGGTGTTTGTTCTGCAGTTTGCCCACGAGGTGTTTTAAAATTAGAAAACGACTCCATGAAAGGGCGTATCAATTCCAATGATATTTTACTTGGCAATAACGTTGATTTAATCGATTTAATAAAACGTTAAAAAAATCATAAAATATTGTACTTTTACGCATTGAAAGTTACTTCTTAATGCCAAATATAAAAGTTATCATTCCTGCTTATAATGAAGAACATGCTATAGCAAATGTTATAAATGACCTTCCAAAAATAGTTAGTGAAGTTATAGTGATCAATAACAATTCTACGGATAATACCGAAAAAAAAGCGATCGAAACAGGCGCAACGGTTCTAACAGAAATTAATAAAGGTTATGGCTATGCCTGTTTAAAAGGAATGGATTATATAGCAAACCAACCCATAAAACCAGATATTGTCGTGTTTTTAGATGGTGATTATAGTGACTATCCTGAAGAACTCACAGCGCTGGTAAAACCAATAATTGAAGATAATATAGATTTGGTAATAGGTGCCAGGGTGAAAGAATTAAGAGAATCAAATTCCATGATGCCGCAACAGGTTTTTGGGAATTGGCTCGCCACATCTTTAATGAAACTTTTCTATGGGTCACGTTTTACAGATTTAGGTCCTTTTAGAGCTATAAAATATCAAAAGTTATTAGCTTTGCGCATGGAAGACAAAACCTATGGCTGGACCGTTGAAATGCAATTAAAAGCATTGCAACAAAAATTAACATACATAGAGGTTCCGGTGAAATATAAACAAAGAATTGGTGTCTCAAAAGTGTCAGGAACCATAAAAGGTAGTATCTTTGCAGGCCTTATAATATTAGGTTGGATTTTTAAATACAGTATTAAAAAATGATTTTAGTTACTTTAACTATAGTAGTTTACACAATTGCATTATTACTTATTTTCATGTATGCGTTAGCACAACTTAACCTGTTATTTAATTATTTGGCGTCTAAAAAAAAGTTGGATACTTCTGAAAAATTTGATTTTTCAAACCCAGATGAAATTCCATACGTAACCATACAACTGCCTGTTTACAATGAAATGTATGTCATGGATAGGTTATTGGACAACATTGCTAAAATTGATTATCCAAAAGGCAAGTTAGAAATTCAAGTTTTAGATGATTCTACTGATGAAACAGTAAAATCAACCTTTGAACATATTGAAAAACTAAAAAAAACAGGTTTAGATATTGTACAAATTACACGAGTTGATAGAACCGGTTTTAAAGCTGGAGCTCTTAAGGAAGGATTGAAAATTGCAAAAGGTGAATTTATTGCCATTTTTGATTCTGATTTTCTACCGCAAGAAGATTGGTTAAAACGCACGATTCCCTATTTTAAAGATGAACACATTGGTGTGGTACAAACCCGTTGGGGACATATTAACAGAAACTATTCCATCCTTACCAAAATTCAAGCCTTTGCATTGGATGCACATTTTACGCTAGAGCAAGTAGGAAGAAATAGTAAAGGTCATTTTATTAATTTTAATGGAACGGCCGGCGTATGGCGCAAAGCCTGTATTATTGATGCTGGCAACTGGGAAGGGGACACTTTAACGGAAGACCTTGATTTAAGTTACCGAGCTCAATTAAAAAACTGGAAATTCAAATACCTTGAAAATGTTGAAACACCTGCTGAGCTTCCTATCATCATAAGTGCAGCAAGATCTCAACAATTCAGATGGAATAAAGGAGGTGCTGAAAATTTCGAAAAAATGGTTGGGCGTATTTTAAAGAGTGACGCTATTTCAACAAAAACAAAAATTCATGGCATTTTACATTTACTAAATAGTACCATGTTTTTAAATGTCCTCATTGTAGGTGTACTCAGTATTCCTATGCTTTATATCAAAAACGAATATGCGCATTTAAAACCTTATTTTTATGTGATGAGCTTCTTTGTTATTAGCACCATTATATTCTTTGTTTGCTATTGGATCATGTATAAAACCATATACGGAGGTGGCATCAAAAACTTCATAAAATACATTGGAATGTTTTTTACTTTTTTCTCAATTGCCATGGGCTTTTCATTACACAATTCCATCGCTGTTTTAGAAGGCCATTTTGGTAAAAAAAGTGATTTTATCCGCACTCCTAAATTCAATATAAGCTCATTAAAAGAAAGCTGGAAAAGCAATCAGTACATTAAAAAAGGTATCTCAGCAAATATTATTTTTGAAGGACTGCTTATGCTTTATTTTGCCTTTGGCATGTACAGCGCTTTTATTGTTGGAAACCAGGGAGGTGATTTTGGTTTATTCCCATTTCACTTAATGCTGTTTTTAGGTTTTGGTTACGTATTTTTTAATTCACTTACTTCAAAAGTTTAATATGTTTTGGGCGTTACCTTTCAGGTCGCACTTTGCGCTTGAATCTTTTTTTAAACAAAATCATGCTATCATTGTGAGTCCCGATAGCTATCGGGAGAAGCAATCTGTTTATCATTTGGCTAATTACTCCATTTAGTTTTAAAAAGGATAACGCTTCAATCGCTAACGCGGAATTCGTAGATTATATTTATACGTCATTTTGAATTAATGTCACGGGGAGTGAAAACGAAACAATCAGTTTATTTCATACTCCCATTCTATTTAAAAAACATTCAGATATATATTAGTAGAACAAATCCCCAAAATAAAAAACAATTTCTATGGCTCAATTTTCTAATATAAGTATCTTTGTTATGAGCCTTTATAACTATGAGTTATAAATATTTCAAACCTAAGAATGAAAGAATACAAACCAAAAAGCAGACTCTCCGCTCAAGCCTATATCAACGGTACTCTAAAGGGTGACAGGGTTATTCTTTCCAGAGCCATTACCATTATAGAAAGCCATTTAGAAAGTGACAAAGCCGTGGCTAAAGATGTTATTCAAGCCATATTACCCCACTCTGGAAATTCTATAAGAATTGGCATCACCGGTGTTCCGGGTGTTGGAAAAAGCACTTTTATTGAAGCTTTTGGTAAACACCTCATATCACAAGGTCACAAAGTGGCGGTTTTATCCATAGACCCAACTAGTCAACGCTCAAAAGGCAGTATTTTGGGTGATAAAACCCGCATGGATGAATTGAGCATTTTAGAAAATGCATATATCAGGCCATCTGCTTCTGGAAACACACTTGGTGGTGTTGCTAACAAAACGGGCGAAACCATGTTACTTTGTGAAGCCGCCGGTTATGATGTTATTTTAGTTGAAACCGTTGGTGTAGGCCAATCTGAAACGGCCGTTCATGGAATGACCGATTTTTTCTTATTACTAATGTTAGCAGGTGCTGGCGATGAATTACAAGGCATTAAAAAAGGCATCATGGAAATGGCAGACATGGTAGTTATTAATAAAGCCGACGGTGATAATATCAAAAAAAGCGAACTGGCGCGTTTACAATACCAAAATGCCCTACATATTTTCCCACAATCAGAATCTGGTTGGACACCCGTGGTCACCAAAGCATCCTCAACAAAAAATACAGGTATTGATGTGGTTTTGGATACAATATTAAAATATAAGCATTTGGTTACTGAAAATGGGTATTTCATTAAAAACAGAAATCATCAAAAAATTCAGTGGATGTATACTAATATTAACGACGCATTAAAACATTTGTTTTATGATTCAAAAGACATTAAAAGCCAACTTTCAAGTCTAGAAAAAGATATTATTTCTTCGGCAATTTCACCCGTAAAAGCTGCTGAACTTTTGATTGAAAAATTTAGAGAGTCTTTTTAATATAAAAGAATCTCCAACGTATTTAAATAGTTGAATTTGAAAAATTATTTTGACAAACAATTTGAGCTAAGATATTTTGAAATGAATAAACTGGGGTTGGCTACCCCTACTATAATTCTAGCTTTATTGGAAGAAACAGCGGCAGACCATTGTTATTCAATAAATCATAGTTTATTTGACCTTTTTAAAAAAAATGTTGGATGGGTATTGGTTTCTGGTATTCTACAAATAGACCGTTATCCAAATTATAAAGAGAAAATTACTATTAGAACTTGGTTATCCAGTTATTCAACAATTAAAGGATATAGGGAGAATATTATCTTTGATGAACAACATAATATAATAGGTCGTGCCAAGGGCTTATGGGTTTTCTTTGATATTGAAAAAAGAAAACCCATACCTATTTTTCAAGACATTAAAGAAAAATGGTCCTATTATAGCGAAGAATCTATTGTCAAAAATATCAAGAAAAAAATAGAAGCCATAGACTTAGCTAGCCATTTAAAAAAATTTAAAGTCAATCGGTTTGATACAGACATGAATAAACATGTGAATAATATTAGGTATTTACAATGGGTCATTGAATCCATCCCTGAAGACATTGTAGATAATTATTATTTGCATCAAATAGATGGTCGTTTTATTGCTGAGGCTCAATATGGCGACAATATTTTGTCTTTGACAAATAAGGATATAGAAGATGGCACTTTTGTGCATACCATAAAAATTGAAGAAAACAATAAGGTATGTGCTACCGCCAAAACAACCTGGAAAAAAATTTAAAAAGATAATATTACTTCTAAAATTTTACCTGTAAAAACAGCAGAACAAATTATTGAAAGTTTTAAAAAAATGATTTGATCTTAATGAATCGTCATTGCGAGGAGGGACGACGAAGCAATCTGTTTATCGTTTTACATCATTGTGAGACTTTTTTTTTAAAAGTCGAAGCAGTCTGTTAATCCTTTGCTTGAATTTTGATTTAGTTTCGATTTGAAAGATTGCTTCGCTTTTTTTTCTAATGAAAAAACTCGCAATGACGTAAACATCTTGGACAAGTTTTACTATGAATCTTGTTCTAAATATTTTTCCATAATTGAAATAGCGGCTTCAGAAATAACAGTCCCCGGACCAAAAATAGCAGCCACTTTTCGACCTAATAAATAGTCATAATCCTGCTCAGGAATCACGCCACCTGCAAAAACCATAATATCTGGTCGTCCTAATTTTTTTAACTCATTAATTAATTGCGGAATTAAAGTTTTATGTCCAGCAGCTAAACTAGAAGCTCCAACAAAATGCACATCATTTTCAATAGCTTGTTTTGCAACTTCTTCAGGGGTTTGGAACAAAGGGCCCATATCAACATCAAACCCTAAATCAGCAAAACTGGAAGCTACTACTTTGGCACCTCTATCATGACCATCTTGTCCCATTTTTGCAATCATAACACGTGGACGGCGTCCTTCAATTTCTGCAAATTTATCTGCAAATTTTTGAGCTTTGACAAACGTACTATCGTTATTCACTTCTTTACTATACACGCCGCTTATTAATTTAGTGTCCGCTTTATGACGTCCAAAATGAACTTCCAAAGCGTCCGATATTTCACCTAAAGTAGCAAAATTTTCAGCTGCTTCAACTGCCAATTCCAATAAATTACCTTTACCAGTTACCGCGCAATCTGTTAATGCTTTTAAATTGGTAGCTACTAACGCTTGATTTCTATTAGCTTTTAAATTTTTTAATCGTTCTATCTGAGAATCTCTAACAGCGGTATTATCGATATCTAAAATATCAATAGAAGATTTTTCATCCGTTCTAAATTTATTTACCCCAACTAAAATATCTTGCCCCGAATCCAATCGTGCTTGCTTACGTGCCGAAGCTTCTTCAATTCGCATTTTAGGAACACCGGTTTCAATAGCCTTTGCCATCCCTCCTAATGCTTCAACTTCTTCAATTAATTTCCACGCTTTTTTGGCGATTTCTTTGGTAAGATATTCCACGTAATAAGAACCTGCCCACGGATCAACTGTTTTGGTAATTTGAGTTTCTTCCTGAATATAAATTTGAGTATTACGCGCTATTCTTGCAGAAAAATCTGTTGGTAACGCCATAGCTTCATCTAAGGCGTTAGTATGTAACGATTGTGTGCCTCCTAAACCTGCGGCCATAGCTTCAATGCAAGTTCTGGCGACATTATTAAAGGGGTCTTGTTCACTTAAACTCCATCCGGACGTTTGACAATGTGTACGCAATGCCATTGATTTCGGATTTTTAGGATTGAATTGTTTAATTATTTTTGCCCAAAGCATACGTGCAGCGCGCATTTTTGCAATTTCCATAAAATGATTCATGCCCACTGCCCAGAAAAAGGACAACCTTGGAGCAAATTCATCAATTTTCAATCCTGATGCTAACCCCGTTCTAATATATTCCATCCCATCTGCCAAAGTATAAGCCAACTCAATATCGGCAGTAGCGCCAGCCTCTTGCATATGGTATCCACTTATGGAAATAGAATTAAACTTGGGCATGTGTTTAGTAGTGTATTCAAAAATATCACCAATAATTTTCATGGAAGGTAACGGAGGATAAATATAGGTGTTACGCACCATAAATTCCTTTAAAATATCATTCTGAATGGTTCCACTAAGTTGGTTCAATGATACTCCTTGTTTTTTGGCAGCAGCAATATAAAACGCCATAATAGGTAATACAGCACCGTTCATGGTCATTGAAACCGACATCTTATCCAACGGAATCTGGTCAAATAAAATATCCATATCCAAAATAGAATCAATGGCAACGCCTGCTTTTCCAACATCGCCCGTTACACGTGGATGATCAGAATCATAACCTCTATGGGTGGCCAAATCAAAAGCTACAGAAAGCCCTTTTTGTCCGGCTGCTAAGTTTCTTCTATAAAATGCATTGGACTCTTCTGCAGTAGAAAATCCAGCATATTGACGAATGGTCCACGGTCTGGTGACATACATGGTACTGTAAGGCCCTCTGGTAAATGGCGGTAATCCAGCAGCAAACTGTAAATGTTCAGCATCTTCAATATCCTGTTTTGAAAAATGCTTCTTTACAGGGATACCTTCTGGTGTATTCCAAACTTGCTGATTCCCTGAAAGTACCGTTTCTTGTTTTGAAACTGTATTTAATTTTATATCTGAAAAATCTGGTTTCATGTGTTCTTGTTTTTATTTTTCAATGGTCATATGTTATACATTATTAATCATCTCTGTTGAATAAAATGCTATTTAACACGCTCATTTCATGATTAAAAAAAATTCAATATTGGAATGCAATCGCTAAAACTTCATCATTATTTACTCGAATTATTTTCATTACGATTTCATACTTCTAATGTTTTAATATTCTTCTGAATTTTTTTCTGTACACTTGCAATGGTTTTAATCACATCTGATTTTAAATGAATGCATCCATCCAATCCTGCACAGGTTAAAGTATCTATTAAATTAACTGGATTTCCTGCCAACAAAAGTACTTTATCTTTATTAAGTGTTCTAAATGATTCAACAAAAGTTAAAGCACTTTTATCATAATCTTCATCTGAACTACAAACTACAACCACATCAGAATCTGATAAGGCACTTTTTTCTGCAGCCTTTTCAACATCGTTATAACTTTGTTCTGTTAATATTTTAAAACCACTTACACCTATAAAATCATATGAAAAAGCCGCTCTTGCTTTACGCATGGTTAAGTTTCCGAAACTTGTCAATTCAACAACGGGCCTTCTATTCGTTTCATTAACTATTTGTTCGGTTACCTTTCTAATTGCCTCAATTTCTAAAGAAGCTCTTCTTGGGGTTAAAACTTTAGAATTTGACACCTCACCAGATGAAAGAATATCTGCAGATACCCTTTCCATAAGGTTAGGGTATTTATTTACGCCTACCATTGGTAATCGTCTCTGGCTTATCAATTTTATTTTTTCCTGACGTATCTCTGCAATTTGTTTCTGAATGATTTCGCTTTTAAAAGCCTTATAAAAACCACCTTGTTCTTCAATTGCTTTAAAAAGATCTAAAGCTTTTTCAGCTATTTTAGTGCTTACTTCTTCAATATAATACGAACCATCAACAGGATTTGCAACCTTACCAAAATAAGATTCTTCTTTTAAAATGGTTGAAATATTTCCCGCTATTCTACTTGAAAAATCTGATGGATTTTTAAATTCTTTATCATAAGCATCAATTAAAACACCATCAACATTTCCTAAAATGGCAGACATGACCTCGGTAGTTGCTCTTAATAAATTGGTGTGTGCATCGGTTACCGATTTACTCCAAACCGATGTTTTAGCTGTTAGGGCATATTTAAAATCTGTAACATCATATTTTTTGGCGATAATATGCAACAAACTATTAAAAGCCCTAAACTTTCCTATTTCAATGAAATACTCAGAACCAATAGCCAATTGTATGTGTAAATTATTGAAAACAGTTTCAACATCAACACCTTTATCTAAACATTGCTCTATAACATAAACCAAGGAATTTAATGTATAAGCCACTTCTTGGACTTGATTGGAACCGGCGTCTAAATAATTAGCGCCCGAAATTGTAATCGCCTTAAAGTTTGGATACGATTTGCCCAATTTTACAATATGGCACAAAGTATCAAATTGAGATGCCTCAACACTGCCCTTAGTAACGTATTGTGTTATTAATTGTAAATCGAAATACCCTTTAAGGTTTTTGGTGTCTTTTAGGTTCTGCTCGGCAAATTCAAAAAAATCTCTTGCGAAGCTAGCATCGTTTATTTTTAAAATGAAGGAGACCGCAACATCGTTTAGATTAATATCGCTTAAAAGTTTATCTACTGATACATTCTTATCTATTGTAAAAAGAAGCCCTGTAACACCTTCATTAACGGCTTTTAAAGCTTGCTTATTTCCGTTTTCTACAGACTCAACAATAATGCTTCGATAGTTGATCAATGCTTGTGAATTTTCACCTGTATTGGTAACATATTCTAGTTTGTCTTCGGTGTTGTAAAAAGGTTGAATATCGATTTTGCTTAAATTCTTCCAAACAAGTTTTTTGTCAAAATCGGCACCTTTTAAATCAACATTCACTCGTTCCATCCATTGTTCCTTGGAAACCGGAGCAAATTCTGAAAAAAGTGTTTTATTGTTAGTACTCATATTTTATATTTTTCAACTATAAATTTAAATCATTACACTGTTAGTTCCAAAACGTTCGAAAATCGCTTTATCTAATTCTTCTCTGTGGTCGGGATGCGCAACATCTCTCAAGGCCTCGGCTCGTTGTTTTAATGTTTTGCCAAATAATTCTGCGATACCATATTCAGTGGCCACATACCTAGCATGTGCTCTTGTTGTAACAACACCTGCTCCAGGTTTTAAATTTGGAACAATTTTAGATACGCCTTTCAAAGTGGTTGAAGTTATAGCTATAATTGGTTTTCCTCCTTTTGATAAAGCTGCACCACGCATAAAATCCATTTGACCTCCAACGCCTGAGAACATTCTGGTTCCTATAGAATCAGCACAAACTTGACCTGTAAAATCAATTTCAATGGCAGAATTGATTGCGGTTACTTTTGGGTTTTGACGAATAATAGCCGTATCATTCACATAGGCTATATCTAACATTTCTATTTCAGGATTATCATCCATAAAGTCATACAGACGTCTTGTTCCCATGGCAAATCCTGAAATAATTTTATAAGGATTTACTTTTTTTTGAGACCCGTTAACAATGCCTTTCTCTACCAAATCTACAATGCCTTCTGAAAACATTTCGGTATGAACTCCTAAATTTTTATGGTTTGTTAAGTATGTTAATACAGCATTAGGAATGCCTCCAATACCCATTTGAAGGGTTGCGCCATCATCAATAATATTTGCTATATTTTTACCAATTGCTCTTTCAGCTTTTGTAGGAGCTGCCAAATTCATTTCATGAATGTCTTCATCTACTAAAACACAAGCACTAAATTGGTTTAAATGCACTAATGCATCACCAAACGTACGAGGCATTTTTGGGTTGATCTGCGCAATAACTTTTTTGCTGTTTTCAACGGCTGAGATTACAATATCTACCGAAACGCCCAAAGAGCAAAACCCGTGTTTGTCAGGTGGTGATACATTAACTAAAACTACATCTAAATCCATGTATCCTTCACGAAATAAACTTGGAATATCACTTAAAAAAATAGGAATATAATCAACGGTGTTGCCAACCATTTTTCTCACATTTCCACCAATAAAGAAAGCACTTGTATGGAAACTTTCTCTTAATTCTAGATCTGTGTATCCACATTCCCCTTCTGTATGTAGGTGACAGATTTCAACTTTTTTAAGTTCTGGAGCGCGAGCCACCATAGCTTTTATTAATGTTTGAGGTGTTGCAGAACCTCCTTGAATTAATACTCTATTTCCTGATTTTATAAGCTTGACAGCTTCAGAGGCTGACATTACATTTGGAATTTTCATTTTAAAAAATTTTAGTTTGTATGTATTTTCTTTTATTCAATAATCAGTTTCTATCCTAAAAAACTTAAAATAATACCGGCAGCAATTGCAGAACCAATAACCCCTGCAACATTTGGTGCCATAGCGTGCATTAATAAGTAGTTGCGAGGATCCGCTTTAAGACCTTCAGCATGTACTACCCTTGCACTATCTGGAACAGCAGAAACACCAGCTGCTCCAATAAGTGGATTTATTCTTTCATCTCCTTTAAGAAACAAATTCATGAATTTCGCAAAAAGCAAACCACCCATAGTGGCGATAACGAACGATATTGCTCCCAATCCAAAAATCATCAAAGAATCCTTTGTAATAAAAATATCTGCCTGGGTTGAAGCTCCTACCGTAACTCCTAAAAGAATGGTTACTATATCTATTAATTTAGTACGAGCAGTATCTGCAAGTCGTTCTGTTCTACCAGACTCTTTTAATAAATTTCCAAAGAACAACATCCCTAACAAAGGCAATGCACTAGGCGATATAAAGGTTGTTAGCAATAATGCCACTACTGGAAAAATCATTTTTTCTTTTTGTGACACTGCTCTGGGAGGTTTCATTCTAATTAATCGCTCTTTTTTAGACGTTAATAACTTCATGATTGGAGGCTGAATAACGGGCACCAACGCCATATAAGAATAGGCTGCAATCGCAATGGGTCCTATTAAATTTTTAACCGTTGTACCATCTGCCAACACATTAATACCATTTGCCAATTTTGAGGATAAGAAAATCGCTGTTGGCCCATCGGCTCCACCAATAATACCAATAGCACCCGCTTCGGGTAAATTAAATCCTAAGTAAAGCGCTCCTATAAAAGTTGCAAACACTCCTATTTGAGCCGCTGCACCTAGAAGCATTAATTTAGGATTTGCTATAAGGGATGAGAAATCGGTCATGGCGCCAATTCCTAAAAATATAAGTGGCGGATAGACCCCCTTCACTACCCCAAAATAGAGGTAATTCAATACCGATCCCGTTTCATAAATTCCTGTTTGATTACCGACAACAAATGGAATATTCCCTATAATTACGCCTGTTCCAATAGGAATTAGCAAGAGCGGTTCGTAATCAAATTTAATTCCAAGATAGATAAATACAATTCCAATAATAATCATGATTAAGTTACCAGAAGTAGCATTTGCAAAACCCGTGTATTGATAAAATTGCTTAATACCGTTAAAAGCCTCCGAAATAAATCCTTCTGCAACGGTAATATCGTCATCATAACTCATCGCAGACACCTCTGTTTTAGCAGAATTAGTATTAAACCCTAAAACAGGTCTTATAAAAACCAACAGTGATAGAACTCCAAATATTAATATTATTTTCTTCATTTTTTTCTGTTTTGGTCAAATCAAAGTATCCAATAAATTAAGCGTCATTATAACAAACTTCATTTTCCTTGAACTGACATTCTTTATTTTATTCAAATTCTATCATTACTTCACCTTGCAGAACTTGTTGTCCTACAGCCACATTAACAGCAGTAACAACGCCAGATTTTTCTGCAACGATACTATTTTCCATTTTCATAGCTTCAAGAACCAATAACAAATCATTCTCTTTAAAAGTATCACCAACTTTTACATTAATAGATAATATAACCCCTGGTATTGGCGCGGTAACTTTGGCTTTTCCAGAAGAATTTGAGCTTACTTTTACGAGTTCTACAGGTGCCGTATTTGATGGTTTACGAACAAGTGTTGGTGTTTTACGTGTTTTTATTTCTTCTTTCATTTTTACGGAATAACTAGTTCCGTTTACTTCCAGATCTATCGTATTATTTTCTTGTGAAACAATTTTAACACTATAACTGTTTTCATTTATTTTGAATGTGAAATTTTTCATGGTTTTGTATTTCTTTAAGATTTTATAATCTTTTATTGTAAGCTCCGTATATTTTAGAACTCCATGGAGAATATAATTTACGGGCTTGTTTAATAGTTAAAATGGCGTTTTCGTTATCATGCTGTTCGTCAAGATACATGTAAATAGCAGTAGAAATTGCTGCTGCAACTTCTCCAGTAAATTCCTCATTTACTTTTGAAGAAATCTCTGCAACCTTTTTATCTGGCCCTTTAGTTATAATTTTGTACACATAGAGCATGAACGGCAATCCAAACTTAAAAAAGATTGTTAAAAGGAGTAATCCACAAAAAACAATTACCAGACCCGTAAATAGAATAACATAGCCTTCACTTAATTTATCTGTATATAATAATATGTGTGTCATTATAGTGGGATATTTGAGTGTTTTTTTGGTGGATTTACCTCTTTTTTATTAGCTAGTAATTCTAACCCTCTAATAATTCTAAACCGTGTGTTTCTTGGTTCTATAACATCATCTATAAAGCCATATTTTGCAGCCACATATGGGTTTGCAAACTTAGTGTTGTACTCATTTTCTTTTACTTCAATGTAATGCTGTTTTTCATCTGCATCTTCAATCTTACGAATGTTAGAACCTTCTAAAACTTCAACAGCACCTTTAGCTCCCATAACAGCAATTTCTGCCGTTGGCCATGCGTAATTTAAATCTCCTCTAAGTTGTTTACAACTCATTACATCATGTGCCCCTCCATAAGATTTACGTAGTGTTATAGTTACTTTAGGAACGGTTGCTTCGCCGTAAGCAAATAATAGTTTAGCACCGTGCAAAATAATTCCGGCATATTCTTGTCCTGTTCCAGGCAAAAATCCTGGTACATCAACTAGCGTTATAATTGGAATATTAAATGCATCACAAAAGCGCACAAATCTGGCGGCTTTTCTTGAAGCTTCGGTATCTAAAACGCCAGCATAATACTTAGGTTGGTTAGCTACAATACCAACAGAATGTCCATTAAAACGTGCAAAACCAACTACAATGTTTTTAGCATAATTTCTATGGACTTCTAAAAACTCACTATTATCTGTTATCGTTGTAATAACATCCAATATATCGTAAGGCTGATTGGCGTTTTCTGGGATAATGGTATTTAAGATATCATCCAATCTATCTATAGGATCTGAGGTTGAAATAAGTGGTGGGTCTTCAAGATTATTTGAAGGTAAATAGCTTAAGACTTTTCTAATAAGCATTAAGTTTTCCTCATCATCTTCAGCCAAAAAATGTGAAACTCCAGATTTGGTAGAATGAATTGTAGCACCTCCTAATTGTTCGGGAGTTACAATTTCTCCTGTAACCGATTGTACGACCTTAGGTCCTGTAACAAACATGTAACTTGTTTGATCTGTCATTATGGTGAAATCTGTCAAGGCTGGTGAATAAACGGCGCCTCCGGCACATGGCCCTAATATGGAAGATATTTGTGGAATAACACCTGAAGCCATTATGTTTCGTTGAAAAATTTCAGCATAACCCGCAAGCGATCTTACCCCTTCTTGAATACGAGCTCCACCACTATCATTCAATCCAATTACGGGAACACCAATTTTCATGGCCATATCCATTATCTTACAGATTTTTAAGGCATAGGTCTCAGAAAGCGAGCCTCCAAAAACCGTAAAATCTTGAGCAAAAATGTATACAATTCTGCCATCAATAGTTCCGTGCCCGGTTACAACACCATCTGATAAATATATTTCTTTATCTAATCCAAAAGACTTTGTTCTGTGAGTTACAAACATATCAAACTCCTCAAAACTATCATCATCTAGTAGAAAATCTATTCTTTCACGAGCTGTCATTTTTCCTTTAGCATGTTGAGAATCGATACGTTTTTCACCGCCTCCTAACCTTGCTTTGGCTCTTTTTTCAATGAGCTCGTTAATTTTATCTTGATTTGCCATACTGTTATGTTTTTACTTATCTATTTTATTAATTGAAATTATTTGGGTTTTGAACAAAGTTCGGTAAGAACTCCTAAGGTAGATTTTGGATGCAAAAATCCAATATCCAAACCTTCTGCTCCTTTTCTTGATTCTTTATCAATCAGTGTTACACCTCGCTCTTCGGCTAATTTTAAAGCGTTGGTAGCGTTATCTACAGCAAAGGCTATATGGTGGATTCCTTGCCCCTTTTTAGCAATAAATTTGCCAATAGGCCCATCTGGAGATGTACTTTCCAACAATTCAATTTTTGTATTACCTACCAAAAAAAAGGCGGTTTTCACTTTTTGATCAACAACTTCTTCAACGGCATAACATGTGATTCCAAGTACGTCTTGATAATATTTTATTGAGTCTTCTAAGTTGTTTACGGCAATCCCTATATGTTCTATGTGTGAAATATTCATAATTATTTAAATATGAGTTATTGAGGTCAAAATTAATTCAGGTTGTTTTTTAATTTTATGACAGATGTCATGAAGTGTAGAATCTTCCCAATTAGTTATAAACTATAACGTAATAGTAACATTTGGCTTATCATTTAATCACAAAATAAACCACTATGGATTTGAAATCCATAGTTTTAAAACAAAAGAATGAAATTCTTTTTAATGTTAGCTTGTCATTCCGAATGTTACTGAAATCAAAATATATTTTGATTGAAAGTACATTGCGGAGCAATCGAAGAGGAATCCCTTTATTATAAGATTTCCCGTCGCTCGTCCCTCTTCCGATAACTATCGGAACTGTCGAAATGACAAGATGCTCTTAAAAGTTTATAGAAACTAATCCCGATAACTACCGGAAGCAGGGTTTTAACTTATAACTAGATAATAAATAACATTATATTTGATGCATGCCTTTAAAACTTACTTTTTTAAGATTAAATAGAACACCCGATCTTCTAGCTTTTTTAAGCATCCTGTTCTACCTGGATTTTGCTTACGATTTGGTTCGAACAGACTACATTAAACTAATCATGTTGTATGTAGCTTTGTTTTTTTTATTCTATAAACTCATTCAATTAAAAAAACATCAGCTTACTTTTTTAGCTGCTATTGCTTTCATATTTAGGTTGCTGTTTTTATTTTCCATCCCCAATTTATCACAGGATTTTTATAGGTTTATATGGGATGGACGCATGATACTTGAAGGATTTAATCCCTATTTATATACCCCTGAATCTTTTATTTTAAAAGGTGTTTTCCCAATATATCAAGCACAAGAATTATATCATGGCATGGGCATGTTAAATGGCAGCCATTTCACCAATTACCCGCCACTCAATCAACTTTGTTTTGTTATTGCCGGCTTTTTTGCTGGAAAAAGTATTTTGGGATCTGTAATTGTCATGCGATTAATAATTATTGCGGCAGATTTTGGAACACTCTATTTTGGAAAAAAACTCTTGGAGCATCTTAAAATACCTATTAGTAACATCTTTTGGTATTTACTAAATCCGTTTATTATTATTGAACTTACTGGAAACCTCCACTTTGAAGGTGTTATGATATTCTTTTTAATTTGGAGTTTATATCTCTTACAAGTCGGAAAATGGCAGTTTGCAGCATTTGTTTTAGCATTATCAATATCCATAAAACTTATTCCTTTACTATTTTTACCTTTATATTTTTATTGGTTTACTAAACAAAAAATCAATACCAATCAAATCAAGAAATCTGTTTTAAAGCTTAAGATTCCTACCTTGACAAGCATAGCAAAATTATTTTTATTTTACATGATTATCGGGTTTACTACCATCTTGCTATTCCTACCATTTTATTCTTCAGAATTCATAAGTAATTTCACAAAAACCGTTGTATTGTGGTTTCAAGAATTTGAATTCAACGCAAGTATTTACTATGTGGCAAGAGAAATAGGTTACTTGTTTAGAGGCTATAATGAAATAGGCATTATAGGTAAAATGATTCCTGGTGTTGTATTAATATTTGTTGCTTACACCACATTTTTTAAAAGAAATAAAACCATAGTAGGATTAATAACCAGTATGTTATTGGTATTGTCATTTTACTATTTTACGGCTACAACAGTTCATCCCTGGTACATTGCCACGCTTTTAATTCTATCAGTATTTACTAATTATAAATTTCCATTAATATGGAGTTTGGCAATTGTACTAAGTTACTTGGCTTATACCAATTCTGACGAACATGAAAACCTTTGGATTATTGCCATTGAATACTTTATTGTTTACGGGTTTTTAATTTGGGAAGTGTTTTTACAGAAAAAATTTGGTGATAAACAAATCAAATACTTCGACTAGAATTAAAATGATAATAATCCATTCTAATTTACTGCTTTCATTATGATCCATAATATCCTTAAAGAGTTCTAAATTCTCTTTTATAATATTTATACGATCATGAATTAGTCTGTAACGATCCTTTAAATCAAAGGTTTGTTTTAACTCTAAATTCAAGCTATTAAGTTGTTCATTTTCCCAGGTTATTTCAGGCGAATCAAAAATATACAAATGTTCAGATATTTGATTTTTAATATTTAAAATCTTGCCTATAAACTTTTTCAACTTATTCCCGGATATATCCAGTTTTCCTTTGTTTTCAAGAAATGACGTATGCAGGTTGGTTTCAATTAACAACTGTTCTGTGATATCAGAATATCTATTTAGTGCAACAGATTGTGAGGTGTTGAGCATTACCAAACGAATCATTTCAATATTTAGATTTGGTAATGTAATGGTTTCAAATTCAACCTTAAGGGTTTGCGGAACAATATTAACACTAACATCATCAGAAATTTTATCTGAAATATAATCTCTGCAAAAAGGCTTTATTTGGTTTAAAACAGTCTCAATTTCATGTGATGTCATGTTAAAAAAACTCATTACACCGTACTGAAACATGTAAATGAATTTATTTGAAGAATACTTAAAAAACAATTCAATACTATCAGAATATAAGAGCTCCCATTTTAAATGTGCTTTACTTTCTTTGATATTTAAAGTATTAGCTACTTGATAAGCAACTACCTTGTACATTACTTTTTAAATATAGTGTCCTTTGCTTTAAAGCTTTTGAACTCCAGCATATAGCCGTTGGGGTCTTTAATAAAAAATGAGGTGTGCTCTCCCATTTGGCCCTTCAAAAATGTTGATTCTGAGACTAAATCTAATTTTAAAGCTTCAAGTTTAGCATATACTTTTTTCAGGGTATCAACATCTACAATAACCCCAAAATGAAAGGAAGGCAATATTTTACCTTCAAAAATATAATTCGGATTATTAAAATTGAATTTTTTAGCCTTGATGAATGTTATTTGATGCCCAAAAAGATTTATATCAATCCAGTTTTGATTGTTCCTACCATAAGTTGCACCAATTGAATCAACATAAAAACTTTTTGTTTCTTTTATACTTATACAAGGCAATGACATGTGAAATGGCGTATTCATAACATTATTATTAAATGGGTTTTAAACTTTCTATTCTATAAATTACAGCATCTTGATCAGAATTTTCAATTACTTCCAAAAAAGATATTTTAAATGATTTACCTATAAAACTTGTATCGTTTTTTAAATCAAATTGCTTTAAAATTCTTGGATGTACATCATCAAAAACCATGTCTTCACCACTTTCAAACAAAAACTTAAAATAACCATTTTTGTAAGATATAAAAACAGCTTCTTTCATGTCACTACAACTTTAATCTATATCATCCATATCTTCACCAACTTCATCGGTTATTTCTGGATCTTGCACTGCTTCAGGATCATCATCGTCATAATCTTCATAATCGTCCTCATCATAATTTTCCATAGTTTTCACCAATTTAGTACTTACTTTAATGAGGTACTTCGTGTCGTCTGTATTGACTTCAACCGCCTCAATAAGTTCATTTTTAGCGTTTCTAAAGGTGATTATATGTTCTTCATCATATCCATCAGGATATTTCTGAACTAAAAGCCCTAAAATTTCAGGAGTTAATTTTTTAAAGTCTACAATGACTCGTTTTAGGTTGTCTCTTTTATTCATAATTACATATCTAATAAGTAGGCAAAAATAAGTGGCGCTACTATGGTTGCATCACTTTCTATAATATATTTAGGTGTATTAATATCTAATTTTCCCCAAGTAATTTTCTCATTTGGCACAGCACCTGAATAAGATCCATAACTTGTTGTGGAATCACTTATTTGACAAAAATAACTCCAGAATGGTGTATCTGTTCTTTCCATATCTTGATACAACATAGGTACTACGCATATTGGAAAATCGCCTGCTATGCCTCCTCCAATTTGGAAGAAACCGATGCCATTTTTAGAATTTTCAGTATACCAATCAGCAAGAAAGGTCATGTATTCTATACCCGATTTCATGGTACTTACCTTAAGTTCCCCTTTTAATACATAGCTTGCAAAAATATTTCCCATAGTACTATCTTCCCAACCCGGAACAATTATAGGTAAATTTTTCTCTGCTGCGGCATACATCCAGGAATCTTTTAAATCAATCTCATAATATTCTTCAAGAACACCCGATAGTAACATTTTATACATATACTCATGAGGTAAATAGCGTTCACCTTTATCATCTGCATCTTTCCATATTTTATAAATATGTTCCTGTAATCGCCTGAAAGCCTCGTGCTCTGGTATACATGTATCTGTAACTCTGTTAAGCCCTTGCTCCAATAAATCCCATTCTTCCTGTGGTGTTAAATCACGATAATTTGGAACCCGCTTATAGTGAGAATGTGCCACTAAATTCATAATATCCTCTTCAAGATTTGCTCCTGTACAGGATATTATCTGAACCTTATCTTGACGTATCATTTCGGCAAAAATCTTTCCTATTTCAGCAGTACTCATGGCTCCTGCGAGTGACACTAACATTTTTGACCCTTGATTTAATTGTGCTTCATAGGCTTTGGCAGCATCAACAATGGTTGCCGCATTAAAGTGCAAATAATACTTTTCAATAAAATTTGATATGGCTCCTTTAGTATTCTTCATCTTCCTCAAATTTTGAAACGTTGTTTTTTTGATTTAGGCCTTCATATGAGTTATCATAATCATCGCCGACATTTTCATCTGCAAACTTATAACTTAACATCTTATAGTAAAGTCTGGCTGTTAAAAAATCTGAAGCTGCATTTAATTCATTCGGACATAAGCCCACAATATCAAAGCCCACAATATTTTTTTCTTGCATTAATTTATTTAAAAACTCTAAGGTTTCATACCAGAATAACCCCCCTGGCTCCGGATTTGAAACCGAAGTCATAATAGACACATCCAGTGCCGATAAATCAAAGGTTAAAAATACGTTATCTGTCATTTGGTCAATGGCCGAGTCCATCCAGGTATCATCAATAGCCATTTCATGAGCAAAGTAAGTTTTATCTTCATCCATTATTGTTTTCTCCATCACATTCATGGAACGAACCCCAACTTGAATTAAATTGGTGGTTTGACTAGCCTCATGAAGTGCACAAGAATTATTTAAAGATGACCCTTGATGCGATTTCAATAAATTGGCATGTGCATCTATTTGCAACACTGTCAAGCTATTAAAACATTCATTAAATGCTCTAATTGTGCCAATTGATGTAGAACGATCACCTCCAATTAGGGTAACAAACTTATTTCTCTTAATGTATTTTTTTGTTGATTGGTGCACGGCATTCACCATAGCTTCTGCTGTAGCATTTTCAATAACGGCACCTGCTAAATAAATACCCTGCTGATACACTTCAGTATCCGTTTCAATATCATAAAGATTTATGTTTTCAGACGCCTTTAAAAAAGCCTCTGGACCACTTTTAGTTCCTTTTACAGATGTACCGGCTCCTTTATAAGGAACAGGAATTAATACAATTTTTGCTTGTTCTAACTTAGAAAATTCCTCTGGAATTCCTGCATACGTTTTATTGTTCATTATAACCTAAAATTTTAAGTAAGTCTTCACTTTTTTGTTGTTCACAAAATAAATCATCAGTGAGGTTCCCATCCTCATCCTTGTCTATTAATATATGTTTTGGTGACGGAATTAAACAATGTTGTAATCCTCCAAAACCGCCAATGGTTTCTTGATATGCGCCAATATTAAAAAATCCAATATACAATGGTTTATCTTTATTGTATTTTGGTAAATAAATGGCGTTCATGTGCTGTTCACTGTTATAATAGTCATCACTATCACAAGTTAAACCCCCTAATAATACACGTTCATAACTGTCATTCCATCTATTTATGGGCAACATAATAAATCGTTTATTAATAGCCCAGGTATCTGGTAATGTGGTAATGAATGAGGAGTTTATCATATTCCATTTTTCACGGTCATTCTGTTGTTTTTGATATAGCACTTCATAAATAGCCCCACCGCTTTCACCTACTGTAAAACTACCAAATTCCGTGAAAATATTTGGTACTTTTACTTCTTCTTCATCACAAACCAATTTAATTTGATTAATAATCTCATCAACCATGTACTCATAATCAAAATCAAAAGCTAATGAGTTTTTTATAGGAAACCCACCCCCTATATTTAAACTATCCAATGAAGGGCAAATCCTTTTTAAGCTTGTATAGACCTTTAAACATTTTGATAATTCGTTCCAATAATAGGCATTGTCCCTGATACCTGTATTAATAAAAAAGTGCAACATTTTTAACTTCACCTTTTTATTATCCCTGACTTGTTTATTATAAAAAGGCACAATATTTTTATAACCAATACCTAATCTAGAGGTATAGAATTCAAATTTAGGTTCTTCTTCTGAAGCAATCCTAATCCCTATATTAAATTTACCTGTTATTTCTTCTGATAATAAATCAATTTCTTCATAATTATCAATAATGGGAATGCAGTTTTTATGTCCATTATTTATTAATTGGGCAATATTTGTTATATACTGAGCCCGTTTAAACCCATTACTAATTACATACGTATCTTCAGTAATTTTACCTTCTTTTTTAAGGCGCTCCACAATATCAATATCAAACGCAGACGATGTTTCAATATGTATATCATTTTTTAAAGCCTCATTTAGCACATGTTTAAAATGAGAGCTCTTGGTGCAATAACAATAATTGTATTTACCCTTGTATTTATTATGTTTTATTGCTTTTTCAAACCACCCTTTAGCCCGGGCAATATTATTTGATATTTGAGGTAGGTATGTAAACTTAAGTGGGGACCCGTATTTTTCAACCAATTCCATTAGATTAATATCGTGAAATTTCAGGTTTTTATCCTCTAGCTTAAATTCTTCTTGAGGAAAATCAAAAGTTTGGCTAATTAGGTCAATATATTTAGTATTCATTCTTTTCTGTCTGGTATAAATTTCTCAAAAATATTTTAATTAAACGTTATAAAATCAATAGTTTTTAAGAAAATGAAATTTGTTTTCTAATACAAGTAGTCGGCATAAAACCAATATGTGTTGACTTGAAATAATTGTATACGTGGAAGTTAGCCGTATAAATTGGCTGCTTAATTTAAGAACAGATTTTGAACATAGCATCTTAATGTTCATGAACCTAAAAATAGAATCATTTTTCAATTGTGTTAGCTAAATGAAATACAAATGAAATATAAAAAATTGAATTATGAACTTTTTTCTATTTTTTTTTAAAAAAAATACAAGATATTAAATTACAGCATTTTAAGTGTATTTAATTCCTGCTCGGTCAAATGTTTCCAATGCCCACGTGGGATATCTTTCTTGGTTAAATGGCCAATAGCTACGCAATCAATACTCACTATTTCATATTTTAAGTAATCAAAAATAGAACGGATGATGGTATTACCGGTATTTTTTATCTTTAAACCTATTTCATTTTTAGACGCACCGTCAATATAACTCACTTCTTGAACGGCAACTAATTTCCCTTCAATTTTAATTCCTGCTTGTATTTTCTTCAAGTCTTCTAATTTCAGGTTTTTATCCAATTCAATATGAAATAAGCGTGCTATCCCATTCTTTGAATTTGTAAATTTATCAACAATAACATCGTCATTAGTAAATAAAAGTAAACCTTTTGAGTTTCTTCCTAACCGTCCTATTGGTTTAATTCTAGATGTGGTTGCATTGGCTACTAAATCCATTACTGTCCTTCCTTTTCCTTCGCTTGTTGTTGTTGCAAAACCTTTGGGTTTGTTTAGAAGCACATATGCCTTTTTTTCAGGATGTATCCTGGCCCCATCATACCTAACCTCATCGCCTAATTTAACTTTGTAACCCATTTCAGTAATGACTTTACCATTAACCGAAACCAATCCTGTAGCAATATGTGTATCTGCCTCTCGCCTGGAACAAGCTCCAGAATTTGCAACATATTTGTTAAGCCTAATCTCATCTGGATTAGATTTTTTAGTTGTTGTTTTAGTAGTCACTGATGGTTTCACAGTTGAAACCGGTTTATTTTTTAAAGGTGCATTTCCTCTAGCATAACTTTTTGAACGGCTATTATCGGTGCCACGTCCTGAAGTTTTCCCCTTTCCTTTACTACCTTGATGTCTGTTCATTATTAATTATTTTGTGCAAAGATACTTTATAAAATTACGATTTGCGTTTTTTGCTTTGCCATTTTATTTAGATTCGATTCAATACCAAATCAATGTTTATCAGCACAATACAAAAAACCCCAGTAACTATGATGAATTTTAAAATATTATGCAAAATAAGATACTGAATTTTTGTTTTGGATTTCCAAAGTAATATGAGAAAAACAAACAACAAAACAACACTTAAATAAAAGAAGATATACATATAACCTATGTAAAACTTAAACAATAAAAGATAGGTTGGTATTAATGTTAAAACCGATAAGATTGTTAACATGATTTTAGAAGCCCTTTCACCATAAACAATGGGTATGGTTTGATAGTTAAGTGCCAAATCTCCTTTTAAATTTTCTAAATCTTTGGTTAGTTCTCGCATGGAAATAATTAAAAACAAAAATGTGGCGTGCACAAAAATGACGGTTTCAAAATTTTTATAATATATAAAAACGGCAAAAAATGGTGTTATTGTTAAAATTGCCGAGGTTAAATTACCTATAAATGGTAGTTTTTTTAATTTATGGGAGTAAAACCAAATAGCAAAAATATAAGCAGAAAAGAATACTACAGCTCTAAACGACACATAACTCGCCATAATAACGGCGGCAAAATTTAATGTAAAATAGAATGACAACTTGGTGTTTTGATTAACCAGTCTATCCAATTTTGATTTAATGGGTCTATTGATTAAATCTTTTTCTGAATCGTAAAAATTATTAATAATATATCCTCCAGCTATGGTTGCTGCTGATGCCAACACAATCATAAATAAATTTACATCAAAAACGACTTGTCGTAACGGTTTATTATGGGCTAAAATGTAAATAGAAGTTAGGTATTGAGCTATTACTATAATAAGAATGTTGTACCCTCTAACCACAGAAAACATACTAAAAAACTTAATTAAAATATGCTTTTGATTTCTTGATAACATGAAAAAATGATTTAAGCCAACTGTCCGAATTATAATCGGGTAGGAAAGAGTGCCAAGAATTTAGAAACTATAAACTACTTCTAACCTATAGTCTTTAAGTGCGTTTTTCGCCTTTTCAATGTCTTCTGTAAACCCAAGAATATAACCGCCACCGCCAGATCCACAAAGTTTTAAATAGTAATCATTAGATTCAATACCTTTTTTCCAAAGCTCATGAAACTGCTGTGGAATCATAGGTTTAAAGTGATTTAAAACTACTTTTGATAATCGTTTTGTGTTTTTAAATAAGGATTTCACATCGCCTTTTAGGAAATCATCAACACAAGCATCGGTGTGTTTAATAAATTGGGTTATAAGCATCTTTCTAAACCCTTCCTGTTTCATGTTTTCCATAAAAATCCTAACCATGGGGGCTGTTTCTCCAATGACGCCGCTATCTAATAAAAACACAGCATTTTTGCCTTGATTATTTTGCGATGGAATACCTGTTGCTTCAATATTATCTTGAGAATTAATAAGGATAGGGATACTTAAATAACTGTTTAAAGGATCTAATCCTGAAGATTTTCCATGAAAAAAAGATTCCATTTCCGAAAAAATTGCTTTCAATTTCAATAATTTTTCCCTTGTTAAATTTTCTAAAACGGTAATTTTATCAAAGGCATATTTATCATAAATAGCTGCAACAAGCGCACCGCTGCTTCCAACGCCATAACCCTGAGGAATGGACGAATCAAAATACATGCCTTGACTCACATTAGCTTGCAATTTATCAAAATCAAAAGTTACTAATTTGCTGTCTATTTTTTGAAGATAAACTACAAAACGCTTTAAACTTTCGTTAGATTTTAACGCTACTTCAGATAGGTTTTTATCGGTTTTCAAAGCCCCATTATAAAAGTTGTAAGGGATTGACAAACCCTTAGAATCTTTAATGATCCCATATTCACCGAAAAGTAAAATTTTTGAATAAAAAAGTGGTCCCTTCATATTTTTACAATTGATAATTAACAATTAATAATTGAAAATTATTTTTGTTTTGATGTTTTAATAATACTCGTAAGAAGTTTTAAAATTTCTTTTATATCAATCTGAATACCAATATACTCAGAATTATTCAAATAACTTGTTTCTTTAAGCAATTCCAGCCAATACTCGGTTTCATTCGCCTCTTTTAGAGCAATTGACAGCTTATGGATAAAATCAGCCTTACTTTCTGCATGTTCCGCTTCTCTAACATTCGCTCCAATTGATGTTCCTGAACGTAATAACTGTTTAGAAAGCACAAACTCTTTCTTTTCTTCAACTAAAAGTTTATACAAATTTACAATTCTAACCGCAAATTGATAGCTTTTAGTTTTAATAATATTCCCCTCTTTCATTGTCAATTATCAATTTTACATTGTTAATTGTTAATTATTCATTGTTAATTGATTCGCTCCAAAACCAATTCTGTCGCAAATATAATGCCCATTTTCACAATATGCAACTAACTCGTTCTTAATGAATTCAAATATTTTTCCTGATTCAGATTCCGGATACAATACATGTACATTGGCACCAGCATCTAAAGTAAAACATATATGCAAACCTGTATTTTGCCTAAACTGCCAGATTTTATTAATAATCTCTAAAGTATTTGGCTTCATCAATACAAAATATGGCATACTGGTCATCATCATGGCATGTAAGGTTAACGCTTCACTTTCAACCGTCTTAATAAATTCAATTAAATCACCGGACTTAAATATTGCAATTAATTTAGAGATATTATCATGAGCTTGCATAAAACGCTTATCGGCAAAAGGATGATTATGCATTAAATCATGACCAATGGTACTACTTACCTGCTTTTCGCCTTTGTCAACCAATAAAATGGTGTCCTGATAATTCTTAAAGTTATCATGCACTTGATATGGATATTTTATTCCGAATAAATCTGAACTTCCTTTGATTTCTTTATGTTTTCCCCAAACAATTAAATCACCTTCAATACTTCTGCAAGCGCTTCCTGAACCTAAACGTGCTAAAAATGAGGCTTTTTGTTTGAAATAGTTTTTATCTAAATCTTCTATTTCTTGCAAATTAAAACTTCTCATAATGTTTTCTTTTTCAATCTCCATTAAACACAATGCTAATGCACTCATACCGCTCGCAGACGAAGCGATGCCAGAACTATGTGGAAAAGTGTTTGAGGTTTCAATTACAAAATGATAATCTCTTAGGAATGGTAAATACAACTCAATTCTTTTAAAAAAGGTCTGGATTTTTGGTTTAAAAGCGTCTTTTTTTTCACCATCTAAATACACGTCAAACTCAAACTTTGTTGTATTCTCTTTTTTTGAAAACGACAAGGTTGTAATGGTTTTACAATTACTTAGTGTAAAACTTATGGATGGGTTTTCAGGAATTTGGCCCTTCTTTTTTCCCCAATATTTAACTAATGCAATATTACTTGGCGATTCCCAAGTAACACTTCCTTCTTCTAAAGTATTTGGGTATGGTAGTAGAATAAAATCCTTTTCAGTCATTTCTTAATTTTCAGCACACAAAGATAATAGTTTTACCATGGTATTGTAATTTCTTGCAGTTCCAATAACCTTTAACTTTCGTTCGTATGAATTCATGTTGAATTTTGTTTTCCCAAAACCTGTTGGGCAATAAAAATAAAGGCAATTTTTTTTGATTACAATTTCTTCATTTTCATAAGGTATTTGCTCTACTTCTTCAACCAAATTAGGTTCAGGAATTTTGTTTAGCATTATGAAATAACTTTTCTCCTTTTTTTCTGTTGAAAAAGGACTAACATCAAAAATTGTTTGGAGCTCATCATCTGTTTTTACTATCACTGAAACATCAAAACCAAAATGATTAAATATAAGTTTTTGAATTTCCTTTTCTAGAGTAGATACATTTTTTGAAGACTGAAAAACAACATTCCCGCTTTGAATATAGGTTTGAACGTTTTGAAAACCAGAATTAGATAACAAATCGCGCAGTTCTGTCATGGGCACTTTTTTATGTCCACCTACGTTGATACCTCTTAAAAGCGCTATGTAGATTTGCATTATTAGAAATCTTGGTTTTGGTTTAGGATTCTTAGAATAATGATGCGTTTATTGTAAATGGTATAATGAATCGAAAAATTGAAGTGCTCTAAATTTACAATTCTTACCTTTTTATATCGTAATTGAAATGCTTTAGGCATCGAACAAACCACTCTTAATTGATTGAGCAAATCATCCATAAAAGACTCTTCCTTATTATATAATTTAAAATAGCAAATTGCTTTATGAAGTTCTACATCTGCTTCTTTGGAAATTTCATAATTCACGTCCATAACGTTTTAAAACTTCTGAAAGCGGCATGGTTTCCAATGTTCCTTTTTCCGTTCTATACAACATATCATCCATCATTTTTTTATACTCTTCAGATGGCTCGCTGTAACGCATGGCCGTGTCTTCCAAAGTGTATTCTAGATAATTCTTAAGTGAGCGTTTTTGAAGTCTTGCTTGTTCCTCTAGGATTTTGATGGCTTTGTCATCCAACTCAATTAATTTTTTTGTTTTTCCCATGATATATAAATTATATATATCAAATATATAAAAAATATATTATTCTGATATGTGCTTAGCAACAATATACGCTCCTGTCCATGCATTTTGAAAATTAAAACCTCCGGTAACCGCATCTACATTAATCACTTCACCAGCAAAATAAAGGTTTTTATGAAGTTTACTTTCAAAGGTTTTAAAATTGATTTCTTTTAAATCGACACCTCCAGCGGTTACAAATTCCTCTTTAAAAGTGCTTTTCCCATCAACATTAAAAACAGCTTGTGTAAGTTGAGAAGTTAATAATTCTAGCTGATCTTTATTTAAATCTGCCCAACGAGATTCTTCATTCATTTTAGATGCTAAAACCAGTTTCTGCCATAAGCGTTTTGGTAAATCAAATTGAGCTGATTTGAATACTGTTTTTTTTGCTAAATTGTGTTTTAGTTGTTTCAAAACATCCAAACATTCTTCAAAGGACTGTCTGATAAAATTGATTTCAATTTGAAATTTATAGTCTCGGTTTGCCAATTCAATGGCTCCAAAAGCGGATAGTTTTAAAATAGAAGGCGCACTCATTCCAACATGCGTAATAAGTAATGGGCCTTCACTAAATAAATTGGTTCCTAAAACTTTAACCTCAACATTTAAGGCCACAACACCTGGAATGTCTTTGATGCGTTCATCTTTGATGTCAAACGTAAATAATGATGGAACGGGTTGTGAGATGGTATGGCCTAAATTCTCTAAAAGATTCCAGATTTTAGGGTTGCTGCCAGTAGCAATTAGTAATTTTTTAGTTGAAAAATCACCTTGTGACGTTTCTAATTTCCAAATGTTTTCTGCCTTTTGAATTGATTTTACAGCATGATTATAAAACACTTCAACTTGGTGTTTTTTGGCTTCATTTAAAAAACAATCGATAATGGTTTGTGAAGAATTTGACACTGGAAACATTCTGCCATCGGCTTCAATCTTCAACTCTACGCCTCGTTTTTCAAACCATTCCATAGTATCGCCTGTCATGAATTGATGAAAAGGACCTAGCATTTCCTTTTCACCTCGGGGGTAATTTTGTATTAATTCTGAAGGAATAAATTCGGCGTGGGTTACGTTACAACGACCACCACCAGAAACTTTAACTTTTTGCAAACCTTCCTTTCCCCGTTCTAAAATTGCAATTTTTAAGTTTGGGTTTTGTTCTGCAATGTTGATAGCTGCAAAAAAACCAGCAGCGCCACCACCAACAATAACCACATCCTTTTCAATCATAATCTATCTGGAAAATCTGAAATAATCCCATCTACTCCATAAGATTTTATTCGTTTTATAGGATTTAAATTGTTTACCGTATAAGTAATCACTTTAAAATCTTGCTTTAAATCATCAACAATCTCCTGGGTTAACATGGTATAATCTACATGTAAAGAAACAGCATGTATTGTTTTAGCAAAACCAACGGCCTCTTCTATATTGGCATTGGTTAGAACGCTTAATGGGATTTTATCGTTTATCTTATGAACCGTTTCCAATAAATCCTTTTGAAAACTAGAAACTAAAATATTGTTATAATCCCAACCCTTTTTCTCCACAAAAAAATCAATTAATCTACTCGCTTCTTTTGCTGTATCTTGTCCTTTTAACTCTATGTTTACCAGACATTTGTTGTTGACAAAAGTTAAAACTTCCGATAAGGTTGGAATTTGGCAATGGCCTTTAACCTCAACCTGTTTTAATTGTTTAAGGGTTTGTTTTGAAACTTCACCAGTACCATTCGTCATTCTATCCAACGTAAAATCGTGAAAAACCACCAATTGTCCGGAAGCACATCTATGTACGTCAATTTCAATGCCATCAACCCCTAATTTTAATGCCTTTTTAATTGATTCTAACGTGTTTTCGGCTAGATGTCCTTTTGCTCCTCGATGTCCTATTTTAATCATTTTTTATTTACAGTTTAGCACTTTTAATCTTTACAATTATTTTAATTTTTCAGTATGAAGCTTACGCAATTTTGCTAATTTTGGTGTAATCACAAAACTACAGTACCCTTGCTCTTTGTTGTTCTTATAGTAATCTTGATGGGAATCCTCTGCGCGATAAAACACATCTAATGGACTTATTTCAGTAACAATTTGGTTTTCGTAATAGTTTGCCATTTCTTTTACAACCTCTTCAGCAATTTCCTTTTGCAAATTATCATGATAATAAATAACGGAACGATATTGTGTTCCATGATCGGCTCCTTGTCTGTTCAAAGTTGTAGGATCATGAGTGGTCATAAAAATAACAAGAATATCTTTATAAGAAATTACATTGGCATCAAACGTTACTTGTACAACTTCAGCATGACCCGTTAATCCTGAACAAATTTCACGATAGGTTGGATGACCAGGAACAGTGCCTCCAGAATACCCTGAAACTACCTTTTCAACCCCTTTTACTTCTTCAAAAACTGCTTCTGTACACCAAAAACAACCACCACCTAATGTTGCCAATTTTAAAGTTTTATTCATTAAAAATATTATTATGTTTTTTAATTTACATTTTGTCTATAAAATACAGATTTACTTTCAAAAAACAAATTTCAGATTTTCATTAAGCATTTTTTATGCAACAAAAAAATGAAACTATTTATTTAATGGCCTCATTAAGCCTTCTTGGGCAACAGAAGCTATAAGCTTTCCTTTTCTGGTGAAAATATTCCCTCTGGCAAAACCACGAGCATTTGATGCATTT
This sequence comes from uncultured Flavobacteriales bacterium, assembly GCA_963976005.1. Classification (GTDB taxonomy): domain Bacteria; phylum Bacteroidota; class Bacteroidia; order Flavobacteriales; family Flavobacteriaceae; genus Yeosuana. Next base: position 26,612 of record CAXBJF010000004.1, on the reverse strand, counting down.
GGGGATTCCATTGAAAACAATAACCAATCATCAAAATCAAAATCCCTAAAATACCACATGGAATGGTCCAAACTTGCAGTCTGCGTATTACCCCAATGTGCTTTGCTGGCATGGGGGTTAAGTGCCGAAACTAAAATATTATAATCGGAAATGTAGGTTAAAATTTGTTGTTTTGTTTGTAAATCTAAACCCTTGACGTTTCCTTTTAATTTAAACCAAACATCACTAAAAGGTGGTAAATCTTTTCTTTCCATAGGATTTACGAGAATGGTAGGCTTAAATTCAACGGGGCGTGGTATTTCAAAAAATGCCTTTAGGGTTTTTGGCAAATAATCACCAAATTGATTCAAAATATCCGTCCAGCTTAGTAAATCTTCTGGCTGGTTTAAGTTAGATTTCATTTCTATTTGATGATCGTAACCTTCTTCTTTTTTATGAAATGAAGCAGACAAAATAAAAATGACGCTGTCATTTTGTTGTGCCGTTACCCTGCGAACAGAAAAACTACCCCCATCTCTTACATGACTTACATTAAAGGTAATTGGCACATTCAATTTACCTGCCTCTAAAAAATAAGCATGCATGGAATGTAAAATACGGTGGTTGAAAATTGTTCGGCAAGCAGCATTTATGGCCTGTGCCAATACCTGACCACCAAAAACATTTTGACTTCCTACTGTTTTACTATGCCCAATAAATTGTGTATCATTAACCTTTTCTAAAACTAAAAGATCTAATAAATCTTTAACTGAAGTCATTTTAATTTGCCTTATTTTTTAAGTCTATAAAATTATTGAAATCAATTGGGCTTTCAATTTAATTTTAGTTTTTAATTGTTATTTATACTTAACAGTAATACTATCACCAATAAACTTAATAGGCTATTGGTTGTTCAATAAATTAGCATTCTCAATTATTTCATTAAACTGATTGCAAAACCGCCACCTTCAGCTAGAATTATTTTAAGTTTCATGCTTTTATCAATGGTTAATTTTTGAATATCTATTGCGGTGGGATTCTTATCCCATTGGGCATCTTTCCCGTCTTTATAAATAATGGCGTTGTACTGTTGGCCTTCATCAAGAAAATCAAAATTAATATCCAGAGTTCTAGAATTTTCATCAGTAATGCCTCCCACAAACCAGTTTCCGGTATTGCGTTCTTTTCTGGCAATCGTGACATAATCACCAACTTCTCCATTAAGAACTTTTGTGGTTTCCCAGTCTACACCTACATCTTTTATAAATTGAAATGGCTCAGGGTTTGCTTCATAATGTTCCACTAAATCAGCAGCCATTTGAATGGGGCTATAAATAACCACATATAGTGCCAGCTGCTGTGCTAAAGTGGTATTTACTTGATTATCTTTTTTATACTCGTCAAATTTTATATTAAAAATTCCGGGAGTAAAATCTATGGGGGCCGCAAGCATTCTTGTAAAAGCTATTATTGGCAAATGTTCTGGTGGATTACCACCATCTAAAGACCAAGCATTAAACTCTTGACCACGTAATCCTTCTCTAGAAATGGTATTCGGATAGGTTCTTCGTAAGCCAGTATCCTTTATTGGTTCATGAGCATTAATAGCTACCTGATATTTAGCTGCTTTAATCACTGTATTGTTATAATGATTTACCATATACTGACCATGATGGTATTCTCCTTTAGGTGAAATTTTACCTACATATCCTGTTTTAACGGTATGAATTCCTAAACTTTGCATTAATGCAAATGCGGTATCCTGCTGCTTTGTATAGGTTTCGGTGGCTGCAGAGGTTTCGTGATGCATGATAATATCAACTCCTTTTTCTTTACCATATTTAACCAGTCCAGGTAAATCGTAATCCGGATATGGCGTGATAAAGTCAAAAACACCTTCTCTTTCTTCAAACCCTGTCCAATGGTCCCAACCTGTATTCCAACCTTCAACCAAAACACCTTTTATATTATTTTTTGAGCAAAAATCAATATACTTTTTAGTGTTTTCAGTAGTTGCTCCATGCTTTCCTTTAGGTTTTTCTCCGGTAGTAAATGAAGTCATATCTTGTTTAGATTCATAATCCCAAGTTGATTTACCAAGATGCATTTCCCACCAAATACCCATATATTTCATAGGCTTAAACCATGATATATCACCTAATATATTGGGTTCATTTAAGTTTACTATTAATTTTGATTCAATTAATTCCGGCGCATTATCTGTTATCTGAATGGTTCTCCAAGGCGTATTAAATGGGAGACTTCTTTTTACTTTATAATCATGATTATCAGAACCTACCAGAATACTTTCTAAAGTTAAATTTTTTGTATCAATACCTAAAGTCATATCTGAATAATCTACCAATGCCGCTTCATGGAAACTAAGATAAACTTTGTCTTTCCCAACCGTGGTTACCGGTGTGTTGACTGCATTGTTTGGAATATAGGTTTGTGCTATGGGTTTATTGCGTTCTGCTATGGCATCAATTTCAGATAACTTGGTGGTTTTATATAAATGTTCATAACTATCCCAATCTCCAGCTTGCCAAAAAGTTTTATAATCTTCGGTTAATTTAAATTGTGTGTTTTCTTCGGTTATGAAAGCTTCCTTGAAATTATCTTGTTCGGGGAACTCATATCGAAATCCTATGCCATCATTATAAACTTTAAAAACAATATTCAATTTCCGATGTGTTTCACTGATTTCCTCAAGTTCAACTTTTAATTCATTATAGTTGTTAACCACATTTATTTGTTCACCCCAAGGCATCTGCCAAGTTTCATTAAAGCTGGAAATACTTGTGTTAATTATTTCAAAATTATCCTTTAGTGGAAATGCATTTTTAAAATCAAACCCCAGAAAAGAGCTGTCAATAACTACTTTATCATTAAACCTTACTTTATAATAAGGTTTCCCTTCATTATTTAAATTAAAATCAACATTAATTTTTGTGTCTGGTGATTTAATACTGATTTCATTTGGTGTTTTGCTGCATGAAATCAATAACATAATCATACAAAGTGCCAAGACTGTTTTTCTCATAATTTACTGTTTAGTTTTAATCTATAATTGCAAGATTTATTTCAATTCTAAAAGTACAATACTGAATTTAGAATCTAAAAGAACGTTTCCGTTTTTAACTTTGACGTCTTGATTTGAATACGCATCATGTAATAGGTCGCCTTCTTTAAATATTTTAGACACATCTAATGTTTTAACTCCCTGTTCTAAATCCAGCCCCACTACAACTAAATCATTATATGTGCCTTTTGAATAACTTCTATAAAACACATAGGGGTTTTGAGTAATCATTTGATGAATACCAGCTCCAATAGCAGGATGATGGGCTCTGAATTTTCCTAATTTTTGTGAATGCGATAAGAGGTCTTTATTTTCTTGATTATTTTGAATGGCATCCCAATTCATAAATGAACGAAGTGTTGCATCACCAACAGTTCCTTCAATAATTAAAGGACGAGCCGTCTCATCTCCGTAATAGGTTTGTGAAGTACCAGGTGTTAGCAATAATTTTGTCATGGCATCAAAAGATTTTTCTCTTTTGGCATCAAAAGGACTTCCGTCATCATGTGATGTTAAATAATTTAAGGTGCCAAAACCTTTTAATTGATTATGTAATATGCCCGAATATTTAGAGAAAATGGTCTCATAAGGTTTTAAAGCATCCGATTTAAATTCAAAATTTATTAAACTATTAAATTCACCATCAAAATAATTCACCTTTTTATCTCCGAAATCAAAGTATTTCCCTGAACTGATATTATAATTATAAACTTCACCCACTAAGTAAAATCCATTATCATCCAGAATTTTGTCAGGATTATTCTTTTTCCATTCAGCAAATGAATAATCACATTCGGTCCTAAACTCACGCCAAACATAATCTTCCGTATGTTTTACGGTATCGGCTCTATAACCATCAATTCCAAATTCTGTGATATAATCGGTAAGCCATTTTATGATATAAAATCGTGGCGCTCTTGGATACCCTGTGCGTTTAAAAAAGGCATCAAGTTCAGCAATTTCTTTTTCATATCTGCCTTCTGCTTTCCATTTGTCAACTAATTGCAATGGTAATTCAACATTATCATTACTTTCTGTTCTAATATCCGGTAGGTTTTTAACCAACGTACATGTAACCGTACTTTCAAAATTTTTATAAGTACATGGATTGTCCGTTCGAACCCAATCAGTTGGGTATACAGGGTCTTCATTTGTTACCGGACCTGTATGATTTATAACAGCATCCAAAACAATTCGAATCCCTTTTGAATGCGCAACCTCAACCAGTTGTTTTAAATCTTCTTTAGTCCCAAAATTAGGATCCAGTGAAGTCCAATCTTTGGCCCAATACCCATGAAACCCATATGAAAGTCCCGTGCCTTCATCCGTTGCTGCATGAATTTGTTCAACTATTGGAGTCAGCCAAATGGCATTAACACCTAAATCTGAAAAATAACCTTCTTGAATTTTTTGTGTAATCCCCTCAATATCGCCTCCTTCAAATCCCCTTAATTTTGCAGCATCATTTGTTCTTTCAAAATTTTTATCATTTGAAGGATCACCATTATTAAATCTATCGGTCATTAAAAAATAAAGATTTGCGCCTTCCCAAACAAATGGGGCTTGGGGTTTATTTTCTGTCATATTGGATTCTTTAGTTTCTTTACAACTTGTTATAAAAATAAGTCCAAGTATAATTAAAATCAGCTTTTTCATTTGATAAAATTTGTTTTATTCCTATCTATTACACTTCTTTTTTATTTGTAAGGATTGGAGATATTACGCTTTTAATTACTTCAGTTTTAATATAAATGACTCCAATGGTTTTATATCTACTCTTACTCGAGCTTGGTCTTTGGAAACCTTCAGGGCAGATTTGTAATTTTTATATAATTGATCTTTTAATTGATACTCCCCATTTTTTAATTTCCATTTTTTAATGATATCCTGAGGCAAGCCCAATTCAAAACCATAGGTGTTTTCAGCATTAAAGTTTGATACAATTATTAATTTTTCATCATCACTCCAACGTACAAATGAGAGTACTTGATCATTATACCATTCTGTTTGTTCTCTGTTGAAATTATGAATATCTTCATAATTTCCCATTAAAGCTGAACTGCTAATAGTAAAGTTAAGTACCCGTTTATAAAAATCGCGTAACCTCAATTCTTCTGAACTTGATTGTCCTCCATCAAATTGTTTATTATTAACCCAACGTTGAAAATTGGGTACACCAACATAATCATAAATTGATGTTCTTGAAGGCGAGCCAAAGCCCCCACGTTCGGCTGCTGGTTCACCTAACTCCTGTCCAAAATAAATCATGGTTGGGGATGTACTAATAGTTGCAGAAACCACCATAGCCGGTTTTCCTTTTTCTGCATTTCCGGCAAACTCCGGACTAGCAATACGCTGTTCGTCATGATTCTCTAAAAAATGCAACATATTGTGCTCAATATCTTTTAAATAATCTTGAATCCCCGGGATATAATCTGTTTTTCCATGTCCTTGCATGATGTGTTTAATGGTATCGTACAACTGAACTTTGTCATATAAATAGTCCATTTTTCCTTTCCGGATATAATCTCTATATAAATCAGGATTATAAACTTCAGCCAAAATAAAAACTTCGTTTTTTTTCATTTTAATTGAAGAATTTAAATAACTCCAAAACTCAACAGGTACCAATTCTGCCATATCGAATCTAAATCCATCAACTCCAAAATCCAACCAATATAAAGCGATATCTCTAAATTTAATCCATGAATTGGGAACGGTTTTGTCTTTCCAAAACTCAAAATGCGCTTTGTAATCTTCATTATCAAAACCTACCGAAAGAGAATCAAAATCCTTTTGTCCATCTGGTCTTATCCCATAGTTTATTTTTACAGTTTCATACCAATCATTGTAGTGAGGTTTTGATAACCTAGATCCATTTCCCGTCCATTTTGCAGGTACTTCTTGAAATTTTCCATCTGATAATGGATTTTTTTCTCCACCTAAAGGCTGATATCCATCCTGAAAATCAGGTATCTGAAAATATTCTCCTGGGTTATAGTAAAAATTATTATTCACTTTATATGTAACCGTTTTATCATCTGAAGCTCCAAAATCTTCAACCCCTACAGGATTTGTTATACTATGATAATTCCGAGCGACATGATTGGGAACAATGTCAATAATAACTTTTAAACCATTTTTATGGGTTCGTTTAATTAATGCTTTGAATTCTTCTAATCGTTTAGATGGATCTATTGCCAAATCAGGATCTACATTATAATAATCCTTTACTGCATACGGTGAACCAGCCCTTCCTTTAACTATATCCGGGTCATCATTTGAAATTCCAAATTTGGTGTAATCCCTAATAACATCATGATGTGGAACACCTGTGTACCAGATATATGTTACTCCTAAATCTTTTATCTCCTTTAATGCTTTATCAGAAAAATCATTGAATTTTCCAATCCCATTTTCTTCAATGGTTCCCCAAGGTTTATTAGTTGTATTTGTGTTTCCAAAAAGACGCGTAAACACTTGGTAAACGACTTCTTTATGTTCTTTTTTGTCCACTTTCATTGTTTGTTCCTTATTTGTTTTTATGTTTTCGTTACAGGCAAAACATATCACTAACCCTAACAATGATATGTATTTATATTTTTTTTGAAACATCTTATTTTTTTGCTTTGATGTTAATAATTAAGTCATTTTTTGTGTTCCAATTAACAGGAATTGTAAGTTTTTTATCAGCATCACTCCAATCATAATATACCTTTTTTCCGTCTATTTTTACTTGCTTGGGTTCCTTTTGAAAATTATGAATTACAAGTTCAATTTGTTTATTTGACGACTGGTAGTTTTTTCCAATTTCCGATTCAAATTTTATTTCGACATTTTTCCCTTTTGATTTATATTCGAATTCTAAAAATTCAAAGGCGCCATTTTCATACGCTCCAGCTGTTTGACCGTCGTCATTATAAAACTTGCGTTCACTTTCTTTAATGGAGTCATCATTATAATAATGCAGTTCCAAATTATCTGCTTGATATTCTGCAGTATTTTGCATGGATTTTGCCATCAGAATAAGAGCTCCAGCTCTTACGAAAGTGGGAATAGAATGCTCATTAGTTTCTATTTCTTTGTATTTTCCGCCATTTATTTTTTCATCAGTATAAAAGTTAAACCAATTATTGTTTTTAGGAAAATAAACCGTTTGTATTTTTTTATTGGCTTCTAAAATTGGAGTGACCAAAAAATCATATCCCCAAAAATAGGTGGTTGAATTAGTGAATAATGAATCATTTTTTGGTTCTTCAAAAAATAAAGGTTGCATTAAGGGAGCTCCCGACTGGTTATTTAAAAAACTCAGATTATAATTATAGGGCAGTAATTTATAGCGTAATTCAATAGCTGTTTTTGCTAAAGCTTCTGCTTTTTTACTTCTGAAAACAGGTTCACTTGGCACCGTTTCATCAGCATGAGGTCTGTAAACAGGTTGAAAAACACCATATTGCAACCATCTGGCATACAATTCATCATCAAGATTTGCCCCTGCAAATCCACCCAAATCAGAATGCATATAAGCTAGCCCTTGCATGCCCATTTGAAGGGCAATTTCGGGCTGTGGCTGAAATCCACCCCAAGATCTACTCACATCTCCAGACCACGGAATGAGTCCGAAATGCTGTGACCCTGAATATCCGGCACGCATTAAAATAAAAGGTCGTTGTGAAGGCGCAAATTCTTTAGATGCTTCATACACTAATTTGGCCCATTCATGTCCGTATATGTTATGAACTTCATTGGCTGTTCCTGTAGCATGAATGACTCCTGCCGGATGATACTCTGGTTCACCTAAATCACCCCAAAATCCTTGAACTCCCATTTTAGCTATATCCTTATAAATATTTTTAAACCACGTTTTTCCTTTTATACCAAAAATGTCAATTAAGCCTGTATTTCCAAAATAAAAATCATATGTAAATGGATTTCCTAAAGAGTCTTTGGCCAATATGTCTTCCCTCACAGCTTCATCCCATCGTTTTGACGTTGTTAAAATAAAAGGTTCTGTAATGGCAATGGTTTTAATATGTTTATCCTTGAATTTCGAAATCATACCTTCAAAATCAGGAAAGGAATCTTTATAAACTTGTAAATTCCCTAAAGTGCCTTGAATTTCTTTACCAAACCAATATAAATCAAGAATCACGGCATCCACAGGAATGCTATCTTCTTCAAATTTGTTAATGGTGTTTTCTGTTTCCTTTTGAGAATGATACCCAAATCTGCTCGCAAAATTTCCTAAAGCCCAACGTGGTGGCATGGGTTGTTTTCCAGTTAAATCGGTGTAATTATCAAGTATTTCTAACCATGTATCACCAACTATAATTTGATAGGTTTTTCTACTAGAAATCGTTTCATATGCTAAAGTATTATCGTGTTTACTGTCTAAATCTAAAAACCCGATGGGCGCATTATCAAAATGAATCAGATACTGTTGAGATGATAATACTATTGGAATGGCATAATTTAGTTGTTCTGCATGTGATTGGTATCCATACTGTGCTTTATTATATAGTGGCAGTCTGTAACCTCTTCTGTTCATGCCCAGAGCCCTGGCCCCCGCACCATATAAAACCTCGTCTTTTGTGAGATTAAATTGAATGGCCTGTAAAGTGTCATTTTTTACATAGCCTTCTTTTTCAGAAATAATGGGTTTTCCTTTATAAGAATAGGATATTTGAAATGGTTTTTTTTGGATGGTTATTGAAATTCCATCTGTTTTATATTCAATTGAATTGTCAGATTCTATTAACTGCGTTTTTATTTCTCTCGGTTTTAAAATTACGGTATGTGAATTGGGATTGAATGTTTCCCCTTTTGGAATAAACGTCGTTTCAATGATTTCTGTAGCGTAAGGCGTAATTTGATACATTCCGTCATTGACCACAATTTTTAAAATATCTCCGTTTTGAATTTTAGCACTTTCAAAGATTCTATCTGGATTCTGTGCAACTAAAGACAGTGTTAAAAATAAGCATCCAATGATTGTTTTTATTCTAAACATGTTTTTTATTTTAATCCTTAAAACAGATCATTGACGTTGTAAACACAAGAAATCTAAGATTTTTGTGTATTAATCAAGATACAATTTATGGATTTGTAAGTTTGGTGGTTAATAATGTAATGCCGTTAGGGTTAATTTTAAAATTATGATCCCAATTTGATATATCATCATTAATAATATTTTTTACTTGTTTATTGTTTAATCCAATTTCTTCAAAACGAGAAAGATCAAGAGTTGTTTCTGATGTTTTGTTTAAAATTACTGCTACAATTTCGTCATTTAAAATTCTAAATAATATATAAACACCATTTTCCGGAGCAAAATGAATGGTTTTGCCCTCATGAATAGCATTGCTGTTTTTTCGATAATTCACCAATTTTTTCACATAGCTTTGCATATCCTTTTGGGCGTCTGTTAATCCTTCACCTGTAAAGGCATTTACAACATCTCCTTGCCAACCACCAGGAAAATCAGAGCGTATTAAACCATGGTCACCAGGATTTGAACTATCATTCATTAAAATTTCTGTGCCATAATACATTTGTGCGATTCTGGGTAAGGTTAAAATATACCCTAAGGCCATTTTGGTTTTATCTATATCTTCATTCAATTGCGTAAAGATTCGGCTCATATCATGATTGTCAGGAAAAATCATAATATCTTTTGGGTTTGCATAATGAAAATCATTTGCTAAGCCTTCATACATTTTCACAAATCCGTCATCACCCTGTTCATCTTCATTCAATGCGTTCACTATTTGCCGTTGCATGGGGAAATCCATGGGTGATTTCAATTTAGTTTCAAAACCATCACTGTTTTTCATACCTGTCTGCCAATACCCAATAATCAATGGGTTATAACTCCATTCTTCGCCAACAATGCTAAAATTTGGATATTCTTCCATGATAGCACCTGTCCAATTGGACAAAAATGTTTTATCAGAATACGGGAAAGTGTCTTGCCTAATGCCACCTAAGCCCAAAGTTTCTATCCACCAAATACTGTTTTGAATAAGATAATTGGCCATAAATGGATTTTGTTGATTTAAATCTGGCATGGTAGGTACGAACCACCCTTCATTCATCTCTTTTTTGTCCAGATTAGAAGCATATAAATCTTGATTGGTAGTACGTCTGTGATTGGAATTTTTTAATTCTGAATGGTTTTCAAATGCTTTTTGCTGATTTATCCAATCAGAAAATGGTAAATCTTTCATCCACCAATGCTCACTACCACAATGATTAACTACTTGATCCATTACTAATTTAATACCGTAATCCCTTGCCATTTCAGCAAGTTCTTTATAACTCTCAAGAGTTCCAAAACGTGGATCTACTTGATAAAAATCGGTCATCGCATACCCATGATAAGATGCTTCAGACATATCATTTGTTAACAATGGCGTTGGCCAAATAGCTGTAAAACCCATGTCATGTATATAATCCAAATGATTTATAATACCTCTGATATCACCGCCATGCCTTGCATAATCATCATGTCTATCTACTGCTGTTTCATTTAATGTGCTCACAATGTCATTAGATGGTTTACCGTTAGCAAAACGATCTGGAGTTATCAGATAAATAACATCACTACTATCAAATCCTTTGTAATCTTCAGAAGGATTTAATCGAGGCTTTAGCTCATAGCTTTGAATTTTTTGTTTACCATTTTTAAATTTAAAATGAATATTAAATTTTCCCGGTTTGGTTGTTTCCGAAATATTTAAATCTATAAATAAATAATTTGGACTCGTTCCTTTAGTCACCTTTTCAATAGAAACCCCTTCATAGGAGATTTCTGGAACTGACATAGAAATATTCTCATCTTTAACTAATAATTCAAGTTTTGGGTTTTTAAAACCTACCCACCAGTTTGAAGGCTCAAGTCGTTCAATCTCGTGGTATTCAGTTACAACTTCTGATGACATCTTATTTATAGGGTTTTCTGGATTTTCATTTTTAAAAGACGTACATAAGGTAACAACAAAAATTGAAACCAAGTAAACAAAATTTTTCATAATTTTTTATTTAACAATCAGACTTTCACTAAACTATTTGGTTGGATTTTTACGGCTTTACCATTCACTATAATATCTAAAACAGTTTTGCCATCTAACTCAAAATGTGTCTCATTTTGATGCACATGAACTTTAAGTATTTGATTTCTGAAATTAATTTTAAAAGAGTATCCATTCCATTGTTTAGGTATTTTAGGCGAAAAAGATAAGGTGTCATTTTTTACACGCATCCCGCCAAAACCCTCCACAATACTCATCCAGGTGCCTGCCATACTGGTAATATGCAAACCTTCATGAACTTCATGGTTATAATCATCCAAATCTAATCTTGAAGTACGCAAATAAAAGGTATAGGCTTGTTCCATCCTACCCAATTTTGCCGCTTGAATACTGTGAACACACGGTGATAATGAACTTTCATGCACCGTAAATGGTTCATAAAAATCAAAATGACGTTCTAACTCCTCAGTAGTAAAATCATCTTCAAAAAAATAAAACCCTTGTAGTGTATCGGCTTGCTTAATATATGGCGAACGTAAAATCCGGTCCCATGACCATTTTTGATTGATTGGCCTTTGGGATTTATCAAGATTGGCAGCTGTAATTAATTCTTTATCTAAAAAACCATCTTGCTGCAAATACACCTTTTTTTCTTCGGAAAATGGGAAATACATAGCATCTGCTACTTTTTTCCAAAGTGATAATTCTTTTTTGGAAAGCTGCACTTTTTTCATGATGCGTTTAAAATCCGAAGCATGTTCAGCCTCCACTTTATCAATATTTTCAAGCGTATAATGAATACACCATTTTGCTAAATAATTGGTGTAAAAATTATTGTTCACATTATTTTCATATTCATTGGGCCCGGTAACCCCAAGAATGACGTATTTGTTTTTTGCTTCAGAAAACGTGGCGCGCTGATGCCAGAATCTTGCAATTCCTATCAAAACTTCTAAACCTTTTTCGGGAATATACGTATAATCACCTGTAAAACGGTAGTAATTATAAATGGCAAATGCTATGGCGCCATTTCTATGAATTTCTTCAAAAGTAATTTCCCATTCATTATGACATTCTTCTCCATTCATGGTTACCATTGGGTATAATGCAGCCCCATTTTTAAACCCTAATTTTTCAGCATTTTCAATGGCTTTTTCAAGATGATGGTATCTGTATGCCAGCAAGTTCCTAGCAACTTCTTGGTTTTTTGTGGCCAAATAAAATGGGATGCAATACGCTTCTGTATCCCAATAGGTACTACCCCCGTATTTTTCACCAGTGAAGCCTTTCGGACCAATATTTAATCGAGCATCTTTTCCTAAATAGGTCTGGTTTAATTGAAAAATATTAAAACGGATGCCTTGTTGTGCCTTAACATCGCCTTCTATAGTAATATCAGCTTTCTCCCAAATTTCAGCCCAAGCCTTTTTTTGCAATTCCAACAATTCATTATATCCTAACTTTGAAACTTCATCAAGCGTTTTTTTGGCAACTGCAATCAAATTATCTTTATCATGATTTCGGTCGGTGGTATAACCCCCAAATTTTATCATGGTAATCGTATCATTTTTATGTACCTGATTTTGATATTTAAACTCCACAAAATCATCTCTGTTTGAGGTCGTTTTATCTTGTTCTACTTCCTTCCCATTTATTAATGTTTGTGATTGCATAGCTGTACATACATGAAAATCTGTTTTCATGGTACGAGAAACAATAAATGCCTGATTAGCTTCATGGTTGATACTCAACACCTCCCAAAACTTATCATCCCAATTAGAATCTTCATTGGTGATACCATTATCTAAATACGGTGAAAAATTTACCAGCACATCACTATTTAAAGGGGTGATATGATATGCAATAGCGCCTACTTCATCAAAATCAAGACTTAAAAAGCGTTTGGTTTCAACTTGAATTTCAACTGAATTTGAAAGTGTTGCGGTGAAACTTCTTGACAGCCAACCTTCTTTCATGTTAAGCTCTCTTCTGAAATTTTCAACTTTTTGGCAGGTAAACAGGTCTAACGTTTCTCCGTTAATAGTAACATGAATCCCTATCCAATTAGGTGCATTTAGCACTTTGGCAAAGTATTCCGGATAGCCATTTTTCCACCAACCAACTTTGGTTTTATCAGGATAGTAAACGCCTGCAATATAACTTCCTTGAAACGTTGGTCCTGAATATTGTTCTTCAAAATTGGCACGTTGACCCATAGCGCCATTACCAATGCTGAATAAACTCTCTGAAGATTTTACTTGATCTGCATCAAACCCTTCTTCTATTATGGACCAATTATCTGGCTTTATATAATCTTGATTCATGTTTTTTATAGATAAAAGAACAAAGACAAAAGACCGCTACGCTCAAAGAGTCATAAAAGTGGTCTTTATTCTTTATTCTATATTCTTTTTTCTTTTATTAATTATTCTTTTTTCTTTTATTAATTCATTTAAAAACTTAAAATCTATTTCTGTGAAATCTTTAAAAACAATATCTGCTTCATTCAAAACAGAAGCATCACCAATTCCAACACTCATCATTTTTGCTTTATTGGCTGCCTGAATTCCTGCTACTGAATCTTCAAAAACAATGCAATTTTCTGGCGCTACTTTTATAGCTTCAGCCGCTTTTAAAAACACCTCTGGATTGGGTTTGGCCTTGGTAACGGCATTGCCATCAATAATGGCATCAAACGTTTTATACAAATTGACTTTATTAAGTATTTCTACCGAATTTTTACTTGCTGAACCTAAAGCTATGGGTTGTTTTTTATCAATTAAATATTGTAAGGCATTAAGAACTCCAGGCAAAATTTCTGACGTATCCATCTTGTGGATATAACTTAAATAATTCGTGTTTTTTTCAGCCATTAATCTATTAAAATCAGCCTCAGACAAAGTCTTATTTCCCCAAGCTAAAATCTTTTTCAAAGATTCAACTCGGCTTACGCCTTTTAATTGTTCATTTTGAACTTCGGTAAAATCAATACCAATACTTTGGGCTAATTTTTTCCATGCCAAAAAATGATACTTAGCGGTATCAACAATAACACCATCCAAATCAAATATAAATCCTTTTTTATTCATAATTTATGATTGTACCACATCATCAACATCTTTCACTTTAAAGACTAATGACGCGGCAATTAAAAAACTCACACCACTTAGCATCAGAGCAAAAATAGCTTGATTGCCATAAGCGTATTTTACCAACGGCCCACCAATAAGTGCATTGATTATTTGAGGAATGACTATAAAGAAATTAAAAATCCCCATATAAACCCCCATTTTTTTAGGAGATATTGAGCCCGCCAAAATTGCATAAGGCATCGCTAAAATACTTGCCCAAGCTATACCAACACCAACCATAGAAAGGATTAACCAATTTTTGTCCGGCATGATATAAATTGAAAGTAGTCCTATCCCACCAATAATCAATGATATGGCATGGGTGCGTTTTCTTCCTATTTTTTTAGCAATATATGGTAATGAAAATGCATAAAATGCCGATACCAAATTATATATTCCAAAGAGTATTCCTATCCAATCACCCGCATCCTGATAGGTTGAACTGCTACTATCAGTATATGGTAAACCATATATATGTTGTGCAATGGCCGGCGTTGCAAATACCCACATGCCAAATAAACCAAACCAGGAAAAAAACTGTACCCAGCTTAATTGACGCATAGTAACAGGCATTTTTCTGAAGTCTTCAAAAATATCCAAAAGACTGGATTTTTCTTCTTCACCATTATTTTTTAAAGCTTCTGAATGTGATTTTTCGTCTTCAAAACTTATAAGTTCTTCAGGAGTATATTCTTTGGTAGTTAAAACCGTAACTAAAATAGAAACCATTAAAATAATGGCCCCAATAATGAACGATAAAATTAAATTAAAGGGCACTGAGCCTTCTGAAGTTTCATTGGAGACACCAAACCAATGGTGTAAAGCATAAGGCAACCAAGAGCCAATTACGGCACCAAACCCAATTAAAGCTGTTTGCACACTAAAGCCCAAAGTACGTTGGTCTGTCCTTAAATTATCACCAACCAAAGCCCGAAAAGGCTCCATGGCAATGTTAAAGGACGCATCCATAATCATGAGCATTCCTGCGCCCACCCAAAGTGCCGGTAAAAAGGCAATGAATATTTCGGCTTGAGGCATTAAAATCAACCCAACAGAAGCTAAAATGGCACCTACTAAAAAATAAGGCTTTCTTCTTCCAAATCGTCCCCAGGTTTTATCACTATAATGTCCAATTATGGGTTGAACAATGAGCCCCATTAATGGTGCAATGATCCAAAACCAAGAAAGTTCATGAACATCAGCTCCAAAAATTTGAAGTATTCTACTGGCATTGGCATTTTGAAGGGCAAAACCCATCTGGATTCCTAAGAAACCAAAACTCATGTTCCAGATTTCCCAGAAACTTAACCTGCGTTTTTGCATAAATAGTAAATTAAAATTATTACTATTTTGATAAGCACATTACCTATCAAAACTTATTGGTGAGAAGTGAAAATATAAGTTTTGATTTTGGTCAAAGATATAAAATAATTCAATCTCTCTTAAAAAAAAATTATTTGGTAGAATCTCTTTCTATCAATTCGGTTTCAATAACTACTGTTTTAAAATTCATATCTTGTTCTTGTTCAGAGTATTCCAGATCTTCCGCTTCGTCATCAAGTTCCAATCTGTCTATCAATAAATGTGCTGCCTGTTCCCCCATTATTTGACCATGCTGACTAACCGTTGTTAAACTTGGTCTGGCATGTTTAGATAAAACACCATCAGTAAAGCCAATGAATTGAATATCTTCAGGAATGTTAAAATTCAATTTTCTGGCCACCTTCATGGCTGTAACCGCATACAATTCATTTACGGCAAAAACACCATCAATAATTTTATTGTTTTTGAAAAACTGTTCAATTTCGCTCTCCAAGATATCTAAATGCTCTTCAAGAGCCAAACTATCATCCAATTTTAAAATTAAACTTGAATTGGCATGTATTTTACCTTCTTCTAAAGCTTGCAAATACCCTTGGGTCCTAAGTTTACCAACACTTACATAATCCATGGTTGTTATCAAAGCAATATTTTTACATCCGGTGGAAATCAGTTTTCTTACAGCATTAACAGACCCTTTAAAATCATCAACAATAACTTTATCACAGTCAATTTCGTTGATTACTCTATCAAACATGACAATGGGAATACCTTCGCTAATGGTTTCTTTAAAATGGTGATAATCTTGATGTAATAGGGTTTCTTTGGAGATGGAAAGAATAAACCCGTCTATGCTTCCATTGGCAAGCATTTCCATATTGATGACTTCCTTACTAAAGGATTCATTGGATAATCCAATAATAACATTATAGCCTCTTTGATTAGCAACAATTTCAATACCTCTAATAACTGTTGAAAAGAAATGATGCACAATTTCAGGAATGAGTATCCCAATGGTTTTGGTCTTCCTGTTTTTTAGGCTTAAAGCTATATTGTTTGGTTTGTAATTGTAAAACTTTGCGAAAGCCTGTATTTTTTGCCGTGTTTCTTCTCCAATTTCCTTGCTATTACTTAAAGCCCTAGAAACCGTTGAGATGGACACATCCAATTCTTTAGCTATCTGTTTTAAAGTGACCTTACGTTTCATATAAATTTGCTTAATACAACCGAAATTAGTATTTTTAGAAAGTTAATACTAGTATTTGTAACGAATTTAACACTTTCCAATCAACCCACCTATAAAAACAAGAAAGTTGTCAACACGCAAACGTTTCCGTTAAGAATAATTCAAAAGTTGTTAACACGCAAACGTTTTCGTTGTGAATTTCATAATTTTTTGTTAAAACTTAATATTAAATTTATACCGTTTTTAACTTGAGAAGTGAAAATATAATTAACTAATTTAAAAGTATTGTATGAAAACAAATTTAAACAGCTTACTGTTTTTCCTGTTTTTTGCCCCAATTTGGTTATTTGGCCAAACAACAGTTACAGGAACGGTGACGGAACAATCCAGTTCACAACCATTACCAGGAGTAAATATCTTAATTAGAGGTACTACTTCTGGAACGGCAACAGATTTTGATGGAAACTATCAAATTAATGTAAAAAATGGAGATGTTCTTGTATTCTCCTATGTAGGTTATAATCCGGTAGAAATTACTTATGCAGGACAATCGACCTTAAACGTGCAACTTATTGAAAACGCTGCCCAACTTGATGAGGTGGTCATTATTGGTTATGGTAGTGTTAAAAAGCAAGATTTAACGGGAGCGGCAGATTTAATAACTGCAAAAGATTTTAACGAAGGCCCTATTCTTTCTGCACAAGAACTTATTGCCGGCAAACTTGCAGGTGTATCTGTAACATCTGGAGGGGGCGCACCCGGTGAAGGTCAAGAAATTAGAATTAGAGGGCTTGGGTCTTTATCATTATCCAGTTCACCATTAATTGTTCTTGATGGATTGCCTTTAGATGGAGGGGACATTGGTGGCGCAAGAAATCCGCTTAACTTAATCAACCCGAGTGATATTGAAAGTATGGTGGTATTAAAAGATGCTTCAGCTGCAGCTATATATGGTTCTAGAGCAGCAAATGGGGTTATTTTAATAACAACAAAAAAAGGTAAGGATTCTGAATTCAAATTCAATCTTAATTCTTCGGCCACCTATTCAACACCTATCAATAAAGTAGATGTGATGTCTGCAGGGCAGTTTACAAATCTTGTTAACCAAACGGGTACGCCCGCTGCCATAGCCAGATTAGGCACTGCCAACACCGATTGGCAGGACCAAATTTACATAAATGCCTTAGGTACCGATAATACACTTAGTGCCTTGGGAAGTGCTTGGGGAGTGCCAATGAGAGCTTCTATAGGATACTCCGATAGAGGTGGTATTTTAGACCGTGATAATTTTAAACGTACTACAGCTTCAATTAGCTTGACTCCTTCCTTACTGGACGATCATCTTAAAATAGAATTAAATGCACGTGGTATGTACACCGAAAACACCTTTGCCAACAGGGACGCCATTGGTAGCGCTACGGCATTTGATCCAACACAGCCCGTTTTTGATGCCAGCTCACCTTATGACGGCTATTTTTCTTGGATAGATCCCAGTACAAATGCACAATATAATTTAGCCCAGACCAACCCTGTGGCATTGATAAATTTAGTGGATGATACGGCTGAGGTAAGGCGCTTAGTTGGAAACGCAAAATTTGATTATAAGCTCCATTTCTTTCCAGATATAACGGCCACCATTAATGTTGGTCTGGACAAATCAAATAGTGGCGGCAGAAAGATTACATCAGAATTGATCCCAACTTCAGATCCAACTTGGAACGGTTCAAGAACAACATTCAACCAAGATGCCACCAACCAATTGTTTGATGCTTATTTAACCTATAATAAATCTATTAATGAAACCCATAACATAACAGCAGTTGCTGGGTATTCTTACCAATCTTTTGAATTTGACAAATATAATTTTGACAGTGAAAAACAAGAGGATGGTAATGAGTTTGAGTTTATTGATAAATCCAAAAATGTGTTGTTATCATATTTTGGAAGATTAAATTACGATTACGATGGTAAATATTTGTTAACGGCCACTCTAAGAGCAGACGCCTCCTCTAAATTAAACCCTAACGACCGTTGGGGATATTTCCCTTCGGCAGCTTTTGCATGGAACATCCATAATGAAGATTTTATGGCAGATACGTTCTTTAATCAGTTAAAGTTGAGAGTAGGCTATGGAGAAATAGGTAACGTTAATGGTCTAGATGATTATCAATTTTTAACTCGATATACACGAAGTCAAAGCACTGCGAACTATCAATTTGGCTCTGGATTTCTTCAAACGTATAGGCCAGAACCCATAAACGAGAATTTACGTTGGGAAGTAGGGGAGACCCTTAACCTTGGTATGGACTATAGCTTATTTAATAGTCGGGTTTCCGGTTCGGTAAACCTCTATAAGAAAACCACCAAAGATTTGATAGCTTCAGCTTTTATAGATCCTTTTACAAATTTCGGAAATAGAATTGATTCCAATATTGGCGATATGGAAAACAGGGGGCTTGAACTTGAGTTTAATGTTATCCCTATACAAACCAACGATTTAGAATGGAGCATAAATTATAATATTGCTTTTAATGATAACAAAGTAACCTATCTTCCCTTCGATCAACCTGTTGGAGGAATTTCCGGTGGCACTGGAAACAATGTACAAGTTCATACACAAGGAGAATCGCCATTTAGTTATTTGGTTTACAAACAAGTGTATGGTACCGATGGAAGACCTATTGAAGGTGCTTTTGTAGATAGAAATGGAGATAATATTATAAATGACGACGACAGGTATATATACAAAGATCCTTATGCTGATGTTATTATGGGCTTAAACACCAATGTGTCTTATAAAAACTGGGATTTATCCGTAGTAAGCAGGGCCAATATAGGTAATTATGCCTATAATAATGTGGCCTCAAGTGCGGGCTATTCACGTAGGGCAACAGAATATGATTTTTTAACCAACCTACATTCCAATTATTTAAATACAGGTTTTGTAGAAACAACTGAGCGTAATTTATTAAGTGATTTATTTATACAAGATGCCTCTTTCTTTAAAATTGATTATATTACCTTAGGGTATAAATTACCAAATAATACCTTTAAGGATGTAGGTGTAAGATTTTACGGCTCTGCACAAAATATACTGACCATAACCGATTATACAGGGTTAGACCCAGAAATTTCGGGCGGCATTGACAATAATTTTTATCCAAGACCAACAACATTTGTTTTTGGTGTAAATATTGATTTTTAATATAAATTCAGAAAAATGAAAAATAAAGTTTTTAATATTATTTTCAGTGTAACTATCACATTTTTTATGGCATCTTGTTCTGATGATTTAAATCAGTCTCCCATTGATCCCGATAGTTTTACCCAAAAAGATGTGTTTGCAAATGCAGAAGTGGCCAAAAGTGCTTTGGCAAAACTGTATAGCTCTTTAGCGCTTACTGGACAAGAAGGTCCGGCGGGACAGCCTGATATTGCTGATATAGATGAAGGATTCTCACAGTTTTCGAGAATGTTGTTTAACCTTAACGAAATAACCACAGATCATGCGGTTGTTGGCTGGGGAGACCCTGGTTTACCTGATTTACATGGCTTGTTCTGGTCTAGCAGTAATGACTTTACCGAAGCTATGTACTCACGTTTGGCGCAAGAAGTCAGTTTTACAAATTCCTTTATAGAAAACGCATCGGCCTTAACTGATACCGCAGCGCAAACTTATATAGCAGAAGCTCGCTTTTTAAGAGCTTTTGCCTATTATTATCTTATAGATTTATATGCCAATGTTCCCTTAACCACAGAGGTTTCCGTTGAATTGCCACAACAAAGCAACAGAGCTGAAATATTCGCATTCATAGAATCCGAACTCTTGGAAATTCAGGACCTGTTACTGCCTAGTGGCTCCAACGAATATGGCCGGGTAGATCAGGTCGCTGCCTGGGCATTATTGTCGAGATTATATCTAAACGCCGAAGTTTGGATAGGAACACCAAAATACAATGAAAGCGTGTCCTTTTCCAATATGGTCATGAATTCATCATACACCATCAATATGAACGATGCCAATAATAATGGCACCGCTTATGATGAGTTGTTTTTGGCAGACAATGACACCAATGGTGCCCAGAACGAATTTATATTTGCCTTGAATTTTGATGGCCTTCAATCTCAAACTTATGGCGGCACAACGTTTTTGGTCCATGCCGCCATTGGAGGCACCATGAACCCTACAGAGTTTGGGGTCAATGGAGGCTGGGGAGGTTTACGTACAACCAAAAATTTGGTCAATAAATTTGAAGTGGTTGCTTTAGATGTTAACGCTTTAAACAACGATTTGGGTGGTACACTCTCTGATTGGGGACTTGTAGGAGATGCTACAACAAATGCCTGGGATGGCCCAGATATGGAAATGTATGAAACAGGCACAGACCAATATGCTATTTATGCCGATTTGACTGCTGGAGAAATTAAATTCCGATTTAATGAAGATTGGGGAAATAATTATGGTGATGATGGAGCTGATGGTACACTGGAACCTGGAGCACCAACAAATATTGCAATTCCTAATGACGGCACATATTTTATTACTCTAGATTTGAATGCTTTGACCTATTCCATTACAGAGGTTGTCCCTACATCTGATAAAAGAGGGATGTTCCATACCGATGGCCAAACCTTGGAAATCGAAAAAATTCCGCCATTTAACAATGGGTATGCCGTAAGAAAATTTAAAAACGTGGACTCTAATGGCAACCCCGGAAGCGATACCGGTGGGGATTTTGTCGATACCGATTTACCTATAATACGTTTGGCCGAAATTTATTTAAATTATGCGGAAGCTACCCTTAGAGGTGGTGCTGGTGATTTATCAATAGCAGTAGCAAAAATAAACGAATTAAGACAACGCGCTTATGGCTCAACATCTGGCAATATTAGTACAGGAGATTTAACTTTAGAGTTCATTTTAGACGAACGCTCAAGAGAATTATATTGGGAAGGCCAAAGACGTACAGATTTAGTGCGTTACAATTATTTTACCACGAATAGCTATTTATGGCCTTTTAAAGGCAATGTACCTAATGGAACTTCTGTTAATTCCTATAGAAATGTTTTTCCTTTACCAATTAATGTATTGTCAACCAACCCAAATCTTACTCAAAACCTAGGGTATTAAAAAATTTAAAACTAAGAACAATGAAAAAAATAACAATTTTAGCATTACTAATTTTAGCCACAATGGGCTTTAATTCATGCGAAAGCAATGATCGTTTAGAATTTATTGCTCAAGCTCCTGAAGAATTTACTTTTTCAAACTCATTTTTAAATGAATATATTTTAACAACAGCCGCTTCCGGTAATTTAGGTGAACGCTTTACATGGAACGATGCAAACTTTGATGTGCCAACTATAGTTACATACGAGTTACAAAAATCCATTACCGGTGATTTTTCTGATATGGAAGTTGTGGGAAGCACTACAGCGAATGAGTTATCGGTTACAATAGGAGATCTACTAAACTATGCCCGCGATGCCGGTTTAGACAATGACCCAGCCACCGAAGCACCTAATACAGGTAATGTCTCTTTTCGCGTTAGAGCCTATGTTGGAGACTCTGGCCCTGAAATTTTGTCTCCAATTCAAATGTTAACACTGGTCTTACCCGAAGATACCGGGGCCAACGATCCTGTTTGTGATCTAGATCAACTTTGGTTAGTTGGTGCCGGCGTACCAGATGCCGGTTGGGGTTGGTCAACTCCTGTGGCTATTACATGTAATGGAGACGGAATTTATTCAGGTAATATAAAATTGGATATTGACAATGTAGCGACCCCTGATGATCTAGAAGGCAATTTCAGATTCTTTACATCTGAAGGCGATTGGAATTCAGGTCTAAATTATCCTTATTTTACTGGAGAAGGTTACACTATTGATACTAATTTTGAAGATGCCAATGACGGAGACAATAACTTCCTGTTTGTTGGAACTCCAGGAACATATTTTTTAACTGTTGATACTGTAAACAAAACCATAACATTAGAATAACCCGTTTAGACACTCTATGTAGTATATTTAAAATAAAGAGGCTGTAAAAAGAGAATTCTAAAGTCATATTGAGTCCTTCGACTTTGCTCAGCATAGACTCTGTCGAAATATATTAACTTACTGATAATCAACAATAAGTTTCGACAAGCTCCTGACAAATGAAAGACTTTTTAGACAGCCTCTTTATTTTAATTTTATATTTTATAATATTTTTTTATAATAATGACCATGAAAAAACTATTACATATCTATATTCTATTAATTTCATGTACTGCTTTTTCACAAGTACAAAATGGCACATTTACCATTTCGCCTTCCAATTTTGGCGTTAATGATAACATTACAGTGACCGTCTCTGGCGTTGATCCTACCGTATGGAATCCTGGTCAACCCAATAATATATATTTATGGACATGGTATTTTAACCAATGTGGGGGGTTAGGAGGCCCCATAGTTAGTAATGGCGATTGGGATAATTCCGCTGACTATCTGCAAATGACCAATAATGGAAACGGTACATATAGTTATACCTTAACACCTTCCGTTTTTTTTGGTGATACCAATATT
The DNA here is from genome assembly GCA_963976005.1 of uncultured Flavobacteriales bacterium. Classification (GTDB taxonomy): domain Bacteria; phylum Bacteroidota; class Bacteroidia; order Flavobacteriales; family Flavobacteriaceae; genus Yeosuana. The sequence continues at coordinate 3,317 of CAXBJF010000004.1, read as the reverse complement.
TCACAAATAGGAGTGCTGGTTAAAGCAAAAGATGGAACGGGAGATAAAAAAACACCGGATTATTTAGCTTATGTCGGAGAAGGCATTACCATTAATATTTCTAATCCACCGGGTGATGTCGTTTTAAATAGTGGTGACAATCTTACCATTCAAGCTACAATGAGTAAAAAAGGAAGTACCAATGTTGGTAATTTTGTGGTTTTTTTAAATGAAGTTTCGGTTGCTTCTGGTGGCGGTTTTCCTAATTATAGCACAACGCTTACAAATTTAACAACAAGTGCTACTATTCGAGTGCAAGGAACCCCATCTGGTTCAACTGAAAGCGGTTCTTGTTCTTTTGAAGTTATCATAGCTCCTACAGTAGTAGTAGAAAATATACCTGCTGGTTTGGAGGAAGGCATCAATTACAACCAATTGGATGCCACAAAAGCAACCTTAGTGCTGGATGCACCCTTTAAGGAATTCGTATATGTGGCGGGAAGTTTTAATAATTATAATCCCGGTAATTCTTATTTAATGAAAAAAGATCCTTCTACAGGGAAATTTTGGATAGAATTAACAGGATTAACCTCAGGACAAATTGAAACCTATCAATATTGGGTTTATGATACTAATCCCATATCCGGATCTCCATCCTTGGTAAAAACAGCCGACCCTTATTCAACATTGGTATTATCGCCTTTTGATGATCCCTTTATCCCTTCAAGTACATATCCGAATCTTCCAACCTATCCTGCTGGACAGGAACGTGAAGTTACCGTATTACAAACAGGACAGACTCCGTACAACTGGCAGGTTACCAATTTTACAAAACCAAAAAAAGAAGATCTGGTGGTATATCAGGTTTTATTAAGGGATTTTGACCAAGACCAAAATTACCAAGACTTGATTGATAAGATAGACTATTTTAAAAACTTAAATGTAACGGCCATACAGTTGCTCCCCAACATGGAATTTGAAGGTAACTTAAGTTGGGGTTATAACACGGCGTTCCATATGGCACTGGATAAATATTATGGCACTGAAACTAAGTTTAAGGAGTTTATAGACCTGTGCCATCAAAATGGCATCGCGGTTATTTTGGATATCGTTTTAAACCATGCATTTGGTAGAAACCCGATGAACAGAATGTGGATGAATGATCCGGACGGTGACGGTTGGGGAGATCCAAATTCTGAAAACCCATATTTTAATCAAGTAGCAACTCATAGTTATAGTGTTGGTTCCGATTTTAATCACCAACAAACAAGAACTAAAAATTATGTAAAACGTGTTTTAAAACACTGGATTGAAGACTTTAACATTGATGGTTTCCGTTGGGATTTAACCAAAGGCTTTACACAAAATTGTCCCCCAAACGTTGCAGGTGGCCAGGAACCTTGCACAAACAGTTACCAGCAGGATCGGGTGGACGTTTTAAAAGAATATGCCGATTATGCTTGGAGCTTGGATGAAACCCAATATGTGATCTTTGAGCATTTGGGTGGAGATACCGAGGAACAGCAATGGGCCAATTACCGCATGGGTGACGCCATTCCTAAAGGGATTATGATGTGGGGGAAAATGACCGACCAATACAATCAGTTAACCATGGGTTTCGCCTCTAATACCGATATCAGCCGAATGGGGCATCTTGCCCACGGGTTTGCGGGCAAACGCGTTATGGGCTACCCCGAAAGCCATGATGAGGAGCGCTTGATGTATAAAAACGTAACCTTTGGGAACAGCAGTGGTAGTTATAATGTAAAAGACCTTAATACGGCACTGTCCAGAATGTCTGCTTTGGGTGCTGTAAGCTTAACGATTCCAGGTCCAAAAATGATCTGGCACTTTGCCGATTTGGGGATGGAGAATTCCATTTTTACCTGCAATGATGGTACCGTGAATAATCCAGATTGTAAACTGGACACCAAACCACAACCGCAATGGGTCAGCAATTGGTTAGGCAATGCCAACAGAAATCAAATTTATAACGACTGGTCCAGACTAATAAAACTAAAAACCACTGAAGCCGTTTTTGAAGGTAATTATTCCATTGCGACAGGATCCTCCAATTTAACCCCAAAAATTTATATTTGGGATGATGCATTGGCATCCACAGATTTAAAAAATGTGGTGATCCTTTCTAATTTTGGGTTGGCCTCTCAAAATATTACGCCCAATTTCCCATATACGGGAACCTGGTATGATTTAATGGATGCATCTGGAAGCACATTAATAAACGTTACCAATACCGCAAGCCCTATCAATATTCCTGCCGGAGGATTTAGGATCTACGGTAATAAGACTGCAACGTTGAATACTAAATATTTTGAGTCACTTATGACTGTAACTTTCTATCCAAACCCAGTAAACAACACCTTTTCAATAAATAAAGATATAAGTGGATTGCAAATTTTTGATTTAATGGGGAAACTCGTTAAAGAATTTATTGGCAATTTTAATAAGGGTGAAATGTTTGATATATCACAACTTCCACAAAGTTTATATGTTGCAAAAATTAAAAATAACTTAGGCGCAAAAAGCACTGTAAAATTAGTTAAATTGTAATATTTAAAAATTTTGCATTCAAAACCAATTAAGGCTTCTCTCCAAATCATTCTTGTGAGTGAGGCCTTTTTAAATTCATTTTTTTTAATCTTTCAGATATTTAATAACTATGCTACCCCTTATTAATGAACCACTTCCTTTATCGATTGGTTGTTGTTTACAATTATGGAGGGTTTTCTCGAATAAAAGATAACAGATCATTTAAGGGTCAATTATCTTAAAGGAAAGCTCTATGTAAAATGACTAATATGGAACTAAGGGAAAAGCAAAAGCATGACAAGGCATGGGAATGGTGCAAGATGGAATTTGGACAGACATAAATGCAGATGGTTTTAAAGATTTAATTTTAATTGGAGAATGGTTGCAATTTCTATTTTTATAGATCCCTCCTTTACAGGAAAAATTTAAAAACTATAAAGCTTTTGCTAAGGCAGAAATAAAGGATGTTTTTCCTAAAAAGTTACTCAGTCAGGCAGAAAAAAGTGAACTATTTCAATTATCAAGTTGTTATGCTGAAAATATGGGTAATGGAAAATTTAAAATAAGTGAACTGCCAGCAATGTCTCAATGGACAACAATTCAAACAATGTTTGTTGATGATTTTAATAATGATGGATTTAATGATGTGCTATTAGCTGGTAATTTATACGAATTAAATACACAACTTAAAAATTAATAAAAAAACATCATATAATTACAATAAAAAATGTAAATAGTGTCTGGTCGGTAAGTGGAGTAATTTGTTGATAAATTCAATTTTTGGGTCC
>CAXBJF010000003.1:0-149076 GCA_963976005.1 uncultured Flavobacteriales bacterium | reverse complement strand
ATCACTGGCACTAACCAACCATAATGGGTGGCACAAATCGAACCGTGTTAACCAATTACAACCAAACTTTAAGAAAAAATGAAAAAACTAATTATTTTAACTCTAATGTTATCAACTGGAGTTTTATTTGCACAAACAAAGCAAAACAGCTACTACTAACGATGGAAAAACGGTTATCCTAAACGATGACAAAACATGGGAATGTATTGATTCTGAAAATGCTCAAGCTTATGATAACTCTTGTAATTTAGGAGAAGATTACAAATAACAAAAAATGTAAAAAGGTTAATAAAACACGTGTCTGTTGCAAATGAGTGTAAAATTGAAGATATTATTGTTATTAGTTATACAGAAGGTAAAGGCAATGGGATGTATAATCTATGCGTTAAAGGAATGAAAATGAAATACAGAATGATTGGGTCTGCTTTTTTAAAAGCCGATGCCGACCCATTTTCAAATTAATATTATTAAGTGTCAATTAACACAAAACACCAAAAACAACTTCGAGAGGTTTTTAAAGCTTTAGAAGATAGAGTTAACAATTTAACATCAGAGCAGATTAAACTAGGGTATCAACAAAGAAATGAATTAATATTCCATGTGTATTCGGGATACAACAATGATGAAAAACTTCAAGCTAAAATGGAGGAATGGGAATCTGTTGGCTTAGAACAAAGAACGGTTAAATGGCTTTATGAATTAATGAGGGGTAAAAGGGATTTATTTGGGTATTTTGAAAATCCCGAAGAAATTTTGGCAGAACTACTAAACTTAATCAAACAGTCGGAAGAAAAAGAACTTTTTGAGATAGCCAATATCTTAAATCATTGGAGATTGAAAATGATAGAGACATAAACTCTTATTTAACCAATTAACTATTAATTAATGGCATTAATCTAAAGCCTTTTGATACTTGAAAAAGATTCATTTTATACTTCGTCATATTAATGTTGCCGTTTTTCTCGTGCGTACAAATTTATATTAATTCTCCAATCTTTTTTTATTGTTAAAATTTATTCTTAATATTGTTTAATCATTTTTAAATATTAATGAACAATATTAAGACCGAATTCAGTATTAAAGATTTAGAAAACCTTAGTGGGATCAAAGCCCATACTATTAGGATATGGGAAAAACGCTATAATTTATTAGAACCACATAGAACTGATACAAATATTAGATACTATTCAACAGAAAATCTTCAGAAATTATTGAATATTGCTTTTTTAAATAATAATGGATACAAAATCTCAAAAATATCCAATTTAAAAAGCCATGAAATACCTTTAGAAGTTAAAAAAATAGCCTTTAAAAATGCTATGGACGGCTACGCTTTAAATGCTTTTAAACTTTCAATGATGACTTTTGATCCATACTTGTTTTCAAAAACATATAATGAATTAATCGCAGAAAAATCTTTTAAAGAAGTGTTTTATGATGCCTTTTTACCCTTATTAACTGATATAGGTCTCTTATGGCAAACAGATACTATAACGCCAGCTCACGAGCATTTTATATCTACCAGAATTGAGCAAAAAATATTACTTAATATTGAAACACTCCAGGAAGATAAAGCATTTAATAAGAGTAAAAAAACATTTGTGTTTTATCTTCCTATTAATGAAATACATGACATTGGACTTCTTTTTACGAATTATGAGTTAATTATAAGGGGTTATCAAACACTCTTTTTAGGTCAAAGCGTCCCAATTGAATGTCTTCAAGACCTTATGAAATTTTATGAAAATATCACTTTTGTTTCATATTTTACCATAAAACCTGAAAAAGAAGATATTCAGAATTATTTAAATTTATTTTCTGAAACACTTTTAACAAATAACAAAAATGAATTGTGGATTCTTGGGAATATGGCAAATAATTTAGACACAATTAATATACCAAAACACATAACTAAATACTCTTCTATAGCCGATTTAGTTAAAAACCTCTAAATCATTTGTTAAAATTTATTTTTTTGTTTAACTTTTAAGTATATTTGTTAAACAAATGAAAAAATCAATTTCTATAATAGGTTCTGGGTTCTCATCATTGGCCGCCTCATGCTACTTAGCTAAGGCTGGGTTCAGTGTGACTATATTTGAAAAAAATAAATCTATTGGTGGTCGTGCCAGGCAATTAAAGAAAGATGGATTTACCTTTGATATTGGTCCAACATGGTATTGGATGCCTGATGTTTTTGAACGATTTTTTTCTGATTTTGATAAAGTCCCCTCTGACTATTATACTTTGGAAAAACTAAACCCGGCTTACAGTGTTTATTTTGGTGTTGATGACTTTATAACCATAGAAGATACCTTAGAAAAAATAGCTAGGGCCTTTGAAAAAGAAGAACCCGGAAGTTCAATAAAACTTTACAAATTTATCGCTAATGCTAAGAGCAACTATGATATAGCAATCAAAGATTTGGTTTATAACCCAGGTGTTTCGCCTTTAGAATTAGTAACATCTGCAACTATAAAAAAAATTAATCAGTTTTTTAGTAATATAAAAAGAGATGTTAGAAAAGAATTCAAAAATGATAGATTAGTTAAAATTCTAGAATTTCCGGTACTCTTTTTAGGAGCTAAACCAAGTGACACCCCTTCTTTTTATAATTTTATGAATTATGCCGATTTCGGTTTAGGCACATTTCACCCAAAAAAAGGCATGTATCAAGTCATTTTAGGCATAGAATCTTTAGCAAAATCCCTTGGTGTTAACATCATAACTGAAAGTCCTATAGAAAGGATTATTATTGAAAACGGACAAGCCAAAGGTATTGTTTCCAAAGGCAAAACCTATAAAAGTGATATTGTTTTAAGTGGAGCAGATTATCATCACACAGAAACTTTAATTGATAAACCGTATCGCCAATACTCAGAGAGTTACTGGAGCAAAAAAACGTTTGCACCGTCTTCACTCCTATTTTATGTTGGTTTTAATAAAAAACTTAAAAACGTCAATCATCACACCCTTTTTTTCGATGTGGACTTTGATGTGCATGCAGAAGCTATTTATGACCATCCAAAATGGCCTGAAAACCCACTATTTTATGCGAGTTTCCCAAGTAAAACAGACGCTAATGCAGCTCCAATAGGACAAGAAGCAGGTATTTTTTTAATTCCCTTGGCGCCTGGTTTAGAGGATACTCCAGAGTTAAGAGAAACTTATTTTGCGAAAATCATGACACGGTTTGAATCTTTAACTTCTCAAAAAGTAAAAAATCATATTTTATTTAAGGAATCATTTTGCATAAATGATTTTATAAACGATTATAATTCATACAAAGGAAATGCCTATGGTATGGCAAATACCTTAACCCAAACCGCCTTTTTAAGACCAAAATTAAAAAGCAAAAAAGTCAAAAACCTGTTTTTTACAGGACAATTAACGGTGCCAGGTCCGGGCGTTCCACCTGCATTAATTTCAGGTAAATTGGTTTCAGAATTAATAACAAAACACCATAGTATATAAATATGAAATCACTATTTGATACCGTTTCATACAAATGCAGTGAGATTGTCACAAAATCTTATAGCACTTCATTTTCACTTGCCACTAAAATGCTTGCGAAATCCATTAGAACCGATATTTATAATGTTTATGGCTTTGTTAGATGTGCCGATGAAATTGTAGATTCCTTTCATGATTTTGATAAAGAAACATTGTTTAACGATTTTTCAAAAGACCTAGAAAAGGCTTTAGAGCAAAAAATTAGTTTAAACCCAATTTTAAATTCCTTTCAACATACCTATTACAAATATGGAATTGACAAATCTCTTGTAGATGCCTTTATGAAAAGTATGCGACTGGATTTGCATAAAACAAAATATCTTACTCAAGAGGAATTTAAAACCTATATTTATGGATCAGCAGATGTTGTTGGGCTCATGTGCCTTAAAGTATTTGTAAAAGGAGATAACGAAAAGTATAATGATTTAAAAGATTCTGCAATGGCATTAGGCTCTGCGTTTCAAAAAGTGAATTTCTTAAGAGATTTAAAAGCAGACCATGACGGATTAAATAGGAGTTATTTTCCAAATACAGATCTTAAAAATTTAGACGAAAATTCAAAACAAGAAATTATTATTGATATTGAGAAAGATTTTGCAAATGGTCTTAATGGAATTAAAATGTTGCCTATTGAAGCTAAATTTGGCGTATTTATGGCTTATAGATATTACAGTCAACTATTAAAAAAATTAAAGAAAACTCCTGCATTGCAAATTAAAAATGCGCGAATTAGGGTTCCTAACTACAAAAAAATGGAACTCCTAATGAGAAGTTATGTAAAATATCAACTAAATTTAATGTAAATTTAAGCATGCAAACTATTTATTGGATACTCATTTTTGTTACTGTATTCTGTGTCATGGAATTTATGGCTTGGTTTACCCATAAATACATTATGCATGGCTTTTTATGGAGTTTACATAAGGATCATCACAAAAAAGACCATGATAGCTGGTTTGAACGCAATGACGCTTTTTTTATTTTTTATGCAATCGTCAGCATAATTTGCTTCTATCTGTGGAGTTATGAAAACATCTGGTATTGCTTACCCATTGGTTTAGGAATTATGGCCTACGGTGCTGCCTATTTTCTGGTGCATGATATATTTATTCATCAACGATTCAAAATATTTAGAAACGCCAACGGATGGTATACAAAAGGTGTAAGAAGAGCCCATAAAATTCATCATAAACATCTAGGCAAAGAACACGGAGAATGCTTTGGAATGTTGTTTGTTCCATTTAAATACTTTAAACAATAATATTTTCAAATTAAATGACCTCACCTAATCATTTCGATTATATTATTATTGGAAATGGTTTGGCAGGTTTGCAACTTTCATTGCAACTATCAAATGATCCTTTTTTTGATAATAAACAAATTGCTCTCATTGATAAATCTGACAAAGATGTCAATGATAAAACCTGGTGCTTTTGGGAAAAAAGTTTGGGCAAATGGGATGATATTGCTTATAAAACCTGGGGATTCGCAAAATTTTACTCTTCAAAAAAAACTTTAAATCTTGCCTTAAAACCCTATAATTACAAAATGATATGTTCTTTGGATTTTTATAAAAAAGCTAAAGAAGAATTATCAACAAAAAGTAATTTCCATTTTATAATCAATGATGTCATAAAAGTAACTGAAATTGAATTGGTTACTGTTACATGTAATAGCATTTCATATACTGCTCACCATGTTTTTGACAGCAGAATTCATGATGATTATTTCATTGAAAAAGATAATTACACCCGGATTAACCAACATTTTAAAGGCTGGATTATTAAAACTGAAACCGACGTATTTGATCCTGATGTGTTTACTATGATGGATTACCGTTTGAAAGACGGTGATCAAACAACTTTTATTTATGTATTGCCCTTTTCAAGTAAAACAGCTTTGATTGAATTTACTTATTTCACGCCAAATATGGTTGAAAACAAAAGGTATGACCGTTTTCTTGAGCAGTATATTTCAGAAAAATTAAAGATTGAAAAATATGCTATTATGGAAGTTGAAACAGGAAATATTCCTATGACAGACTTTCCTTTTCATAAATATTCCACCAAACAAATAACTAAAATTGGGACTGCTGGTGGGTGGGTTAAAGGCTCCACAGGATATTCATTTAAACATACTGAAAAGAAAGTTGAAAAGATAATAGAGAATTTAAAATTGAACCAAAATCCTTCCAAAGGGTTAATTAACAAAAGACATGCTTTTTACGACGCCATTTTCTTGAAAGTTTTAGATGATGAAAATGATAGAGGTGAATGGATTTTTGAGCAATTTTACTCTAAAAATCCCATAGAAACCATGTTTAAATTTTTAGATGAAGAATCAACTTTATTTGAAGATATAAAGATTATGAGTTCCCTTTTTTCATTATCTTTTATCAAGGCGTTTTTTAAAACATTATGGTTTTAATAACCCATCAATAGTTGCCCTTACTTTTGCACTGTTCCAATTGGCAGCACCTGATTCATCAATGATGATATTCCCCTTTTTGTCTATCAAAAAAGTCCTTGGAATGGTAGTTATATTAAAATTCTCTGGATAACCTTCAGCAGGTCTGTAAACCTTAAACGAATAATTATGTTTTTCTAAAAATGGATTAATCTCACTATACCAATCGGTAGTAACAAACAAAAACTCCACCTTATCATGATAATCATTGTATAATGCCTGCATACTGGGCATTTCAGCAATGCAAGGGGGACACCATGTTGCCCAAAAATTTATAAAAACCACTTTTCCTTTAGTGCTTTCAAAATTAAAAATATGTCCTTGTTCATCTTTTAATTTCCAATCATAACTTTTTAAAGTAGTTTGTTTCTCACTACTTTCAATAGATGGACTAAATAGTGCTAACCCTTTATTTAAAAAAACTTGAATGGGTTTTCTTGTTTGTGGAATAATCAATACAGCAATGACAATTAAAAAAATAAGATTGCTTTTTTGGGATTTTGAAAGTTTCATACTATAATATTAAAGGCAAAATTTTATTTGTTATTAATTACCAAATCTAACAATACCGCATAAAAAAACCTCCAAAATTCAGGAGGTTTTTATGAAATAAAAAATTTCTTGAAATTTTATATTTTACCCCACCCGGAATTGCGAAAAGGCAATTCCGACCTCCCCAAAGGGGAGGTAAATTCGGAAACCCCGAGGTAGAACCGTCGGGGAATTATTTAGATTAACGTGAATAATGGATAAGGAATTTATGTCAGTTAGAGTGCCAAATCTGTGATTTGGTGTATCGAAAACAAGTAAATTCCTTAGCATAAAAGACTTCTCGATACTAAATTCTTTCAGAATTTAACTCGAAGTGACATCATAACACTTAAACATTATTCACGTTAGTTTAAAAAATAGTCTATTCTTCTTCGTCTGATTTCTTAGTGTCATCTGCATCCAATAAATCAAGTAATTTATGGTTTTGAAGTAAGTTATACCATTGAATAACTTTCTTAATATCACTCACATACACTCTATCTTCATCATAATCAGGTAAAATATTAAAGAAATATTCTTCCAGTTTATCTTTACTATCCTTTTGGCTTATACTTGTTGGTTGTCCATTTTCTTTCTCTTTAATATTCAAAAACACCTGCTTTAATGGCACTTCTTCTGCTAGCGTATAAATGGCAATTTCACTTAAAACGCTGACATTTTGCTGAACGCTTACAGACATGCGCTTGTTATCCAATAAAGATTCGGCAATAAAACCAGCCCGCGTTTGCGTAACTAATTTATAAAGTCCTGGTTTTCCAGCAATCGCAATTATTTTTTCTAAGCCCATAAATTATTTTTAAAAACGGCAAATATCAATTGTTTGATAGTGTTATGCAAGTATTATCGTTTCTTTTTTTGATCTGGAAAACGCATTCTATAGTCAACATTTATTTTGCCTTTGGAAATATTAGTAAGTTTCCCTTTTAGTAATCGTTTTTTTAGGGTGGAAAGTCTATCAGTAAACAAAATACCATCAATATGGTCATATTCATGTTGAATAACCCGTGCAATTAAACCATTAAACTCCTCAATCTGTACATCGAAATTTTCATCAAGGTACTCCATATATAGTTTTGGTTGTCTAATAACATCTTCTCTCACATCCGGAATACTCAAGCATCCTTCATTAAAAGCCCATTCATCTCCTTCTTCTTTAATAATTTTCGCGTTTATAAAAACACGTTTAAAGTCTTTTAATTCATTTTGTTCCTCTGGGGACAAATCATCATCTTCTGAAAATGGCGATGTGTCAATTATAAATAAACGTATTGCCAACCCAATTTGTGGTGCAGCTAAACCTACTCCAAAAGCATTATACATGGTTTCAAACATATTTACAATAAGATGATCAAGATTGGGATAATCTTTTGTAATTGATGTTCCCAGTTTTTTTAAAATTGGATCACCGTAAGCAACTATTGGTAAAATCATTCTTGTTTTTTGAGAATTTATGCAAAAATACAATACTTAACTATTATTGTACATATTTAAATAAAAAAAGTATTCAGCAAAAGTTTTACTTTGAATAGAGATAACTTTGAAGAATAAGGGTTGCACTAATCTCATCAACAAGTGCTTTATTTTTACGTTGATTCTTTTTCAATCCACTATCAATCATAGTCTGAAAAGCCATTTTTGAAGTAAAGCGTTCATCCACCCGTTTGATAGCTATATTTGGGAATACAATTTCTAACTTTTTAATAAATGGAATAATGAGCGTTTCACTTTCTGAAGGCGAATTATCCATTTGTTTAGGTTCACCAATAACAAATAATTCAACAGTTTCAATTTTAGTATAGTCTTCTAAAAACTTAATTAACTCCGTTGTTATAACTGTTGTTAAACCCGATGCAATAAGCTGAAATTCATCAGTTACTGCAATACCAGTTCTTTTCATGCCGTAATCAATTGCCAATATGCGCGCCATAACCCAAGTTTTATGCAAAAATAGATAATAAAAAAAGGCTGCCATAATTGACAACCTTTTTTGTAGTATAAATTTTTATTATTAAGCTAGTATTTCTTTATATTTTGTAGGAAATAATAAATATATGTTTTGAATGTTTCTTTCACGGTTTAAATAAATTCTAATATCGCTATTCGTGCGAGCAATAATTTTACTGGAATTTTCAGAGGCTGTATTTTCAATTTTTGAAGTTCCAATGTTTTGAATAATAGTAATTTCAGAAACTGAAGGATTTACATGTAACTCATTAACAGTTACAACTTTTACTTGTTTTACTTGAGAAGAATTTTCTTGAGCATGAGCTACAGAAAAAGAAAGTAATAAAATTAAGAATATGTAAATATTTGTTTTCATCGATTTGGGTTTCTTTGATGAGTCAAATATATGTACACATTCATAGTCATACATAATAAATTAGTTGTAACTCATTAGATATTCGATGATTAGATATATTGCATTTTTTTGACGATGAATAGACAATCCGTAATATTTTAACGCTCAAATAAGCATGAAATGCATTTAATCGATGAATAAATTTATTTAATAGATAAAAATCATGATAATTTTCAAAAAATATCTGCAAAAACAAGTGCTTTTCAACCGTTTATTGAATTTATATTACACCTTTAAACTATTTATTTTAAACATAGATACTATATTTGCCAAAAAAGAATTCATACCATGACACAATTACAACAAACCATAGAGCAAGCCTGGGAAAACAGAACGTTATTAAAAGAAAAGCATACCACTTCTGCCATACGTGAGGTTATATCATTGTTAGATTCCGGAAAATTAAGAGTTGCTGAACCTGTGTTAAACGGTTGGCAAGTCAACGAATGGGTGAAAAAAGCCGTTGTTTTATATTTCCCCATTCAAAAAATGGAAACTATTGAAGTGGGTCCATTTGAATTTCATGATAAAATTCCTTTAAAAAAGGGTTATGCTGAAAAAGGCATTAGAGTGGTACCACATGCCGTTGCCAGACATGGCGCTTATATTTCAAAAGGAACCATTTTAATGCCTAGTTATGTAAATATAGGGGCTTATGTAGATGAAGGTACGATGGTTGATACCTGGGCTACCGTTGGAAGTTGTGCTCAAATTGGCAAAAATGTACACTTATCTGGTGGTGTTGGTATTGGTGGTGTTTTAGAACCGTTACAAGCAGCTCCCGTTATTATTGAAGACAACGCGTTTATAGGTTCTCGATGTATTGTGGTTGAAGGCGTGCGTGTTGAAACCGAAGCTGTTTTAGGGGCCAATGTGGTATTAACAATGAGTACAAAAATTATTGATGTGACCGGTGATTCACCCATAGAAATGAAAGGCAGGGTACCTGCGCGTTCTGTAGTAATTCCTGGAAGTTATACTAAAAAGTTTCCCGCAGGTGAATTTCAAGTGCCTTGTGCTTTAATCATAGGAAAGCGTAAAGAAAGTACCGACAAGAAAACATCATTAAATAATGCGCTTCGTGAGAATGATGTGGCGGTATAAGTAAACTAAAATGGATGCAGTATAAGTTTCTAATTTACATATCATATAGTTATGCCATACCAATTGGTAATCCTCTTGAAGAAGAAATTATCAAACGTGGTTATACCGTTCATTGGTTTAGTGATTTAGAAGATACTGCAAAAGCCTTGCAAAATAAAAATAATGTTTTTAAGACTATACAGGAAGTAATTGAATATAATCCCGATATTATTTTAACGGCAACAGATAGTGTTCCTGATTTTTTAAGAGGCTTAAAAGTTCAAGTATTTCATGGGTTTAATGCTGAAAAGCGTTCATTTAAAAAAGATCACTTTAGAATCAGGGGTCTTTTTGATTTATATTGTACTCAAGGACCTAGTACAACTTCTATATTTAAATCTATTTCAAAAAAGCTGAAACATTTTGAAGTTATAGAAACTGGCTGGAGCAAAGTAGATCCATTATTCCCAATTACTAAAAATTCAAAAAAAAATATCCCTACAATTTTTATAGCGTCCACCTTTACTGAAAGATTGAGTTTGGCCTATAATGATGATGTTTTTAATGAGATTAAAAGGCTTGCAAATACAGATGCATTTAAATTTTTAATGGTCTTACATCCTAAAATTCCATTAGAAATTGTAAATAAATGGAAATCATTAAACAATGAAAATTTCATGTTTTATGATACCACCAACTTAATTCCATTATTTAAAAAAGCAGATATTATGTTTGCCGATACAACTTCTGCAATACAAGAATTCGGATTGCAAGAAAAGCCAATAATTACTTTTAATCATTTTATACCAAAGCCATATTTAATTAATATTTCTGAAGCGTCTCAAATTGAATCTGCTATCATTAAAGCACTTTCTAATCCACCTGAGATAATAAATGAATTAGCATTATTTAATAAGGACTTACACCCTTATTTTGATGGAAAATCAAGTGAACGTATAATTACTGCTACCATTAATTTTTTACATCAGGATAAAAGTTATTTAAAAAGTAAACCCCTGAATCTGGTGCGGAAATATAAAGTAAGAAAGCGATTAAATTATTTTACCCTTAAAAGCTATAATAGGCCTTTTACTATAGAATTAAAAAAATAGATGATTAAAGTATCCGCAGTAATAATCACATTTAATGAAGAAGAACATTTAGAAAAATGCCTAAGCTCATTAGTTGGTATTGTTGACGAAATTATTGTAGTAGACTCATTTTCAACCGACAGAACTCCTGAAATTTGCAAAGCATTTAGCGTCTCTTTTTTTCAACACGCCTTTGAAGGGTATATTGAACAAAAAAACTACGCCGTTACTTTAGCAAAATACCCCTATATTTTATCTCTTGATGGAGACGAAGCTCTATCAGAAGATTTAAAAACAAGTATTATAAATGTAAAATCAAATTGGCAATTTGACGGTTATTATTGTAATAGATTAAATAATTATTGCGGACAATGGATTAAACATTCTGATTGGTATCCTGATAGAAAATTAAGGCTTTTTAAAAAGGGATGTGGAAGTTGGAAAGGCATCAATCCACATGATAGATACACTTTAGATAAAAATGTGAAAAGCGGATATTTAAAAGGTGACTTATTACATTGGATCTATAGGGATTATTCTGAACATAATTTAAAAGTAGAACGCTTTTCAACTATTGCGGCCAATGCCTATTTTAAACTTGGTAAAAAATCATCCTTATTTAAAATAATATTCAGACCTTCTTGGGCCTTTTTTAAAGCTTATTTTTTAAGATTAGGCTTTTTAGACGGTTTAAACGGTTTGATTATTTGTGTGCAAACCTATAATGTTACCTTTTTAAAATATGTAAAACTTTACAGGCTTTGGAAGATAAAAACCTGACCTATTTTTTGCCTAAATATTTCTTTTTTAATTGCTTTTTTCGTCGCACTTTTTCCTGAAAAGCTTCCGTTTCATTCCACATTAAATCAAATATTTTATTAAAGTCTTCACCAGATGATTTTGCGTATTCTTCACTCATCACTTTTATCATGGATTTATGAATAGTTAGTCTTGAAAAATTTTTAATTCTTGTTTCAAAATCTAACGGTTTAAATTCCATCCTATTTAAATCAACCAAATAAAAATCATAAGTATTCCCATTCTTTTTAATTAAAGTATTACCTGGAGAATGATCTAAGAAATGAATATTTTTTTCGTGCAAACTATATGTAAACCTAGTAAATGCTCTTAAAATGTTCTCATAATCTGGATAATTAAAATTGGTTGTGAGCTCTCTATAGGTTAAATCACAATCCAATTGCTCACTTACATAAAAACTTCTATTAAATAAAAAAGGACTTGTAAACTCAAAATAAGCTATAGGTTG
Source organism: uncultured Flavobacteriales bacterium (assembly GCA_963976005.1). Classification (GTDB taxonomy): domain Bacteria; phylum Bacteroidota; class Bacteroidia; order Flavobacteriales; family Flavobacteriaceae; genus Yeosuana. Next base: position 136,745 of record CAXBJF010000003.1, on the reverse strand, counting down.
TGGCGTTCCTACCTGCAGTTCTATTAATTTGTTGGCATATTCAAGGGAGCGTTGTGCTTTACTTTTTCTAAAAAATTTATATACAATTTGATTGATTAAATTAGGGATTTTAAAGGCTTTAATATTTAATTCAACCCCTTCAATATTAATTATTTTAATAATGTTTCTTTTTCCAACACCACCTTCATAACTATCAAAATCATGAATTACTTCAGAAAGTAAATTTTCGTATTTAATAGATCTATTATTTTTATTGAAAAACTTAAATTCTTTTCCTTTCATAAAACAATCTCAAAGTGTTAATCTATAATTCAAAAGAAGTCTTTAAAAAGCATTTTAATAGTGTATGTTGCAATTAATGATTTCTAATAGAAATTTGTATCATTGCAAATATAAGTTTCCAAAATTAATATTTATATGTTCAAGCATTTTTTAATAACACGTTTTAATCTGCGAAAATCAGATTGGACAACCAGTAAAAAAAATAAAGCAGTACTTACTGATGAATGGCATAAAAATCGATTTGAACTTTTTAATGATTTTTGCTTTCACAGTGTGGCTTCACAAACCAATAAAAACTTTGAATGGTTGGTTTTTTTTGATATTACAACTCCAAAAAAATATAAAAAAGTAATTGCAGATTTAAAAACAAAAATGGAGAATTTCACTCCACTTTTTATAGATGGAATGGATCTTTTTCTTCCTTCAATTCAAGAATATGTTGCAAATGTAAAGGAAGATTACATCATTACAAGTAGAATGGATAATGATGACTGTATTGGTAAATATTATATAGAAGAAATTCAAAAAAGATTTAATAAACAACAGTTTACCGCTATAGACTTTATAGATGGTTATACCATACAAACACATCCAACTATTAAAATTGGCAAAAGATTTGATCAGTATAATCCTTTTATTTCGCTAATAGAAAAAAACGAAAATCCGAAAACAGTTTGGGCTATTCGCCATTCTCATTGGAAAAGAGAAAAAAATGTTATTCAAATAAAAAATAAACCAGTGTGGGCTTCAATAATACATCAGGAAAATAAGGTAAATGAGTTTTCCGGTTATGGACATGTAAGTGCTTCTGAATTATTCGAGAATATTAAAATCAATTCAGAACAAAAAAAATTAATTATTGAAAACACAATTCCTTATACAAAATGGCGATTTCAAAGTACTATTAACTTTATATCATCTTATTGGAATTATACATTTAAAAATATTAAAAAGAAATTGGGCGTTTATAAATTTAAGTAATGATTCACTTTGATTAATTTTAAGTCATGAATGAAGAAATAAACAAAGCATTAAAAACCCTAAAAGAAGGCGGACTCATTCTCTACCCTACCGATACTGTTTGGGGCATTGGTTGTGATGCCACAAACACTGAGGCTGTTGAAAGGGTTTATAAATTAAAACAACGCCATGATAGTAAAGCATTAATTTGTTTAGTTGCTGATGATGGAATGCTCAAAAAATATGTCAAAAAAATACCTGACGCCGCTTTTGATCTTTTTGATATTTCTGAAGACCCCATTACAATAATTTATGATGACGCACAAAATTTGGCACAAAACCTTATTGCGAAAGATAATTCCATAGCGATAAGAATTCCCAATGACGATTTCTGTTTTCAACTGTTAAGAAGATTTAATGGCGCTATTGTTTCTACATCCGCAAATATAAGTACGGCTCCTTCACCAAAATCATTTAAAGAAATATCACTTGAGGTTTTAAAAGGTGTTGACTATGTTGTAAATTTGCATCGCGAAAAAATTTCCAGCAAACCATCATCCATTATAAAATTAAGCAATGATGGACAAGTTAAGGTAATACGAGCATAAAAACTCAAATTTCAAGCACCAAACTCAAATATAAGCTGGTTTGGAATTTGGGATTTGATTATTGGAATTTAATTGATGAATTACAAAGAGGCATTACAACACAACATCTTCAAGATTATATCACAATCTGCTAAAGAATTAAATTTAGATAGTTATGTGATCGGTGGTTTTGTACGTGATTATTTGTTAAATAGAGGAACTGCCAAGGATATTGATATTGTTGCCATTGGTGACGGCATCAACCTTGCTAAACAGGTGGCGAAAAATCTTCCAAATAAACCTCAAGTCCAGGTTTTTAAAACATATGGAACTGCCATGTTGCATTATGATGGCATTGAAATTGAATTTGTTGGAGCCAGAAAAGAATCATATAGTGAAGATAGCAGAAATCCTGTAGTTGAAAATGGCACTCTTAAAGATGATCAAAACAGACGGGATTTTACAATAAATGCACTGGCACTTAATTTAAATGAATCACATTTTGGCGAATTGCTTGACCCTTTTAATGGTGTCCAAGATTTGCAAGAAAAAATTATTCGTACACCTTTAGATCCAGATATTACATATTGTGATGATCCATTACGAATGATGCGTGCTATACGTTTTTCGGCACAACTCAAATTTACAATTGAAAAGGATTCTTTAAATTCCATTGCTAAAAATTGCCATAGAATAAATATTATCACCAATGAACGTATTGTTGTTGAACTCAATAAAATTCTTGAAAGTGATAAACCTTCTAACGGATTTATATTGCTTGAAGAAACTGGGTTATTAGAATATGTTTTACCTGAATTAACTGCTTTAAAGGGCATTGATGAAATTGAAGGGCAAAGACATAAGGATAATTTTTATCATACGCTTGAAGTCGTTGATAACATTTCAAAAAACACTTCTGATTTGTGGTTACGCTGGGCAGCATTATTACATGATATTGGAAAAGCACCCACTAAAAAATTCAGTAAAAAAGTTGGATGGACTTTTCACGGACATGAATTTAAAGGCTCCAAAATGGTATATCATTTATTTAAACGATTGAAAATGCCATTAAATGACAAAATGAAATTTGTACAAAAAATGGTATTCATGAGTTCAAGACCCATTGTTTTGGCAAATGATGAAGTCACTGATTCTGCGGTGCGAAGATTGGTTTTTGATGCGGGAGAATATGTTGATGATTTAATGACGCTCTGTGAAGCAGATATAACCACAAAAAACTCAATTAAATTCAATAAATATCATAACAATTTTAAGATTGTTCGAGAGAAAATCATTGAAGTTGAAGAGCGGGACCATGTCCGTAACTTTCAATCACCAGTTTCTGGTGAAGAAATTATGGCCACATTTAATTTAAAACCTTCAAAAGAAATAGGCATTATTAAAGAAGCTATAAAAGAAGCCATCCTTGAAGGTGATATTCCAAACGAATACGAAGCTGCCTTTCGGTTTATGTTAAATGAAGGAGAACGGTTGGGATTGAAAGTGACTAAGGAGCAAAGAAACAAAGTGGCAAAGATGCAAAGTGGCAAAGATGCAAAGTGGCAAAGTGGCAAAGATGCAAAGTAGCAAAGGAACAAAGATGCAAAGAAACAAAGTGGCAAAGACTTTGAAACCCTGAAACCTCTGAGACTCTGAAACTCTGAAACTTTGAAACTTTGAAACTTTGAAACTAAAAAACATGAAAAACATGAAAAATCATACATATAGAAAATTATTAGTTTGGCAAAAATCAATGGCTTTTGTTACCAAAGTTTATACTGAAACAAAATCTTTTCCTAGTGAAGAGTTATACGCACTAACTTCTCAAATTAAACGCTCTGCAACTTCAATCCCTAGCAATATTGCTGAAGGATATGGACGAGATGGAAAAAAAGACTATTTACGGTTTTTGAATATTGCCCTAAGTTCATTATTTGAATTACAAACCCAAATTGAAATTGCGATGAATTTGGGCTTTTTAAATGAAACTTCCTTTCATGAATTATATGAAGATTCTAGAGAAATAGAACGCATGTTATCTAGCTTTATAAACAAAATAAAACTCTGAAACTTTGAAACTTTGCCACTTTGAACCTCTGAACCTCTGAAACTCTGAAACTCTGAAACTTTGAAAGAAACAAAAATAATCTATTGGCTATTAACAGGATGCCTACTAATCTTCATCATGGTTGTTGTTGGTGGCATTACTAGACTCACACATTCCGGATTATCCATATCCAATTATAAATTAATTTCTGGTGTGATTCCTCCAACCAATGATGTCGAATGGCAAGCAGCTTTTGATTTATACAAACAATATCCTGAATATAAAAAACTTAATAATCATTTTGCTTTACAAGATTTTAAAGACATTTACTTCTGGGAATGGTTGCATCGTGTAATTGGCCGATTTATTGGTCTGGTTTTTTTATTGCCTTTTTTGTATTTTTTAATTACCAAACAACTTACTAAACCTACGATTAAAAAAGCTATTATTCTATTAGGACTGGGAGCTTTTCAAGGATTTATGGGTTGGTTTATGGTTAAAAGCGGGTTGGTTGATAATCCGGATGTGAGTCATTACCGTTTGGCAGCTCATTTATTAACGGCTTTCATCACCTTTGCATATACGTTTTGGGTTGCATTGGATTTAATTTTTCCAACTAAAAAAGACATCAATAAATCATTTCGGAATTTTATAAGATTCGCATTAGCCGTTTTATTGCTTCAAATTATTTATGGTGCGTTTGTTGCTGGTTTAGATGCCGGCTATATTCATAATCATTGGCCAATGATGAGCGAAGGAAAGTTTATGCATGAAACCGTATACATTGAGCAAAGTCCCATTTATAAAAATTTTATTGAAGGAAAAAGTGGCGTGCAGTTTGTACACAGAATATTAGCCTATTTTGTAGTCCTCTTTGTGTTTGGTATTTGGTTAAAATCAAGAAAACTCACATTGACCAAAATGCAATCAAACGGCATATCATCTTTATTGATTATAGTGAGTATTCAATTTTTATTAGGTGTATTTACAATTATTTTACAAGTACCTGTTTGGCTTGGTGTGGCACATCAAATAGGCGCTTTTTTATTATTAAGTTCCATGATATTTACCTTGCATCGTTTTAGTAAATAATTGAAAAAGCCTACCTTTGCAACTTAATTTTTTAATATGATTTATAGATTTAGGGTAATTCTGGATAATGATACTGATGACGATGTTTTTCGTGATTTAGAGATTCAAGAAACAGATTCATTAGAAGATTTGCATAACCTGATAACACAGTCTTTTGGATTTGATGGAACCGAAATGGCCTCATTTTATGTAAGTGACGATACATGGAATCAAGGACAGGAAATTTCTTTATTTGATTTGAGTGAAGACGCATCAGCAAAATTAATGAATGAAACCACTATAAATAGTATTGTTTACGAAATGCAAACAAAACTTATTTATGTGTACGACTTTTTTAATTTATGGACTTTTTATGTTGAGTTGGCTGAAATTGTTGAAGAAACCAATGGCACTGGTTATCCTAATTTAATTTTTTCAAAAGGTCAAATCCCTGATGTAGCTCCTGAAAAGATTTTTGAAGCAGATGCCCTTGATGATTTTGATGAATTTGATGATGGCATTGATGTTGACGATTATGAAGGCTTAGACTTTGATGAAAACTGGAATTAATTTGTAAGCTACTTTAAGTTGTTAGGATTCACATTTTCATAATTTCTAAGCACATAAGCCAACGCATTTTTAATGATTTGTCCCATAGTTTTGCAGCGCTTAAAATTCATATCAAGTGTAAATTCATAAATTTTTATTTTAAGGGAATCAACGTTTTCCTTTGTTGAAATGGTATCTACTACCATACAATCCATCAAATCTTCAATCCTGTCATGGTAACTTTTTAATCGTTTTGCCATGATAGATCTTTCTTCAATTTTATACTGGTCAATTGACAATTTCTGGAAACTTTCAGAAACTAAATTCACCATCACAAAATTCTCTTTAAAAAATTGCGGTCTATAAATATTGATTTTCCCTTCATAGGATTGTTGATCAAAATCTATCGCTCTTATTTTATATACAACCTGATCAAAATCATGAGTGGGTACTATCACATAATTGTAAGAGCGCATATCACCTAAGAGTCTAATCATACAACGTTCATTAAATTTAACAAACTCTTTAGCAATTTGAGATTTTTCAGACTTTGAACATTTTGGTAGCATATTTTTAATAAATTCATCACCAGGAATACCAGAAATGTGCTCTTCAATCAACGTGTTTTTATGAACTAAAAAATTTAAGTTGTAAGGTGATAACATATGTTCCAGCTCCAGCCCATAAACACGGGAGGCATCTGCCATTTTAACATAAAAATAGGTGAAATTATCATTTAATATATTTCTTATTTTAATTCTAAAGGGCCTTGAATTTCCAAATGTGCAATAATCAATGGCGTCTACATTAAGAAAAGGCAATGAACTTTCATTACCATCAGAATGTAAAATGGTATATACTTTTTTTAAACTTAAATCAATTTCTTCACGTTCATAATCATTATAATAAACACGTATCCAAAGTGTGTCATTTTCAAATTTATCATACACAACAACAGACCCTTGAAACCTCAACAAATCTTCATAAAATATGGGTAACTTAATGTTTCTGTTGTATTCAGAAAGATAGTCGTGCAATTTATCACTTATCAGATAAGACGGCTTTCTTTTCGAAATTTTTAAATCATCCATTATGAATATTTTTTGGCATTTTAAATTTATATTTATACTTCAACTTGTAACAAATTTAAGCAACTATCGTCATATTTTATAACTAACCTGTTGATATAACATCAACATAAAAATTTGTATATCTTGGATTCTATCCTAACAATTACCAATCTAACAAAAAAATTTGGTTATTTAACTGCTGTGAAAGATTTATCGTTTACCATTAATAAAGGTAATGTATATGGAATTTTAGGGCCAAATGGAAGCGGAAAATCTACCACTTTAGGTGTTGTTTTGAATGTGGTGAACAAAACATCAGGCAGTTTTAAATGGTTTGATGGCAATGTCTCTACCCATAATGCATTAAAAAAAGTAGGCGCTATCATTGAGCGACCTAATTTTTACCCTTATATGACGGCGTATCAAAATTTAAAATTAGTATGCAAAATTAAAGAAGTTGATTACAGTAAAATTGAGGAAAAACTTAAAATTGTTGAGCTTATTGATAGAAAAGACAGCAAATTCAGCACCTTTTCATTGGGTATGAAACAACGATTAGCCATTGCTTCTGCCCTTTTAAACGACCCGGAGATATTAATTTTAGATGAACCCACAAATGGATTGGATCCGAAAGGAATTCATCAAATCAGGGAAATAATTAAAGAAATTGCCAGTAAAGGCACTACTATTTTACTGGCCTCTCATTTACTTGATGAGGTTGAAAAGGTTTGTACACATGTTGTTGTTTTACGTAAAGGTGAAAAATTATATTCCGGACGCGTTGATGAGATGACTTCCAGTTATGGTTTTTTTGAATTGAAATGTGCCAAACAAGAAGAATTAATTAAGTTTCTTGAAAATCATAAATCTTTTGGAAATGTAAATGTGAAGGACCACTTAATAACCGCCTTTTTAAATGAACCATTAGAATCTGCTTCCTTTAATAAATTATTGTTTGAACAAGGATTTACATTATCGCATTTAGTGCAACGTAAGGCAAGTTTAGAAGAACAATTCTTAACCTTAACAAACAATAAATAATATGTACAGATTACTTAATATAGAATTTCAAAAATTAATGCTTAACAGGGCAAGTAAGATTTTAATACTGACTTATTTTATTTTACTTACGTCTATAGCGCTTATAGCTGCAATAAAGTTTGATATTGGCCCCATAAAATTTCATTTAGCCGAAATGGGCATATTTAATTTTCCTTATATATGGCATTTCAATAGTTATATAGCAGCCATTTTTAAGCTTTTTCTTGCCATTGTTATTGTATCCATGATGGCCAATGAGTATAGCAATAAAACCTTGAAACAAAATTTAATTGATGGTTTAAGCAAAAAAGAGTTTATATTAACTAAGTTTTATACAGTTCTGGTCTTTTCGGGTATTTCAACCGTATTTTTATTTGTTGTTTCTTTAATTTTAGGATGGTGTTTTTCCAATTACACAGAATTGGGTATTATTTTTTCTGATTTGGAATATCTTCTTGCCTTTTTTGTAAAACTGGTCGGGTTCTTTTCATTTTGTTTATTCTTAGGGATTTTGGTAAAACGTTCAGCCTTTGCTTTAGGGTTTTTATTTGTATGGCAATTTATTGAAGGGATAGTTTTCGGGTTATTACGATGGAAAACGGATGCAGAATTTGCAACATCTGTCATGCGTTTTTTTCCTTTAAACTCTATGTCTAATTTAATAAAGCAACCTTTTTCGCGATTAAATGCAGTACAATCAGTAGCCAATCAAGTTGGTGAAAAATTTGATTTTGATTATGCGGTACACTGGTACGATGTAATTATTGTTTTGGCTTGGACTGCGGTATTTATCTTTTTATCGTTTAGGTTATTAAAAAGTCGTGATTTATAATATCTTTGGAAGCTATTGCTTTTATAAAAGATGAAAAAAACTTTAGTTTTCCTATTATGTTGCGTAGTTTATAATATTTCTGCTCAAAGTGAAGCTTCTAACTGGTATTTTGGCGATAATGCCGGTATTCGATTTAATGCAGATGGAACCATTACTTCGCTATCCAACGGACAGTTAAGTACTGAAGAAGGCTGTACAAGTATTTCTGATAATAATGGCGATTTATTGTTCTATACAGATGGTAGATTTGTTTATGACAGAAATAATAACATTATGCCGAATGGCAGCAATCTGTATGGTGATAAATCCAGTACACAATCGGCCATTATAATTCCAAACCCCGGAAATCTAAATATTTATTATGTATTTACTGTTGACACTTCAATAGGACAAGCAGATCCAGATTATGGGTTCAATTATTCCATAGTAGATATAAGTCTCAATGGTGGTTTAGGTGATGTTGTATCTAAAAACCTCCCTTTATTATCTGATAGTTCAGAAAAAATTAGTGCAGTTGTTAAAGATTGTCAAACAAAATCGATTTGGGTTATTACTTTTGCCTCTCAAGATGGTTTACCAAAAGATCCCAGTTCATTCAATACTTTTTATGCTTATGAAGTAACAGCTTTGGGTATAAATACGACTCCTGTTAAAAGCACGTTTAATATTAATATCAGTGATGGACGGGGTTATTTAAAATTTTCACCAGATGGCACAAAACTTGTATGTGCCAATGCAACTTCTGGGTTATATCTGTATGATTTTGACACATCTTCAGGAACAGTGAGTAATCAGAAAGAAATAACCATTAATTTTTCACCAAGTGTATCAAAACCTCAATCGGCCTATGGAGTGGAATTTTCCCAAAATAACAATGTATTATACGTATCGGCATATTACAATTCAAATCAACAAGATTTTGATGATGCTTCTGCTCAATATGGGTCATTATTGCAATATGATTTATCCGCACCTAATATTAGCAGCAGCGAAATGGTAATTGATAAAAGACAGATATATAGAGGTGGATTACAATTGGGGCCTGACGGTAAAATTTATAGGGCTATGAGTATCACTTACAACAACGGCTCTCCTTTTCTTTCAGTTATAAACAGTCCAAATGTCATAGGCATTGGTTGTAATTATGTACATAACGCCATTCCTTTAACAAGAAACTCAAGGCAAGGATTACCTCCTTTTATAGCATCCTTCTTTTCTCAAAAAATAGATATTATTGGTAATAATTCAACGTCTACAAATTTACAACTATGTAATGGAGATACGTATATTTTAAAAGGGGATGAAATTCCAGGTGCCATTTACCAATGGACCTTAAATGGAGTGGCTTTAACTGAAACTGATTTTGATTTAAATGTTTCTCTTCCTGGGTTATATAAGGTTTTAATTGACCCCAATAACGGTGATTGTGATAGGTTTGAAGGACAGGCTTATGTTGTATTTAATCCAAACCCAGAAGCTTTTAATGTTACATTATTACAATGTGATGAAGACGGGATTGTTGATGGGAAAACTTTATTCAATTTGAATGAAGCCAATGCCAATTTAACTGGCGGTGTTGCAGGTCTTTCCACAAAATTCTATACGGACCCTTTAAGAACCATTCAAGTAGATGCTAATCTTTTTGGCAACACAACTAATCCTCAAACTATTTATGTAGAAGTGTTTAATGTAGCAACTGACTGTTTTGATACTTCTGAATTAATTCTTGATGTTAGCATTACGGATTCTAATAACACAGAACTTATAGTATGTGATGATGATGGCATAGAAGATGGTATTTACAATTTTAACTTAGAAGATGCTGATAATGCGGTGGTTAATGGACTTCCATCTGGATTGAATATTTCCTATTTTGAAACTTATGAAGATGCCCTTTTAGAACAAAATAATCTAGGCGCTTTTTTTAAAAATAATTCTAATCCTTATTCTCAAACTATATACGCCCGAGTAGAAAATACTAATAATTGTTATGGCATCAGTGAAGTGCTTTTAACCGTAAATGAACTTCCGGATATTAAAACCGAAGATATTACCTATTATTGTTTAAACAGGTATCCTGAAACAATTACCATTAACGCGAGCATTTTAAATGACTCGTCAAATAATTATACTTATGTCTGGTCAAATGGTGAAACCACTTATAGTATTGAAGTTAATGAACCTGGAACTTATAAAGTAAATGTAACAAATGCCAACAATTGCTCTAAAGAAAGAACTATAATGGTTGATGCTTCAAACATTGCATCCATTCAATCTATAAATGTAGTTGATGCTTCTCAAAATAATATCATTACTGTAAATACTTCAGGTGAAGGCACTTATGAATATCAACTTCTTGATGAAAACAACATTGTTTACAGACCATATCAAGACAATCATGTTTTTGAAAATATAACCCCTGGCTTTTATACGGTTTATGTTAAAGATGTAAAAAATGATTGTGGAAGCGTCAATAGCTTAATCTCAGTTATTGGATTTCCAAAATATTTCACTCCAAATAATGATGGATTTAATGATACTTGGCAAGTTTATGGTGTGTCAAGTTTATTTCAACCTAATTCTAAAATATATATTTTTGACCGTTATGGCAAACTTCTAAAAGAATTAAATCTTTCTGGAAAAGGTTGGGACGGTTCATTTAATGGCAAAAAACTACCGACAGATGATTATTGGTTTTCTGTTGCTTTGCAAGATGGTAGAATCTTTAAAAGTCATTTTACTTTAAAACGATAACACATATATTTTTATGTAATTTTGCAAAATGCAATTTAAAATTGAATCAGAATTTAGTCCAACGGGGGATCAGCCACAAGCCATAATAGAGCTTGTAAATGGCATCAATTCCAATGAAAAATACCAAACGCTTCTTGGTGTCACGGGTTCTGGGAAAACCTTTACTATTGCCAACGTTATAGAAAAAGTTCAAAAACCCACTTTGGTTTTAGCGCATAACAAAACCTTGGCGGCACAGTTATATTCTGAATTCAAGCAGTTTTTTCCTAACAATGCCGTTGAATATTTTGTGTCTTATTATGATTACTATCAACCTGAAGCTTATATTCCCGTTTCCGGTGTTTTTATAGAAAAAGATTTGTCTATTAATGAAGAAATAGAGAAAATGCGTTTAAGTGCCACTTCTTCCCTTCTTTCTGGTCGCAGGGATGTGCTGGTCGTTGCCTCAGTTTCTTGTATTTATGGTATTGGAAATCCTGTTGAATTTCAAAAAAATGTCATAACCCTGAAACGCGATCAGGTCATTTCTAGAACCAAATTATTGCATCAACTTGTTCAAAGTTTGTATTCAAGAACTGAAGCAGAATTTAACCATGGAAATTTCAGAATAAAAGGAGATACCGTTGATATATTCCCAAGTTATGCCGATGATGCCTTTAGAATTCATTTTTTTGGTGATGAAATTGAAGATATGGAGTCTTTTAATATTCAAACTAATCAAGTCATTGAAAAATATGATGTATTAACTATTTATCCTGCAAATATGTTTGTGACGTCTCCTGATGTTTTACAAGGTGCCATTAAAGAAATTCAGGATGATTTGGTAAAACAACATGATTATTTTAAAGAAATAGGCAAACATTTAGAAGCAAAACGATTAAAAGAACGTACGGAATTTGACTTGGAAATGATTCGTGAATTAGGGTACTGTTCAGGTATTGAAAACTATTCGCGTTATCTGGATGGCCGTTTACCCGGTACGCGCCCCTTCTGTTTATTGGATTATTTTCCAGAGGATTATTTAATGGTTGTAGATGAAAGCCATGTCACTATTTCTCAAGTGCATGCCATGTATGGCGGTGACAGAAGCAGAAAAGAAAATTTGGTTGAATATGGATTTAGACTTCCCGCTGCCATGGATAACAGGCCATTAAAGTTTGAAGAATTTGAAGCCATCCAAAATCAAGTCATTTATGTTAGTGCTACGCCAGCTGATTATGAATTAAAAAAATCGGATGGCATCTATGTAGAACAAGTTATTCGGCCTACAGGTTTATTAGATCCAGTCATAGAAGTGCGCCCAAGTTTAAATCAAATTGATGATTTAATTGAAGAAATTCAGCTTCGTGTTGAAAAAAACGAACGCACTTTAGTAACAACGCTTACCAAACGAATGGCTGAAGAATTGACCAAGTATTTAGATAGAATTCAGATTCGATGCCGTTATATTCATAGTGATGTGGATACGTTAGAGCGTGTGGAAATCATGCAAGATTTACGTAAAGGTTTATTTGATGTTTTAGTGGGCGTTAACCTATTACGAGAAGGATTGGATTTACCCGAAGTATCTTTGGTTGCTATTCTAGATGCCGATAAAGAAGGGTTTTTACGTTCCGCACGATCATTAACACAAACTGTTGGTAGAGCTGCCAGAAATTTAAACGGTAAAGCCCTAATGTATGCTGATAAAATTACAAATAGCATGCAAAAAACCATTGACGAGACTAATTACCGGCGTGAAAAACAAATTGCATATAATACTAAAAACAACATTACACCAAAAGCATTAAATAAAAGTTTAGATAATGCGCTGTCCAAGAATTCCGTTAGTACTTATAGCTATGAACTTGATGCTTTAAAAGCTGCTGAACCTGAAAGCGCTTATTTAAGCAAACCAGAATTAGAAAAGAAAATAAGGGAGAAACGGAAAATCATGGAGCAAGCGGCTAAATCATTGGATTTTATAGTAGCGGCTAAATTACGTGATGAGATTAAAGCTTACCAATCTAAATTAGAAAAGCTAAACGTATAACATACGAATAGCTTTTTCTAATTCAGAACACTTCGAATTAAACTTAGCAAATATTATTAATTATATTGTGTTTTAAATATATCTATCAATACATCTGGCGGCACTATTTTATTTGGAAAACTTTCCATTAAGTATAACACCTTAGAAATTGATTCATGACTTAATCCCATTCTAAGTCCGAAATTATATAATTTTATAACTTTTGATGAGGCATGTTCATGATCAATATTCATTAATAACACTAAACGATGAAATTGAACAATACGCTCACTATGGGATTTTAAATGAATATAGTTTATTGGGTGCTCCAATAAGTATTCAAAATCTTCACGACAAATGTCTAATTGTTTAGCAACGCCCAACAAAAAATTATATTCTATACTTTTTATGTCCTTATCGTACTTCGCAAAAGCGATCATTTCCGAAAGAAGACTTAGTTTTTCTACTCTATTAATCATGAGGGAATGGATTAATTAATTACATTATAAAGATACGACAGAAACGTATTTTTATAATCGGTGATATATTGTAACTTATCGAAAACAGGGGGTTAATTCATCGATAATAATAATTACTTTATCATATATTTTCAATTTACTCAAAATAAATCAATCAAAATTCACCCTTTTTTCGTTTGTTTTATAATAACAATAATCAATGTATATTATTGTTATTCAATTAGTTAATTAATTTTTATATAATAAAATCAATTAAAATATTTTAAAAAATATTATGTGACTCCATAAAAATGCAGAAAACGCAGAAAACCTCCATGTATTCAATTAATTTTGTAAATAAATACTATTTACTTTTTTGCATAATATGGATATGACAAATAATGATATTTTAAAGAAATTACGAGTTGCTTTAAAACTCAGGGATGATGACATTGTAAAGATTTTAGAGCTTGTGGATTTCAGAATATCCAAAAGTGAACTTGGCGCTTTTTTTAGAAGTGAGGACCATCCAAAATATATGGAATGTGGCGACCAAATATTAAGAAATTTTTTAAATGGTTTAATTATACATTTACGTGGTCCTATGCCAAAAAAGGGAGAAAATAAAGTGCAAAAAAAACGGAACGATTAAAAAATCATTCCGTTAGTTAATTATAAAATATTTTTTTTAAGCTAAAACTGCTTGAACTTTATCTGCTGCTTCTTGAAATTGCACGGCACTTTGTACATCTAAACCTGATTTATCAATAAGGTCTTTTGCAATATCGGCATTGGTTCCTTGTAAACGCACTATAATGGGCACGTTTATGGTTCCCATATTTTTATAAGCGTCAATTATACCTTGTGCAACCCGATCACATCTTACAATGCCACCAAAAATATTTATTAAAATGGCCTTTACATTAGGATCTTTTAATATAATTCTAAAGGCTGCTTCAACGCGGGCAGCATCAGCAGTTCCGCCTACATCCAAAAAGTTTGCCGGCTCTCCGCCTGCTTGTTTAATTAAATCCATGGTTGCCATGGCTAAGCCAGCACCATTTACCATGCAACCAACATTTCCGTCCAAATCCACATAATTCAATCCAACTTCTTTAGCTTCTACTTCAATTGGGTTTTCTTCACGCAAATCACGTAAATTAACATAATCTTTATGTCTGTAAAGAGCATTATCATCAATGGTCACCTTAGCATCAACAGCCATTATTTTATTATCACTGGTTTTTAAAACCGGATTGATTTCAAATAATGACGCATCAGATTTTACATAAGCTTCATAAAGACAAGCAACAAATTTGGTCATTTCTTTAAAAGCTGTACCAGATAACCCCAAGTTAAACGCTATTCTTCTAGCTTGAAAAGGCATTAAACCAACACTTGGGTCTATTTCTTCAGTAAATATTAAATGAGGTGTTTTCTCTGCAACTGCTTCAATATCCATCCCACCTTCAGTTGAGTACATAATCATATTTCTACCAGTTCCGCGATTCAGCAATACAGACATATAAAATTCATCTGTTTCACTTTCTCCGGGATAATAAACGTCTTCAGCAACTAAAACTTGATGAACCCTTTTACCTGTAGCCGATGTTTGAGGCGTGATTAAATTCATGCCAATCATTTTTCCTGCAATTTCTTCAACTTCTTGTAAGTTTTTTGCAAGTTTAACACCGCCACCTTTTCCGCGACCACCCGCATGAACTTGAGCTTTAATAACGTACCATTTTGATCCGGTTTCTGTAGTTAAATGTTTGGCTGCTGCAACGGCTTCATGTGCATTTTGGGCTACTATACCACGTTGAATACGCACTCCAAAACTGCGTAATATTTCTTTACCTTGATATTCGTGTAAATTCATAATTTGCTTGATAGTTTATGTGTCACAAATGTAAATAATACCAATTAATTACACTAATGATTTATAAGGTAATGCAATTTATATTTTATAAATGTTATATATTTAACAAATTGTTTAATAAGTGAAATTTTGTTATTAAAAATTTTTAATATTGATAAAAAAAATATCTTTGTAAAAAAAAGAAAGTACTGCTATGTTAAATTCTCAATTGCTTAAAATAACTGAAAATTTTGGAAGTCCTGTTTATGTTTATGATGCCGAAAAAATAGCTTCACAATATAAACGTTTAACCGAAGCCTTTAAAGATGTAAAAAAGCTTAAAATAAATTATGCTGTTAAAGCACTATCAAATATTTCTGTATTAAAGTTTTTTAATACGCTTGGTTCTGGTATAGATACCGTTTCAATTCAGGAAGTTAAGTTAGGGCTGGCTGCTGGATTTTTACCGGAGCAAATTATTTTTACACCAAATGGTGTTTCTTTAAACGAAATTGAGGAAGCTACCAAATTAGGGGTTCAAATTAATATTGATAACCTATCTATTCTAGAGCAATTTGGAACAAAGCATCCACATATTCCTGTTTGTATTAGAATAAACCCACATGTTATGGCTGGTGGAAACAGTAATATTTCTGTAGGCCACATAGACTCTAAATTCGGTATTTCCATTCATCAAATACCTCATTTATTGCGCATTATTGAAAACACTAAAATGACTGTTAACGGTATTCATATGCATACTGGAAGTGATATTTTAGATATAGATGTGTTTTTATATGCCAGTGAAATTTTATTTGAAACGGCAAAACAATTTAAAAATTTGGATTTTATTGACTTCGGATCGGGTTTTAAAGTCCCTTATAAAGTTGGTGATATTGAAACCAATATTGAAGAGTTAGGAAAAAAACTGAGCGAAAAATTTAACGCTTTCTGCAAAGAATATGGTAAAGATTTAACATTAGCTTTTGAGCCAGGGAAATTTTTAGTGAGTCAATCTGGTTATTTTTTAACAAGAGTAAATGCTGTTAAACAAACAACATCAACTGTTTTTGCTCAAGTAGATTCTGGATTTAATCACTTGATAAGACCCATGTTTTATGGTTCTCATCATGATATTGTTAATATTTCGAACCCAAAAGGAAGAGAACGATTTTATACAGTAGTTGGTTACATTTGTGAGACGGACACCTTTGGTAATAATCGAAGAATCCATGAAATCAATGAAGGTGATGTATTATGTTTTAAAAATGCCGGAGCCTACTGTTTTTCAATGGCAAGCAATTACAACTCGAGATTACGTCCAGCTGAAGTTTTATGGTATAATAAAAAAGCACATTTAATAAGAGAAAGGGAAACATTTGATGATATTCTTAAAAATCAAGTGGTATTGGATTTTGAATCTAAAAAAGAAAAAGTCCTAATCAAGTAAACATTATAAAATATAATTTGAAAAAATGCTCAATAAATGTTGGGCATTTTTTTATTTCAAAATATTAATTGAAAAAAGTCTAACTAATTAATCATTAGAAAACTATTGATAAAAACCAAAAAAAAATACTATATTTATAATCTCCCAAATATTTTTTAACAAAAATTAAGTTTAATTAATAACCTGATTTTAAAAATATTCCTTAAAGTTCATTACAAAACTTAAGGATTGCCCAAGATTGATTTTTTTTTTTGATTACCAATGTAGTTAGACTAAACCCTAAAGCAATTATATATTAACCATTAAAACCAATACTAACTAAAATCAAAATTATGAGAAAATTATTGTATTTATTACTGTTACTACCATTTGTGGTTGTATCGCAAGGAAATGAAAGTTTTTTATTGAACTTAACAGAAATCAATGTAAAACAAGGTCATGAAGCCCAATTTATTGAAGGCGTAAAGTCCTGGAAAAAATGTTATCAGGACAATGAAGGTAAGAACAAATGGAATATGTGGAGAAGAGTACAAGGTGAAGGTTCTGTTTATACATTAACAAGCAGTATGGCTAAATGGGCAGAAATGGACGAAGACAACGATATAGCAGGACAAAAATGTCGTATAAAAGTTGTTGATTTAATTAGGCCACATATAAAAAGCACGAACTACAATATTGCCCGTTCTATGCCAGAGGTAAGTAGGACAACCCCAATGCCCGAAGACACAAAACTTGTTTGGGTATACAATGTAAAAACCAGCAACTCAGATAGTTTTAAAGAGGCAGTTAAAGAAATAAGTACTGCTATAAAAAAAGCTGAAGGAGATTCAAGAGCAACATGGTATAATGTTCAAGGTGGACAAGGATCTGATTATTTTGTAGCAGTTCCATACAAAAACTTTGCGGATATGGATGTTGATCGTGACGGTGTTTGGAAAATTTATGAAAAAGCTAATGGTAAAGCTAAAACCGATGCATTAAGAGCGAAATTTAGAGCTTCCGTTTCAAGTGACTGGTCATATATGTATACCTTAAATGAAGAACTATCTAATTAGTCATTAAGCTTGTTGTATTAAATTTTGCAATTAAAAATGACAAAGTTCTTGTAAAATAGGAAATCGGAATCTTTAATTCAAAATGTAGAGGCTGTCTAAAAAGTATATATTAACCGTCATTACGAGAAATTTTTATTTCGAAGTAATCTGTAAATCAATAACTTGAAATATACAGATTGCTTCTCCCGATAGCTATCGTGACTCGCAATGACTACTTTTTAGACAGCCTCTTTTATTTTTTTAAAAGTTGATTTGAAACAAAATTCTTTATTGTTGTTATTATAATTCTTAATTATAAACCACTTATGTTGTAAATACTTAATCCAAGAGTAGTTGCTACTACTAAATCATTCCCTTGTTTGTCTATACTGTTTACAGAAATATCTGGAGCCATAATAAACACGTGCGTCAAATCCCCCTCCAAATATTAAATTAGTAGTACTAATAAAATCAATGGCATCAATATCCCTATCCGGCAATACTAAGGTTCCATCAAGATTCACATTTCCTGATCTATCAACACTTAACACGTCTACTGCGCCTGAATATGGTTCACCAATAAGGCTATATGAAGCTGCAATTCTTTTATTTTTAACAGCCACCTGATTTGCATTTAATAATACGTTTTGTCCATTTATATCAATATATATTGGATCTAAAGTTGCATTCAACTCAAGTGAAATAGAACTGTTTTTGGATATTAGTGAATTTTTACCAGTTTTTCCAGTTGGAGTTAAATTCACAAAAGTATTATACAACGTTAATCTGGAATTGTCTTTGGTAATATCTATACCGCAACCTTCACAAACTAAATCTGGTTGCAATATTTCTTGTTGTGGAGTTATATTTAAATCTTTTTCACAAGAAACTATGAAAAGTATCATACAACACAGTAATGTAATTTTTTTCATGACTGTTGATTTGGGTCTAATAATCTTCAAGGGATACTGTTACAATTATTTTTGCTATGCTCCTAGCAAATTTCAATAAAAATGTTAATTATGTCGTCTTTTTTATATATTTCATCGATGTTTTAATAAAATACCCAGATTTTAATCCTTATTTTTAATTGTCTATTTAATCTAATGAATTCCCCGATGGCTGTGCGGGGATAGTCGGTTTCAAGAAATTTTTTATTCCCCGTTAATGAAAATAATACCGGCATTAATAGACCTGCTATTTTAAACAGGCCAATACTAGAAAATATAAAAATTTTTCAAATTCATAATATTTAGTATATTTAAACAATATTTCCCCTAAGTCTTTTTTTAATATTTATTTATAGCGAAAAGACTGTATGATACATTTATGTCCTAAATTTTATTTTAGATTAAAATTAACACCCTTAATTTTTCTATTGTTTTTCCAATTTTCGCTTGGACAAAACACAGCCATTGATAGTCTTAATAATTTACTTTCAAATGAAACCATAGTCACTCAAAAATTTCCCTTATTAGAACAAATCGTAACTATTGCTTCAAATACCGATTTAAAAAAAGCCTTAGTTTATGCAAGACAAGCCGTAAAACTTGCAAATAATAATCAAAGCCAAAATTGGCAACCTAAATTCAACGAAATGAAAGGTAGAATTCATGCCAATTTACTTGAATTAGATTCTGCTTCTTATCATTTTGATAGAGCTTTAAATGAATATATGGGGATTGAAGATAAGAAAGGACAAGCCACGACCCTTTTTAAAATTGGATGGGTTTATAAAAAAAGAGGCGATATAGAAAACGCCATGCAATGCGACATAAAAGCGTTACGACTCATGGAGTCTTTAAAAGATAAAGCGGGTATTGCAGGTGCAAATAGCAGAATATCTGAAGATTTATGCCGGCAGGAACGATTTAAAGAAGCCTTAGAATACGCCAATAAAAACATAGAATTTTGTAAACAAAACGGATTAAACGAAGATTTGGTTTATGCCTATACGGATGCAGGAAGCGCTACAATTGCTATGAACAATCCAAAAGATGCTTTTTTGTTTTTTGATAAAGCACTCACTTTAGCAACATCATTGCAGTTTAATCCAATGAACTTATGTGATTTTATGAACAATCGTGGAAATGCACTTAAAAGACTGGGGAGATATCCTGAAGCTTTAAATGAATATGAAAACGCGCTGGCGCTTTCAATACAAACAAACTATAGAAATGCCACTGCCACAGTATCTGCCAATTTAGGCGAAATTAACCTTTTAACCGGTAATTATCCTGAAGCTTTAAAATACCAACTTCAAACGGTAAATTTTCAAGAAGAAGATAATGATTTAAGTAATTTAACTGAAAATTACGGACATATTAGCACTATTTATGAAAAACTTGGTAATTATCCCTTAGCATTAAAATATCAAAAGAAAGCCAGAATCATGAGAGATAGTACCGCTAAAATAGAAAGCGATAAAACGATGTCAAACCTGTTAACGCAATACGAAACCGAAAAAAAAGAAAATACCATTGCATCACAAAAAACGCAACTTGCACAACAACGGTTAGTACAATGGCTGAGCATAGGTTTTGCCACCTTACTCTTAGGATTTCTGTTTTTTGGATATAGAAGTTACATAGCCAGAACAAAAAGCAATACATTATTAGCAGCTAAAAATAAGCAAAATGAATTATTGCTAAAAGAAATCCACCATCGGGTTAAAAACAATTTGGAACTTGTAAAAAGCTTAATTGCATTACAATCTGCACAATTAGAAGACTCTGCCACCAAAGACGCCATGATTGCCAGCCAAAACCGGGTACAATCCATGGGCATCATTCATCAAAAATTATATCAAGGTGAAAATTTAGAAAGTATTGAAATGAAAGACTATTTCATTAATTTGGGCGAAGGCATCCTAGATACTTTTAATGCGGACGATAAAGTTAAAATTGAATGCGCCATGGAAAATCTGGAATTGGATGTGGACACTGCTGTCCCAATTGGACTGATTGTTAACGAACTACTTACCAATGCTTTAAAATACGCATTCCCAGAAGACGCTAAAGGAAACATATCCATCAGTTTATCAAAATCAAACCCAGAAACATTAACTCTAAAAGTAGTTGACAATGGCATTGGCAAAACAGAAGGGTTGGCACCAAAAGGCACCGGTTTTGGTTCGCAGCTCATCAAACTGTTAACCCAGCAACTTAATGGTGAAATGCAGGAAGACAACCAAAACGGCACTTCTGTGTTGTTTCACTTTAAACTAAATACAGCAGCATAAATGCATAAAAAACAATGACTTCCACAGGTTCAAAAAGCGTAAAAAGAAACATCCAACTGACTATGAAAATTAGTTCAGCACTCTTTTTTATTCTTGTATTCAACGGTGTTTTTCCACAAAATGGTACGGATGAATTTTTGGAACAAAGTAAAATATTTCAAAATAAAGCTTTGTGGTTTAATGACATGCCACAATACAATCAAGACAGCAGTCGCTATTATTTTAATAAGGCCATCCGTTGCCTTGATAAAAATAACCTCACTCATTTTGAGCAATTAGGGCGCGTTTATATGGACCTGATTATTTATTCAACCACTATGGATCAATTGGATTTGAACGCTCAAACCGGGTGGTCCTATGTTGAAAAACTACCGGAAGATATAGAAAGATATCAGATCCTAAAATTTGATTATCTCGCTTTATGGGCTGTTTTAATAAAACTGGATATTGCCGAACCAAAAGAATCTCTGGCTTTATTCACAAAAGCCCTTTCCTTGCCTATGCCAAACCTTAGTGAAGAATTACAAGCAAGAATACAAATGTACAAGGGCATTTTTCACTACAAATATGGACTAACTGATGAACGGGAACTGGCGCATCAATATTTACTGAAAAGCTATACGTATTACCAAAATCATTCTCCACAGAAAAATATCTGGAAAATTTTTAACCTCAATCAGTTTTTGCTTTCGTACCATACAGATGTAAACAACGATTCTGTCCATCATTATATGGCAGACATGAAATCCTTGCTAAAAGATTATAAAACCCCGTATGCACATACTTGGTATTATTCCAAAGTTGGTCGCGAATTGATTACTTATCCACCGTCTGGAATGGACAGCATCAGCCCTGCACAATTTGATGAAGGTAAAAGACATATCATGAAAGCAATCAAAATTATGGAAACCTACAATAAAGATACCAGTATTTATCCTTATTGTTTCGGATTGCTTGCCGATCTTGAGCTTAAGGACAAAAATTATGACGCTGCCATAGACTATTATAAAAAAAGCAGGGAATTCCATTTAAAACATAATAACAGAAAATCTGCCTTAGATATATTGATATATATTGGTAATGCTTATCAAAAAAAAGGAGATTTAATAAATGCCTTAAAATATAAAGAACAATATTATTCAGAATTACTTGATTTTGAAAAAGAAACGAACGAAAGAAGCCTGCGCGAAAACGAGCTCGAGGTCAATTTGCTTGAACAAAACGAAGTATTGGAACGGAAGTATTCCCAACAACGTATTTTCATTATCGCTTTGGTCATTGGCGCACTTGTATTGGCTTTGGTTTACCGCAATTACCGCCTGAAACGAAAGACCAGCCTTCAACTTGAAAAAATAAATGAAGAACTACAAATTAAAAACAGCTTATTGGATACCAAAAATGCAGAAAACGAATTGCTTTTAAAAGAAATCCACCATCGGGTTAAAAACAATTTGGAACTTGTAAAAAGTTTAATAGCTTTACAATCGGCACAGTTAGAAGACTCTGCCACCAAAGATGCCATGATAGCCAGCCAAAACCGGGTGCAATCCATGGGGATCATCCATCAAAAGCTGTATCAAGGCAATAATCTGGGAAGTATAGAAATGAAAGACTATTTTCTTAATTTGGGCGAAGGCATCCTAGATACTTTTAATGCCGATGATAAAGTTAAAATTGAATGCGCCATGGATAATTTAGAATTGGATATTGATACAGCAATTCCTATTGGATTAATTGTAAATGAATTGCTTACCAATGCTTTAAAATATGCGTTTCCTGAAAATGCAACAGGAAACATCATGATAAGTTTATCAAAATCAAATCCAGAAACCTTAACACTAAAAGTGTCCGATAATGGTGTAGGTAAAATATTCGGTTTAGCTCCAAAAGGAACCGGTTTTGGTTCGCAACTTATCAAATTACTGACCCAACAACTTAATGGTGAAATGAACGAAGAAAACCAAAATGGAACTTCTGTTTTATTTCACTTTAAATTAAACACTGCAGCATAAATGAATCCAGTTACTAAAATATTAATTATTGAAGACGAAATGATAATAGCAGCGAACATTTCGTTACAACTCACAACTTTAGGTTATGAAGTAACCGGCATCATTCCAAGAGGTGAAGAAGCCTTGGTTCATATTGAGCAACACCAACCAGATATTTTGCTTTTGGACATCAATTTAAAAGGCAATATGGATGGTGTTGAACTGGCTCAAATAATGCAAAAATCTTTTAACATTCCCATCATTTACCTAACAGCCAATGCAGATGAAGTAAATTTTAATCGAGCAAAATCAACAAATCCTTATGCCTTTATTTCCAAACCTTTCAAAAAATTAGACCTGGAACGCGCCATAGAATTAACCATAAACAGGGTTAAATCTGAACATGAATCAGCGACTCATTCAGTTGAGAAATCAGCTCCATTTATTTTAAGTGACAGCATTTTTGTAAGACATCTTGAAAAAATGGTACGGGTAGATATTAAAGATATCCTATACATTGAAGCAGAACGTAATTATTGCCGTATCTACTGTAAATTAAAAGAATATTTATTGGTAATGACATTGAAAGATCTTGATGAAAAATTACCTCAAAAACACTTTTTAAGAGTACATCGCTCCTTTATTGTGAACCTCTCCCAAATTGATGAAATAGCCACTAGTCATATTGTAATTGCTAAAAAAGCCATACCTGTAAGTAAGTCTTTAAAAGATGAATTACTCAACAGATTGCAAACCATATAAGTACCGTTTGACCTGAGATTTAATTAATAGCACTTTGATAAATAAAATGGAGTCTTCGGACATTTAATACGATATTTCGTCCTAACCTCCTTTGCTTTTATAATGATTATGAGTTACTTAGACAAGGAGTCACAAGTGATTCTTATTTGACTAACCATTAAAAACTATTAATTATGAAAACTTTAAAATCAACCTTGGTATTGGTAATCTTACTCATGTTTACTCCAATGCTCTCAAATGCACAAGACATGTATCGTGTACACGAAGATATTGTAAAACCATCTCATGTTATGGAATATGAAGGAATTCTCGCAGAAATGATGGCTATGGTAAACAAACATCAAATTACAGATGCTAGTTGGCTATGTTCTGTGACTTCTAATTCACACTATTTATATGTTTCATCAATTAAAAATTATGCAGACATAGATAAGCCTTCATTCATTACTCAACTCATAGAGAAAGAAGGAAGAGATAAAATTGCAGATCTCTTTAATAGGATGGATAAATGCTATGATACAGAACTTGATTACATCATTTCGTTAAACAAAGATCTAACGTATATGCCAGAAGGTATTTCGCAAACTCAAGAAGGCCAGAACTACCGAAATTATCATATTCTTTATGTTTCCCCTGAAAATAGAACTATAGTCAAAGAAAAATTAAAAGAGCTAAAAGCACTTAATGAGGCCAAAAAATCCAAAGTGTATTACAGGGTATATAACAGTGGCTTTGGAACAGATGGCGAATATGTTATGGTGGCCATTTCAGCAAAAGATGCCCTTGATATGGAGCAAACAGGAAAAGAGAATGATGCCATTGTAGGTAAAGAATCGCAAGACATCATCAACCAAATGTATTTTAATTGTTTAAGATACGAAAAACTGGAAGCGAATATCAGACCAGATTTAGGATATACATCAAAATAATAACCAACCAACCTTTACAGTTTTTTGAAAACCTGTGGGGTTTAAATTAAATTAATCCATTAAATTAAATAATCATGAAAAAATCAATCCAAAAATCAGCAATCGCCATAACCGCACTGGTAGTATTGGCATTAATGATCCCAACAAAAATACTGGCGCAGGACGCCACAAAAGTTGACCCAAAGCACTACACCGTAGAATTTGAAAACGATGAAGTTAGGGTACTGAGAATTAAATATGGCCCGGGCGAAAAATCGGTCATGCACAGTCATGCCAGAGGCTATGTGTTTTTTGTAACAGACTATGAAGCAACATTTACCTTACCTGATGGACAAATTATTGAGGCATCAGGAAAAGCAGGTTCGACCATGTGGACCGATGCCGCACAACATCTTCCCCAAAACATAGGCAAATACCCAATGGAAGTCGTCCAAGTGGAATTTAAAACAAAGGCCAAGAAAAATAAAAATTGATCACAATAATTATTAACCAAAACCAAATATTATGAGAAAATTAATGTATTTAATTGTATTACTACCTGTTTTAGCATTAGCTCAAAACAATGAAAGCAGCTTGTTGAACATGACCGAAATCACTTTAAAACAAGGGCACGAAACACAATTTATTGAAGGTGTTAAACTTTGGAAAGAATGCTACCTGGAGAACAAAGGTCCCGACAGTTGGAATTTATGGCGACGTGTTCAGGGTGAAGGTGTCGTTTATATCTTTACCGGTAGGATGAACAACTGGGCAGAAATGGACGAGCCAACCACAGAGGTCAATAAAGCATGCAGGGCAACCATTAAAGATTTTATTATGCCTCATGTTAAAAGTGTCAATTACAATATTGCACGTTCTATTCCAGAAATTAGCAGACCACCTATGGCTGACATGAAATTAGTCTGGGTAGCATCATTTAAGGTCAATAATTCCACAGAGTTCAATAGTGTCATCAAAGATGTTACTTCTTCATTAAGATCTATAGAGGGGCAACCACGCGGGTTTTGGTTCAATGTAATGGGAGGCGCTCCCGATCAAGCCGATTATTTTGTATCCATTCCGTTTAAAAATTTTGCAGGGCTGGATATTGATGTCGATGGTGTTTGGGAAGTCTATGAAAAAGTACATGGTAAAAAGAAAACAGATGCCACTAGGGCCAAATTTAGGGCATCCGTAGATAGCAACTGGTCATACATCTACACGTTAAGCGAAGAGATAAGCCATCAAAATAAATAAGTAAATTAATTTTGTTAACCAACCAACCCAAACCTGGCAGGTCTTAAAAACCTGTCGGGTTTAAATAACAACCAACCAATGAAAAATATAATATTATTGGGATTTGCAATAGTCCTTCTCTCATCATGTAATAACGAGCAACGTTATACACAAAACGCTCCTGAAATTGAAACTTACAAAGCTGGAATTAAAGATTATACCGATAAAAATTGGGAGTCTTTGGTGTCTCATTATGCCGATACGGCCAATGTCTTTTTTAACACCAATAAACCAATGAAAGCCCTTGACATACCAGCCTTTCATAAAAATAATGAAACATCATTTTCTTCAAGAAAAATCATTGAAAAAGGTCAAGAATATGAAATGGTGGTGGACAATAAAGGACGTACCTGGGTCAACTTTTGGGGCAGCTGGCAAGGTACATTGGCAGCAAACAACAAACAACTTAACATACCTGTTCATTTAACGGCACAATTTATAAACGGTAAAATTGTTAGGGAATATGGATATTGGGACAATTCACCAATTGTTTTGGCCATTCAAGAGATTGAAGCAGCAAAAAACATGTCGGTTGAAGAAAAAACCTTGAAATCATCTATTGAAACCGTGGTAAAAGCCTGGAATACAAATGATAAAAATTTGATGGCTTCTGCAATGGCAGATAATTTTGTGAGAACAGAAAATGGAAACGTTATTGCTAAGGGTTCTGCCGAATATGGTACTAATTTAATGGATGTATTCCATGGCTCATTTCCCGATTTTAAAGTCAAGTTAAATGACTATCAAATAACAGAAAACAAAATACATATAAATTGGACATGTACGGGTACAAACACCAAACCTTTTCAAGGTAATCCAGCCACAAACAAAGCCATAGTTACCCATGGCCATAGTATATGGACCATTCAAAATAACGGTAAATTCTCAAGAGAAGATGCTTTTTATGATAATCTAACCCTATACAATCAATTAGGATATACACAAATACCGCCCAAATAAAGTATAAATAACAGGCAGCTATTTTTTTGTGGTGATAAATGCGGCAATAGTTAAAAAGAAGTTTTCAGTTTTAGTGTTAAAAAAAACAATCAACCAGAGCATTTCCTTTCTGTCTAGGCTAATTTACTGATCTCCCAGATTTGATAAATAATTGACTGCTCCCTGAAGATTAGCTTAACAGAATGATGGGTTCAATCAATTTATATTTTGGATAAACTTTTAAAACAAATAAAATGAAACAATTTTCTATTATTATTCCAATAATCACATTTGCTGGATTATTGACCATTGGCTGCGGCAACAATAATACCGCTTCAACAGACACCGCTACAGATAGTGCTTCATCCTTTGACATAACCGCATTGAAAAAAATCATTGAAGAAAAAAACAATCAGTTTACAAAAGCACATATAACAAAGGACACTGCATTTTTGAACAACATCTTCACACGGGATGCCAAATCGTTTCCACCCAATTCCAACGTTGTGACAGGACGTGCTGCCATTTCAGCTGTAAATTTAGAATGGGTGAATTATGGTATCAAAGAATTTAGTGAAGTAACCACGGCTTTTTATGGCAACGAAGATTACCTGATTGACGAAGGCAGCTATTATTTGCGCTTTACCGAAAACGATCTCATTGACATAGGAAAGTACATAAACATTTGGAAAAAGGAAGATGGCAACTGGAAAATATTTTCCAATATATGGAATACCAACATGCCTGCTGCTCCTGAAACTAAATAGTTCAGTAAGCAATTGAAACGTTCATCCAAAGAATACAATAGCATTATTGATAATGAAATTAAAGAGCACTAAATGTAAATAACAGGCAGGTTTTTGGGAGAGAATATGGCAATAGTAACAAATCAATTTTTGTTTTAATGTTTATTTGAGTTAGTCACCAAATGTTGCCAACTGCCTGTTTTTTTATCATCATAAACCTGTCTGGTTTATATAAAAATAAAAATTAACAATTTCCCTCCCGATAGCTATCGGGATTCAAGGGAATGAAAACACATTTTCAATGAAAAAAGTAGGCATAATAGGTGGTTCGGGCTTCATAGGAAGTTATATAACCAAACGTTTTTTAGAAAAAGGATTTGAAGTAAAAGTTTCAACTACCAATATTTCAAAACAGGAGAAATATGAACATTTGATGAATCTTGACTTTTCCGATCATTTGTACATTAGTGAACTACATGTAGAAAATAAAACGGAATTAAAAGAATTTGTGAAAGACTGTGATATTGTTATTCATGGAGGCACACCATTTCAATTAGACTTTAAAGATGCCAAAACCGAATTGTTTGATCCAACCATAAACGGGACCAAAAATTTTCTTGAAGTAATCAAGGAAACACCAACCATTGATAAAGTTGTACTCATAGCATCAGTTGCTGCTTGGAACACTAATTTCCCCATGCCGGCAGGAGGCAAAACACCAAATGACAGCTTTAGTGAAAATGACACACCTTTTATGAGTGAGGAAAGCCATCCTTATGCACAAGCAAAATTTATTGCGAATCAAACCGTAAATAATTTTATAAAAACCCACCCTAATCTTGATTTTGAAATTACAAGTGTGTCGCCTGTAGCAGTATTTGGAAAATCTTTATCCAACCGAGAAGATTCTACATCAACAGGATTACAATTTTTATTGAAAAACAAAATAGCTCCTAACCCGTTTGTTCAAATGCTTTTTGACACCGATGCAGATATGGCTATAGTTAATGTTAAAGATGTTGCCGAAGGTGTTTACAAAGCAGCCACTATTTCTGGGTTACATGGCAAAAATTATTTATTAAGTAGTGCATCCTATCCGGTTTCAGATGTTTCATTGATGTTGAATAATAAACAACCAAAACATCAACCAAAAATAATTTATCAAAATACAATGGCAGAACATGATTTGGGATTGCCATTTCAGTCAGTTTTGAAAACTTTAGAACAATACAATGCATAATTAAATATCACATTCAAAATTTTAAAAAAATGAAAAATGAATTATCACAATGGTCAAAGGAAGAGCTGAAAATTTACATTTTGATGCTTTGTGCAAAAATAGATAGTGAAGAATCAAAGATTGAAATCAATTTAATAAAGTCTAAAGTAGATTCAAAAATCTTCAAAAGAATATACAAAGAATTTAGAAATGATGATGAGGACACTTGTTTTGAAAAGATTGAATATGTCATAGGGAAACACGAATATTCACACAAGGAAATCAACGATTTGAAAAATGAAGTCCTTGAAGTTTTTAATTCAGACAAAAATTTTCAAAATCAGGAGCGCTATTTGTATAAGGTACTTGACAATATTTTATATTAAAATAACATGAAATCAACAATCCAATTAAATTTTAAATAATTAATAAATCAAAAATAATGAAAAAACTAAATTTATTACTCGTTCTTGCCTTAGCAAGTATCCTTACAACATTTGGACAGAAAAAAACAAATGGAACCATTTATATTGAACATCCAGCCATAACGGTGGTTGAAAATATGACTAAAGCTTTTGTAAGTGGTGATTCCGATAAAGTTGCCAGTTATTTAGCAGACGATTTCAAATCATACAATGGTGTAGGTTTGAATCCTAATGACAAAGGGCAAGATAAAGCCTCTTTTTCTAAAAGTGCAAAAGGCTGGTTTGATGCTTTGGATTATTATTCTATCAGTCGCTCAAAAGGTGCCTATCCAGATGCTATAGAATATAAAGATAACAACCAAAAAGACGTTGTTTGGGTTCAAACCTGGGAAGATCTAAAAGGGGTTCACAAAAAAACAGGTGTAAAAGTAAATATGCCCATGCATCGCCTTTTTATTGTGAACAAAGACAATAAAATCCAGACCATAATAAATTATAACAATACGAGCATTGGCGACGAAATAGCTGCCAGTTATTCAAATAGAACAAATGGAACCATTTACAATCATCATGAAAACATCAATACAATTCGTAAAGTGATGTCTGCTTTTGAAAATTTAGATGTAGATAAATCTTTGAGCTATTACAGTGATGATGCTACTTTCAATGATATTAATGATGAATTTGGAAAATCTTACACAAAAGAAGAGACTAAACCAATGTGGCAAGGGTTTTTAAACGACTTTGAAATTACAAGTATAGACGTTGTAGGTTACCCTGATTACTTAGAATACGAAATGAGTAATGGTCGCGAAGTATTGTCTTGGTGGAAATATAATGTAATCCGAAAATCAGATAAGAAAAAGATAGCATTAATGGTTCATCTTAGCAACGGTTTTGATGCTGAAGGAAAAATTATTTCTCAAACAATTTATTATAGCGATTCATTGTTGAATGCTAAATAAGGTTATATAATCTAAAGGCAGCTTAATAAACAAGCTGCCTATAAAAACCACCCACTTGAAATCAATAAATAACAATCGTTTTTTAAGCGAGAACCCTGTTTTAAGATACCTGACATTTTCGGCATTATACCTCGCACAAGGTATTCCCGAAGGTATTACCTATTTTGCTGTTCCGGCGTGGTTGGCCATGAACCATAAAACGCCCGTTGAAATTGCAAGTTTTGTGGCTGTTATTGGCATCCCTTGGAGTTTTAAAATTCTTATTGCACCACTAATGGATAGATTTACCATTTTATCCATGGGCCGGAAACGCCCTTGGGTAATCTTTGGGCAATTGGGATTAATAGTTAGTTTTTTATCTATTGGCTTGGTTCAAGATCCTTTAAACAATCTGAATGGGTTAATGATTGCAGGATTCTTTATTAGCTTTTTTGGGGCATTCCAAGACGTTGCCACAGATGGTATGGCCATAGATGTAGTGCCAATTAACGAACAAGCCAGGGCCAACGGATTAATGTGGGGCTCAAAGACCATTGGTGTATCATTGTCCTTGGTCATTGGAACTGCTTTAATTAATCTGTTGGGTTTTGCCACGGCAATTTCATCGTTATCCATTGCCGTTGCCTTTATCATGCTTGTTCCCATTTGTTTTAGGGAGCGTCCAGGTGAAAAAATCATGCCTTGGACAAAAGGGAAACCATCTCACGATTCTAAAAATGCACAATTAGGGAGTTGGCGTCAAATCTTTAAAAGTCTTTTAAAAGTAGTCCTTTTACCATCGACCCTCTTTATGGGTATGGCTTCGGTTATTGTTGGTGTCATGTTTGGGTTGATTGATACGTTTTTACCCATTTTCACCATTCAAGACTTAGGTTGGACCAACACATCCTTTTCGCAAGTATATTCAATTACTACTGTTGTTGGAGGCTTTTTTGGCATGTTTATAGGAGGTGCATTGGTTGATTTTTTTGGCGACAAAAAAATGATCATCCTTTACCTAAGCATATTGGTAATATTGATTATCGGACTATCATTATCGCCCAATTTATGGGGGAATGATAAATTTATATTTAGCTTTATTCTGTTGTACTATCTGTTTTATACATTTCTCACTATTGCCTTTTTTGCAGCCAGCATGAAACTTTGTTGGCAAACCGTAGCAGCTACACAGTTCACGCTTTTTATGGCCCTTTCCAACATGGGTCGTGCGGCTGGCTCCGGACTTGTAGGCATTTTTAAAGAACTTATGTCTTGGGAGTATGTGCTATTAATAACCGCAATATCACCTTTGATAACTATATTTTTTATAAAACTAATAAACTTTAAAAAGCATAGAAAAACTTTAGATTCATTTAAAAAGAATATTCTGGCATTAACATAAATACTAACTAAATCAGCAAACATTATTATGAAAACAACAACCAAATTTTTAGCACTAACCGTAGTGGCATTATTACTATCGGTAACAGCTTGCAAAAAGGAAACAAAAACAGCAGCCTCAAGACCTGCCACCAGTGAAGAACTCGGGCAAATGAACCGGGATTTTGCAAAAGCATTGGTTGCAAAAGATGCAACTGCTGCAGCAAATTTATATGCTGAAAATGCATCGCTATTACCTCCAAATGAACCCATGGTTACCGGACGCGAAAACATTAAAAACTATTGGCAGGAAGCCATTGATGCAGGTTTAGTGGCCGCTTCAGTAAAAACCATAGATGCATCAAGTGATGGTGATTTAGGCTATGAGGTAGGAACTTTTGAATTAAAATTCCAAGCAGAAGATGGTTCAATAATTACTGATATAGGAAAATACACAGAAATATTAAAGCGTAATGCGCAAGGGGAATGGATATCCATATATGGCATGTGGAGTGCCAATGAGTAAACACTTTTTCAATACTGTAAAGCCTATTTTAATCAAACTAAAAAATAAAAAAGCAATGTACTTTTTAAAGAATAGTTACGGACATAAAAACACCACACCCATGAAAAACAACATGTTATATTTTTTGCTTTCGGCAATAATGACCATGAGCTCGATTGTCTCAGCTCAAAACAGCAATGTGCTAAAACAAAAAGAGCATATCCCTTTTCCTGAACTCCTGATTTTTAATGATCAATTTGATACTTATTTTTCAAGTAAAAACAGCATTGAGGAAATTGTTCCCAATAAACATTTTTTGGAAGGACCTGTTTGGGTTGATGCCTTAAACGGATTGCTGTTCTCTGATATTCCGGAAAACAAAATATATTTTTGGAATGAAACCGAAGGCCTTTCGGTGTGGCTGGAACCTTCAGGTTTCGCCAATGGATTGCTACTTGACAAAAAAGGGGATTTACTTGTCATGCAGGGAAATTATGCATCCACCAATGAAACAAAAAGGCAGATTGGTAAAATTATCAATCCTAAATTAAATAAAACCATAACCGATTTCGTGACAGATTTCAACGGAAAAAAATTCAACAGCCCCAATGATATTGTTTTAAGCCCAAAAGGGGTGCTCTATTTTACAGATCCGCCTTACGGACTAACAAATGCAGATACAGATAGCCTTAAAGAATTATCGTTTAACGGAGTTTATAAACTTAAAAACAATAAAGTTGAACTGTTGATTGATTCCCTTCAAAGACCTAACGGCATTGGCTTATCACCAGACGCTAAATTTTTATACGTTTCGGATACTGAAAACGGAAACGTATTAACCTATCAATTGAACAAAAAAGGTGATATTATTAAACCGGTAAATTTCTTTGACATAAAAGGTATAACAGATCGTGCTGCATCGTCATCAATGCCCTTTTTTGATGGCATGACCGTTTCAAGGAAAGGTGTCATCCTGCTCTCAGGATATAATGGTATATGGTTTGTTTCTCCAAAAGGAGTTCTATTAGGACATATTCAAACTCCTGAATTTACCTCTAATTGTACGTTGGACAGTAAAGAAGAATATTTGTATTGGACTTCAGGAAAATATCCTTTTGTAAAAGGTTCCAGTACACTTTACCGATATAAATTATAAAAGATAAGTCATGTTGATGATTGGCTTAACCATTAAAACACAGAAACCATAAACTTAAACTGACATGAAAAAAAAATTTAAAAATTACGTTTTAATATGTACAACTTTCGGATTGATGATGACAAATATAAGTTTTGGGCAAAATACCGATACTATGAAACACAACCACAAGGCAAAGGACCATGTCTGGACACAAGATGAAGCCGACGTTAAGGCCAAGGTAGAACAATTTTTGATTGTGGCGGGAAACTATAACCTCGATGCCATGGCAGAAATGATGGCCAATAAAGCCAATCTTGGGATTACAAGGTTAAAAGATGAAAAGTGGACAACCGAAACAATGCTCGTTGAGGATTACTTTGTGGCCGCAAAAAACAGGATCAACCAGCCCTACTACGAGCCTGTAAACCAATACACCATCCATGTGAGCGAAGGCCGTTTGGCGTTCGTACAAGCTGATGCTATTTTACATAATTTTGGCGTGCCGATCAAACATAATATAGACTACTTCACGCTCATCAAGGAAAACGATGACTGGAAGTTTGTAAACATTTCCTTTACCTCAACACGTATTGCGGCCATTGACATGATCTATGACCCCATGATCTTCGCAAAAAGCTATGCCCAGGCATGGTGCAGCCAAAACCCCAAGTTTGTCGCTTTGTTTTTTGCTGAAGAAGCATCCTTGAGCATAAACAATGGTGATGCTGCCGTTGGAAGAACTGCCATAGCCAAAGACGCCAAAGCCTTTATGGATGCCTTTCCAGACGATATGAAAGTTGGCTTTGACAGTTTGGTCAAAACCCCAAAGGGCATTGAGTTTCATTGGACATTGACCGGAACCAACACAGGGTCCAATGGCACAGGAAAAAAAATAAATATCAGTGGTTTTGAACTTTGGCAATTGGACGATAAAGGGCTTATAAAAGAATCTAAAGGCAGTTTTGATTCTGAAGAATATAACCGGCAGCTAAAATATGGTGCAGAAGATTGAATTTGAATTTTGAACACATCCCGTTAGGTGATGTGGACAACATATTGATAAAAGATTGAAATTGAACACATCCAGTTAGGCGAAGTGGACAACATATTGAAAGTAGATTGAAATTAAATACGTCCCGTTAGGGACTCAATGTTGGTAGCATAAAAATAGAACCAAATCTCCGTGCCGTGAGGTACGAGATATAAAATAAATCATAATATATGTTGTACCTAAAGGCACAACATATATTTTTATAAAAGCTACCAACATTGAGTCCATAAAGGGACAAAAGAAAACAACGAAAGAAGAACAACAATTATTTAAAATAGTAATAACTCAACAAAAAATCATATGAACCATTATATGAAAACAGACATGAAAAAAAATCTTTTAACTCTGGGAGTTGTAACACTATTAGTTACAATGTCTTTAATGAGCTGTAACGAAACAGCCAAAAGAACAGAAATGCCAACCGAACCAATGGTTGAAACAGAAAAACCTGAATACTTTCTCCTTCGCCCAGAAATAGAAAAAGCTTATGGATATTCACATGCCGTGAAAATTGGAAGCGACATTAAAATCTCTGGTGCCGTAAGTATGGACAATGAAGGCAATCCAACAGCTATTGGCGATTTGCAGCAACAAATGAAAAACTGTTATGCCGATTTAGACAAAGTGTTAAAACATTACGGTTGCACGTTTGACGATGTGGTAGTTGAAAATATTTTTACAACCAACATGCCAAAATTTCTTGAAGTTTCCACTTATCGAAATGAAATCTATACCAAACAATTCCCAACGGGCTCATGGCTGGGCGTAAAAGAATTGGCATTGCCCGGGTTTATGATCGAAATTGAATTGGAAGTGCATAAAGCGAAATAAACAAATCATTAAAATAGACTAACCATTAAATTAAAACAGACATGAAAAAATTAACATTAGTACCCATCCTTATCCTTGTCCTTTTCTCTTCAGCATGCAGTAATCAAGTTGAAAAAAACGTAAACATGTACACCAACACTTGGGATGAAATTATCAATAACAGAAAAATAGACCTCATCAATGATACCAATTTCGATACAGGTATCACACTCATTATGAGTCCTGAAAACATAGTAGGAATTAAAGGTTTTAAAGACTATTATCAAAATTACCTAACGGGATTTTCAGACATTAAATTCACCATAGTTGATGTTTTTGGACAAGGTGATAAAATAGTGAAACATTGGAATTTTAAAGGCACACATACTGGCGAATTCTTTGGTATTCCAGCCACTGGTAAATCAGTTAATGTTGAAGGTGTCACTCTCGTTAAAATGAAAGACGGAAAGATTGCCCAAGAACAGGATTTTATGGACAACATGTTGTTTATGCAACAATTAGGAATCCTTTCATCTCCAGAAAACGTTAGTATCATTAATAATTTATATAAAGCATTTGAATTAGGTGAAATGCCTACCGTACTTGCAGCCATGGATGCTAATATTGTTTGGAATGAAGCCGAAGGTAACGCTTATGCAGATGGGAATCCTTACATAGGTCCAGATGCTATATTAAATGGTGTTTTTGCTCGAGTGGGAAGTGAATGGGATGGATTTAAATTAGTGGATATTCAGTTGCATGATATGTCTAATAATCAAGTGCTAGCCACTTTACGATATAATGGGACCTATAAGAAGACCAACAAACCCATAGATGCCCAAGTATCCCATTTATGGACACTTAAAGATGGTAAAATAACAGCATTTCAGCAATATGTAGATACCAAGCAACTAGCTGATGCACTAAAAAAATAATACAAATAATAACGGAGCAGCCTAAAACCGCTTGAGTAAGCACTTATTTTAAAAGTATAATTATGAAACTAACCAAAATCCTTTTCATCGGAGTTTTAGCTCTTTTCTTATCGTTTTCTATGATGGGCTGTAAAAATGAAACCGTAAAGGAGTCTTCTGCAGAAGAACAAATAAGAAAAATGGAACAGCTACAAGTTCAAGGAATTCTTGACCAAGATTCAACGATTATTAAAAGAATAGTGGCAAGCGGTTTAGTTGTTAATGCGCCAAGTAACACTGTTGTTGGCCTGGATATGGCTATGAAAGCTTTCAGACAAGGCTATATTAATTATTCGTCCTATGAGCAGCAAATTGACACCATCAAATTTGTTGAAGACATAGGAATAGTAATGGGCCTGGAGATAGTGAAACCGACCGGTTTAACGGGAAATGTTGGCAAGACAGAGAAACGACGATTTACAGATATCTGGATGCATAGAAATAAACAATGGCAAATGATTGCACGGCAGGCAACAAACATCTCCATTGAATGATTAATTCAGATAAGCCATGACACCGAAGCCAACAATTAGTATTGCTGCAACCGGAAGATTAGCTCGACAGACCGCAGAATGTAATTATATTGATTTTTCTTTAGTATTAACTATAAAACACAAATAAAATGAAACAAACAATCGTAACCCGTCACAAAGTAGGAAACATTGACACATGGCTTAAAGGCCATCAAGACCGAGTGAACCTATTTACTCCAGCAGTTTCCAGTTTCAGAACTTTTCAAGACACAGATAACCCAAACTCTGTGGTATTGGTATTTGAAGATGCAGATGTAGAGATGCTTGCTGCTATAATCAATGACCCAAAGAATCAAGTGTTTAAAGACAAACACACGGTCTTAGAGCCTATTGTTTTATCAATGCCGGTAAATCCAAAATAACTTTAAAGTTTAAAACTATGCAAACAACAAAATTATTTGACCTTTCGGGGCATGTAGCAGTAATCACAGGCGGAAATGGTGGCATTGGCCGCGGTATTGCAATAGGTATGGCAGAAGCCGGAGCTTCAATAGCCATATTGGGTCGCAACGAAGAAAAAAACAAAAACACCCTTGCAGAATTAAAAAAAATTGGAGTTCCTGCCATGGCTATTCAAATTGATATTACGAATCGTTCTGAATTAGAGCCGGCCATTAAAAAAGTAGAGCATGAATTGGGCGATATTGGTGTTTTGGTAAATAATGCCGGTATTGCTGTATTAAGCGGAGGCATTCTTAATGAAACAGAAGAAGAATGGGATAACTTAATGGAGACACAACTAAACGCGGTATTTTTATTATCCAAACTGGTCGCAAAATCCATGGTTGAAAAAAAACGAGGTAAAATCATCAATATTGGTAGTATGTATTCTTTCTTTGGATCCAATTTTGCGCCTTCGTATAGTGCAGCAAAAGGTGCTGTTATTCAGTTAACCAAATCAATGGCCATTGAGTTGGCGCCGTATAACATCCAGGTTAATGCCATTGCACCGGGATGGATTGAAACCGATATGACAGCACCCGTAAAGACCATGCCACTTTATGATGAAATAATTTTAAGAACGCCTGCCGGTCGTTTTGGTTATACCGAAGAGCTTGCAGGTACCGCTGTTTTTTTGGCAGCTAAAGCATCCGACTTCGTTACGGGCGAAACCATTCGTGTGGATGGTGGCTATGCGATTCGATAATAATGTGGACGTCATGAAAACAACGAATCAAAATTTGAAAAAGTTTAAATGAGTTCAAATAGCCAGAGTGTTTAACAATGCGGAAAAAGCACTAAAAAACACATGTTATATTAAAACGAAACCCACGTTATTTTTAAGGGTGAATACCATCTGATAAAAAATACAACTTATAATAAATTATCATGAAAACAACAACACAAAACCAACCAGCAAACCCATCAAAAATCATGCAAATAGGCATGGGCTTTTGGGCATCAAAAACATTGTTGACCGCAGTAAACATGAATCTGTTTACGCATTTAGCAGAAAAACCATTATCAGGGAAAGAAATCCAGTCCAAATTAGGATTACACACCAGAAGTCTTTACGATTTTCTGGACACCTTGGTCGCTTTAGGGTTTTTAAAACGCACAGGGATAAAGGAAACCGCTTTGTACAGTAATGCAGACGACACTAATATTTTTCTGGATAAAAACAAACCCAGCTACATTGGCGGCATTTTAGAAATGAGCAACAACCGATTATTTTCGTTCTGGAACAATTTGGAGGAAGGCCTTAAAACCGGTTTACCACAATGCGAAACCAAAAACGGTGGCAAACCAATTTTCGAAGCTATTTATGCCGACCCAAAAAAGCTAAAGGAGTTTGTGCACGCCATGGGTGGCGTCCAAATGGGAAATTTTATAGCCTTTGCCAAAGGTTTTGATTTTTCAAACTATAAAACACTTTGTGACATAGGCGGTGCCGGTGGTAATCTGTCTGCCCAAGTTGCCATGAACAACCAGCACATGCACTGTACGACTTTTGATTTGCCACCAGTGGCCCCTATAGCTAAAGAAAATATGGCTATTTTCAATTTAAATGATCAAGTTAGTGTTGTTTCCGGTGATTTTTTTACAGATGATTTCCCAAAAGCAGATGTGATTACCATGGGAAATGTACTCCATGATTGGGGAAAGGATGATAAAAAAACGCTCATCAACAAAGCATACCAAGCCTTGCCAAATGGAGGCGCTCTTGTAATCATTGAAAATATCATTGATGATACCCGAAGTGAAAATGTCTTTGGGCTCATGATGTCATTAAACATGATGATTGAAACACCGGAAGGCTATGATTTTACAGCATCGGATTTTGATGAACTGGCAAAAGAAGCAGGCTTTAAGTCAACAACGGTAATGCCTTTGACAGGGCCTACCAGTGCGGTAATCGCTATAAAATAAACCACGATGGATTTGAAATCCATAGTTTTAAAATAAAAGAACGAAATTCTTTTTAGAGTTAGCATGTCATTCCGAATGAGGTACAAAGAGGAATCTCATTATTATAAGATTTCTCGTCACTCTCCCGATAGCTATCGGGATCGCTCTGTCGAAATGACAACATGCTCTAAAAGTTTATAGAAACTAAAGTAACTGCAATGTAATTGCAGGGTTTTTACCTTTAACTAGATAATAAATATAGAAAAGACATGCTCTATTATTGGCTACATATTATATATATTTTCATTTGCTCAAAATTATTTTGGGACAAAGTAGATGCAACATCCACCATTAGCAGAACCCGAAGAGTAAGTATCCTGGATTGTGATTCGTTACGTTTTATGGCAAATTCAAGATACCTTTATTATATGGACTTGATAAGATTTGAAATCACGTTTCGCTCAAAATTATACGAAAACACCATTAAAAAAGGGATGTTCGGTGTGTTGGGTTCACAAAAAATAATTTACAAAAAACCTTTAAAACGGTGGAGCAAATTTAAAATTTCTCTAGTGCTTGAAGGTTGGGATGATAAATGGGTGTATCACAGCCAAATATTTGAACAGAACAATGAGATCTGTGCGGTTGGCTATACAAAAGCCGCTTTTTGGAAAAACAAAAAAGTGCAGGACATAAAAAAGATACTTTCAGATTCCGGGGTGCCAGACACTGAAAGGAAAGTTCCCGAAGCCATACAAAACATTTTTAAAGATGATTATGATTTATTGAAAATTGATTTAATATGAAATATCTTTTTAAAGATAAAATGTGGGTAGCCAATGTTTTGCGGTTTGCTTTTCTGTGCCGTAGGTACAGAATATAAACATTGGGTGCTGAATTGAAGCAACAAATTTCGTGCCTAAAGGCACAATTCATTTAAAAAAATGTTTGGGCTAGCAACATGATGTCCCTAACGGGATGGTTCAGTAGCTAGCATAT
This sequence comes from uncultured Flavobacteriales bacterium, assembly GCA_963976005.1. Lineage (GTDB taxonomy): Bacteria > Bacteroidota > Bacteroidia > Flavobacteriales > Flavobacteriaceae > Yeosuana. The sequence continues at coordinate 96,531 of CAXBJF010000003.1, read as the reverse complement.
TAAAAAAAAATATTGAAAATTGGTTTAACATAAAGTACAAAGTACATGACTAAAATTAAAAAATGTCATATGGAGTACTTCGAAAAATCAATAATAAAGACATTTAAGACAGTCTCATTTATAAATAAAAACAATAGACAGTATGAAAACATTAGAATCCCTTATAAGCATCAACCTCGATTTTATTATTTTAGGATTGATCGTTGTATTTTTTACTTTAGAACAGGTCCTTGGCACACAATTTAAGTTTAACAGGCGGCTGCACCATCTGTCCCATAATTTTTTAATGTACGCCGTACTTTTTGTATTAAACTTATTTTGGGCAGGCGTGGTTGTGTTTACCGTTAACTGGTTTACTGAGCATCAGCTAGGATTATTATATCTGGTCGAAATTCCGCTTTGGGTCACATTTCTCCTTGGAATTGCCGTGTACGATTTAAGCTCTTACTGGTTTCATCGTGCAGCACATTTTTTGCCGTTGGTATGGCGGTTTCACCGGGTGCACCATAGTGATACCACCATGGATTCCACCACCTTTTTAAGGGGACATCCTTTGGAAACCATGTTTTGGTTTGGTTTTTCTGCAATAGTAGCCTCGGCTGTTTTTGGATTGGACCTCAAAACATTGGGAATCTATTATTTCATCCTTATTCCCATGCTTTTTTTGGAACACGCCAATTTTAAGTACCCTAAGTGGCTTGATAAAACACTTGGCTTGATAATTACAACGCCAAATTTACACAAGGTTCATCATGAACAGGATGAATATTACACCAATTCCAATTATGCCGATATTTTTATTTTCTGGGATAGGCTGTTTGGCACCTTTAAGCATAAACCTGTAGAAGATATAACCTTTGGATTACAGGAATTTAATGCTCAGGAAAAGCAAACATTTTGGTACCTGATAATAAGTCCTTTTTTGAATATTAAAAGAATCCCTTCGAAAGGAAAAATAAATAATTCCTGTAAAAACCAATTAAAATGAAAAAATTAAGCCTTTTACTTTTAGTCACATTTTCCGTTTTCGGAATGGTTCAGGCACAAGAAACAAGCACATTTACTTTTAATCATATATCATTATCAGTAAACAACGTCAACATATCTGCTCAATTTTATAAAGAAATATTCAACTTACAAGAAATAACCAACCGAACAGAAATTGAAGGCATCAGGTGGTTTTCATTTGGTGAAGGAAAAGAATTGCATCTCATTTCTGTTATTAAAGAACCCGTTACTACAAATAAAGCAGTCCATTTTGCATTGACCACATCAAATTTTGATGACTTCATTATAAATCTTAAAACTATGAATATCAGTTATTCTGATTGGCCAGGAACTATAAATAAAATAAACTTGAGACCCGATGGCGTCAAACAAATATATCTTCAAGACCCAGATGGCTATTGGATTGAGGTGAACAGCGTTGGGACATGACACCATAATCAATGAAACACAAACAAGACTAAAAATCAATTTAAAACCTATTATTAATATTATACATAAATTAAACACTTAATACTTAAAAAATGAAAACCATCCATCAACTCCGTATCTTTTTACTGCTCTCCCTTTTTCTTTTAATTGGCAACCTTAGTTATGGCCAGCAAACCAACCATCCTTTGGATCCGCTTACATGGCAGGAATATTGGACGGTTTTAGAGGTTTTACAAGAAACCGATCATCTTAATGCAGACACCCGTTTTTCCCATATCAATCTGGTACAGCCAAATAAAACCTTGGTTTGGCAATGGAACAAAACCAAAGAAATACCCAGGGTTGCTTTTGCCATAGTGCACCAAAAAAAGAAAACATTTAAGGCAGAAGTGAATTTGGTAAACCGCAAACTGGAAACCTGGAACGAGCTTAAAGGCATTCAACCCACTTGGTTGGAACAGGAATTTGGCAGTATGGTTGACAAAGTGAAACAGCACCCGGAATTTATTGCAGCCATGAAAAAAAGAGGGTATAAAGACCTGACTTTTATAGATGGTGTTTTTTTACCACCGGGTTACTTCGGGACCGAAGAACAAAAGGGCAAACGCATTGCACATAGCCAATGGATGGATGTACGAAACGCTCGGAATACCTGGTCACGCGGTATTGAAGGGCTTACTGTAGTGGTTAATTTAGATACTGAAGAAATCTTAAGGGTTGTAGATGAAGGCGTAGTGCCTATACCCACGGTTAATATTGATTTTGATACAGCCTCCATTCCTACGGTAAGGGAAATGCCCGGGCCAATTTTCATTAATCAACCACAAGGTGCCGGTTTTACCATGGATGGCTATACGGTAGCATGGCAAAAATGGAAATTCCATGTGCGCCCAGACCATAGGGTCGGCATGGTTCTTTCCACGGTAACTTATAAAGATGGATCTGATGAGCGCCAAGTGTTGTATGAAGGGCACTTGTCTGAAATATTTGTACCATACATGGACCCCTCATTCGGGTGGTACCATCGTAATTTTATTGATGCCGGTGAATATACAGCAGGTGGATTGACCAAACCATTACTAAAAGGGCTTGATGCACCAGATTATGCACACTATATGAATGGATTGGCGATTCATGATAACGGCAGGCCTAAACCAATTCCGAACATGATTGCCATTTTTGAGCGTGAAACCGGTGACCCTTCATGGCGTCATTACAGCAATGCCATGGAACCTGAGAGCCGTGTAAAACGTGACCTGGTGGTGCGTTGTGCCGCGGTTTTGGGCAATTACGATTATATTTTTGATTGGATATTTCAGCAAGATGGTTCTATAAAGGTTCTTGTTGGTGCTACAGGTATAGCCGAAGCCAAAGCAAGCATACAAAAAGATGCTACAAGCCCATCAGAAAACGGGAAACCAGGCGATGCTTATGGTCGCTTTGTGGATCCGCATGTAATCGCTGTCAATCATGACCATTATTTCAGTTTTCGCTTGGATATGGATGTTGATGGCGAAACCAATAGTCTGCAACTGGACCGTTTGAGAACCGAAACACTTCCAGAGGAACTTCCACGAAGAAGTGTTTGGGTAAGCCAGCCCATGATTGCCAAAACCGAGTCGGAAGCCAAACTTAAAATCAACCTTGATAAACCTACGCTATGGCGTGTTGTTAGCAATACCCGGAAAAACCATGTGGGATACCCAACCAGTTATCAGTTAATGCCTGGAAAAACGGGCAATACCTTATTAAGTGAAGATGATTACCCACGAAAAAGGGTCGGGTTTATAAATTACCATCTTTGGGCAACGCCCTACCAAAGCAATGAACGTTTTGCCGCTGGCGATTTCCCAACCTTAAGTTTACCGGGTAAAGGGCTTCCGGAATGGACCAGCAAAAATCGATCCATTGAAAATAAGGACATTGTATTATGGTACACCATTGGTATGCACCACATGGTCAGGGCCGAAGATTGGCCTGTAATGCCTGTGCTTTGGCACTCCTTTGAGTTGCGCCCTTTTGACTTTTTTAATGGAAATCCAGCATTGGACATTCCTAAAGATTAGTAATTAAAAACATAAACAAAATTTAATAATAATCCATATGAAAATGAAATCACTCCTATTCTTTTTGTTGTTAATATCAAGTCACTGCATGTTCTCGCAAACCTATATTACCAATGTTAGCATTGCAGATGTTGAGAAGCAAAGATGGGTTTCCAATCAAACAGTCGTTATTAAAGATGACCGCATTGTGAACATTCAAAAAAGCAGTAAAATCAAAATTCCTGAGAGTGCTACCATAATAAATGGAACCGGCAAATATGTGTTACCGGGATTGACCGATGCCCACATCCATTTTTTTCAAAGTGGTGGGCTTTATACACGACCTGATGTTATCGATTTACAAAAAGACATGCCTTATCAAAAAGAAATCGATTATTCACATGAAACGATGGATGAAGTATTGCACCGGTATTTACAAAACGGCATTACCAATGTGATTGACGTTGGTGCAACCGTTAACTTTTTAAAACAAAGGGAGCCATTTAAGAATGATGATGATGCGCCATCCATTTATATCACCGGACCTTTGTTGACCACTTATGAACCGTCGGTGTATGAAAATTTAAAAGACGACGAGCCATTTAATTTGGTAAAAACGGTTGAAGACGGCATCAATATGGTACAACAACAATTACCTTTTCATCCCGATTTTATTAAAATATGGTATATCACATCACGGAATGCTTCAGGTGTTGAAGCAAGTGCACGTAAAAATCTGCCCATCATCAAAGCTATTATTGATGAAGCCCATAAAAACAACTTGAAAGTAGCTGTTCACGCCACACAACGGATAACCGCACAATTGGCGGTGGAAAACGGCTGCGATTTTTTGGTGCACAGCGTGGATGATGAGATTTTGAAAGCTGATTTTATTCAATTAATGAAAAAAAACAAGACCATTCTTTGCCCAACGCTGATAGTTCATGATGGTTATGTAAATACATTTGGTCAAAAAATTAACATGAGCAATCATGAATTATTGAAAGCCGACCCTTATCAATTGGGTTCTTTATTGGATTTGAAACATTTACCGGACACATTACTCATCAATAATTACAAAAAAATGGCGAACTCCAAAGAAGGCGTCGCACGTTTAAGCAAAGCGGATTCCATTAGCATGGCAAACCTTAAAATTTTGTCGGATGCAGGAGTGTTGATAGCTACAGGAACAGATGCGGGAAACATTGGCACCTTGCATGCTTCGTCCTATTTGGCCGAATTGCAAGCCATGAAAAAAAGTGGCATGGGCCATTGGAAAATCCTACAGGCATCTACCATCAATGGTGCAAAGGTTTTAGATAAAGAAAATGAATTTGGAACGGTCAGCATTGGCAAAAAAGCGAACCTCATTATATTGGATGCCAATCCTATTGAAGCTATTGAAAACATTACGAAAATACATCGCGTTATTAATAAAGGCGTTGTTTTTAACCCGGACGAATTGATAAAAGACACACCCAAAGATTTGGCGCAACGACAGCTGAACGCCTATAACTTCAGAAATATAGACGCCTTTTTGGAACCTTATGCCGAGGATGTTGAGATTTACCAATATCCCGATAAACTGCTGTACAAAGGAAAAGATATCATGAGAGACGGTTATACAAAAATGTTTGAAAACACACCCAATCTGCATTGTGAGTTATTAGGACGCATGGTTCAGGGGAATATAGTCATAGACCAAGAGCGTGTTAAGTTTGGAAATAACATTGTGGAAGCTGTTGCCATCTATCATGTTGAAAATGGTAAAATCAACAAAGTGTATTTTATTGATTAAAAAAATCGAAATGAAAAAATCAACATTAGGAACATCCACAATCGCAATAGCATTTTTCATGTTATCAGTTACTTTCTGCAACGGTCAGGAAAAAAAGGAATCTCAAAAAAACACTATCGATTTGGTTCAGGCCAGAAAAGAAATTGTGAAAAAAGTAAAACAGTTCGAAGATGACGTTAATAATGCCGATTCTTTGGCAGTGGCCAACCATTATGCAACCGATGGTACTTGGGGGGCCATCAAAGGAAAGGACAATTTGATCTCCGCCTGGGGAAAAACATCAAGAAGTCTCGCTACAAAGAATCTAAAAGTGAGATTCACAACAAATACTGTTTCAAGCGATGGCGAATTTATATTTGAAACTGGCCTTTTTGAATTTGTAGAAAAAGACAATAGCGTAAAAAGGCAAGGTAAATACCTTTTGGTTTGGAAAAAAGAAGCTGGGGAATGGAAGGTTTATCGGGATTTAGATTTATAGAATATGAAAACAAAAATTTTAATTTTCAGTCTCATACTTACACAACAATTTATGGCACAATCCTATAAAAAAATTCATTCTGAAGCTATTTTAGTTGACACCCACAATGATATCTTGATGAAGGTGGTTGATCAAGGGATTATTTTTGATCAGGACTTAACTGGTAAAACCCATAGCGATTTAGCACGCTGGAAACAAGGAGGATTGGATGTACAACTGTTTTCGGTGTATTGTGATGGAGCTATAAAAAATCCGTATGCCATGGCAAACAGGGAAATGGACAGTTTAGATGCTGCAGTATCCCGCAACCCAGATAAAATTGTGAAAGTTGCTAACTATTCAGAATTAATAGAAGTCGTGACACAACATAAAATTGCCGCTATGTTTGGCGTTGAAGGCGGTCACATGATAGAAGATCATCTCAATAAATTAGAAGCACTCTATAACCGTGGCGCCAGGTATTTAACCTTAACACATAACATTGCCCCTTCATGGGCTACCAGTGCAGCTGATGAGGCCTCCCCTAACCTCTCCAAAAAAGGGGGATTTAATTCCGAAGGCAAAAAAGGGCTGACAGATTTTGGAATACAAGTGGTAAAACGGATGAACTACCTTGGAATGATGATAGACGTAAGTCATTCAGGTGACCAAACTTTTTGGGATGTTATAAATCTCACTACAAAACCCATTATTGCTTCACATAGCTCTGTGTATAGTTTAGTGCCTCATCGTCGTAATTTAAAAGACGATCAAATAAAAGCCATTGCAAAAAATGGCGGTGTCATTCAGGTGAATTTTCATCCTGGTTTTATTGACCCTGGTTTTGAAGAAAAAGAAACAATTTTTCTGGAAAAACACAAAACTGAATTAGATTCTTTAATGGAAAGTGGAATGGATGAATGGTACTCCATGGATTACTTATATAAAAAATATACAGACGAAGCGAATAATATGCGGCCACCTTTATCCATGCTTATTGACCATATGGATTATATAGTCAAATTAGTGGGTGTTGATTATGTTGGTATTGGTTCAGACTTCGACGGTATTAACTTAACGCCGCAACAATTAGATGATGTTTCAACCTATCCTTTAATCACAAAAGCGCTTGTTGAAAGAGGTTATATACAAAAAGACCTTAATAAAATTTTAGGCGGAAATTTTTTAAGGGTTTTAAAAGCCAATGAAGTAAAATAATTATTTGAATAAACCACTATGGATTTGAAATCCATAGTTTTAAAACAAAAGAATGAAATTCTTTTTAATGTTAGCTTGTCATTCCGAATGTTACTGAAATCAAAATATATTTTGATTGAAAGTACATTGCGGAGCAATCGAAGAGGAATCCCTTTATTATAAGATTTCCCGTCGCTCGTCCCTCTTCCGATAACTATCGGAACTGTCGAAATGACAAGATGCTCTTAAAAGTTTACACAAACTAATCCCGATAGCTATCGGGAGCAGGGTTTTAACCTATTACTAGATAATAAAATAACCATGAAAAAAATTAATATTTAAACCTCAAGAAAATATGTCAACCAAAAAAATAATGCACTTTGCAATTTGTATGCTTTGTAATCTAGTTGTGCTTTCAATAACTGCACAATCGTATCTCCCTCCTGTTATTGAATGGCACGGAAAAAGTGAATCCCTTATTGCTAAAGCAAATAATCCTTGGATAACCCCTTCAGAAATATCGGATTTTGTAACTACTCCTGATTATAATGAAACCATGGACTGGTTTAAAAAATTAACAGCAGCTTCTCCCTTGTTAACCATGGTTTCCGTTGGTAAAAGTGTAGAAGGCCGTGATATATTTATGATCATTGCCTCTACTGAAAAAAATAGTACGGCAGCATTTCTTAAAAAATCAGACAAACCCCTGTTTTTGGCTCAGGCAGGTATTCACTCAGGGGAAATAGATGGCAAAGATGCAGGCATGATGTTACTGCGTGATATTGCTTTTGGTAATAAAAAAAGCTTGCTGGATCATGTGAATTTTTTGTTTATTCCTATCCTGAGCGTCGATGCTCATGAACGTTCGTCTGAATATAACCGGCCTAACCAAAGAGGCCCTCAAAAGCAAGGTTGGAGAACCAATGCACAAAACTTAAACCTCAACAGGGATTATGCAAAACTAGACACCAAAGAAGTAAGAGCAGTAGTGCAAGTAATGAATGAATATAATCCTGCTTTGTACATGGATATTCATGTGACAGATGGTGCCGATTATCAGTACGACATCACGTTTGGTGGCATAGGTAAGCAGGGCATTTCACCTGGCATTGAACAATGGATGGAAACAGTTTATAAATCTGCAGCGGATAAAGACTTAACAGATAACGGCCATATTCCCGGGCAATTATTGTTTGCATTGAATGATGTGGATTTTTCACAGGGAAATGTAGTGGTTGCAGGAGGGCCAAGGTTTTCGGACAATTATGGCATTCTCCGGCATATGCCTTCTTTACTGGTAGAAAACCATTCTTTAAAACCATATAAGCAAAGAGTTTTAGGAACTTATGTTTTGCTGGAAAGCACTTTAAAACTTTTAGCAGCACAAGGTCAGTGGCTTAAAGAAATTATAAGGGCAGACAAAGCCATCAGGTTAGCTAAATTACCAATAGCCTGGAAAGTTCCGCAAATGAAAAATGCCGTAAACTTTGATAAAGTATCGGAACTGCAAACTACAGATGCTCCATCTCCTCTGCCCGACAGTCTTCATTTTTTAGGCATAGCATCAAAAATGGTAAAATCGCAGGTAACAAATACTGATTATGTAGAATGGCTCGGCAAACCGGTAACGATGACGATTGTGAATTACAAGGGAACTGAGCCTACTGATTTAATCATCCGCCCAAAAGGATATTGGATACCTGCTTCCTGTGATGACGTTATTGAAAGATTAAAAATGCATGGCATTGAAATGGAAATCATTACACAACCACGTGAAGTATCTGTTGAAATGTATAGAATTGAAGATGCCAAATTCGAAAATGAAACGCATAAAACACTGCCCTTTGAAGGTCATATTCAGGTAAATGGCACTACAAAATCAGAAATTAGGAAGCAATTATTTCCGACTGGATCTGCATTTATTTCAACCGATCAACCATTGGGCGATCTTGCCATGACATTATTGGAACCCATTTCAAAAGATTCCTTTTTTAGCTGGGGATTTTTTCTTCCCATGTTTCAACGCACCGAATATATTGAAGCTTATGTTATGGAGCCCATGGCAAAAAAGATGTTAGAGGAATCTCCTTCACTTCAAAAAGAATTTGATGAAAAGAAAGCACATGATAAAACATTCGCAAATGATCAGAACGCCATCCTAACATGGTTTTACAGTAAAACAAAATTTTATGATGACCGGTATTTATTGTACCCGGTGGGACGAGAATTATAAATTAAAAAATAATTTTATAAAAACAAACCTTATGAAAAACACCGTGTATTATTTATTCCTTTTAGTAAGTCTCCTATTAAGTTGCGGGCAAAAACAAGAAAATAAATCAGATTGTAAATCCACTTACATGGACTATACAAATAGTGATGATCAATTTACTGGTGGCATCAAAATGATTCCAATTACCACACCAAAAGGCACCTTTAATGTATGGACAAAACGTGTAGGTAACAATCCAAAAATAAAAGTACTTCTGCTTCATGGTGGTCCTGGAGGAACCCATGAGTTTTTTGAATGTTTTGATGGCTATTTTCCAAATGAAGACATCGAATACATTTATTATGACCAATTGGATTCCTATTACAGCGACAAACCAAACGATTCAACATTATGGACTACCCAACATTTTGTGGAAGAAGTGGAACAGGTTCGAAAAGCTTTGAAAATGGACAACAGTAATTTCTATTTATATGGACAATCTTGGGGTGGCATTTTGGCTATGGAATACGCCTTAAAATATCAAAACAATTTAAAAGGTTTGATTATTTCCAATATGATGGCCAGTATTCCAGCTTATGAAAAATATGCCGCTGAGGTTTTGGGACCTCAATTACCTCCTGAAGTTTACAAAGAAATAAAAGATATGGAGGCAAAGAGTGATTTCTCCAATCCAAAATATGAAGAACTGGTAACTCAATATTATTATACAGAGCATGTGTTAAGAATGCCTCTTAATAAATGGCCGGAATCCATCAATCGGGCGTTTGGGCACCTCAATCCAAATATTTATGTATTCATGCAAGGCTACAGTGAATTTGGAGTAACAGGCAATGCTTCCTTAAAGGGATGGGATGTTTCAGACAAGTTAAAAACATTAACCATTCCAACCTTGGTTATTGGGGCGAGCCACGACACTATGGATCCAAAGTACATGGAATGGATGTCTGAACAGGTTCAGAACGGACGCTTTTTATTATGTCCAAATGGTAGCCATTTGTCTCAATACGACGATCAAAAAAACTATTTCAATGGTTTAATTAAATTCATAAAAGATGTAGATAATAAAACTTTCTGATTACATTTATTAAACCAACCAACCACATGATAACCAAACTAGGTGAAAAATTCACTGTCCTGTTTCAAAAATACATGCCTGATGCATTTGTTTTTGCCATACTTCTCACCTTAATAACTGCTTTAGCTTCTTATTTTTGGCTTGATACTTCACCTTTAAATATCATACAATCTTGGTATGATGGATTTTGGTCTTTACTGGAGTTTGGAATGCAAATAGTATTAATAATAATAACTGGATTTGCCATTGCACTTTCACCAATCGTCAATAAAGGTATTGATACCCTAACACGTTTTATAAAAACACCCAGACAAGTTTACTTTTTTGTTGTTTTTATTAGTGTCATTTTGAATATGATTAGTTTCGGATGGATTGTTATATCCTGTGTTTTAGCAAGAAAATTAGCTTTACGTGTCAAAGGAGTCAACTATCCGTTTTTAATAGCTTGTGTCTATTTTGGAAGTGGAAGTTGGGTTACCGGTTTATCAAGCTCCATTCCCCTATTATTAGGCACAAAAAACAATTATTTAATTAAAGCCGGCATTTTATCTGAAACTATTCCTACGGCCGTGACATTAGGTTCGCCTTTAAATTTAGTTATGATGATTTTGTTTTTAGTTTTTGCGCCCTTGTTGATTCTTTTTCTAATTCCGAAAGGCAATAATATTAAAGAATTAAACAATATGCTGGAATCTACAAACGACAAAAAAGAAGTATCCATTAAAGAAGAAGCGTTAAGTTTTAACCTTGATAATATTTCTTTTTCTGACCGATTAAATAATGGCTTCTTTTTACAAGGAATTATAGTTTTGATGGGATTCATTTATATAACCTATCATTTTTACACCAATGGCTTCCAACTAAATTTTAATATCATGATTTTCATATTCTTGATTATTGGAATGTTACTTCACAAAACACCTATGCGTTATGTGATTGCCATGAAACGTTCCAGTAGTAATATTTCAGGAATTTTATATCAATATCCGTTTTATGCAGGTATTATGGGTATCATGTTATATACAGGATTAGGAGAAAAATTAGCTCAGATGATGTCCTCAGTGGCAACCATAGATTCTTATCCGTTTTTCGCCTATTTAACTGGAGGTATTGCGAATTTTGCCATTCCATCAGCAGGTGGAGAATTTGCTGTTGTTGGCCCAAGTATTATCAATGCTATTAAAGATATTGGAGCAGGATTACCAGCTGAAGAGATTTCAGAAATGATTTCAAGAGCCTCATTATCTGTTGCCTATGGCGAAAGTTTAACCAACCTGTTACAACCATTTTTTTTATTGTTGGTGTTTCCCATTATGGGAGCAGGCATCAAAATACAAGCACGCGATGTTATGGGATATTTAGTGATTCCATTTCTCGTATTTTTTATCATTCAATCCATTTTAATAACATATATGCCATTATAAAATTTTAAAGATCACTAAACCAACCAAAAAATGAATTTAAAAAAATCATTGCTCATCGGTATCGCATTAAGCATTATCAGCCTTGTTTCATGGGAAATGTACTGGCGCTCGAAACCGGAATTATACAAAGCCACTTTAGAAGACGATCGCTATTTGTGGGCCGAACAAAGGGCGAAAGTAGAAACAGCCACTGATAAAGATGTGATCCTGATAGGGTCTTCAAGAACAGGGTTTGATTTTAATACCCATGTTTGGGAAGCTGTTCAAGGTATAAAACCCATTAATCTATCAACCGATGGGAAACCACCTGGGCCTTTTTTAGATGATATCGTTCATAACACTGCCTTTAACGGAACCATTGTTATTGGGGTTACACCCTTATTTTGGTTTGACAAAGCCGATAATATATGGTGGAAAGGGGCACAAAAATGGGTAGATCATTACCATGATGAAACCTATGCCCAAAAACTGGGGTACTTCCTGTCAAAACCCCTGCAACGAAATTTGGTGATGTTAACATCCTCTGAACTGAAATTCTATAACGATCTGGATTTGAAATCACTTATCAATACCATTTCCATTCCAGGCAGAATTGAAGAAGAACGTATGCTTTACAATTTCAGTTACCATGATGAAGATAGAAACTTGATGATGTTTCCCATTATGGTTAATGACCCCAGTTTTGCGAAAAAAATTCAGTATGTCTGGGAAGGTTTTTTGCCACATATCCCAGATTATACTGCTATTAAAAATGACATTCCAGAGATTTTCGATTACTATCTTAAGGTCATAACTGTTTTTAAAGCCCGTGGCGGTAAAATTATTTTTGTGCGCCACAAAGCAGAAGAACCTTGGAATAAGGTAACAAAAAGATTCCTTCCTCGTGACAAGGTTTGGGATAAGTTCATTGAAACCGTAAACTGTCCGGCATATCATTTTGAAGATTATGAATTTATGTCAAAATACACCTTACCAGATTGGTCGCATATGTATGTGGACGACGCTAAAACATATACCAAAGACCTGGTAACCAAAATGATTGAAGACGGTTATTTAACCCAATATTCCAAAAATAACAAGTAAAACAAATATTAACAAAAACAAACCATTATGCAATTAAAACAAACCTTAATCATTGCTTTTGCACTCAGTGTGATAAGCATTACCGCTTGGGAACTCTTTTGGCGTTCTCAAGGATTATATCCTACACTAGATGACAACGAAGCCCTTTGGGCTATGCAACGCAGCAGAGTAGAAACAGCTACAAGCAATGATATGCTGCTCATGGGCTCATCAAGAGTGCTATTTGATATTCAATTAAATGAATGGGAAGCCCAAACGGGTATTCGCCCTATACAATTGGCGTCTGTAGGCAGCTCTCCATTACCTATTTTTCATGATGTTGTAAATAATACCAAGTTTAACGGAACCATCTTAGTTGGTGTAACTCCTGGCTTATTTTTTTCAACCACATCTCCAAAAGCTCAACCTTGGCAATGGCCACAAACTAAAGTAGACTACTACAAAAAAAGAACCTATGCGCAGATTTCAAACCATCTATTATCACTACCCCTACAAAAAAACTTAGCCTTTTTAAGTGATGACCAGGGTGTTGATGGCATAAAATTAAAAGAATTATTAGGGAAAATAAATGTTGGAAATCGGGTTATTGACTCCATGCCTCCATTTCATGAATTTGGTGAAATTGCACAAGACAGGAATAATGTCATGAAACAGATAACGGTCACAGATACGGCCTATGCAAATTCTATAATTAAAGTGTGGCAATTTTTTATGAAAAAGGCAGCAAGCGGGCCACCACCAGATAAAATATCAACCATGGCTTTCTTTTTGAAAGACCTTAAAACATTTAAAGCACGTGGTGGCAATACTATTTTAGTAAGAAGTCCATCAAGTGGTAGTCTTAGATTTGGAGAAAATATGGGGGTACCCAGAGTAAAGTTTTGGGATGATTTGGTAAAACAATCTAATCTAAAAGCGTATCATTTTGAAGATTATGACCAATTAAAGGATCTTAAATGCCCTGAAGAATCACATCTTTCTGCTAAAGACGCTCGGTATTTTACAACAGAACTCGTAAAAATAATGAAAGCCGATGGTGCTTTTTCTAACCTTAAAACCAACTAATTATGTTATTCAATTCTTTAAGTTTCATCGTATTTTTAATCATTGTTTTAGCCCTTTATTACTCAAAACTATTCAATTGGACCGGTAAAAAGCGTATGCTCCTTTTTGCCAGTTATGTGTTTTACGGTTTATGGAACCCGCCTTTGGTCATATTACTTTGGATATCAACAGGTGTTGATTGGATTACGGGAAAAAAATTAGCTACCGAAGAAAATCAACGCAAAAGAAAACTATGGTTATTGTTGAGTATGTGTGTCAACCTGGGCTTTTTGGGATTTTTTAAATACCGCGATTTCCTTTTGGATAATTTCACAACCGTGGTAAATACTTATGGTTATGGTTACCAATCGCAACCTATGGATATTATTTTACCTATGGGAATTTCGTTCTATACCTTTCAAACCATGTCTTATACCATAGATATGTATTTAAAACGGACAGAACGTGCCAAAACCTTTCTGGATTTTGCACTCTATGTAACGTTCTTCCCCCAACTCGTTGCAGGTCCCATTGTAAGGGCAGGCGATTTGATTACACAGTTTTACGAAGAAAAAAAAGCCACCGTCAATCAATTTATATGGGGACTGTTTTTACTCACATTGGGGCTTTTTCAAAAAGTGGTGATGGCAGACACCTTACTGTCAGACACCGTTGATAAAGTTTATAGTGCCGATAAAGTCCTGAATTTCTGGGATGCTTGGATGGGAACATTGGCATTTTCAGGTCAGATATTTTTTGATTTTGCCGGTTACTCAACCTGCGCCATTGGAATTGCCTTGATGCTTGGGATTATTTTACCCGATAACTTTAAATACCCGTATGCTTCTTTAGGTTTTTCAGATTTATGGAAGCGTTGGCACATTACTTTGTCATCATGGTTACGTGATTATTTATATATCCCATTAGGAGGCAATCGTCATGGTATTGTAAGAATGTATTCCGCACTTATGCTCACCATGCTTTTGGGCGGATTGTGGCATGGGGCCGCTTGGACCTTTATAGTTTGGGGCGGTTTACATGGTACTTATCTTATTTTAGAAAGGTTGCAACGCCACTATATCCCATTTAAAATAACCGCTTGGAACGGCATGTTTTTGGCATTTACAACCTTTACCTGCGTTAATATCACTTGGGTGTTTTTTAGGGCCAAAGAGTTTAAAACGGCGTGGAATATGATAGGTTCCATGTTTTATTTGAACCCTGAAGGAGCAAAAATATTAGGTTCCTTTGATATTTTAAAGGTGGGCATTATCATTGGTCTTCTTTTTATTTGCCATTGGTTTATGAGAAACACCTCGGTAGAGGCCGTTTCAAAAAAAACACATCCTTGGGCTCTTGGTGCTGTATGGGCCGCCATGTTTTTCTTGATTGCCATTGCACAAGGTAGTGGGGAGCAATTTATTTATTTTCAATTTTAAAAATTATGGAAAACTCACAAGCAGTATTTGCCCCTTTAAAGAGTTCAGATAGAATTCAATCCCTTGACATTATGCGAGGGATTGTATTATTCGGTATTTTATTAATGAACATTAACGGTATGGGTCTCGCAGGAGCTTATGAAGACCCTACGGTTAGTGGAGGTTCTACAGGATGGGATTTAATAACATGGATAACGACTAACATGCTCTTTGAAGGCACCATGAGAGCCTTATTCTCATTACTATTTGGAGTTGGCATGTATATTCTTTTGGACCGATTGGAAAAAAAAGGAGCAGGAATAGAAGCTGCGAATATTTATTTTAGAAGGTTAATATGGCTATTGGTTTTTGGATTAATTCATGGTTATTTATTGCTGTGGGATGGTGAAATTTTATACAATTATGCATTAATGGGATTCTTAGTGTTTTCTTTCAGGTATATGGCACCAAAAAAATTAATACTCATTTCTTTGTTTTTATTTTCCACAGGTGCCTTGTGGAACTACTCTGACCATCGTAAGGATGTGAAATTTGTTGAACAAGTAGAACTTGCTCAATCCTATAAGTCGGAAGGCAAAGCATTATCAAAAGAACTTAAAGAGGCAGACCGAAAATGGGAAGCAAGAGCATGGGAAAGATCCCCAGAAGGCGTCGATGAGTATAACACCAACATGCGTAAAGGATATTTTGATGTTGTCACTTTTCTTGCCCCAATAAACCTAAAGTATAACGAACATTTCCCTTATAGATATGATTTATGGGACGTGTTGAGCATGATGCTTTTAGGTATTGCATTATTTAAATTAAAAATCCTGGCCGCAAAAAAATCATATCGTTTTTATGGGCTAATGGCAGTAGTAGGTTATGGCATTGGTTTATCTGTCAACTATTACGAAACCCAATTAATTATTGATAATCAATTTTCAATGTTGGCATTTTCCAAATCATACTTGACTTATGATTTAGGAAGAGTACCTGTTGCCATGGGGCACGTTGCCCTTATCATGCTATTTTGTAAGCTGCCTATTTTAAACTGGTTAAAGAAGAGTTTATCAGCTGTTGGCAAAATGGCATTGACCAATTATGTAATGCACTCGGTATTTGCGATGTTTATTTTTACAGGTGCTGGTTTTGGGTTGTTTGGAACCTTTCAACGCTATGAATTATTATACATTGTATTTGCAATATGGATCTTCCAATTAATTTTGAGTCCAATTTGGCTAAAGTATTTTCAATTTGGACCATTGGAATGGATTTGGAGAAATTTAAGCTACCAAAAAAGGCATCCTTTTAAAAAAAATATTTAACAAATGAAAAAAAATCTTATAATTTTCGCAATTAACGCTCTATTAATATGTCAACTTTCCGCACAAAATTTTACACCACAAGTAAAAGCATTTATAACTGTTGATACTACTTACGTAGCCATAACCAATGTAACAGTTATTGATGGCAGTGGAAAAGACATAAAACACCATCAAACTTTAGTAATTAAAAATGATAAAATTGTCCAGATTGGGAATAATTCAGATATAACAATTCCAGAGGAAAGCTTATTGATTGATGGCACTGGAAAAACCATCATTCCCGGATTAGTCATGCTTCACGAGCACTTATTCTATTCCAAACCTTTTGAAAACTGGTTTAGTGTTGGACAAATGACATTTACTTTTCCCAGACTTTATTTAGCAGGCGGAGTAACGACCATGAGAACAGGTGGCAGCATACAACCACAAACAGATTTGAATGTAAAAAAATGGATTAGTGAAGGTAAAATGACTGGGCCAAAAATGGATGTAACGAGTCCATTTATAGAACGTGAAGGCTATGATATACCAGAACTTGGATTTATTCAAGGCACTGCCGAAGTCTCAAAAATAGTTAATTATTGGGCTGATAAAGGGGTGACATCATTCAAAGTTTACAATCATATTACGAAGGAAGATCTTAAGATTTGTGTTGAAGAAGCCCACAAACGCGGTTTAAAGGTTACCGGGCATTTATGCTCACTAACCTATGAGGAGGCATCAACAATTGGAATTGACAATTTAGAACACGGTTTCATGGTCTCGTCTGATTTCATGGTTAATAAAGAAGCTGATATGTGCGATCCTTTTGAAGCACGTAATGCATTATCTAAAGAAGGTATTGATAGCGAAAAAATGAACAACCTCATTGATTTACTCATTAAAAACGGTACAGCTATTACAACAACACCAAATGTTTTTGAACCCTTTACTGGCAGAGAAATTATTCCTGGTGGCGGTGAACCTGCACTGGCAACTGAAATTTTTACCGATGTAAAGAGAACCTATGACCGAGTGATAAATAATGATTCTTTGGCTTTTGATTTATTTCATAAAAACCTAATATGGGTCAAACGGTTTTATGATAAAGGAGGAATCCTTGTTGCCGGAACAGATCCAACAGGTGCAGGAAGGACCGTAGCAGGTTATTCAAATAGACGGACTGTTGAAATTTTAGTTGAAGAAGGATTCCCACTTGTAGATGTAATAAAAATATGCACCCTAAACGGTGCTAAATTTCTTGGAAGGGAAAAAACTATTGGAACCTTGGAAATTGGTAAAACGGCAGATTTAATATTGATAGGTGGAAATTTGGAAACCAATATCAGGAATATTAGAAACATGGAAATTGTTTTTAAAGATGGCATTGGCTATGATTCTAAAAAACTATTTGAATCGGTTAAAGGAAAAGTGGGATTTAACTAAAAACAATCATAAAATAACAGGACTCTTCATTACAAATGACAACAAATGATAAAAATTAAATCAACCAGAATAGAATCCATAGACATTTTAAGAGGCATGGTCATGGTCATTATGGCATTGGACCATGTACGCGATTATTTTCATTATGGCTCTTTTTTTATAGACCCAACCAATTTGGATACCACCACGCCCATGCTGTTTTTTACGCGCTTCATTACCCATTTCTGCGCACCGGTATTTGTGTTTTTGGCAGGCACATCGGCCTTTTTGTATGGCAACAAAAAGACAAAAAACGAATTGTTTAAGTTCCTCTTTACACGCGGTATCTGGCTTATTTTTTTGGAAATTGCAGTTAATAATTTAATTTGGAAATTCGATATAAGTTATAGTAGACTTATTCTTCAAGTTATTTGGGCTATAGGGTTTAGTATGATTAGCTTATCTTTTTTAATTTACTTATCAAGAAAAAGCTTATTAATAATCGGATCTATCATTATAGTGGGTCATAATGCATTGGATGGAATAGTAATGAGTGGTACCGGTTTTAAATCCGTTGTTTGGTATTTATTACATCAAAAAAGCTTTATTCCTTTAGGGGATGGTAATGATATAGGCGTGTTTTATCCTGTTTTACCATGGATAGGATTGATGGTTTTAGGTTATTGTTTTGGTGAATTTTACCAAAAAGATTTTGATGTAAATGTTAGAAAAAAATGGCTGCTGCGTTTAGGTTTTGGTGCCATAGCCTTGTTTTTTGTTTTAAGGGGCATCAATATTTATGGCGATTTAGTGCCTTGGACCCTGCAAGATACTAGCACAAAAACCATTTTATCGTTTTTTAATGTGACCAAATACCCACCATCTTTGGCTTTTGTTTTAATTACAATGGGCCCTTCCTTATTGTTTTTGTATGGCATTGAAACCGTTAAAAACAAACTCACCGATTTCTTTTTGGTGTTTGGACGCGTGCCGTTTTTCTTTTACTTTTTACATGTGTTGGTCATTCATGTATTGGCAATTATGGGTATCCTGATTTTTGGAGGCAATTGGCGGGATATGATTTTAACAGCAGAGGTTTTTGCAAACGCTAAACTCATCAACTATGGCTATTCGCTTTGGGTAGTATATTTGGTCTGGATTTCTGTGGTACTTCTTTTCTATCCATTTTGTAAAAAGTACATGATTTATAAAGCTAATAATAAAGATAAATGGTGGTTGAGCTATTTATAAATTAAATTATAAAAATGGAAAAATGGAACAACAAGAACAAGTATTAAAAAGAACCTTAGGGGTTTTAGGCTTATCCGTAAAAACCACCATGTCGTTCCGACAGGGCAAAGCGACGAGGAATCCCATAATAAGATTTCTCACTATGTTCGAAATGACAAAACAAGTTAAAATATGATAAAACTCTTCCGTAACATCCGCAAAAAATTATTATCAGAAGGCAAAACCACCAACTACCTTAAATACGCTATTGGCGAAATTGTGCTTGTGGTGATTGGTATTTTGATCGCACTACAAATTAATAACTGGAACGAGCAACGAAAGCAACATTCTAGAGAAACAAAAATAATGTCAGAAATAAAATCGAATCTTGAAGCCAATATTTTTAATTTGAAATTGGATATTAAAAAACAAGTTCGAGGTGCATGGTGTATAGATTATATTACTGACCTTATGGATAACAAAAGAGAATATAACGATTCCTTGCCCCGTTATTTAAATGAAGGCGAAACATCTCCTGATGTCGTATTAACATCTGCAGCTTTTGAAACCCTTAAATCCTCTGGACTTGAACTTATTGAAAACGACTCCCTACGAATGAAATTGACAAATCTTTATGAGGTGATATATCCAACCCTAATGCAGGAAACAAAAAGGATAGAAGATCAACTATGGCCAGCGGTTGTTACTCCTTTAATGCAGAAGTATTTTAGATTTGATTTTGAAATGAATGGTTATATCCCTACAGATTATGGAGCTTGGTTAAACGATCAGGAATTTTTAAATATGTGGACTTTTAGAGGTGCTATGAGAAAATGGTCCACAGTACAAAAAAGAATCGCATTGGAAAAGACCAATAAAGTACTTTTATTGATAGAAAATGAATTGGCAAAAAGAAATAATATATGATAAAACTCTTCCGTAACATCCGCAAAAAATTATTGTCAGAAGGCAAAATCACCAATTACCTGAAATACGTCATTGGCGAGATTGTGATAGAAATAACGGGCGACACGATTTCACGTCCCTTTAGGGATGAAATATTGGTAGAAACAAAAAATTGAAACGAAACCCGTGCCTTTAGGTACGGAATATAAACACAAGTTATGGCAAACACATACACGCAAATACATATCCAGACGGTTTTTGCGGTTCAAAACAGGCAGAGCCTCATAAATAAAGAATGGAAGGACGAATTGTACAAATACATTACAGGCATTATTCAAAACCACAACCACAAGGTGTTACAAATTAACGGAATGCCAGACCACATCCATATCCTGTTTGGCATGCGGCCAACGCAATCCTTGTCGGACTTAATGAAACAAGTAAAACAAGATTCATCCAAATGGATTAACAAAAAAGGATTTGTTAACGGTAAATTCTCATGGCAAGCAGGGTATGGTGCGTTTTCATATTCTAAATCAGAAATATCAAATGTGATGCATTATATCAAAAATCAAGAAGTGCATCATAAATCAGTATCGTTTCAAGACGAATATTTACAATTGTTAAATGAGTTTAATATTGAATTTGACGAACGCTTTATTTTAAAACCAATATTTTAATATATTGTACCTAAAGGCACAAGCAAGCATTTAAAACCAAAACAGCTACCAACATAACGTCCCTAAAGGGACTGCAAAAACAAAAAGTGACCATGATAAAATTCTTCAGGAACATACGCAGAAAATTATTGTCAGAAGGCAAAACCACCAATTCAATTGGATTGGAGCGATAACACGCAGTGTTATTGGAGTTTTAAAAACTAACATTTGATTTTAAAAATATTAACTTACATAAACCAAACTGTTTTAAACATTACTTTAAAAATTTCAAAAAAAATATCATGCACAAAGACCTAAATAAAATTGTTACGGTTATTCAAAATGATAAAGATTTGTTGGCTAAAGAAAAAAAGGAGCTTACTAACATCATTGAAAACTCAATTACTGAATTAAAAACAGAAACAGCTTTGGAAATAGTTCGTGCAAAAACCATGGCTATGAAAAAAAGTGAGGAGTTAAAAGATGTTATAAAAAAAGTTTATGAGCAGTTTCTTTATTTAAATATCAATCTTGATCATGCAGGATTTGTAGTGGATTATCAACCAAAAGGCGATTGGCATTTTTGGATTGCCGATAAGCAGGAAATACCGTCTAAAATAACAACCCCATATTTTGATTCAGTATGGGCACTTCAATTTGAGGAAGCGAAAGAGAAAGGACAAGGTTTTTTTGTAACAAATCTAAATTTCGAAGAAAAAAATAAATTTTACCAAGTTCTTTTAAATCTCATTCCTGACTTACCAAAGGAAGTAAAGGAATTTTATTTTAGTTGCCCAGGCCTCGCCGGATCAACCGTATTGCTTGATAACGTTGGCCTGTACATCGAGAATTTCGAAGGTATCCCATATACCAAGGAAGAGAATAAAACCCTAATGCGTTTTGGAAAGGTATTCCAACAAAGTTATACTCGCTTTTTAGATCTACAAAAAGCAGAATCACAGGCAAGAGAAGCACAGATAGAATTAGGCTTGGAAAAAGTTAGAGCACGAGGAATGGCAATGCATACTACTTCGGAATTACAAGAAGTTATCCATATAGTGCATCAGGAATTACTGAATTTGAATATCGGTATTAATGGAGGATCATTTATAGCAATAAATAGTGAAATAGATAAAGAACTTCATTGCTGGGGATCCGGCGGAACCGCCAATACTTCTGAGGAAGTGCATGTTCCACGTTTTGATAAACCCTTTTACACCAATCTGTTAAAAGGCATTAAAAAGGGTCCAGGTTTTTTTACTGAAGAATACAAACAAAAAGAGAAAAAGGAATTTTTCACCCATTTATTTAAGCATGAACCGTGGTCAATGCTAGATGATAGAGAGAAAAAGGAAATCTTGACCTCCCCAGGAGGATATACACGATCCTGTTGTGTATCACAACATACCAGCATTTTCATCATCAACCATTTAGGGGAAAAGTTTTCTGAAGATGAAAATGGTATTCTTAAACGCTTCACTAAAGTCTTTGAACAAACCTATACGCGTTTTCTTGATCTGCAAAAAGCTGAAGCACAAGCAAGAGAATCACAGATAGAACTAGGATTAGAGCGTGTTAGAGCCAGAGCAATGGCAATGCAACATTCCAATGAATTATCAGATCTTGTAGCTACTGTTCTAGATGAATTGACCAAACTAGATTTCTCATTAACATGGTGCATTATTAATATAATAAACGAAGCTGACAATTCTAATATGATTTGGGCTATAAATCCAGAAGGCGGAACAGAACCCGAATCTTATTATATGAAGTTTGAGGACTACCCTTATCATCATGCTACTATAAAGGCATGGAAGGCAAAAAAAACAAAATTTGTCTATATTTTAGAGGGAAAGGAAAAGAAAATATATGACGATTATTTATATAATGAAACAGAGTTTAAAAGGTTTTCCAATAAAGCAAAAAAAGCAAATCGAGCACTAGATAGATATGTTGCTTCCTTTACATTTAGCAATTTTGGAGGTTTACAGACCATCTCCAGCGAACCACTTTCCGAAGAAAATCTTGATATTTTGGCACGATTCGGAAAAGTGTTTGATATGACTTATACACGTTTCAATGATCTTCAAAAAGCTGAAGCACAAGCTAGAGAAGCACAAATTGAAGCTGCTTTAGAAAAAGTGCGTTCTCGAACTATGGCCATGCAACGTAGCGACGAGTTGCCCGAAGCCGCAAACACCTTGTTCCTTGAGGTGCAGGCATTGGATATTCCAGCCTGGAGCTGTGGCTACAATATTCTGTCCGAAGACAAAAAATCGAGTATTTGCAATATGAGTAGTGAAGGTGAACTTCAAGACTCCTTTGTATTGCCATTAACGCAACACAAAAGCCTGAAACCTTGGCACAAAGCCATTAAAAATGAAGAAGGATTCTTTGTTTATGGACAAAAAGGAAAAAATTTGGTTGAGCATTACAATTACATGGAATCGCTTCCAGAACTTAAAGGGACTTTTGAACTATTTGAGAAGGCAGGAATAAATCTGCCAACACAGCAATTCAATCATCTGGTAAGATTCAACGAAGGATTTTTACTTTTTATCACCTATGAAGAAGTCCCAGAAGCACATGACATTTTTAAACGCTTCGGAAAAGTGTTCGAGCAGACCTATACACGTTTTTTAGACTTACAAAAAGCAGAAGCGCAGGTAAGAGAAGCACGAATTGAAGCTGCTTTAGAGCGTGTACGGTCTAGGAGTATGGCAATGCATAAAAGTGAAGAACTGTTAGATGTAATTTCCGTGGTTTCGGAACAATTGCTACAATTGGAATTCAAATTCATGCATGTTAGTTTTGCCAATAATGATATTAGTCAGGATTACAAATTTTGGACTGCTTCCAAGGGCATGTCCAAACCTATGAGATTTAATACGCCATACTTGGATATCGCCATGTTTAATAATTTGAGAGAAGCTCAAGAAAAATCTGTTTCATTTTATACTGACATTCTAACCAAAGAAGAACATACCCAATGGCATCAGCATTTGCTCAAACATGGTGGGTCTCATGTATTTTCAAAAGCCGAAAATGAGTTCATTATGAGCAGAGGGATGGCGCGATCAATTGCTATTAATCCCAATATCATGTTGATTCTTGCAAACTATGCATCGATTCCATATTCAGAAGAGGACAACAAAATTATTTTGCGGTTTGGGCAGGTTTTCGAGCAGTCTTACACACGTTTTCTCGATCTGCAAAAAGCTGAAGCACAGGCAAAAGAATCACAAATTCAATTGGCATTAGAACGCGTTCGTGCAAGAACAATGGCTATGCAGAAAAGTGAAGAACTGCAAGAAACTGCCTTGTTATTGTTTCAACAAGTGCAAGAATTAGGAATACCTCCTTTTGCATGTGGCTTTAACATTTGGGATTCAGATAAAAAAGCTGCTACTGCATGGATGGGTTCGGTTCATGGTCTTCAGCCATCTTTTAAAACAGACAGTTCAAAAGATATTTATCTGCCTATCTATAAAGCCTCACAAAGAGGCGAATCAATTTTCGTAAAAGAACAAGGAGGTCAGGAATTGAAAGATCACTACGCTTATTTATCCAGTATTCCAATTTTCAAGAATATTATAATGGAAAATATGAAGCAAAAAGGTATCACCTTTCCAACCTTTCAAATTATTCATTGTACCTTTTTCTCTCAAGGTTACCTCATGTTTATTTCTTATGAGCCCGTACCGGAAGCCTATGATATTTTTAAACGCTTTGCCAAGGTTTTTGAACAAACCTATATCCGATTTAATGATTTAAAACAAGCTGAACAATTAGCAAAACAAGCACAAATTGATTTGGAGAATTTAAAAGCAGCCAAGAAAAAAACAGAAGATGCTTTGGTTGAATTAAAAGCCACACAATCACAATTAATTCAAGCTGAAAAAATGGCCTCTTTAGGTGAACTCACTGCTGGTATTGCCCACGAAATACAAAACCCTTTAAATTTTGTCAATAATTTTTCAGAAGTCAGTAATGAACTCATTCAAGAAATTCAAGAAGAAAGAGGAAAGGCCCAAGAAGAAAGAGATGAAGAACTGGTCAGTGAAATATTGGATGACATCAAACAAAACCTTCAAAAAATAAACCATCATGGTAAACGTGCGGATGGCATTGTAAAAGGTATGCTGCAGCACAGCCGAAGTAGCAGTGGGATTAAAGAACCTACAGATATTAATAAACTTGCAGATGAATATTTGCGGTTGGCCTATCATGGTTTACGTGCCAAAGACAAATTGTTTAATGCCACCATGAAAACGGATTTTGATGAATCCATTGGAAAAATCAACATCATCCCTCAAGATATGGGTCGTGTAATTTTAAATTTAATTACCAATGCATTTTATGCCGTTACTGAGAAAAAAACCCTTCAACAAGCTCAGGGTGACAACAGCTATGAACCAACCGTTTCGGTTAATACAAAAAAGGAAGGCAATAAAATTTTAATAGCTGTAATAGATAATGGAAACGGAATTCCACAAAAAGTGGTGGATAAAATTTTCCAACCTTTCTTTACCACCAAACCTACCGGACAAGGCACCGGTTTAGGATTGAGCTTAAGCTATGATATTGTAAAAACACATAACGGAGAATTGAAAGTGGAAACAAAAGAGGGCTCAGGTACCAAATTTAAAATTATATTATCTTTCTAAAAACAATGATAACAATTAAAAATATTAATTTGGATCTAAAATAAAGGCATGTATTGCAATTAAATAATAAGACAAATTCACGTAAATTAAAAAAAATGAAAATGAAAAAACCAACTTCAAAAAAACAAAAATATACCATTTTATTTTTAAGTGTCTTTTTTTTACTGGCATGTAATAACGCGGGCAAAACACCTCCTTTCCCGGAATTAAATAGTGAATTTGCACAACCGTTGACCAAAAAATTTGAGTTTTCTAAAACAGATACCATTCAGTGGGTTACCGCAGACAACTCGAAATCAGAACCTATTATAACTAAAAAATTTAGCTGGAATAACATCCCTTCAAAACCATTTAATATTGATATTCCTTATAAATTAAAAGCCCCTTTAACCACCAAACCATTAGATTGGAATAGTTTACCAGAAACTAATTTTGATTTAAATACCCTTCCATCAGCAAAAATCAGCATAAAAACAATTCCTTTAGGGAGTCCTAAAATTGTAAAAGCAGGATATCTTATTAATATGCCTAATGCAAGCAGAGGTATTATGCAAGCTGATGTGAACTTTGGTCTTCCTGGTAAGGCACTATCTGTTATAATTGATGATGACGACATGCTTTGGATTGGCGCAGAAACTGGCATTGCAAAATACGATTCAGAAAATTTGGAAATCTATGGTCCAGAACAAGGCCTAAATCCAAGCAGAACTTATTCTATGCTTCTGGATTCTAAAGGCAGGCTTTGGTTAGGAAACGATAAAAATACAATCTCAATTATGGACTTTAAGGCACAGCTTATTTATGAATTAAGTAGTCCATCATTAGATTTTGGTATTGAATACGACATGATAGAAGCCAGTGATGGTAAAATGTGGTTATGTAATAATACTGTTGGTTATAATATTGTTGATTTAGAAGCAAATACCATTAGACGATTGGATACTAAACACGGCTTACTTGGTAATTTCACTATAACTCCCTTTCAAGATAAAGAGGGTCTCATTTGGCTTTCATCAAACAAAGGAGTTAATATTATTGATTTAAAACATAAAAAAAACAAAACCTTAACCACTGAAAACGGCTTATTTAATCCCTTTATCTATACATTTTATCAGGATAAAGGTGGTAAAATTTGGATAGGAAATGGCGGAGGAGTTCAAATTATAAATGGGGCTAAAACAACTATTTCTCAATTCACCCAAGAACAAGGTTTAAAAGAAAGTTTAGGGATCAGCTATATTTACCAAGATAAAGCTGGTAAAATTTGGTTGGGATCAGAGAATGGCTTGCTCTTTTCTTTTGATGAAACAAAAAAAGAGCTGGTAAAATTTGACATCAATAAAGGGCGCCAGGTTTTATTTAATACACTGGAAGATAAACAAGGACAAATTTGGACTACTATTGTGCAAGGTGGGTTATACAAATTAGATCCAAAAAATGGAAGACCAGGAAATTATGGTATCAATGATGGGCTCACCAGCAATGAGGTATGGAGTACTTTAAAAACAAAAGATGGTGATACTTGGATTGGTACCTACAATGGCATTGATCTTTATGATCCAAAAACACAAACCATCAAACATTTAGGCGTTGAGCAAGGTCTTGTAAACGCAAGAAATTCGAGATTAACCGAAGATTCGAAAGGTAGAATTTGGGCTACTGGTTCTGGATTTGGAATAAGTATCATTGATCCCAAAAAAGAAACTATACAACAACTTACAACGGAACAAGGCTTAAAAACAAACAATATCATAGCCGTTTTAGAAGATGAAAATGGACTTATGTGGATGGGTGGTTCAGCAGGAGAAATACAAACGGTTGATCTGGACCATTCCATTTTTAAATATTGTGAAGAAACTGCTGAAGAAACTAAAGTGAGAAATAATATTTTTTTACGTGATGCCGCAAACCATATTTGGATTGGAACTATAGGTACAGGTATTCAAAAAATAGATCCAAAAAACAATACGCGTACTCGATTAACACAAACCGAAGGCTTAATATCAGATATAGTTTATTCTTTAATGTTTGATGAACATCAAAATGTTTGGGCTGCAACAGAAAAAGGTGTACAGCTTATTAATGAGCAAAAAAAAGAACTTACCACGTTTACAACTAATGAAGGCTTAGGAGCTAACGACGTATATGACCTAATTACACACAATGGTGAAATATTTAACGGAACATCTAAAGGATTAACCATACTTCATCCCATTGAACAAGAAAATAATATTCATCCCTACTGGAAAATAAAAACTTTAGGCCAAAAGCAAGGTTTAGATCAGGTAGATTTTTCAGAAAACAGTTTTTCCTTTGACAACAATGGGAGGCTGTGGGCTGGAGTTAATGGGATTATGTTAACTGTCATCGATTCCATTCAGGATGATAACGCTGACAAATCAACCTATATTACCGGATTGAATATCTTAGACAAAAAGCAAGTATTTAAAGATATGGTTCGTATTCAAAAAAACAGGAAAGCATTAGATACCGCATGGGTGTCAAGCAAGGATACACTTTTAATCCTAAAAAATGAATTGGAAAATTCTAAAGACCGTATGCACTGGAATACCGTTGAAGGCCCCTACAATTTGCCAGTGGGCTTAACCTTACCCTCTACCCAAAATTATTTAAGTTTCAATTACAATGGGTTTCAATTTGATAACCCCGATAAAGTAGTCTATAGCTACTTTTTAGAGGGAATTGATAAAAACTGGAGTCCAGTTTCTGATAAAACAACCAGTGAGAATTACAGAGATTTACCTGCTGGAAGCTACACATTCAAAGTTGCTTCGAAAGGCTTTGATGGGGTTTGGAGCAAACCCGCCGAGTTTAAATTTACCATTTTATCACCTTGGTGGCAAACCTGGTGGGTGTATTTAATTTATTTGATACTTTTACTATTAGCAGGACTCCAATTTCATCGCTTTCAAAAAGCAAGTACCATACGGAAAGAGCGAGCAAAAACACAGGAAAAAGAATTAGCTCAAGCTAAAGAAATAGAAAAAGCCTATTTAGAATTAAAAGCAACACAATCTCAATTAATTCAAGCTGAAAAAATGGCAAGTTTGGGCGAATTAACTGCAGGTATTGCCCATGAAATTCAAAACCCATTGAATTTTGTCAATAATTTTTCTGAGGTCAGTTTTGAGTTAATGGATGAAATGATTGAAGATATTGATAAAAATGATTTGACGGAAGTAAAAAATATAGCAGAAGATATTAAACAAAATCTAAATAAAATAAATTTCCATGGAAAACGTGCGGATGCCATTGTTAAAGGGATGTTACAGCATTCCAGAACCAGCACCGGAATTAAAGAACCAACCGACGTTAATGCTTTAGCTGATGAATATTTGCGGTTGGCGTATCATGGTTTACGCGCCAAAGACAAATCGTTTAATGCCACCATGAAAACGGATTTTGATGATTCCATTGGGAACATCAACATCATCCCACAAGATATGGGTCGTGTTATTTTAAATTTAATAACCAATGCCTTTTATGTGGTAACTGAAAAAAAGAAACTTCAACAAGCTCAGGGTGATAACAGCTATGAACCAACGGTTTGGGTTAGCACCAAAAAAGTTGGAAACAAAGTTATAATTATGGTAAAAGACAATGGCAACGGGATTCCGAAAAAAGTGTTAGATAAAATCTTTCAACCTTTCTTTACCACCAAACCTACCGGAGAGGGAACCGGTTTAGGATTGAGCTTAAGCTATGATATTGTAAAAGTACATGGTGGAGATTTGAAAGTGGAAACAAAAGAAAATGAAGGAACAACGTTTACCATTCAATTATCTTAAAAATTATAATTGAAATAATTAACCTAAA
Source organism: uncultured Flavobacteriales bacterium (assembly GCA_963976005.1). Lineage (GTDB taxonomy): Bacteria > Bacteroidota > Bacteroidia > Flavobacteriales > Flavobacteriaceae > Yeosuana. The sequence goes on along the minus strand of CAXBJF010000003.1, from coordinate 67,289 downwards.
AAAATTATAAAATGAAAATATTAGTAGTAGACGATGAAAAAGACATCCAATCACTTTTTCTTCAACGTTTTAGAAAAGAAATTAAAAATAGCGAACTTGAATTTGTCTTTGCATTTTCCGGTGAAGAAGCTTTATCAACTTTAAAGGAGATGAAACAAGAGGCTGTTTTAATTTTATCTGATATTAATATGCCCGGTATGAGCGGATTGGATCTTTTAGAACAAATTAAAAAAAAGTATTTCACGCCCCCTCCCATTGTTATGATGATTACTGCTTATGGAGATGCCGAAAATTATTCAAATGCTAAACGACTTGGAGCTGATGAGTTTTTAACCAAACCCTTAGATTTTAACAACTTAAAATCTATTCTGAAAAAATTAATATGAAAGCAAAAATTTTAGTTGTAGACGACGAAACTGATTTAGAAATACTTATAAAGCAAAAATTTCGTAAAAAAATAAGAGAAAATGAATACGAATTTGTATTTGCAATAAACGGAAAAGATGCTTTAATTAAAATTTCTGATAATCCGGATATTGATATTGTTTTAAGTGATATTAATATGCCTGAAATGGATGGACTTACTTTACTTAGCAAAATAAATGAATTAAAACCGCTTATCAAATCGGTCATTGTTTCTGCTTATGGAGATATGGCTAATATAAGAACCGCTATGAACAGTGGTGCTTTTGATTTTATTACCAAACCTATAAATTTTGACGATTTAAATATAACCGTTGAAAAAACATTAAAAAATGTAAACCAACTGAAGCAAACGTTGCAAGCCATAAAAGAAAATAATATTTTAAAAATGTATGTGGATGAAAACGTTTTGAATTTTATGAATAGCAGAGCGTATGAATCATCAATAATGACCAATGAAACTATAAATGCCACCGTAATGTTTATAGATTTATGCGGTTTTACGGCAATTAGTGAAAATACAGTACCTGATAGTGTAGTAAAACTTATTAACTCCTATTTTGATGTCATGGTAAAGGAAATTATTGCTCAAAACGGATTTATAGATAAATTCATTGGTGATGCTGTAATGGCTGTTTTTAAAGGTGATTACCATTTAGATCGTGCCGTAGATGCCGCATTGGCAGTTCGAAACCAAATAAAAAGTTTACCTATTTCTGAATTAAAAAAAGAATTTATACCAAAAGTCTCTATTGGAATAAAAAGTGGTGAAATGATTTCCGGAAATATAGGATCAGAAAGTTTAAAAAGATTGGATTATACAGTCATTGGTGATACGGTAAATACAGCAGCCAGATTGCAGGATGCCGCGAAAGAAAATCAAATTATAATTACCGAAAGTTGCTATGAACTCATAAAAGAATCCTTTCCGTGTAAAAAATTAGGTGAAATTACCATGAAAAACAAAGTGAAACCGGTAACTATTTATGAAGTTTTAGAATAAAACTTAAAAACACAAATTATGGAACTAGAACAACTGCAAGAACCAATTCATACTTTATTTTTTCTTCCTTTTACTCGGCAAAAATTCTTCTGGGAAAGGGAAAAGAATAGTTGAATTTTTCTCTGCAGCAATATTAGATAGGGTTTGGTAAAGCCTTAATTTAATGGCAGATGGAGACTGATCAATTAACTTACCAGCTTCCAGCAACTTACCGGCAGCTTGTTCTTCAGCTAATGCTAAAATAATTTTGGCACGTCTTGAACGTTCTGCTTCTGCTTGATTTGCCATCATACGACGCATGTTTTCTGGTAATTGAATGTCTTTAATTTTGACATCAATAATCTCAATACCCCATTGATTGGTTTCCTGTTCAACAATTTTTTTAATGTTTTTTCCCATTTCCTCTCGTTTAGACAAAATGGTATCCAACTCCACTTTACCACAAACATCCCTTAATGCAGCTTGGGAAAGTTGTGTAATGGCAAATTTGTATTCCTCAACTTCCAGAACAGCCTTTTCAGGACTGTTAATCTTAAAAAAAACAACGCCATCAATGCTACATGGTACATTGTCTTCAGTCATCACTTCCTGTGACACGACGTTAATGGTGATGACGCGAATGTCAACAACCTGAATGGTTTCTACAAAGGGTATAATCCATCTAAACCCCGGCTGTAGTGTATTTATATATTTACCAAACCTAAATTTTAAGGCACGTTTATATTCAAATACAATACGTATCCCTAATAAGAAAAACAAAATAAAAATTACGATAAATGACATGAAAGGATTCATAACAGATTGATTTTAATTAGACCTATAAAACTGACTTATAAGGTCTTATTTTAAAATCAAATAAAAAATGATTTTCATCATACTTAAACTTAACGTAAAATAATATTCAAAAAAATAAATTACTCCCTAACTTTACCAGTAAAGACACTTGCTTTTGAATTATATGGATTACCAGAAGATCGCCTAAAGGATACTATTTGCCCACAATGCCAAACGGCATCTTCAATGGAGCCATTAATATTATTCCAGAATGGAAATTCACGCTCACCAAAGATTAATTTGAATTGAGAAATATCATCACTATTTCTCAATATATCAGCAGCAGTTTTTATATTTTCAAGGGTTGCCTTTCGTTTTTCTTCAAAAGTCATTTCAGTTTCTTTAATATCTCCTCCATTTGCCTTTTTCATTGTGGCATTAACTATGATTTGAGACAATCCATAAATATGATCTATAGTTTCGGCACTGGTGCGCGCATCCTCATTTGGTCTGAAAGCCAAATCTTCAGCACGTAATCCTTCAGTAGCCCAATAATATCTAAAACCCAAACCATCCAACATTCTGGCAGCTACACTTCCGGCGGTATAAGATTCAGGATAATCCGGAATTTCATAATATGGAAGTGATGATTTCATGTCTGTTTGTGATTGCATTTGAAAACTAATCAATATGAATATTAACAAAAACCTGTTCATAGAAATATTATTATTTAACTCCATATTTATCAAACAAATACACCAAGGAAGCCATGGTTGCAGCTCCCAATTCAAGTTCACGTTTATCAATAGCATCAAAGGTGTCTATTTTGGTATGGTGATAATCAAAATAGCGTTGTGAATCTGGTTCTAAACCTACCAACACATTGGTATCCGTCTTTAATGGTCCAATATCAGATCCACTATGTCCTTTTTCAAAATAATGAATTAAATAGGGCTTAAATAAGGATTTCCAGTCTTGCACTTTATTTAAAACAGCGTCATTGCATTCAAATGAAAATCCACGTGGTGTAAATCCACCAGAATCACTTTCCAGAGCAAAAACATGATTTTCACCTTTTTGTTTGGCTTCTTCTGCATATTTTATTCCACCTCTTAGTCCATTTTCTTCATTCATAAACAACACCACTCTAAGGCTATGTTTTGGTTTTATGCCTAATTTTTTAAACAGTCTTAACACTTCCATAGATTGTACAATACCCGCACCATCATCGTGAGAGCCATCACCTAAATCCCAGGAATCAAGATGTCCGCCAACAACCATATAGTCATTAGGAAATTCACTTCCTGTAATTTCACCTATAACATTATAAGATTGAACATCTTTAAGTTGCTTACAACTTTGCTTAAAATAGAATTGTATGTTTTTATCAAGCTCTAACATAGTGCTCAATAACTCGGCATCATTGGTGCTTATAGCTGCTGCTGGGATGCGTTGATTTTCAGGTAAATCTCCATAATGCATATTCCCGGTATGAGGATAATCATCCAATCGTAAATTCATGGAGCGAACAATAACAGCAACTGCACCATATTTAACAGCTTGGGCAGCGCCTTGAGTGCGTTGATTATTAGCCCCTGAATAGGCCTCAAAAGTATTGATTAAATCAGCCTGCATGGGTCTGTTAAAAAACACGATTTTACCAGCAATATTTTGTTCGCCTAATGCCGCAAGTTCTTCAAAATCATGAACCTCAACAACATTTGCTTTAATACCCAAAGCTGGTGTTGCCACTGAACCACCAAGTGCACAAATATTAACCGTAGTTGTTTTTCCGGGAACACTTTGAATATATGCGTATTCTTTTGCACCACGTACCCATTTAGGCACCATTACTGGTTGCAACCAAACTTTTGTTAAACCTAAACTATCCAATTGTTCTTTTCCCCATGCCACAGCTTTTTCAGCATTTAGTGAGCCGGATAAACGGCCTCCTATTTGATTGGAGAGATAATTTAACCAGTCATAACTTTGACCATTTGATAATGAAGTGCTATATATTTTTTTAATAACCTCTTCATCGGTTTGTGAATATGAACTGATTGAAAGTGATAAACAGCATAAAATAGTGAGTGTTCTTAACATCATGTTTTTTATAATTAAAGTTTAAAAATACTATAAAATGCAGGCTTGAATTCTAAATAAAATCATAAAACTTAATTATTCGCTTTCAAGTTGCTGTTTATACATTTCTAAATTACCTTTAATATCATCATCAAGTGCTGGTTCTTTAATATCAGTATACTCTTTTAAGGTATCATACATGATTTTAGCCACTAAATAACGTGCAGAATCTTTATCGTCAGCAGGAATATGATACCACGGCGCATGTGGTTTGGAAGTTTTGTTAATGGCATCTTCATAACAATCTTGATAGACATCCCAAAGCTTGCGTTCTTTTAAATCGCCAGGAGAGAATTTCCAATTTTTTTCTTGTTTATTTAAACGACGCAGTAGTCTGTGTTTTTGTTCTTTTTTTGAAAGGTTCAAAAAGAATTTAAATATGATAGTCCCATTTTCAGCAATATGCTTTTCAAAATTATTTATTTCTTCAAAGCGAGTGTCCCAAAAAGCATCATCAATATCATCTAAAGAATTTATAGTTGGAATATTTTCGCCTAAAACATAATCTGGATGTACTCTGGTAACCAGCACATTTTCATAATGTGTTCTATTAAAAACCCCAAACTTTCCGCGTACGGGAAGTGCTATATAATGTCTCCATAAATAATCATGTTTGAGTTCTAATTCTGTAGGCACTTTAAAACTATTTACAACAACACCGCGTGTATTGAACTCTTTAAACACTTCACGAATTAAGCTGTCTTTACCCGATGTATCCATGCCTTGTAAACAAACCAAAACAGCATATTTACCATGAGCATACATGGTGTCTTGAAGTTTTCCTAATTTTTTTCTTATTTTTTCCAGCTCATCGTCAGCGTCTTCAATTACTAGTTTGGTTTGGCTGTTTTTAAGGGATATTTTAGACGTTATTTTAAAATCATCTGGTGGAAATTTTTTCATAGATATAGATAGACTTAATTATAATTTTATAAATATACTAAACAATTAATTCTTTATAAAATTGTCGTTTTGGAAAAATTTAGTATTTTCGACCTACCTACTTTTAATTTAACCCTAAATATCATGAAAAACATTTACCTTTTTTTCTTAATTTTTATTAGCTATTCAGTAATTCAAGGTCAAACCATTGGTTGTTCTGACGCAGATTCTGACCTTATTTACGCGTATTCCAATGTGAAATCTGCTTATGAAGCAAATAATATTTCACATTTAAAATATTATTCAGACAAATCTTTAAAATCTTTTGAAAAAGCAAAAATCAACTTAAAAAAATGTGGTTGTGACGCTGCATTTGATTTAGCTTTTAAAGCGTCTGAATTATTAGCAAAAGTTGAACCTGCCGAAACTTTTGAAGATGGGCGTTTCTTTGTAAAAAGAGCCAAAGAAATTGCTCAAAATTGTATCACAGAATTAAATAAATGTACGATTCCCACAGTTGATACAAGTATAAGTAATGCAGAAAACAGCAATGACGCTTTGAACGCATTACAGTTGGAAAAAGATAAATTGGAACAACAAAGGTTAGAGCTTAAACTTAAAGAAGACGAAATCATCAAAAAGCTTAATGATCAAAAACAAGAAGCACTTCAATCACAAAAAGAAACATTCATAAAACAACACGAGGACATGCTCAACTCAAATATTAAAATGTGCAATGAGGTTTTAAAAATGTATAATAGCACTTCTGAGTTACCTATCTATGATAAAAAAGATGCGCCGTTATTATCAGAAAGTTTAAATGATATTAAAGCCTATTTTTTAAATATTACTAAAACCACAAATGCATTGTATTTAGAAAAATTAAATCTTTGTAAAGTAAACTAAAGTGATTATATTTTAGTTCTTTAACCCACGCATCTTAACTTTTTTATAAAACGATGAAAAAATCTTAAAAAGGTTAAGATGTGTTTTTTATTTAGAAGCAAACATTTTCACATCTTGTTCACTTATTTCGGTTCCACCCAAAATAATTAATCGTTCAACCACATTTCTTAATTCTCTAATATTCCCGGTCCAGTCATAATCTTGTAATAATTTTATTGCTTTTGAAGAAAATACTTTTCTAACAGTGCCTTGTTCCCCTGCAATCTTATCAGCAAAATAATTTATAAGGAGCGGAATATCTTCTCGCCTTTCATTCAATGCAGGAACCTGAATTAAAATTACGGCAAGTCTATGATACAAATCTTCACGAAACCTACCGTTCTCTATTTCCTTTTTTAAATCTTTATTGGTTGCTGCAATGACCCTAACATCTACTTTAATATCTTTATCACTACCCACACGCTGAATTCTACTTTCCTGTAGTGCACGCAATACTTTTGCCTGTGCCGATAAACTCATATCACCAATTTCATCTAAAAAAATAGTGCCTTGATTGGCGGCTTCAAATTTTCCGGCCCTATCTTTTACAGCACTGGTAAATGCGCCTTTTACATGACCAAATAATTCGCTTTCAATAAGTTCACTTGGAATGGCGGCACAATTCACTTCAATCATAGGGCCATTTGCGCGTTCACTTTTTTGATGCAACCAGTGAGCTACTAGCTCCTTTCCGGTCCCATTAGAACCTGTAATTAATACGCGTGCATCCGTTTGTGCCACTTTTTCTATAATATCTTTAATGAGTGAAATAGCTTTACTATCACCAATCATTTCAAAATTCTTGCTTACTTTCTTTTTTAGCAATTTATTTTCAACAACCAGTTCTTTTCTGTCTAAAGCGTTCCTGACCGTATTTAATAGTCGGTTTAAATCAGGTGGTTTTGAAATATAATCAAAAGCCCCCATTCTCATGGTGTTAACAGCTGTATCCAAATCCCCATGGCCTGAAATCATGACAATTGGAATTTCCGGTTTTATTTTTTTCGCTGCCTCCAATACTTCCACGCCGTCCATTTTTGGCATTTTAATATCGCAAAGCACTAAATCATAATCCTCCTTTTTTATTTTTTCAATTCCTTCCAAGCCATCTCCCGCTTCTTCAACCTCATAGGTGTCATTTTCTTCTGAAAGGATTTTTACAAGCACCCGTCTAATGGCAGCTTCATCTTCTATTATTAAAATTTTAGGCATATTTTTTTTATATTTTAAGAATATAGATGAATGATTTAAGACATCTATAATTTAATATTTTTGTTAATTTAATATTTATTCCTTTGGCTTGGAAATAATATGAATATCTCTTTGAGGAAACGGAATACTTATGTTGTTTTCCCTAAACAATTTATCAATTTCAAACCTAATATCACTCTTTATGGCATTTGCAACAAAACTATCATTCAAAGTGAAAACAAGTTTAAAAATTAAAGAGCTATCACCAAAATCTTCAAATCTCACAGTAGTTTCTTCACGCATAATAACTTCTGGGTGAGAAGTAGCTGCCTGCAATAACAGCTTCTTCACTAATTGCACATCACTTCCATAAGCAACACCTACTACTACCACTTCTTTTGTAGTGGTATCATTTTGAGTCCAGTTAAACAAACTGTTTGACAGATATAAATGATTTGGTATGATGAGTACTCTGTTGTCAAGGGTTACAGCTCTTGTGGTTCTTAGTTTGATTTCCTCAACCCGACCTATTTTACCATCCAATTCAATAATATCTCCAACATGTACCGTTTGATCCACTAAAATAAACACTCCTGAAATAATGTCTTGAAACAAAGTTTGAAGCGCTAAACCAATACCTATCATTAATGCCGCAGATGCCGCAAAAATAGCAGTTACATCTACCCCAACGGCATTTAAGGTAATAAGTAAAATCAACATATATACCAGCCACCTAAAATACCCGAATATAACATTAAATTTACTTTTATCTTCTTTTGGTAATTTATGCGTAATTAGCTTTAATACAAACCTTAAAATTAAGGTTGCAATAAAAATTACCGTAATTACAATTAATATATCTTTTACTGAGATACTAATATCTTTACTGAAATCGAAATGCTGATTGAGGAATATATTAAAATCATTCCATATAGTGCTTTTTTCAACTACCTTTTCCAACTTTTCTAATTGCTGATTCATCTTAGTACTTTATCCACTTTATTAACTCTCTATAACTTGGCTTTTTACCATACATTAAAATGCCTACACGATAAATTTTTGCCGCAAACCATACGGTTAACATAAAGGTGCTTATTAAAAGCAACAATGATACTACTTGTTGCCATAATGGTACGCCAAATGGTATTCTCATTAGCATAACAACAGGCGATGTGAACGGAATAAATGAGAAAATGGTTGAAATGGTGCCGTGCGGATCTTCAATAACCGTAAAAAACCCAATATAAACTGCTAGTATTAAAGGTATTAAAACCGGTAATAAAAACTGTTGCGTATCGGTTTCATTATCCACCGCAGCACCAATAGCAGCATATAATGAGCTATATAATAAATAGCCCCCAATAAAAAACAATAAAAATGCTATAATTAAATTAGTCATTGGAAGATGGTGTAATGAATTATAAACATCTTGAATCTGCATATTTATATTGGAGTTTTGCATGGCCTCCTGCATCATATGCTGATTAGGGGGTTGAACTTGCGAAGTTTCAATTCCAAAAATAACAGAAACCGTAAACAATAAAGCTCCTCCTATAAACAACCAAATAATAAACTGCGTAATTCCTGCTAATGAGGTGCCTATAATTTTACCCAACATGAGCTGCATAGGTTTTACGGAAGATATGATAACTTCAATGATTCTGCTTGTTTTTTCCTCAATAACACTTCGCATAATCATGTTTCCGTAAATAATAATAAACATGAATAATAAATAGCCTGCAGCACTTCCAAAAAAGAGTTTCACAACACTGTCAATTTTAGAAGTTTTTTCACCATCAAAACTTTCTTGAGCAATATTGACATTCGTTTTTGATGCTTCAATCATCGATAGATCAACTCCTTTCTCTTGAAGTTTTAAATTTTCAATCTTTTTATCAATTTTAGATTCTAAATTTGAAATTATTGTTATAGAAGGTGAATCTTCTGAATAAAATTTAATGCGATTAGAAATAGAGTCAAGATTTTTTGATTTTTCAACATGCAATAACCCATAAGCTTCCGTTTGCTTAACTAAATCTTTGGCGTTTTTTAATGACATATTCTCCAAGATGTTATAGATGGTATTATCTTCACTTTTAAAAATATCTTGAACAAGGCCAGATTCATCTAAAATAAATATTGTCCTTTGTTTGTCATTATTTAATTGAGATAAGTAGGCAACGACAGAGATAAGAATCATTACTAAAATTGGACTTAAAATAGTCATTACAATGAATGATTTATTTTTAACCTTGGTTAAATATTCGCGTTTTATAATAAGTGGTAAATGGTTCATAATTAATTATCCTTTACTGTTTGAATAAAAATATCGTTCACACTAGGTATCAATTCAACAAAATGAGATACGTTTCCTTGATTGCATAAATAAGTCAGTAAGTCATTAGGTTGACCGCCTTCAGAAAGTTTGATATTCAGTTTTAACTCTTCTCCCAAGGTTTTAAAATTAGCTGGACAGATTTGAAATTTATTTGCTAGTTCTTGCTCTAGGCTTCCCTTATTTTTAGCCATAATCCCAACCTCATAAGTGTTGGTTTTATATTGTCTTTTTATATCAATCAATTTGCCATCAAGTATTTTATTTGATTTGTGAATCAAGCAAATATCATCACATAACTCTTCTACTGACTCCATTCTATGGGTAGAAAAAATAACCGTAGCCCCATCTTCTCTTAATTTTAGAATTTCATCTTTTATTAAATTGGCGTTTATCGGATCAAATCCGGAAAAAGGTTCGTCAAAAATTAAAAGTTTTGGTTGATGTAGTACCGTCACCACAAACTGTATTTTTTGTGCCATCCCTTTTGAAAGTTCTTGAATTTTTTTATTCCACCAATCTCCAATCTCCAAACGATCAAACCAATATTTTAATCGGGCTTTGGCCTCCTTATGAGTGAGTCCTTTTAATTGTGCCAAATACAACGCTTGCTCCCCTACCTTCATGGATTTATACAAGCCACGCTCTTCAGGCAAATATCCAATATCTTTGATATGATTGGAATTTAAAAATTCTCCATCTAAAAGCACCTGACCTGAATCTGGCATGGTTATTTGATTAATGACTCTGATAAGTGTGGTTTTTCCTGCACCATTTGGACCTAATAGACCAAAAATACTGCCTTTTTGGACCGAAATAGACACTTTATTTAACGCTGTAAATGATCCAAAATTTTTAGAAACATCTTGGACTTCTAATATATTATTCATTCTTGAATTTTATTGTCTGGTGTGTAAATATATTAAATGTTACCTATAAACATTTGTAATAAAATAATAAAAGTTCGTAAAAAAATTTTGATATATTCTGAATTAGTCAGTTACAAAATACCTATAAAAACAAAACCCACCCTTAATGCAAATTAAGGATGGGAAAAAAATTGCTATGAAAAAGAAAATATCACTAATGAATTAGTGATATTCAAATATAATGTTTTTAATTAAATAATTAATGAAATAAAGCAATAAGTTTTGTTGATATCCTAATTAACCACCCTCAAATCCATCATAAAAATAAGATTCTATTAAGAGAACATATCTTTAACTTTCTCAAAAAAGGACTTATCAGTACTCTCCGGTTTAGGTGTGAAATGTTCGTCATCCCGCATGGTTTCAAAAAAGTCCCTTTGTTGTTTATTTAATGTTTTAGGTGTCCAAACATTCACGTGAACCAACAGGTCTCCCCTACCATAACCGTTTATACTTGGGATTCCTTTTCCGCGTAAACGTAAAATTTTTCCAGATTGTACTCCGGGTTCAATTTTTATTCTGACTTTACCTGTTACCGTATCAATTTCTTGAGAAGTTCCTAAAATAGCATCCGGGAAACTCACATATAAATCATAATGTAAATTATCGCCTTCACGTTGCAATGTTTCATGGTTTTCTTCTTCAATTGCCACCAATAAATCACCTGAAATACCATGTCCAGGTGCATCATTTCCTTTACCAGAAACTTTTAGCTGCATACCATCCACAACACCTGCAGGAATTTTTATTGATACTGTTTCTTCAGCTAATTTTAATCCTTGTGCATCAGCATCAAGAGGCTTTTTATCAATGGTCTGACCAGCTCCACCACAAACATTACACGTTGTAGCTGTTTGCATTCTACCTAAAATAGTATTTGTAATTCTGGTTATTTGTCCACTACCGTGGCATGTTGAGCACGTTTTATACGTAGTTCCTTTTGCTTGTACTTTACGTTTTACTTTTATCTTCTTTTCAACACCATTGGCAATTTCTTCCAAAGTTAATTTTACTTTGATACGAAGATTGCTTCCTTTAACACGACGTTGACCGCCTCCACCGCCAAATCCTGAAAAGCCTCCGCCACCAAAAGCACCTCCAAAAATATCACCGAATTGGCTGAAAATGTCATCCATATTCATGCTGCCTCCACCAAAACCACCGCCGCCTTCAAAGGCTTGATGCCCAAACTGGTCATAACGTGCTTTTTTATCAGCATTACTTAAAACCTCATAAGCCTCTGCAGCTTCTTTAAATTTTGCCTCAGCTTCTTTGTTATCAGGGTTTTTATCAGGATGGTGCTTAATTGCCATCTTTCTATATGCTTTCTTTATCTCGTCAGATGAAGCTCCTTTACTTATCCCTAAAATCTCGTAATAGTCTCGTTTTGCCATATAAGTGTCTTATTGTCCGATAATAACTTTAGGAAAACGAATTACCTTTTCCCCTAGTGCATATCCTTTTTCAATAATGTCTAAAATTTTTCCTTTTAAATCTTTATTTGGAGCCGGTATTTGAGTAATGGCTTCATGATTGTCCGCATCAAAAACATCGCCAATTTCAACTGGCACTGCTGTTAATCCTTTTTGTTCTAAAGTAGATTTTAATTTGTTGCTGATAAGTTCAACTCCCTTTAAAAGATCCTTTTCATTGGTTTTTGCAATTTCCTGATAAGCTCTGTCAAAATCATCCAACACGGGTAATAATGCCACCATAAGGTCTTGATTGGCGGTTTTAAAAAGCTCCATCCGCTCTTTACTTGTGCGTCGTTTATAATTTTCAAATTCAGCAAACAATCTTAAAAACTTATCTTTTTCTTGCTTCAACTCTTCTTGAAGTTTCTCCTCAACAGTTTGCTCTTCAACTTGAATCGTTTCTTTTTGAACTTCATCAACAAGTTCATTTTCTATATGGCTTTTTTTATCTTTTTTACTCATGATTGTATCTATATTTTTGCAATACCAAAATTAATTTGCAAAAGTACTGCCATTATTATAAAAATGCCATAATGTCATTACTTATTTTTTTAATTTTAAGTATTTGGCTACTTCATATTATTTTTAAATCGGCTATCTTCGTTATTGATTGGAATAGCTAAGGAATCAGTCATTGAATTAATTATTATTGATGCCATTTTATTAAATTATGAAAAACGAATTTACTCCCAAATTATTTTCACTTCTAAAAGAAGGCATATCCAGACAAACCATTACAAAAGATATCCTTTCTGGATTAATTGTTGGAATTGTGGCGCTTCCTTTAGCCATTGCATTTGCGATTGCCTCAGGTGTTTCGCCCGAAAAAGGAATCATAACGGCCATTATTGCGGGTTTTATAATTTCAGGTTTTGGTGGAAGTCGTATCCAAATTGGTGGTCCTACGGGTGCTTTTATTGTCATCGTTTATGGTATTGTTCAGGAATTTGGGGTTAACGGACTCACCATAGCCACTTTTATGGCTGGATTTATCATCATTGGTTTTGGGTTAGCCCGTCTTGGAAATTTACTTAAGTTTATTCCGTATTCGTTAATTGTTGGTTTTACAAGCGGCATTGCTTTAATAATTTTTTCTTCACAAATCAATGATTTTTTTGGATTACATATTGCAAAAGTGCCGGCAGATTTTATTGAAAAATGGACGGTATACTTTAAAAATTTTGATAAGGTTAATTGGTACGCCATGGTCATTGCCGGCACGACCATCCTAATTACATTATATTTTCAAAAATTATTTAAAAAAATTCCAGGATCCATCATAGCCATTTTACTATCAACAGTTGTTGTAAAATATTTTAATATTCCTGTGGATACTATTGCCAGTAACTTTGGTGAAATACCCAATCATTTTAGTATGCCATCTTTACCAAAGGTAAATTATGAAACTGTAAGATCACTCATTCAACCTGCTTTTGCCATTGCATTATTGGGAAGTATAGAATCGCTTCTTTCTGCTGTAGTTTCAGATTCTATGATTGGTGGAAAACATAGATCAAATATGGAATTAATAGCCCAAGGTGCGGCTAACATAGTGTCTTCACTGTTTGGTGGAATTCCTGCAACTGGTGCCATTGCTAGAACTGCAACCAATGTTAAAAATGGCGGTAGAACACCCATTGCAGGTATTACTCATGCTATCGTTCTTTTATTAATTATGCTTTTATTTGCGCCATATGCAAAGTTAATTCCGCTTTCATGCCTTGCCGGTATTTTAATAGTGGTGGCTTATCATATGAGTGAATGGAGGCAATTCAAGTCAATTTTAAGAGGAAATAGAATGGATATAATCATTCTTTTAACCACATTTTTTCTAACGGTTATCTTTGATCTGGTAATAGCCATTGAAATAGGCATCGTTCTTTCAAGTTTTATGTTTATGAAAAGAATGAGTGAATCTGTACAAATTCAAAACATCTCATCAGAAAACAGCAACGGTGAACACCTGTTTGATGAAGAATTATTAGACTTGCCAAAGGATGTTTTATTATATGAAATTAATGGGCCATTATTTTTTGGTGCTGCGCGTCAATTTCAAGAAACCATAAGCTCATCCCACATTCAACCAAAAGTGATTATTATTAGAATGCGTTATGTTCCATTAATTGATGCTACCGGATTCCAATCCTTAAAAGAAATCATTAAATCATATAAAATAAAAGGCATTAAAGTCATTTTATCTGGTATTAAAGAAACCTTAAGAAAAGATTTTGAGAAGAATGATATGTTTTCAGTTTTAGAAAAGGAATTTATTGTAAAGGACATTAAAGAAGCCATTGAAATAGCAAAACATTATTAATAAAAAAAAGGTAAAGCAAGTATTTATAAAAGTGAAACTAGTCTAAATTAAATCTATAAATATGTATTTTAAATTTTGATAAAGTTGAAGAACTTGAAATTATTGCATAACTACATTACTATATTTAGAACTGACAACAATAGTTTTTGGACTGCTTAAATCGCCTATTGAAAAACTAGATGCATTATCTTTTGAAGTCTTTTTTGGATGTGAAAAACGAGATTTTGTCCCTTTATATTCCAAACTATACGCTACCTTAGGAAGTTTAATAACTGCATCACTATTTTGAAGAATTACATTTAAATTGGTAAAGGCATCATCTATTTTTAAAATTTTTAAATCGCCAATACTTCCATCAATAATGGCATTGTTTATTAAGTTTTTTATTAAAATATTTGATGAATTAGAAGTCAATATCAACCTTTTTACGTTATCAATCTCTGCGTTCTTAACATAATTCAAGTTAAGTGACCCTAAATTCCAATTGGTTACAAAAACCGGGGAATACGAAGCATTAATGGAAGTTTTGCTTCCATTAATGCTATTGGCAATTAGTTTTGTGTGTGACAAGTCTGCTCTTAGGTTGTCAATATTGTTGGCAAACCTAAGTTCACCATATTTCACATTAACCTTAAGTTTAGAGTCTTTAGGCATTTTTATTTTTATGGTTTTTTGAACTTTTGAATTGGTCTTGTTATGAATCAATTTTTCAATTTTAATCCGTCTTTCATCTGCTAATTTAGCGCGTTCTTCTGCCATTTTTTCTCTTTCTTCAGCATGCTTTCCATAAAGCTCTTGTCTTTCTTCTAAACGTTTGTTTCGCTCTTCAAGTTCTTTGGCTCTTTCTTCCATTTGCTTAGCATATTTTTCTCCCCAAGCTTCCATTTCCTTACCGTGTTTTTCTTCCCATTCCTTGCCAAACTTTTCGCCCCAAGCTTCCATTTCTTTACCATACTTTTCTCCCCATTCTTTGCCAAACTTCTCACCCCAGGCTTCCATTTTTTTAGCGTAATCATCACCAAAATTTGATTCAAAGTTTTTAGTCCATTCTTCCATATAGGCATCACCATCTTTTTTATAGGCTTCATAGTCAAACTGGATGTTGCTAATCCCTTCTGGTAACCGTGGTAATTCTGGTATCTTTGGCATTTTCGGCATTTTTGGCATTTCAGGTAATTCCGGCATTTCAGGCATCTCGGGCATCTCTGCAAGTTCAAACTTTAATTCTTCCAAAACTGCATTCACAGCATCATTATCTCCTTCGTTATGCCTGTACACCCATGCAACTGGCGCATTTCCTCTAGTAGAAATTGAAACCGAACTTTTTGTGGCATCTACATCTAGGTTCCAATTTTTTAAAGCGTCCTGCATCTCTTCTTTTGAAAGATTATCTCCTTCAATATATGCTTCTATTTCAATAACATCTTTATTCCAAGTATCAAATACAATATTGCAATGACTCGTGTTTAAGTCTATAGTAACATCTTTGTTGACTTTAATACTTTGTGATACTTTGGTTAATTTTTGTGCCTGAATACTTCCGGCAATAAAAACCATAAGTGCTAATAGTTTTAATTTTAATATAGAAAACTGTTTCATTTTTTGATTTTTTTAGATTGATTGTGAAGCTTCATCAACATTAGTGTTTGAAGCATTTAATTCATTTAATTGATCTCTTAATCGATATAATAGGTTTAAACGATATTTTAAATTGTCAATTAATGCATTTACCGTTAATTCACTTGGCCCATTTTCTGTTAATTCAGCAGATAAGTTTTCGTACTCTTTATTCAGAACATTTAACTGTTCAAGATATCCATCAAAAACATCTTTAGTTTCTGGTGTATATTTCGCTTTGGATAATTCTAAATTTATACTTGCTAAATAGTAGTCTTCTACTTTTTTTAATCCAGGAGAGACATCACCTAAGGTTTTTGTTTCTACCGTTTTTGTTACAACTACATTGTTTATTGGGGTTTCTTTCTTGAAGAATTTAAGGGCACCATAACTAAAACCTATTAAAAATACAATACTAGCTGCTATTTGCAACCAATTAAAATTAATCTTCGTTTTAGCTGGTAATTCTAAATCTAGCTTTTTAAGAAATCTTTCTTGATGGTTTTCAGGCATCCTTTCCTGAGTTATTTTTTGATCATTTTTAAACAACTCCCTAATATCTTGTGCCATTTTTTTTAAGTTTTAACAGTTCTTGCAATTTAATTTTTCCTCGTGATAATTGCGTGCGCGATGCGATCTCTGAGATTTTTAAAATTTCTGAAATTTCCTGATGATCAAAGCCTTCAATTAAATACAACATCAAAACATATTTGTATTTATCAGGTAATTTTTCAATTGCTTTTTTTACATCATCTAATGTAATAGTATCTTCTACCAACCATTTGTCGTCATGAGAAACATCAATAACTTTTAGGTGCACCTCTTCCAAATCAACTAAACGCTGTTTTTTAGATTTTAAAAAATCAATGCTTTTATTGACAACAATACGTTTTAACCAAGCTCCAAAAGTAACCTCAGCTTTATATTGATGTAGTTTTGTAAAAGCTTTAATAAACGCTTCTTGAACCACATCTTCAGCATCTTGTGCATCTTTCAAAAACCTTATAGCAACAATATACATCCCATGGCAGTATTGGTTGTATAACTGCAATTGCGCTTTACGGTTGTTTTGTTTACATTGTTCAATAATGTCAACTTGAAACATACTAATTGTACTTTTGGTTTTAGTTAGTTCATTTTAAAAGACGATAAAAAAAATAAAATGTTGCAAAAATTAGTTTATTTTTTTAACGAACACCAAAATTTATTAAATCTACGTTAAGTGTTTTTCAAATCTATGTTTTTAAATTACCTTTACAGCCAATTAAATAACCGTAAATCATCATATGAATAAGTTTTTAAAACGATTACTTATAATCTTATCTTTAATAGCAATAGCTCTTTTTTTATACTCCCATTTTGTAGAAAATATATTCGCACCACGATTGAGTCCAAAAGAAACTGTTGAGTTTAAATTGAATGATTTAAAACTTAAAGTTGTGTATAACAGACCCTATAAAAAAGGGCGTAAAATTTTTGGTGCCTTAGTACCATTTAATAAGGTGTGGAGAACTGGGGCAAATGAAGCAACTACGTTTACAACCAATAAACCACTTTACATTAAAGGATTTACAATTCCAGCTGGCGAATACACTATATGGACCGTACCAAAAGAAAATGTTTGGCAAGTTATGTTCAATACAAAAAAATACCCGTGGGGCGTTGATGCCGAGATGAACCCTATGTGGGACCCAAATTATGACCTTTTAGAAATTGATGTACCTGTTGAAAAACTCAAATCTGTTGTTGAACAATTTACTATGGCATTTGTAAATACCGGAGATAATTTAGAACTTACTATGGCGTGGGATGACACTAAAATTGCCGTGATATTCAACACAGCAAAATCACTGGAATAATATTTGATAAAATAAGTCAAATTATCTTGCAAGAATTTATTTTTTTAAAACCAACTAAAACCATGTGGAATAAAATTTTTCCGAATCGATTTTCATTGCTTAAAACATTTGTTGTAACTTTTCTTTTACTTTCATTTTTTATAAGACTCATTTTATTTTTATGGAGTTTTTCTGAGTCAGATACTTCCATTATTAATTTAATTTTTACTTTTTTAATTGGCTTTTTTTACGACCTGGGCACCATTTCATTTTTTGCTTTGCCTTATGCCCTATATTTATTATTTTTTCCGGTTAAATTTTATGGAAGTTGGTTTGATAAAATCATTTCTTATTTTGGTTATAGTTTGGGAATCATCATTTTTCTCTTCTCCTTTTTTGCTGAAATTACTTTTTGGGAAGAATTTAAAAACAGATTCAATTTTATAGCTGTTGATTACCTTATCTATACTTTTGAAGTCGTTAAAAATATTAATGAATCCTACCCTATTCCAATGCTGGTTAGTATTATATTAATTGTGTTTCTTGCGCTATTTTTTATCACAAAAAAAAGAGGCGTTTTTAGTTTAACCTTTAAAAATAAAACATCCTTTAAAGAAAAAATACTGCCTTCATTCTTAATTATTGCTATTGCAATATTTTTTGGTTTGTTCATTACTAACAAACAAGCTGAGCAATTTAAAAACAGATATAACAATGAGTTGGCAAAAACAGGTATCTATTCATTTTTTGCTGCATTCAGAAACAACGAATTATCATATACTAAATTTTATCAAACAATAGAAATTGATAAAGCCTTTTCAATAGTAAAACATAATTTTGCTAAGCAGGGTGATCATTTTATTGACCCAAATAAAAAAGAAATTTTAAGAACTGTTAAAAATTCAGATTCCATTTCAACGCCACAAAAACCAAACATTATTTTTATATGTGTTGAAAGTTTAAGTGCTAAATTTTTAAACTGTTTAGGAAGTGATTTAAATGTTTCACCAAATTTGGATGCGCTTGCTGGTAATGGTTTGCTTTTCACCAATCTATATGCTACTGGCACCAGAACGGTTAGAGGTATGGAAGCCATAACGCTATCCATACCACCAACGCCTGGACGAAGTATTGTGAAACGGGAAAATAATCAAAACCTTTTTACCATTGGAGAAATACTGAAAAATAAAGGTTATGAGCGAAACTTTTTTTACGGCGGCGATGGGTATTTTGATAATATGAATAGCTATTTTGGAGGTAATGGTTTTAATATTGTGGATAGAGGGCGGGGCTTTTTATTGGATGCCAGTATAAAAACCAAACGAACCAACATTGAAGATAATGAAGTTACTTTTGAAAATGCTTGGGGAGTTTGTGATGAAGATATTTACAACAAAGCCCTGAAAGAAGCTGATAAAAACCATGAAGGCGGAAAACCTTTTTTTGATTTTATTATGACTACTTCTAATCACCGTCCGTACACGTATCCAGAAGGAAAAGTTGATATCCCATCAGGCACCGGAAGAGAAGGTGCCGTACAATATACTGATTATGCTATTGGAAAATTTATTGCGGATGCCAAATCAAAACCATGGTTTGAAAACACCGTTTTTGTAATTATGGCCGATCATTGTGCAAGTAGCGCAGGCCGTGGGGAATTAGATGTTCAAAATTATCATATACCGGCCATTGTTTACAATCTAAAAAATAATTCGAATTTAAAAATTGATAAACTTTGCTCTCAAATTGATTTATTCCCAACTCTTTTCGCACTTTTAAATTGGGATTACACTTCCAATATGTTTGGCGAAAATGTATTGAAAATGAATTCTGAAGATGAGCGGGCCTTTATAGGAAATTACAGAAAACTAGGATTATTAAAAGGTGACGAGTTAATGGTATTGAATGAACAAGCTCAAGCTCATTTTTACCAATGGAATTATCAAGATAATAGTTTAAAAACAATTCCAACAGACCCTAACTTTTTAAACGAAACTATTTCATATTATCAAGTCGCTGATTATTTATATAATAATAATGGCCTTAAAATAAATAACAACAATTGATTATAATACATTTTATAATAAATCCTATTGCAGGATCTGGAAATCACAAAATCAATCATAAGTTCCTTCAAGAACAATTTGATGATACCCAGTATGAAATTTCCGTGAAATATTCACTTCAAAAAGGCCATACAACGAAGTTAACGCAAGAATCTATTGATGAAAATGCCAATATTATTGTGGCATGTGGCGGTGATGGCACTATCAATGAAGTAGCATCATGCCTCATTGGAACTTCAACTATTTTAGGTATTATACCTCTGGGCTCAGGAAATGGTTTGGCATCTAACCTAAAAATATCCAAAAATATTAATAAAGCAATTGCACTCATTAAAAAAGGAGATATTAAAAATATTGATGTTGGTTGTTTAAATAAAAAATTCTTCTTTAGCAATACCGGGGTTGGTTTTGATGCTTTGGTAATTAAAAATTATGAGTCAACTAATAACCGAAAGCTTTTAAGTTATATTAAAGGCACCTTAAAATCGCTCAATGAAATTAGTTATGACAATAACATTAAGATTACTATAAATAATGAAACTATAGTTTTAAAACCATTTATGGTTTTTGTTTCAAATTCCAATGTATTGGGTTATAGGGTTAGTTTAACACCAAAGGCGTCCTTGCAAGATGGATTATTGGATGTATTGATTGTGTCTAAATTAAGCACGTTTAAAATGATTCTGTTTTGCTTATTAATGATTTTTAAGAGACATCACTTATTAAAAGAAGTAAAAAGTTATCAAACGAAATCTTTAACTATTTCACAAAAAGACAGTAGTTATTATGAAATGCAAATTGATGGCGAGCACAAAAGAATTGATGACCCCAAAATAGATATATCCATTAAGGAAAAAACCTTAAAATTAATTGCCTAAATACCATAACTGCACCAAATTTATCTTAAGCAAATTTATGTATTAAATACTTTGCTAGTTTATAAAACATAAACCCTGATAAAGCTCCAAATGTTAATCCGCTAACAATATCTAACGGGTAATGTACCCCTACATAGATTCTGCTATATGCCACAACAGCACTCCAAAGCAGCAAAATAAATATCAAGTTTTTGTAATAGGGCCTCAACAATAAACCTGCAAAAACGGCTGTTGCCATAGTGTTGGATGCATGTCCTGAGAAGTAACCATACTTTCCGCAATAGGACGCCACAAAACGCATGTGTTTTAATATATATTCATCACCACAAGGTCTTGGTCTTTCAAAAGTTCGTTTAAAAATATTGGTGACTTGGTCAGTAAACGTAATCATTAAAGCAATGACAACTACCAAAATCAATAACGATTTTAATCCATATTTTTTATACAGCAAATATAATAAGGCAACATACAAAGGAATAAAAGTTAACTTATTGGTGATAATTAACCAAAACCCGTCCCATGTTGGAGACCCTAAATTATTCAAAAATAAAAATAGAGCTTTATCGTATTCAATAAGGTGGTCAATCATTATTCTTCGTACATTGATATTTCCCTATCATAAAATTCTGAGGCTAATTTTATCATATTTTCAGTTTCAGCTGATAATTCTTTTTCATCCTCTTCATCAAAATCTTCAAACCACTCAACCTCATCATCTTCAAGATTGATAATAAACCTAGGAAACTCTGTGTGAATTACATAAATAGCGTTAGGATAATCTGTATTATCACCTAATATAAATTTAGGAAGTTGCATATGCTTTTTTTTCTGTTAGTAAAATTAATTTCTTCGTTAAATAATTAAATCTAATATACAATAAAATTGCGGCCGTTGTTAATCCCGCAAGTACTCCTAACCAAATACCAAAACTGCCATATACGTCTTCTTTGCCAAGAAACCAACTTATAGGAAACCCAATAAGCCAATAAGAAATGAATGTGATAATGGTTGGAATTTTTACGTCTTGAAGCCCTCTTAATGCCCCTAATACCATGACTTGAATACTATCACTTATTTGAAAAATAGCTGCGGCTATCAAAAGTTTCGAAGCAATCAATATAACTTCGGTATTATCAATCAAATTTTTGGTATCACCATAATCTAAATACAATTTTGGTAAATCAGAATTAAACACGAAAAAAATAATGGCAAAACTTACTGCAAATATAAGTCCTAATAAAAATATTGAAAAAGCAATTCGCCTCAATTCAAAATAGTTTTGCAATCCTTTTTGATTCCCAACTCTAATCATAGCGGTAACACTTAATCCCATAGCGACCATAAAAGTCATAGAAGATAAATTCAATGCAATTTGATTTGCTGCTTGAGGATTTTTACCAAGTGTTCCGCTTAACCAAATAGCAGCCGTAAAAATGGCAACTTCAAAAAACATTTGCATGGCACTTGGAGCCCCTAAGTTGATTATCTTTTTAATCATTAATTTATCTAACACAAAGAATTTTATATTAGTCACAAAGGCTTTTGATTTTTCTTTTCCTTTAAGTAAATACCATAAATACCAGACCATAATTAATCTAGACGCCAAAGTCCCGTAAGCAGCACCAACAATTCCAAATGCTGGAAAACCAAATTTACCAAAAATCAACACATAATTTAAGACCACATTCACTATATTGGCTAAAATAGTGGCATACATGGGGTATCTGGTCATAGACAATCCGTCACTAAATTGTTTAAATGCCTGAAAAATAATTAAAGGAATTAATGAAAATGCCACCAAATCAAGATACGGAATGGCTAAGGCCACAACTTCCTTTGGTTGCTTCATTAAATGCATCAGCGGTTTTGCAAATAAGATCAACATAAAAAGTGATATCCCTAAAACAGTACATAAAAATAATCCATGTTTAAATGATGATTTTCCTCTAGTGAAGTTTTTTTCCGCATCAGCTTCTGCTATTAATGGCGTTATTACCGTTGAAAAACCTATTCCCAAAGACATGGCAATAAACATAAAACTATTTCCTAAAGACACAGCCGCTAATTCCGCAGTTCCTAATTGACCAACCATAACATTGTCAACAAAACTCACAAAGGTATGCCCCAACATGCCTAACATAACAGGAGCTGCTAAATTCCAGTTATATCTAAACTCTTTAGTGTAATTTTTTAATTGCATGGCGCAAAAGTAATATTTAGCCTCAGTTTATGCGAATTTTATTCTACGGAAATAAAAAATAGTTGATATTACTTATGTCATTTTAATAAGTTTGTATAACTTCCTTATAGACAAGTGTTTAATTTTATTGTTTTTGCGCAGCCCTTATTAATCTACATATAATATAAATAGAAACATTTGTCTTTTATTTTAGAGGATTAAAAATAATTATGGGCTTAGAAGTTTCAATATGATAGAGGCTGTCTGAAAAGTCAAAATAAGTTGTCATTACGAATCTTTCGACTGTCGCTCAAGACAGGCTAAAGTGAAGTAATCTGTTTATTGATTACCAATAATTTACAGATTGCTTCGTTCCTCGCAATGACGTAAAACTTGACTTTTCAGAAAGCCTCTTTTTATTCCTATAAATTTTACTTATAAATGGGAGACTTTCTTTTTAGCAATTTCAAACTCCTCCATCATATCTTTAACAATTTGAGACACCGGTTTTATATCATGAATCAGTCCGGAAACCTGACCAATTTCAAGTTCTCCTTCCACCAGATCGCCTTCAAACATCCCTCTTTTTGCTCTTGCCCTACCCAACAAAGTTTCTAATTCTTGAACGGTTGGCGATTTTTTATAAAGCTCCTGAACGTCATTATAAAACTTGTTTTTAATCAATCTCACCGGAGCTATTTCTTTTAATGTTAATTGTGTATCCCCTTCCTTAGCATCAATAACTATTTTCTTAAACGATTGATGTGCTGAAGATTCTTCACTAGCAACAAAGCGGCTTCCCACCTGAACCCCGTCTGCTCCTAAAATCATGACAGCCAACATCGCATTTCCTGTAGCAATTCCTCCCGCTGCAATTAATGGAATTTGAATGTGCTCTTTTACCATGGGAATCAATGTCAACGTGGTTGTTTCATCCCTTCCGTTGTGCCCTCCAGCTTCAAAACCTTCAGCAACCACGGCATCAACACCAGCTTCTTGGGCTTTTAGTGCAAACTTGACGCTACTCACCACATGCACAACAGTAATTCCTTTTTCTTTTAACCAAGACGTCCAAGTTTTTGGGTTTCCTGCAGAAGTGAACACAATTTTTACCTCTTCTTCAACAATAATATCCATTATTTCTTGAATATTTGGATACAACATAGGCACATTAACCCCAAAAGGTTTGTTGGTCGCTTTTTTACATTTTTGAATATGTTCCCGCAATACGTCCGGATACATGGATCCTGCTCCAATCAACCCCAAAATACCTGCATTACTGGATGCTGAAGCTAATTTCCATCCGCTATTCCAAACCATACCTGCCTGAATTATGGGATACTTGATTTTAAATAAATCTATTATTTTATTACTCATTTAATTTTTTACAATTTTGAACATTTTTGACTTGCCTTTAGATTGAATTTTTGCAATATAAACACCGTTTGACAAAAAGGAAATATCAATTTGTTTTTGACTAGTATTCAATTGAAAATCAAAAACTTTCTTTCCAATCATATCATATAATCCTATTTCAAATTGATTATCACTATAGAAATTACTTAAATAAATAGGCCCTTTTGTTGGATTAGGAAACAACTTGAATTCCTGACCAGATAAAAAATCATCTAGTGATAAAGCATTATTAAGGGCCAATTCCAAATTTGGAATCCCATAACCTAAAGAGTAATCTGGATTATTGTATTGAGAAGCAGATTCTCTAACTAATTGGATGATTTGATTGTTATTTAAATTTGGCAAGGCTTCCCATAAACATACAATACCACCCGCTAAAATTGGAGAACTAAAGGACGTGCCATCAAGGGAAACAATGACATCATTTATGTCAATAACTACGCTAGCTTGTCCTTGAGCAGCAACATCCGGTTTTTGAGTTGGTTGAATGGGGCTACCAACGGAGCTAAAGCTTGCAAAAGTACCATCGGCTTTTACAGCACCAACCGTTAAAACCCCTGCCGCATCAGCAGGAGCACCTACTATTTGCCAACTATTATTTCCATCATTTCCTGCAGAATTTACCAATAGCATGCCTTTTCCAAAAGCTATATTGGCCCCCTTAGTTATATAAGTTGTATTTCCATTCATATCTGCAGGTGCGTGGTTGTAACTTGCATTATCAAAAGTAGTATAGCCTAAAGAGGTATTTATAACATCTACACCTAAACTATCGGCACGTTCTGCAGCTTCAACCCAATAGCTTTCTTCAACAGGATTTTCGGTAGGTGCGTCTTCCGTAATAAATAAATAATACGCAGCATCAGGAGCTGTGCCTACATATTGACCTTGGATATACCCAGCCATGGTACTCAATACCCAGGTTCCATGACTACTTGCATTATTTAAATAAACATTGTCATTTCTATTCACAAAATCATAACCACCTAAAATATTTCCGGCATTTCTTAAATATGAAAAAGAAGACATGGTATTTACATTTGGAAAACCCGCATCTAAAACAGCAACTGTCATGCCCGTTCCTGTGTAATTTGCTACATGCAATTTATCACCTTTAATCATTTGTATCTGATTAGCAGCACTTCCATAATTAAAAATTGTCGCTATATTTTCAAGTTTAGATTGCTTTTTTTGCTGTACCGTTTTAAGGGTTAAGCTCTTATCAGCAAAATCTATGTTGTTTATAAATGAAAATGTACTCGTTAAGTTTTTAATATCTGTTTCACTTCCTCTTACATGCACCGCATTAAACCATTTGGATTTTGCCATAACAGTAATTCCCGTAGCACTTTTAAGTTGTGAAATATACGTTTCATTTACAGGAACATCACGTGCATCAATGATAACTCCGTGTACATTTTTTCGGTCAATTGCTTTTTGAGATAGAATTGTAATAGGATTTGAAATAGATGAAGAAACATTCTGTTTATCTTTTAAATAAACCCAGGCATCTTGTTGTGCAAAAAGAGATAATTGAGTACACAACATTATTAAAAGCAGTAGGCACTTTTTCATGTAAAAATGATTTAAGTAGCCGCAATTTAAGAAATAACCCCCGAACCAACTAATTCATCATTAAGGTACCACGCCACAAATTGACCTTCAGTAATGGCTGATTGTGGGTTTTCAAACTCTACATAAATTCCGGAATTAACTTTATATAGTGTTGCCTTTTGTAATGGTTGACGATAGCGGATTCTTGCCATAACATGCATGGTGTCACCATCTTTTAAAGCTAAATCTTTTCGAATCCAATGTTCATCTTCATTTTTTACGAGTAATGTGTTTTTATACAACCCTGGATGTTGTTTTCCTTGTCCCGTATAAATCACATTCGATTTCACATCTGTTTCAATTACAAATAAAGGTTCTGCATTTCCTCCAACCGCTAAACCTTTACGCTGGCCTTTTGTAAAATAGTGTGCGCCCTGATGTTTTCCTACAATGTTTCCATCCTCTAAATGATATGCTATTTTTCGTGACAAAAAGGCTAGTTCGTCTTCTTTGGTTTGAAACTGTGGTAGAATTACATTATACTCCTTATATGTATTTGAAACTTCAACAATATGGCCTTCTTTCGGTTTTAATTGTTGTTGAAGAAAATCAGGTAATTTCACTTTTCCAATAAAACATAAGCCTTGAGAATCTTTCTTTTCAGCTGTAACCAAATCTAATGTTGACGCTATTTCCCTAACTTCAGGTTTGGTTAATTCACCTATAGGAAATAACGATTTAGCTAATTGTTCTTGTGACAACTGACATAAAAAATAGGATTGATCCTTATTGCCATCTAAACCTTTTAGCAATTGATATATCTCTTTTCCTTCTTTTTGAATAATCCCTTTTCTGCAATAATGACCAGTCGCTACATAATCTGCTCCAAGTTCCAATGCAATTTTCATAAAGACATCAAACTTAATTTCTCTATTGCATAACACGTCTGGGTTAGGAGTTCTTCCTTGCTTATATTCATTAAACATATAATCTACAATACGCTCTTTGTATTGCTCGCTTAGATCAACTGTTTGAAAAGGAATTCCCAATTTATCAGCCACCAACATGGCATCATTGCTGTCATCCAACCAAGGGCATTCATTAGAAATGGTTACAGAATCATCATGCCAGTTTTTCATAAACAAGCCAATAACTTCATAGCCTTGCTCCTTTAATAAATAAGCCGCAACACTGGAATCCACACCACCTGAAAGCCCAACTATGACTCGTTTCATAATCTAAAATTAATTGCAAAGATACTATTTATGAACATATGTAAAATCCTTCTCTTCAATAAGCTTATTGTTTTCATAATATTTCCAAACACCATCTTTTTTTCCGTTTTTATAAGATCCTTCTATAATTAATTCTCCTTTAGGGTTGTAATATTTTGAAGGGCCGTTTAATTCGCCATTAGTATAATTAAACTCCTTTAAAACGGCATTTTTATCTGTAAACCAAAATGAATTACCATCTAACTGTCCATGCACATAATGTTGTTTTTCAGCAATCTCGCCATTTTCATAATATACAAAGCGGTCTCCGTCCAAATTCCCTTCATCATCATAATGCTCTAAAGTCAATAATTTATTTGAATTCTTTTGATAATATTTCCACTCTCCTATGTAGTTTTTGCCATCCATTTCACCTTCGCTAATAATTTTTCCTTTAGATGTGTAAAAAATAGCATAAGCTTTGGCATCATGGTCGTTAAATTGCTTAGTAGCGGTTAATGAAGCTTTTTTATCTATATTTTTATAAAACTTAAATAAGCCTATTTCCTTTCCATGACTAAATTCACCTTCATATCTTAAAATAGTAGTATCGTCAAAATTCTTTTTCCAAATACCATGACGTTTGCCTTGAGCATCCAATTGATTGATAGTTTGGGCTGAAACTAAAGTCCCAAAAAACAAAATTAGTAAAACTGAATTTTTCATATTTTTAAATAACGATAAATTACAATTGAAATTGTATCGAAGAAAAAGAGGCTGTCTAAAAAGTATATATTAACGTCATTACGAGAAATTTTTATTTCGAAGTAATCTGTAAATCAATAACTTGCAATTTACAGATTGCTTCTCCCGATAGCTATCGGGACTCGCAATGACGACTTTTTAGACAGCCTTTTTAAAATTACTTTCTTTTCTGGGTCTGTTTTTGTTTTTCTGCCTGCTCCATCATTTCTTTCATTTTTTTCTGAAAACGATTTTCCTTTTTAGGCTTCTTCTTGTTCTCTTGTATTCTGGCATGAATCTTATCTTCATCAATAATATAATTCTTAATGACTAACATAATACCAATGGTAATCATATTTGAAACAAAGTAGTACAAACTTAATCCAGAGGCATAGTTATTAAAGAAGAACAACATCATAAGCGGAGAAAAATACATCATGTATTTCATCATTTTACTCATATCTGGCATACCTTCTTGCGTTGGTTGAGCCGCCATTTGCTGGCCCGTTGTCATTTGCATATAAAAGAAAATAGCGACTGATGCCAATATGGGGAACAAACTTACGTGGTCACCATAAAATGGAATATGAAACGGTAATTTGGCAATGGTATCATAAGACGATAAATCTTCTGCCCAAAGAAAACTTTTTTGGCGCAAATCAAATGCTGAAGGGAAGAACTGGAACAATGCATAAAATACCGGCAACTGTACCAAAGCCGGTAAACATCCAGCCATTGGGCTTGCACCTGCTTTATTGTATAACGCCATGGTTTCCTGTTGTTTTTTCATGGCATTGTCTTTATACTTTTCTGTAATCTCTGCGATTTCGGGTTTTAACACCTTCATTTTAGCCTGGGACACATACGATTTGTACGTTACCGGAGACATCACGATTCTAACCAAAATGGTCATTACAATAATTGCAAAACCATAAGGCAAAAATGAACTTAAAAATCCAAATATTGGTATGAACACATAACGGTTTATCCATCCAAAAATCCCCCATCCCAATGGCACAACCTCATCTAAATTTCTTTTGTAAGAATTTAATATTTTATAATCTGTTGGTCCAAAATACCAATCCATGGTTTTATTAATTTCGCCTCCAGATAATTGCAAGGGTAATTTAGCATCAAACGCTTTTGTGAAAACGGTATCAATTTCTTCGTCTTTTACTAAATTTCTCGACTTTAATTCTGCTGTTTTAAATGGTGAATCTGTCAATAAAATAGACGTAAAGAAATGTTGTTTAAACGCCACATAGGAAACATCACTAATAATTTCTTCTGATACTTCCTTTTGTCCTAAATAACTATCTTTCCCACCTTCATATTCATAAATTAATTCGGTATAGCGATTCTCATAGGATACGCTTTTAGCATGACGGTAGGTTTTTATTTTCCAATCTAAAATAATGTCTTGAGAACTATTTATTACATCATCCAATCCTTGTGACTTGATGGTAAAACCCATCATATAATTATCTTTCTTTATTTCATATCTATATTCCAAAAACTTGCTTTCAGATACTTTAAGTTTCATGGAAACTATGGTGTTATCGCCGTTTTTGGTAACCGTTGGTTGAAAATACAAGTCTTGGGTATTTATTACCCTGCTGTCTGTCGTTCCAAAATTAATGTTGAAAGCCGCATTATTATCCTTTATCAAATAGATGGGAACAGAATCAAAATTCACGAATTTTTTTAATATGATTTCCGATAAAAAACCTCCTTTATTACTGAATTTTAATTTTAAAACATCATTTTCAACAGTAGTCTCATTAGCAACAGCTGAAGGTAATGATGACGAATATGCAAAGGATCCTAATTTATTTTTTAGAGCACTTAACTGAACCGAATCTTTAACGGTTTCTAAAGAATAATCCTCTCCAGTGGTAACAGCTGTTTGCTCTGTTTCAGTTGCTTTTTTCTCTGCCTCTACTTGTTCTTGTTTCGCTTTTTCTTGATCTGCTACTTGCTCAGGCGTTGGCTTATTTTGCCAAAGCATATACATTAATATTCCGAAAATAAGGGCAAATCCAATAATCGAATTAATATCTATTTTTTTTTCTTCCATGTAATGTTATGTAATTTTTAAAAATTACTTTTTTAATATTTCTCTTGATCTGATTGAATTTTCTGAAGAGGTTATCTGTTAATCAAAAAACCGTCCAAGTTTAATTTTGTGACACACTGACACCTTTTTTACTGTTTTTATGTTTTAGAGCTGCTTTTACAAACGCCACAAATAATGGGTGCGGATTTGCAACTGTACTCTTATATTCAGGGTGATATTGCACACCAACAAACCAAGGATGACTAGGTATTTCAATAATTTCAACCAATCCTGTATCTGGATTTAAACCTGTGGCAATCATTCCTGCAGCTTCAATTTGAGTTTTGTAATCACTGTTAAACTCATAACGATGTCTATGACGCTCTTTAATACTCTCAGATTTGTAGATGTTACGAACTGCACTTCCCATTTTTAAATCACATGACCAAGCACCCAATCGCATGGTGCCACCTTTATCAGTAATAGCCTTTTGTTCCTCCATTAAATCAATGACCGGATTGGGCGTATTTAAATCCATTTCTGTAGAATTGGCGTCACTGATATTTAAAACATTACGCGCAAATTCAATAACTGCCATTTGCATGCCCAAACAAATTCCGAAAAATGGAATGTTGTTTTCACGCACATATTTAACCGCCGTAATTTTACCTTCAATACCTCGTTCTCCAAAACCAGGTGCGACAACAATACCGTCTAAATATGACAATTTTAATTTGATGTTATCATCATTCAAATATTCAGAATGAATACATTCAATGTTAACCTTAACTTCATTTTCAGCACCTGCATGAATAAAAGATTCTAATATAGATTTATAGGAATCCTGTAGTTCTACATATTTACCTATTAATCCAATAGTTACTTCAGTTTTTGGGTTTTTATGCCGAATTAAAAATTTATTCCATCCTGTTAGGTCTGGAACTGTACTGTTTAAGGCTAATTTTTTCAACACTACCTTATCCAATCCTTGTTCTAACATGAGGTTTGGCACATCATAAATTGTTGATGCATCAATAGATTGTATAACTGCTTCTTCTCTCACATTACAGAATAATGCCAATTTTCTGCGTAGCTCATACGGCAAATCATACTCCGTTCTACACACTAAAATATCAGCCTGCACACCACTTTCCATCAAGGTTTTTACACTGTGTTGTGTGGGTTTTGTTTTAAGTTCACCCGCAGCAGCTAAATAAGGCACCAAGGTTAAATGAATAACAATTGCATTATTATCACCTAAATCCCATTTTAATTGTCTTACTGCCTCTATATAGGGCAAAGACTCAATATCACCTACGGTTCCTCCAATTTCTGTAATTACAATATCAAAATCGCCAGAATTACCTAAAATCTGAACCCGCCGTTTAATTTCATCCGTAATGTGTGGAACCACCTGAACTGTTTTACCTAAATAGGCGCCTTGTCTTTCCTTTTCAATAACGCTTTGATAGATTCGTCCAGTAGTTACGTTATTAGCTTGACTTGTTGGCACGTTTAAAAAGCGTTCGTAATGTCCTAAATCTAAATCGGTTTCCGCTCCATCTTCAGTTACATAGCATTCACCATGCTCATACGGATTTAGGGTTCCGGGATCTACGTTAATATACGGGTCTAATTTTTGTATGGTGATTTTGTAACCTTGAGCTTGCAGTAATTTTGCTAGTGAAGCGGCTATAATGCCTTTTCCTAATGATGAGGTAACACCTCCGGTTACAAATATGTATTTGGTTGTTTTTGTCATGTTGCGTCTATAAACGCAGGCAAATTTACAAAATTAAACTAGTTATTAAAGCATTGTATTCGTTATTTAAATGCTATTTATAAACAAATAATATACATGAAAAAAAATTCAATAAACAAATGATAATAGTTAAAAGCATAATTTTATTTATATTTAAAGAAATTGAAATACACTAATTATAAGAGAATAATCCATTAAAAAATTCAATTTTGTATTTTATTTTATTTGATCAAATTGAACTGATATTGGTGCATATGGTAGATACTGATAAAAAAATAAATGCTCTCAAAATTGAGGTTGAAAATTTGAAAAGGAAACTTTTCCTTAGTGAACAACGCTATGAATCGTTAAATCATGAATCCCAATTTGGATTGGCTATTGAAGCGCTTAGTGAAGGCATTGTTATTGAAGATAGATTTAATAAAATTATAGCGGCCAATGAAATGGCTGCTAACATATTGGGCCTCAAAGTAAGCCAATTATTGGGTAAAGGATTTTTTGATGTGCGTTGGCAAGCAAGTCATGAAGATGGCTCGCCTTTTCTCCTTGAAGATTATCCTTGTGTCATTACCAACAAAACTGGGAAACCTGTTGACAATGTCGTTATGGACGTTCTCACCAGTAATAATCAGAGAAAATTAATCTCTATTAATTCAAGGCCAATCATAAAAAACAACCAAATAACAGGAGTCGTTGCTATTTTATTAGATGTTACTAAAGAAAAACTAACAGAAAAAAAACTAAATGAAAGCAGGCAGCGTTTTGAACTGGCCATGAAAGCGTCTAAAGTTGGATTATTTGATTGGAATCTAACTACAAATGACATTTATTATTCATATGGTTGGAAAAAAATGATTGGTTATGAAGAACATGAATTAACAGATGCTTTTTCAACATGGGAAAATCTTACCAAACCTGAAGATGCTTTGCGCACTATGTCCATATTAGATGGTCTTCTCAATAAAAAACGAGATAGTTTTGAAGTTGAATTTAAAATGAAACATAAAAAAGGACATTGGGTTGATATACTTTCTCGTGGAGAGGCTTTATTTAATAAAGATGGACAACCCGAAAGAGTTATTGGCACTCATGTAGACATAACCGATCTTAAAAAAACTGAAAACAAACTCAAAGAAAGTGAAGTTAAATTCTACAATGCATTTGAGAATTCACCAATACCTATTGCCATTATTAATTTCAAAACCGGACAAAGAATTGATTCTAATAAGGAATTTTCCAAAACATACGGTTATACAAAACCAGAATATTTAAAAGATTCGGTTTTAACACATAGTTTAGCAGTAAATGTAAGCCAATTTAAAAAAGGGGTTAAAAAAATTATAAAAGAAGGCTATTTACATGCATTTCCATATACAATTTATACTCAATCAGGAGACATTAAACATACTTTAGTAGATGCTACACAGCTTTATCCAAATAATGAAGATATTTATATAACTTCATTAGTGGATATTACTCCACGTAAATTAGTTGAAGATAAATTAATTGAAAGTGCCGCATATGCGAAAACCATACTTAATTCATTAAATGCTTCTATTGCTGTTATTGACGAATTTGGAAATATTTTAGAAGTAAATGATCCCTGGAATGAATTTTCTAAAATAAATGGCATAACTACCAAACAAATGCCTTTTAATTACTATAATTATTTTGATGCTTGCAGAAAATCTGAAACAAAAGAGGATTCAAGACACGTTATGGATGGAATTAAAAATGTACTTGATGGCAAAATTGAGGAATTCAGACATGAGTTCCTATGTAATACGACTCACGGCGAATTTTGGTTTTTAATGCGAGTTATTAGAATGAAAGGCGATAAAAAACAAGCTGTAATTTCTCATTTAAATATTACAGAGGGTAAAATTGCTGAAAAAGCTTTGAAATCAAGCGAAGAAAAATTTAGAAATTTAGCTGAAACCGTACAGGCATCAATTAGCATAGTGGATCCAAATAACAACATGAAGATTCTTTTTGTTAATGAGTACTTTCAAAATGTGCTAGGTTATACCAAACAAGAAGCTAAAAATATCAATGCATTGGATTTAGTACATCCTGAGTATCAGACAGAATTAATTGAAAGGGCAAATAAGCGATTGGCTGGGGAAATTTTAGACGAACCCTACGAACTAAAAATAATAACAAAATCTGGTGAATCCAAATGGGCCAGTTTTTCTGCTGTAAAAATAATTTATGAAGGCAAACCAGCCATTCTTACAACGGCTATTGATATTACCGAGCGAAAACTAGCTGAGTTATCATTACGGAAAAGTGAAAAAGAGAACAGAACTACCTTAAATGAATTACTTGTTGGAGTTGTTGTTCATGCATCAGATACATCAATATTGTACAGCAATGAGGAAGCTTCTCGTATTTTGGGTCTTACTGTAGAACAACTAACAGGGAGAACGGCTATTGATCCTAATTGGGGGTTTGTATATACCGATTTAAATGAAATGGCTTTGGAAGATTACCCGGTTAATCAAGTCATTGCCACTAAAAAACCTATCTATAATTATACATGCGGAATAGCCAGACCAGACAGAAATTATATTACCTGGGCAAACGTGAATGCCATTCCTATTCTTAATGGTCATAATGAGTTAGAAAAAGTTATTGTAAATTTTGTTGATGTCACACAAAACAAGCTAGCAGAAGAGCAATTAAAAAACACCTTCAAACAACTCCAACTAGCTATTGATACAGCTCAATTAGGAACATGGACACTTGACATTGAAAGTGGTTATTTGGATTGGAACGCGCAACAATATGAAATTTATGGAATTACTCCCAATGAATTTAAAAATACCATGGATAGTTTCAGAAAAAGGGTTCATCCAGAGGACCTTGAATATTCTGATAGAAGGATGTCTGAAATAATTAATGGAACTTCAGTATTTTCAGTTCCCTTTAGAATCATAAGACCTAATGGTGAAATTAGACACATTGATGCTTCAGGGACACCTATTTTTGATGATTTAGGAAACATAGTCAAACTCTCTGGCATAAATAGGGATATTACTGAACAGATTAAGGCAGAAAACATCATAAAAAATAAAGATTCAGAAATATTTAAAGCCATGATTATTGCTGAGGAAAAAGAACGGGAGCGGTATGCCAAAGAATTACATGATGGATTGGGTCCCATCCTGTCTACAGGAATGATTTATTTGCACACGATGCTTGATGAAGAAAATAAGAAAAACCAAAAGGAATATCTTAATAGAATCTATACATTGCTTGAAGAAGCTACACAAAGTATTCGTGAAATTACCAATAATCTGAGTCCTGACATTGTAAAAAAGTTTGGTGTTGTTCAGGCAGTTCGTTCGTTTGTTGAAAAATTAAAAGGCGTTTCAGATATTAAATTTTCAATACATTCAAACTTTTCTTGCAGATTTCCCGAAATTGTCGAATTTACAATTTACAGGGCCATTATTGAATTGTTAAGTAATTCTTTAAAACATGCCTTTGCAAGCAAAATATCCATTAATTTAAAATATAGTGAAAAAGAATTAAATATTTCAGTCTCTGACAATGGTAAAGGGTTTGATTATAATACCATTAAGGATCAACAAAAAGGATTTGGATTGATGAACGTTGAATCAAGAATTCGGAAATTAGGTGGACAATACAACTTCAGTTCATCCCCAGAAAAAGGAACTGATGTAAAAATCATTATTCAAACAACCAGTTTATGATAAAAATAGTTTTAATAGAGGATTTGCCCATGGTTCTTGAAGGCCTTAAACTTATTATCAATAATATAAAAGATTTCACCATTGTTGGTGAATATTCAAATGGTAAGGAGTTTACAGATGCTTTGGGTTCTATTGAAGCCGATATAATCCTTACAGATATTGATATGCCTATTATGGATGGTATCATGGCTACAAAACTAGCCCTAAGCTTAAAGCCTCATCTTAAAATCATAGCATTATCCATGTACAATGACCGCAAGTACTATTATGAAATGGTAACTGCCGGTGCAAAAGGCTTTGTATTAAAACAAGCCCCTTCAAAAGACTTAGAAAAGGCCATAAGGGAAGTTTATAATGGAGGTAACTATTTTTCTCCAGATTTGCTCCGTTCAGTAATCATTGAAATGCAAGGTCTTGAACAAGAAATTATAAAAGAAAAAAAGGATTTACTAAAACTTACTGATAGGGAAACTAAAATGCTAAACCTAATTTGTCAAGGTTTAACAAATCAAGAATTAGCCGATAAATTATTTGTTAGTGTTCGTACTATTGAAACTACCAAGTCAAGATTGATGGAAAAAACCAATTCAAGAAATAATGCTGGACTCATTATTTGGGCAGTTAAAAATAAAGTTGTAACTATATGAAAACAACTGTTTTATATAAATTCTGTTTAAATAGAATTATTCGAATTTGTGGAACACCACATATAAAATGTAGTAATTTCCTCTCTTATTTTTGATGATTACTTAACCCGCTTTTAATTAAGGGCGTTATACCTTTCACAAAAGGTGTTTAAGGTGAATTCTGATTCAAAAATTAAATTAATTATTACAGATGATAATCAAAGATATATTGATGCCTTAAGTATTATGGTTTTAAAAAATAAAAACTTTAAAATAATTGATACTTGTATAAATGGGTTAGAGTTAATAAATAATTCAAATCTCTCAAAAGCAAATGTATTACTTATAGATATACAAATGCCTGTAATGAATGGGCTAAAAGCGGCAATGCATATTCGTAATAACAATCCAAATATACTATTGATAGCAATTAGTATGGATATAGAGAACGCTTATATTAAAGATATTAAAACCAATGGGTTTAATGGGTATATACATAAACCTGAAGTTCCTAAAAACCTTATAAAGGTTATTAATCAGGTTCTAAACAATGAATTTATTTTTCCTGAAAATTAAAACTAACATTTAATTCTCAAACAGAAGCATTACCCAATCAAACATTTAAAAAAATATTAAGAACCCTATTTAGGGTATTGTTTTTTAATATTCCGGATCAAATCTTCCAAACCATTTAATTTCAGTTCATATACGGTTTGTAACAAATCCCCTAATTTCCCTTTAGGAAACCCCTTGTTATGATACCAAACCACATAATATTCTGGCAAGTCAATAAGGTATCTGTCCTTATATTTACCAAATGGCATTTTGGTATGTGCTAATGTTATGAGGAAATTTTTATCAGGCTTAAGTAACATTAACCGTTCCAGTTAAAAGTGATGTTTTTCTCAATATCAGGATGTAAACTTAACAGTACAGGGCAGGTTTTGGCAGTATGTTCCAATATTTTTTGAGTCTTATTATCGGATTTAAAAGGAAGATTTAAAATGACTTCTATCTTTGAAATACGTCTGGGTTTATCAGCCATAAATTTTGTTACTTCAGCAGTGGTTCCTTCCATAAAAACGTTTAAGTCTCTGGCTTTAATACCCATAACTGTTAACATACAACATGCCAATCCGTTGGCAACGGTATCTGTTGGAGAAAACGCTTCTCCTTTTCCATTGTTATCTAAAGGCGCATCAGTAACAAATGTGCTTCCTGATTTTATATGAACATTTTCGGTACGTAAATTTCCTAAATAAGTTACTTTTGATGTCATTACTTTATTTCTATTAATCTTAAATCCTGATATTGCACCAAATAAGCACTATTATTGTAATAACCACCAAATAATTTCTTTTTATATTCAAATTTATTTTCTACATATTCCGTTAAAGGACTCTCATTCACTGATATGTATAAATCGCTTGATGTTACTAAACGCAAAACCATATCCATAGTTAAATCAAACCCCCTTACAGCTCTTTTATTTGGAGTTACATGATAGATTTGATTGTACCTTTTCACAAATGAATTACTGGTATCACTATCATAAGTTTTAGAGGTACTTGCATATGTGAATTTTAAATTTGATAAATGTTCATTTGATATTTCATCACTTTCGAATACAGAATTCATGTTGGTTGTTGCCAACATAATATTAATGTTCACTTTATTTTCATCACGGTTTTCTTTTTGAATTAAAGAGTTTAAAATACCCGTTACATTTGAGGCAAATCCTTCGTTTTGGGTTTCTAAAAATACGACGTTCAATCCCTCTTTTAAAATTGAATTGACATCATCTACTAAAATATAATTTTGATCATTTCCATCTTTATTTTTTCTGGAACGAATTTGAATTGCGTATGGAAAATCCTGTTTCAATTCATTGGCAACATTTACATTTTTGCTATCTGAAATAATTATAATGTTTTTTATATCTGGAATTGTTCGTATATAACTAACAATCTTGTTTTTTAACAGTTCCGCAGATGGTCTGGTCTGAAAAACGTTTTCATTTAGTTTGAGATTTTCACCAATTGGTGAAATTACAG
Organism: uncultured Flavobacteriales bacterium; assembly: GCA_963976005.1. Classification (GTDB taxonomy): domain Bacteria; phylum Bacteroidota; class Bacteroidia; order Flavobacteriales; family Flavobacteriaceae; genus Yeosuana. The sequence goes on along the minus strand of CAXBJF010000003.1, from coordinate 29,150 downwards.
GAACATTATATTTTCTTAACTCAGAAGAAGCTACATCAAAATTATTTGGTGTTAAGGGTCCAATAACAGCATCAACATCTTCAAAATCATGATCATTAATAATTTTTGACACTTCACTAACCTGATATTTGGTATCATAAACATCTACCTTGAGAGAAACCCCCAATGATTGTAATGAATCGATGGCAATTAATATCCCAGAATAAAAATCTAAAGAGGCATTTAAATATGGGTCTTTATTAATTTGTGCTTTCGTTTCTGCAATGGAATCATAGGTTATTTTATTTAACCTGAAAGGCAACATAACAGCAATATGTTTTGTTCTATAATCACGGATATTATTTATTAAATTAACTGTATTTGAAGATTCTTCTATTTCTGAAGTACTAGTGGAGTATGGCACTTTTAAAATCATGCCCTCTTTTAAACCACTTTCCTTTAATCCAGGGTTTAAAGTTTCCAACTCGTTTTGCCCTATCCCTAATTTAAGTTTTAATCGGTAGAATCCTTCCTTAGGTAATACTTTATAATAGCTATATTTTTCATCGACTACTTTTTCATTTTCATCGGTAATGTTAGGCACATTGATAATTTCACCTTCTTGCAAAACCTCTCCTAAGTCAGGATTTAGCGCTTCCAAATCAGCAGGAGTAATACCAAATTTATAAGCAACCCGCCATTTGCCTTCCTTAGGTAAAACTTTATATGGTTTTGTTAAGGCATTGGTCTCAACAATCTCTGTTATTTCAAAAATTGGAATTTGAAGTCTATCCCCTTTTCTTAAATTATTTGAATATAAAAAAGTATTGTATTTTTTGATATCTTCTTCTGCAATTTTATATGTTCTAGCAATACCATACAGGGTTTCCTTTTTTTTGGTTCTATGCTTTCTAAACCCTTTTAATTCCTTTGTAATTGTTACTTTAGGCTCAACGGCTACTTTCGGGTTTGGAATGATTAATAGCGAATTTGGTCTTAATCCCTTTTTTGCATCCGGATTTAAAGCATAAATATCATTGGGGGTGATGAAATATAGTTTAGAAATACCTTCTATAGTTTCTCCTTGTTTAACCTTATGGGTCTTAAAATTTTGTGCGTTGGTGGTGTTAACACTTAACAGGATCGCTAAAAATACAATGGAAAAGAATTTAAACATGTAATCTATTTTTTTAAAAATTGCTTAAAATGATGGAAGTTATTTACTTTGCTCAGGAAAACTTCTCATTCTTATTTATATGTTAATCATATAATATGCCAAAAAATTAAAAGATATAACTTCCAGACTAACAATATATTTGAACTTACTTAATTATATACGGTTATTTTGCAAAAACAAGATACCATCAAAATTATAAATATAGTTTATAAATAGTGTATCGTCCAAAAATTATTCCCACTCAATAGTTGCAGGTGGTTTTGAGCTAATATCATACACTACTCTATTAACGCCTTTCACTTTATTTATTATATCATTAGAGGTTTTTTGTAGAAATTCATAAGGCAAATTCACCCAATCTGCAGTCATCCCATCCGTACTTTCAACAGCCCTAAGCGCTACACATTTTTCATAAGTACGTTCATCACCCATCACACCAACACTGTTTACGGGCAATAACATGGCGCCAGCTTGCCATACTTTGTCGTACAAGCCCCATTCACGAAGGCCATTAATAAAAATGGCATCAACTTCTTGAAGAATTCTTACTTTTTCAGCAGTAACATCACCTAAAATCCGAATTGCCAATCCTGGCCCTGGAAATGGATGGCGCCCTAAAAGCAAAGGATCAATGCCTAAAGTTGCACCTACACGGCGCACCTCATCTTTAAATAAAGCTTTAAGTGGTTCTACAATTTTAAGTTTCATAAAATCTGGTAGGCCACCAACATTATGATGACTTTTAATAGTAGCTGAAGGTCCACCGGTAGCTGAAACACTTTCAATAACATCTGGGTAAATGGTGCCTTGAGCCAGCCATTTAACCTCTTGTATTTGATGCGCTTCATCATCAAAAACTTCTATAAAAGCATTGCCTATGGCTTTACGTTTTTTCTCAGGATCATCAATTCCAGCCAGTGCACCCAGGAATCGTTTAGAAGCATCAACGCCTTTTACGTTAAGCCCCATGCCCTCATATTGTTTCAATACACTTTCAAATTCGTTTTTACGAAGCAAACCGTTGTTAACAAAAATGCAATACAGATTTTTCCCAATAGCTTTATGCAATAATACCGCGGCTACTGAAGAATCAACACCTCCTGATAAGCCTAAGACAATTTTATCATTTCCAACTTTTTCTTTAATAGCTTCTACCGTTTCTTCAACAAAGGAAGCCGGGGTCCAATCTTGATGAACACCTGCAATACGTACCAAAAAGTTTTCCAATAATTGTTTTCCATCAGTAGAATGATATACTTCAGGATGAAATTGAATGGCATAAGTCTGCTCTCCTTCAATTCTGTACGCTGCATTTTCAACATCATTGGTACTTGCCAATAAAACCGCATTGGTTGGTAAGTGCTTGATGGTATCACTGTGACTCATCCAAACCTGGCTACCTTTATTGATATTTGCAAAGAAATCTTCATTGCTTTTTATGAAGGATAAATTAGCCCTACCATATTCCCTGGTATTTGAAGGTGCTACTTCACCTCCGGAAAAATGAGCAAAATATTGAGCTCCATAACAGACCGCAAGAATCGGTTTTTTTCCACGGATTTGTGATAAATCTGGATGTGGCGCATCATCACCTCTTACTGAAAACGGACTACCAGATAATATTACAGCATTATATTCTGTAATATTTAACGGCATTTTGTTGTATGGATGAATTTCGCAATAAATATTGAGTTCTCTAACTCTGCGGGCAATAAGTTGGGTGTATTGTGACCCAAAGTCTAAAATTAATACCTTGTTGTGTTGCATGCGCAAAAATAGTAATTGATTTTAGATTGACGAATTACGGTTAATAGTTTTTTGCAATTTTTTATTGCCACGAATACACAAATATTTTACAAGTAATTCCGGGCTAAAATCATTATTTGGGCGTTACCACTCCCGAATCTATCGGGAGGTCGGGCTTTCCGCTATATCTTTTTTGCTTTTACTGGCAAAAAAAGGCGCAATCCCTAACGCAAGACACGTTTACACCATAGAATCCAATATCATCTCAATATCATTTTCTGTGGTATCAGGATTGATAAAACAAAAACGGGACACGGTTTCAAACGTGTTTCCAGTTTTCCATTTTGTTGGGGTTACCAAAGCAAATCCTTTTCTGTGATTCTCATAGGTCCAATTGGTGTAATCCTGAGGTTGCCATCCTATTCTTCTAAATAAAACGCAGGACAAACTAGGTGCTCTCACCAATTCCACAAAGGGTTTTGATTCAATTATTTTACCTGCAATTTGCGCTAATTCAATACCACGTTCTACAGCTTCTTTATATCTATCGGTTCCGTGGGTAGCCAATGAAAACCATAATGGCAATCCACGAACACGGCGTGTTAATTGTATTTGATAATCACTTGGATTAAATCCGTGAGCCCCTTCATCTTTAAAAATATCCAAATAAGAGCCTTCCTGGGAATGCGCCTTTTTTGCCAATTCAGGTCTTTTATAAATAATAGCTCCACAGTCATACGGAGAGAACATCCATTTATGTGGGTCAATGGTGATACTATCCGCTCTTTCAATTCCAGTGAATAAATGTTTTACAGAATCTGCTGCTAAGGCGCCACCGCCATAAGCGGCATCCACATGAAACCACAAATGTTCACGCTCACAAATGGCAGCAATTCCATCTAAATCATCAATAATGCCCGCGTTGGTTGTACCACCTGTTCCTACAACCGCAAATAGTCGTTTTCTTTCATGCTCGGTTAAACCGTCAATGGTATGTTGTAATGCCTCACCTTCCAATCGGTCTTCAGTATCTACCAATAACACATCCACATCTACAACTTTGGCCATAGCTTTTATTGATGAGTGCGCTCCAATAGAGGTAATAACAAGTCCTTTTTCTCTTTTATAAATATCGTTTTCCCGCCAATGCTCACGTGCCGTAACCATAGCTGATAAGTTAGCCGCAGTACCACCACTGGTAAACACACCAAATGCACCATTAGGTAATCCTGTTAGTGACACAATCCATTTCATGGCCTCATTTTCACAAAAAATACCACCTGCGCCTTCCATCCAATAGGCTCCGTGAATACTTGATGCTGATGTGACCAAATCAAACATGATGGCCGCTCTGGTTGGCGATGCCGGAACAAATGCTAAATTTCTTGGATGATCAACAGGTACATTGGCTTTTGATAAATGCTTTTTCCATAAATTAAAAGCATTTTCCCCTCCTATTCCTTTTTCTGTGATGGTTTCTCCTACCAGCGCTCTTAATTCTTCCTCTTTTTTTGGTTTCCCAATCTTTCGTTCTGTCGCTGATATTCTATCTATGGCATATTTCATGACATCAAGCGTCATTTCAACCAAATCAATATCTATTTTATGCATTTTAAATTATAAGGTTAGTATTAAGAACTCTAATTGTAAAGGCTTTAAACTCGCCATAAGCTTAGGAATCAATTCCTCGCCGTATTCCAAATAAAATTCTGAAAAATTAGTGTTGCGTTCTTGTAAACTTTGGTTTGGAAATAACTCATTTTGTATTGTAGTCATTCTTGACACCTGATCTTGTAGCTTCCTTTTTTGTGCTTTTAACAATCTTTTTTCAAGATTTGATAATCCTTTTAATTGTTTCATTTCTTGAGATTTTACTGCACCCAAAAATGATTTATCTGTTTGATCTGCTAATTTGTACAATTCTTGAAATTGCTTTTGAAGTAATTCTTTTTGAGTAGAAAAATCAATCTCAATATTTGAAATTTCCCGAACTTTTTTATTGATGAAAGTATTTCGTTTTAGGAATATATCTTCCGAAGAAATATTTAGTTTTTGAAGCTTTTTATGTTGGTTTTCAGATTGAATTAAAACCGAATTACGCAACAATAACATGGGAAATGGCACATTAACTTCATTGAATAATTGTTTTAGTTGAAACCAATACGCCAACTCACCGCCTCCGCCAATATAACAAAGGTTTGGTAAAATAACTTCCTGATATAAAGGGCGCATAATCACATTTGGACTAAACCGTTCCGGATTCATTTCAACTTCTTTTAAAATGGCCTCTTTGCTCCATGAAATAGTGGTATTAACAACTTTATATTTGCCATTTTCAAAAACAATGCGCTCACGCAAATTTTCAGTCAAATAAAATAAATTAATCTCACGAGGGTTTACTTGAATTTGATAGTCTTTTGATAATGCATTAATTTGTTTATTGGTTTCAGAAACCAATTTAAAAGAGGTTTCGTTCAGTAATTCTTCTTTAATAAAAGGAATAAACTGTCGTTTCAATTCAGAATTATTGGCATCTAAAATCACCAAACCATAATCTGAGAATAGTTCATCTGCTAAAAATCGCGTCGCTTTTGCTAAATTGTCGTGATTTAAATATGCCTTGGAAAATAGATTTTTTAAATAATCAGCATTCTTTCCAACACCTATTTCCTTTGAAAAAACCTCAAAAACATCCTTTAATCCTTCTGTTGACAAAGCTCCAACTGCACCGCTTGAAGATTTATTCCATTTAATTTTTTTTCCTTTGAAGTTGAAATAATTAATTTCCTCAAAATCATGATCTTCAGTAGCCATCCAATAAATGGGGACAAAATTACAATCTGGATACGATTGTTTAAGTTGTTTCGCAAGGTTTATAGTAGAAATAATTTTATACAAAAAATAAAGTGGTCCAGTAAAAATATTTAACTGATGTCCGGTGGTTACCGTAAACGTGTTTTCTTGCTCTAAAGATTTAATGTTTTTTAGTGTAAGTGGTGATGGGGTAAGATTAGTATATTGATTGGTTAAAACGCTTACTAAAACACTTCTTGAAACTGAATTGAAAGATTTTCTTTTTTCTGCTATTTGAATTTTAAAATTTTCATTATTTGGAAAATGACTGTAAAACTTTTGTATTTCTGAACTTTCATTAATATAATCACAAATAAGAGGTGAAAAATATCCTGTCTTTTTAAATGAAATGTTTTCAGTTGGCATAATTACTTTTAAACTTTGAAAGTGTAAAGATACATTTAATCCAATTTTAAATTCAAAAATTTACGTTAAGACTTAAGGTTTTAAAAGTGATTTATGTCCCTATAAAACAATAGCGACTTATTTTCAACTACATTCCATTTTTATAAACGGAGATTCAAGTTAATTTTATAATAAAAGCCTTGCGTTTACAAATGTATTTCATTAATTTAACCTAGTCAATATTATCACCTTAAGTGATGTCATTATGAAAAATAATCACTACAAAAAAAGAATTAACATCTTCCTTTATTCCTTTATGGTTTTCCTCTTTATTTCCCATCACGACAATATACTGGCGAGCACCTTTTTTCAAGAACCCGTTATTCAAGACATCCAAAGAACCAAAGAATTTAAAGGCCGTGTACTGGATGCTAAAACCAATGATCCATTGGCATATGTAGACATTAATATTAGTGAAACAAATATTGGCACAATTACCAATAATGAAGGTAAATTTTCATTGAAGGTCCCAGTAAATTATTTAGATAAAACGATTATTATTTCCTTGTTAGGCTACAAAAAAATTGAAATTCCTATTTCAGAATTAAAAAAAGAAAACATAAAAATACTTCTATATGCCTCTTTAACCGAATTGGATTTTATCAATGTTTATGGTGCTAAAAACGCAGAATCTTTAGTACGCGCAACTTTAGACAGAAAAAGTAAATATTATGATAACGACAATACCATTATGACCGCTTTTTACAGAGAAACCATTAAAAAGCGAAATAGAAATGCCAGTCTTTCTGAAACCTTATTAAACATCTATAAACAACCCTATTCCAATTCAAAACGTGATGATATCAGTCTTCTTAAATCCAGGAAAAGTACAGATTATTCAAGACTTGATACCTTGGCATTAAAACTTCAAGGAGGCCCTTTTAGTACGCTTTATACAGATATGATAAAATATCCACAGTATATTTTTGATAAAGACAACCTAACTGATTATCTGTTTAGTTTTGATAAGCCAACCCAAATTAATAACAGATCTGTGTATGTTGTGAATTTTAAACAAAAAATGAACAATAAAGATCCTTTATATTATGGAAAGCTATTTATTGATTCAGAAACATTAGCCTTAACCAGTGCTGTTTATAATTTAAATGTTGAAGACAAAGAATTAGCAAGTAAAATGTTTGTGCGAAGAAAACCAAATAAAGTGACTGTTTACCCAACCGAGGCTTCCTATAGGGTAGATTATAGAACCCGGAATGGAAAATGGTCTTTTGGCTATGGCAATATTCAATTAACATTTAAAGTAAACTGGAAAAAGAAACTTTTTAATAATGTTTATACTCTAAGTGCAGAAATGGCAATTACGGATTTGAAAATAAATAATGACATGATTGATTCTGGTGAAAAATTAAAACCCAATGTTATTTTAACCGATAAAGCTTCCGGGTTTTCTGATCCTGAATTTTGGGGTGAATACAACATTATTGAACCGGAGAAATCTATAGAAACCGCTATTAAAAAAATTAATAAACAATTGAAACAAGAAGAAAGTTAAAATTGTACAACTTTATTTAATGACCTCTCCATATAGGTCTAAATCGGCAGCATCTGTAATTTTTATGGTAGTAAATTCTCCTGTTTTTAAATAGGTTTTGTGGTATCAATAAGCACTTCGTTATCCACATCAGGTGAATCAAATTCGGTTCGTCCCACAAAATAATTTCTTTCCTTTCTATCAAGAACCACTTTAAAGGTTTGTCCTATTTTTTGTTGATTAATTTCCGAAAAAAATCTAAGATTATAAACTTTATGGAAATTTTAAACAACTTGAACCATTTAAAAAATAAAGAATTACGAAACTTTATTATTGAAGTGGTTTAAACTTTTTGGATTGAGGCGAAGATTAGTCATTTTGTGACTAATTGAAGGCTTTTTTAAGTTGCATAGCACCGCTACGGAACGAAAAAAGACAAAAAATAGGTGCAAAAGGGTAATTTTTTAGCCAATTAAAAAAGTTTAAACCGCTTCATTACTTAAACTAACAAAAATCATGTTCTACTTAAAGATATTATGTTTTTTTTGGTAAATATTTTTTTCTGAATAAAACCTCCTATTTTCTCTAAGTCTTTAGATCAATAAGGCAAATAAAATTTAAAATATATCTAACTGAAAAAAACAATATTTATAATCAAAATTAAGGCAATGAAAAAACTTCTTTTACATCTATTACTAATATTTCCTATTATTGGGTTTGCTCAAGATCATTCAAATTTAATTAATAGTCATAATGAAGATTTCAAAAAGATTAAAATCTCATTAGCTTTTGCACAAACCTATATTCCTTCTTTTTACTTAAATGAAGAAAGTGAAAGCGCACAATTAATACCCACAAATGGTATTGATGTCCAATACAACTTTAACCACAAATTTTTCGTTAAATGGACAAATGAGTTGGAATTTTTAAGCTATAATTTAAAAAATAAAGAAGGAGAAGAAAGAGTTAGGGAAAATGCCTTTTTGAGTACTGTTACACTAGGCTATGAATTCTATGATAAATTTGCGGTTATTGCAGGTGTAGGCTATGAATTTGAGAAATCAAAAGATCTTAGAATAATTAGACTTGGTATGGAGTACAGCTTTTCAATAGGAGTTAATTGGGAACTATCACCTGAACTTTTATATGATATTAAGGAGGGTTCTCATACTGCCATTACTTGGGGCCTTGCGATAGGTTACAGAATATAGTGTTCTATTTTTAAAACAAACAATTGTTTTAGAAGAATTCGGGACCAAAGAACATATGAAGATGACATAAATTAGTTGAAATTAAATTGTAACTAAATGCTAACTGATAGCATTTTGTAAAATTAATGGACGTGTAAATACTAAGCATCAAGGCTTGCAGACACTCAAGCTACTTCATGTTTTTAACAGGGAAATTTCTCGCAATTTACGACTAAGCAAAAATTCACTTTTAAAGAATAAAAAAAACAAATCTGTCAACCAATTTTAGCTAGATACAACCTCGGCATACAAATCAAAATCGGCAGCTTCAGTAATTTTTACAGTAGCAAACTCACCTGTTTTTAAATAGTTTTTAGTAGCATCAATAAGTACTTCGTTATCTACATCTGGCGAGTCAAATTCGGTTCTACCAACAAAATAACTGCCTTCTTTTCTATCAACAACCACTTTAAAGGTTTTTCCTATTTTTTCCTGATTCAATTCAAAAGAAATCTGAGATTGTATTTCCATAATTTCATTGGCACGTACTTGCTTCACCTCTTCCAGTACATCATCTTCTAAATTATAAGCATGCGTGTTTTCTTCGTGACTGTATGTAAAGCATCCCAAACGTTCAAAACGCATTTCTTTAACCCACTCTTTAAGTGTTTGGTAATCTTCCTCGGTTTCACCTGGATAACCAACAATCAAGGTGGTTCTAATGGTCATATTTGGTACAGCTGCTCTAAAATCTTTAAGCAACTGAGTCGTTTTTTCTTTAGTGGTTCCACGTCTCATGCTTTTAAGAATCCTATCAGAAATATGTTGTAATGGAATATCTAAATAATTACAAATTTTAGGCTCGCGGTTCATGACCTCCAACACATCCATTGGGAACCCTGTTGGGAATGCATAATGCAAACGAATCCATTCAACTCCTTCTACTTTCACAAGGGCTTCAAGAAGTTCGGCTAAGTTTCGTTTTTTATATATATCTAATCCGTAGTAGGTTAAATCCTGCGCAATTAAAATAAGTTCTTTAACACCTTTGGCTGCTAATTTTTCAGCTTCAATAATAATCTCTTCAATGGGTGTGCTTTTATGTTTTCCACGCATTAAAGGAATGGCACAAAAACTACAGGGTCTGTCACAACCTTCCGCAATTTTTAAATATGCATAATTTTTAGGTGTTGTGGTTAAGCGTTCACCAATCAACTCATGTTTATAATCAGCACCCAATGCTTTTAGCAAACCTGGTAGTTCAGTAGTGCCAAAATACTCATCAACATTTGGAATTTCCTTTAATAAATCTGGTTTATAGCGCTCACTTAAACAACCTGTTACAAAAACCTTATCAACTTCGCCATCTTCCTTTTTTTGCACATATTCTAAAATAGTATGGATGCTCTCTTCCTTGGCATTATTAATAAAACCACAGGTGTTAATCACTACAATATTGCCTTCTTCTTCATGTACCACATCTTTTCCACTGGCCTTTAATTGCCCCATGAGCACTTCACTGTCGTATACGTTTTTACTACAGCCCAGGGTTACCACATTTATTCTGTTTTTCTTTAAAGATTTTGTGCGCATAATTTTTTTAATCAGGGCGCAAAGATACATAATGATTACGGATTAACGATTTCTGAACGTCAAATTCATGCTGCAATTAAACTTTTTATATATTTGAGTATCTTATATTTAAAACCTACTTTATGAAACGTTTATTCTTTTTGTCGTTTGTTGTCATGATGTTATTTTTTAACTGTTCCAAGGACAACACTCCTATTAACCCAGACCCAACTGCAGATACTATTTATTTTCCACCAATAAATTCGGATACTTGGGAAACAAAATCTATTGCAGATTTAAGTTGGAATGAAAATGAACTACAACCATTATTAGATTATTTAAGTACTAAAAACTCCAAAAGTTTCATGATACTTCACAACGGGAAGATTGTTGTAGAGAATTACTTTAATGGACATTCGGCAACCTCTCCATGGTATTGGGCAAGTGCTGGAAAAACATTAACATCTGCCGTTTCAGGAATTGCGCAAGAAGAAGGTTTACTGAATATTAATAACAAAGTGTCTGATTATTTAGGGACAGGCTGGACAAGTGCCCCCATTGCCAAAGAAAATCTGATCACCTGTAAAAATCTGTTGTCGATGACTTCTGGTTTAGATGATAGTTTAGGTGATGATGTGTCTCCCTCAAACCTTCAATATAAAGGAGATGCAGGCACCCGTTGGGCATACCATAATGTGTATGTAAAAATGCAGGATGTAGTTGCAGCAGCAAGCAACCAAACGTGGAGCAACTATTTTAACACCAAATTACGAGATAAAATAGGAATGTCTGGAACTTGGATTCCTAATGGGGACTTAAGTGTTTACTGGAGTAATACCCGAAGTATGGCGCGTTTTGGTTTGATGATTTATGCCAAAGGCACATGGGAAAATACGCCAATTGTTCCTGAAAGTTATTTAAACGAAGCTACCAATACTTCGCAAGATATTAATCAAGCTTATGGATATTTATGGTGGCTAAACGGAAAATCAAGTTATCATTTACCACAAAGTCAACTGCAGTTTAATGGATCATTAATTCCGAATGCGCCGGTCGATATGTTTGCTGCATTGGGTAAAAACGATCAGAAAATTTATGTAGTGCCTAGTAAAAAATTAGTTATTATTAGAATGGGAGATGCGGGCGATAGCTCCAATTTTGCGCTTTCTACTTTTGATAATGATCTTTGGGGAAAAATTAATGCTTTTATAGATTAGGATGAGATTCCCTCCTTCGAGGGAATGACAAAACGACCTATTTAAAAAATGAATCTACAAATTCATATTTATTAAACACTTGCAGATCTTCAATACCTTCACCCACCCCAATATATTTTACAGGAATTTTAAACTGGTCTGAAATACCAATAACCACACCACCTTTTGCTGTTCCGTCTAATTTTGTAACTGCCAACGAAGTAACTTCTGTCGCCATAGTAAATTGTTTGGCTTGTTCAAATGCGTTCTGTCCGGTTGAACCATCCAAAACCAATAGCACGTCATGTGGTGAATTATCCACCACTTTTTGCATCACGCGTTTTACTTTGGTAAGTTCGTTCATTAAATTCACTTTGTTGTGCAAACGTCCGGCGGTATCAATAATAACTACATCAGCATTTTGGGAAACTGCACTTTTCAGTGTGTCAAAAGCCACGGATGCCGGATCAGATCCCATAGATTGTTTTACTAATGGCACATCTACTCTATCTGCCCAAACTTGAAGTTGGTCTATGGCAGCAGCCCTAAAAGTATCGGCGGCACCTAAGACAACGTTTAAACCTTGTTTTTTAAATTGATAAGCCAATTTGCCAATGGTAGTTGTTTTGCCAACACCATTCACACCAACAACCATGATGACAAATGGTTTTTTACCACGTGGAATAGAAAAATCCGTTTCTTCACCAGAATTGGTTTCACTTAATAAACCTGCTATTTCTTCACGTAGAATAACATTAAGCTCATCGATTCCTAAATATTTATCTTTAGAAACTCGTGCCTCTATGCGCTCTATTACTTTTAATGTCGTATTCACACCAACATCACTTGATACCAAAATTTCTTCAAGATTATCTAATACCTCATCATCAACCTTTGATTTTCCAACTACCGCTTTACTTAGTTTATTAAAAAAAGTGGTTTTAGTTTTTTCCAATCCTTTATCAAGTGTTTCCTTTTTTTCTGATGAAAAAATTTTTTTAAAAATGCTCATTTAAAGTTTATTAGTTTTTTGTTAAGTTGAATGGTTTAATCAACTTGTTTTTGCGTTAAGGATTGCAGCGACATCCTTTTGCTTTTTTGCAAAAGATACAGCGGAAAGCCTGACCGTGCTTTTGCACGGTAACGCCATAATAATTATGTAACAACTTTCTTGCCTAATTTAATTTCTGCAACATTGTCATGAATGGCATGTAAATATAAAAAAAAAGCCGCTTTCATATTTTGAAAGCAGCTAATACTATATAAAAAAGTAAATTTATTTCTTATTTAAGAATTCGCTTACTAGTTCTGGTGCCATTATAGATTCAACAAACATGTAAGCTCCTGTTTTGGGAGACTTTACCATTTTTATTGCTTTTGATAATCTTTTTGATCCTGTTTGTAATGATGCTACCGATTTCTTTGCCATGACTTTATGAGTTATTTGACATTTTCACTAAAGGGAAAATCTCTAATTTATTTAATTTCTTTATGAACGGTCATACGTTTTAAGATTGGATTAAATTTCTTTATCTCCATTCTATCTGGCGTATTCTTTTTGTTTTTAGTTGTAATGTATCTTGAAGTTCCTGGTTGTCCAGACTCTTTGTGCTCAGTACATTCTAATATTACTTGTATTCTACTACCTTTCTTTGCCATTGTAAAACTATTTTATTTGTCATTTCCGCGAAGGCGGAAATCTCATCCTTTATTATTTTAAAAATCCCTTAGATTTTGCGTCCTTAATGGCTGCCGCAATACCTATTTTGTTTATTGTTTTTAAAGCAGATGTTGAAACTTTTAAAGTTACCCAGCTATCTTCTTCTGGAATGTAAAAACGTTTCTTAATTAAATTGGCATTAAATTTTCGTTTAGTTCTGTTTAATGCATGAGACACGTTGTTTCCAACCATTGCCTTCTTTCCTGTAAGCTCACAAACTCTTGACATTATTTTATAACTTTAAATTTTGTTGTTTAAAAACGAGGTGCAAATATACAAAATCTTTAATTTATGACAATCTAAATTTTATCAATTTTTAAAAATTTCTTTCAAGAGCATTTCAAAGGCTTTATTTACCGCTTTATTTATCACTTTTTCACGCTGATTCCCAAACATAAATTTCTCTGAATACACCTTGTTTTTTGTGGCAATGGCAATAAACACCGTTCCAATTTCTGCATCTGCATCACCTTTTGTTGGCCCTGCATTTCCTGTTGTTGCAATGGCATAATCAGTTTTAAATAGTTTTAAAACCCGTTGCGCCATAGCTTCGGCTACTTGAGAACTTACTACAGAATGTGCATCAATAACTTTTTTTGAAACCCCTAAAACATTTATTTTAGAATCTGTTGCATAGGTTACAACGCTTCCTTTAAAATAGCTAGACGCACCTGCATGTATCGTTATTCTTTCAGCAATTTTCCCACCTGTACAACTTTCAGCAACCGCTATGGTTTGCTTTGATTTGTTAAGTTGTTTAGCAATTAAGAATTCATTACCATCCTCATCTTCATAACCAAAAAATTCATTTTTAATTAATGGTAAGAGGGCATCAATTTGATTTTGTACTTCTTTTACAATATGATCTTTATCAAACCCTTTTGATGACAACCTCAACCGAACTCTTCCTAAATCTGGCAAATACGCCAGTTTTATGTATTCTGGTAAGGCGTTTTCCCAAGCCTCAATTCTTGCTGCTAATGTGCTTTCCCCCAAACCATAAACCAATAATGTTTTGTGCAAAATAAAAGGACATTTATACTTTTCTGAAAGTTTAGGGATCACCTCATTTTGAATTAAGGCTTTCATTTCAAATGGGACTCCAGGAAGTGATATAAATACTTTGTTGTTTTTTTCAATCCACATACCGGGTGCTGTTCCATTAATATTCATAAGCACCTTTGCTTTTGAAGGTACAAGGGCTTGATCTTTATTAATCTGTAACAGGGTTTGCCTCACATATAGCTTCCAGATGTTTTCAATATTTTTTAAAACAGATTCATTATGAACCAGCGTATCATTAAAATATTCCGCCATGGTTTTTTTGGTGATATCATCTTTGGTTGGTCCTAAACCACCGGTTATTATGATGACATCAACGCGGGATTCTGCATCTTTTAGTGCCGTTAAGATATGATGTTTATCATCCTGAACAGAAGTAATTTGATAGACAGATATTCCAATCTTGTTAAGTTCTTTGGCAATAAATGCTGAATTAGTGTCTACAACCTGACCAATAAGAAGTTCGTCACCTATAGTGATTATTTCAGCCAGCATTATAAATTAAAATCTGATCTTAATTCATTGACAGATTGTTCAACCGCATTAAGAACAATCTTTAATTTATCAGAAATATCTAAATCGGTTTTCTGAAATTTACCCCAATCTTGCACTTCAATTAAATCTTCAAGTACCCCAAGTTCAAATAAATCTATGGTTGGTTTCATTTTATGGGCTGCTTGGTATGCGTTGACATAGTCCTTTTCCTCAACGGCCTTTTTTAATCTTGCAGCATCTTCCGGAACTTCTTCCAAAAAGGCTTCTGCTAAAGCCATAATGAAATCATTATCATTGTCCGCCAATTCTTTTACTCTATATAATTTGTAGTGTTGTTCCATTTATTTAACTGTTATTGAAAACATCTGTTTATCTTCTATTAATCCTTTAAGTTTATCGTTAGCAATTACTTTGCCAACACCCGCGGGAGTGCCGGTAAAGATAATATCCCCAATCTTCAAAGTAAAATATTTTGACACATATTCTATCAATTCGTCAATTTTCCATAGCATATGACTAGTGTTACCTTGTTGAACGATTGAATCGTTCTTATATAATGAAAAATTAATGGCATTTACATCTTTAATATCTTTAACAGACATCCAATCCCCAATTACCGCAGCACCATCAAAGGCTTTTGCTTTTTCCCATGGTAATCCTTTCGCTTTTAACTGACTCTGCAAATCCCGCGCTGTAAAATCAATGCCCAATCCAATTTCATTATAATATTTATGAGCAAATTTTTTATCAATGTGCTTCCCAACTTTTTTTATTTTAACTAAAATCTCCACTTCATGATGCACATCATCTGAAAAGTCTGGTATAAAAAAAGGTTGTTTTTTAAGTAAAATTGCAGTGTCCGGCTTTAAAAAAACTACAGGATCTGTTGGTTTTTCATTTTCCAACTCTTTGATATGCTCTGTGTAATTTCTGCCAATACAAATGAGTTTCATAATCTAGACATAATTAGATTTTTAGACTGGTTAGATTTTAAGATTACCCTAACTTATTATTAAAGTTTCTAAGTTTAATAGCTGTTAGCACTTTTTTGGTGTATAATGGAAAATCAGCATTTAGCAACCAACCAAAATAGCCTGGTTCTTTTTCTAAAATCTCCGTCACTAATTTTCCTTTATGCTTTCCGAAAGAAAAACATTCCTCTCCTTTTTTATTATAGGATATAAAGCCAGCAAAATCTGCAAATTGCTTTCTGGAACTAAATTCTGCTAAAAACTTGGTATCATTTTCAATAGCGTCATATTTGGCAATTTGAGCTTTTAACACTTCATACGTTGCATTGGTGTCTGCTTCAGCTCCGTGTGCCCCTTCCAGGTTTTTATCACAATAAAACTTATATGCCGCAGTTAATGTGCGCTGTTCCATTTTGTGAAATATGGTTTGAACATCAATGGCTAATCTATTTTTCATGTCAAAATCAATCTCTGCCCGTAACATTTCTTCAGCCAATAAAGGAATATCAAATCTATTAGAATTAAATCCTCCTAAATCTGAATCTTTAATCATGTTATAAACATCTTTTGCAATTTCCTTAAACGTTGGCTTATCAGCAACATCTTCATTCGTAATACCATGAATTTCAATGACTTCCTTTGGAATGATCATTTCCGGATTTACCAACCAGGTTTTGCTTTCTTCTTTTCCGTTAGGAAAAACTTTCAGAATAGCAATTTCAACAATGCGATCTGTGGTAATATTAACTCCAGTTGTTTCAAGATCAAAAAAACAGATGGGTTTTGTGAGATTAAGATTCATTAATGATTTTGTTTTGAATATTGACTTTATTTGTTGCAAAAATAAAAAAACCTAACCGTTTTAGGGTTAGGTTTTGGGTTTGTTTCTTAGTCATATATTCTTTATTGAATATTTAAATTTCTCGATTTTTATCCCAAGCTTCTAAATAATCTTTAACAGCCTTAACAAATTGTCCGCCAAGTGCGCCATTTACGACTCTGTGATCATAAGAATGGGATAAAAACATTTTATATCGAATTCCAATAAAATCACCTTCCGAAGTTTCAATAACAGCGGGCACTTTTCTGATGGCACCAAGCGCCAGAATTCCGACTTGTGGCTGATTAATTATAGGTGTTCCCATAATACTACCAAAGGTACCAACATTTGTAACGGTATATGTTCCTCCTTGAATATCATCTGGTTTTAATTTATTTGTACGGGCTCTATTTGCCAAATCATTTACTTGTTTGGTCATTCCAACCAAGTTCAATTGATCGGCATTTTTTATAACAGGTACAATTAAATTTCCATCAGCTAAAGACGCAGCCATACCTATATTGATGTTTTTCTTTTTAATAATGGTATCCCCTTGAATAGAAATATTCAACATGGGAAAATCACGAAGTGCTTTGGCGACAGCTTCCATGAAAATGGGCGTAAAGGTTAAATTTTCACCTTCACGTTTGAAGAAACCATCTTTAACTTTATTTCTCCAGTTCCATATATTAGTGACATCTGCCTCAATAAAACTTTGAACGTGTGCAGATGTTTGAACAGACTCAACCATATGATGAGCAATAAGTTTGCCCATTCTGGTCATTTCAATAATTTCATCTTCTCCATTGGAAATTACGGGTGCTGTTTCCGTTTTTGGTTTTTCAGCAACTACAGGAGATGAAACAGGTTCTTTAAAAACAGTTTGCACTTGAGGCTTACTTTCTCCTTTTTTATTTATATAATCTAATATATCATTTTTGGTCACCCTACCATCTTTACCGGTTCCTGCTATGGAATCCAATACCACTTGTGAAATACCTTCTTGTTTTGCAATATTTCGAACCAATGGTGAATAAAAACGATCTTCATTGGACGCTAACGGAACAATGGTTTCTTTAGCAGAAACTACCGTTTGCTCTAAATGGGAAACGGACTCATTTGGAGTTTCTTTTATATTTTCTTGCTGCGAATCAGTAGGTGCTGAAACTTCAACTTCATCAGTTTCAATTATAGCTACCACCTGTCCAACTTGAACAATGTCATCTACATTAAAAAATTTTTCAACTAATACGCCATCAACTTCACTGGGCACTTCACTATCTACTTTATCTGTCGCAATTTCAAGAACGGCTTCATCAAGCTCAATGGTGTCTCCAACTTCTTTTAACCAAGACGTGATTGTTGCTTCTGCAACGCTTTCCCCCATTTTTGGTAACTTAAGTTCAAATCTTGCCATATCTACAATTTATTACTCGTTTTTTTAATTATGATTGCAAAATTAATCATAAACCTTTAATTTCTTTATATTATTTTCAACAAATCTAGTTGATCATAATAACTTCTCCACGGCTTATGGCATCATCGCTTCCTATGATAAAGTTAGATTTTTTTGGCAATATTTTATATGTTAAGCCAACATTATTAGCATTATTTTCTATCATAGAGATAATCTTTTTATAACTCAATATGTTAGCATCAAAAATAACTTCAGTTCCTTTTTCTAAATTTTTTATGCCTGATTTTAAAATCACTTTTTTATCTAAAACAGATTCAAGATTTGGATTCATTGAATCTGAAATAAAAACATATTCCTTTACAGACTTTAATTTCTGAATATGTGTTTTTTTGAATATATACACAAGTCGGATACCTGACCAAACAAACATATCAAATATTATATTCTTTTTAAAGTGTTTTTTATAAAATATCTGCATGGCTCCGTAAAATCGTCGCACATAATATTTATCCCTTAGTGTGCTTTCTCCCTTAAAATGCAACACCGTGGATTCGCCATAATAATAATTTTCATAACCCGCATTTAAAATAGTATATGATAAATCAATGTCTTCACCATACATAAAGTAATCCTCGTCAAAACCTTTTATATCATTAAAAAGTTTCTTTTTCATAAACATAAAGGCACCTACCAAAACATCAACCTTACCAATTTCATTTTCATTTAAATGAGTCGCATAATAATACTTTGAATTTCCAAAAAGCTTTCTAAAAGCTGCCTTTATAACCGGTACATTCCGTTTACTTTCTGGCAAGAATGCACCAACACCGTTTATTAATTTACATCCCACAATACCAAGATTGTTTTTGGTTTTTGAAAATTTTAAAATCTTAATAAAAGTATCTTCTGCAACAACGGTATCCGGATTTAAAATACAAATAAATTCACCTTTGGCTCTTAACGTTCCTATGTTATTTCCTTTTGAAAAACCAAAATTCTCTTTGTTTTGAATTAAAATAACGTTCGGGAATAACGTTTTAACCATGTCACAGCTGGAATCTTCAGAGTTATTATCAACAACTATAATTTCAGCATCTATATTTTTAATAGCCTCAGACACACTACTTAAACATAGCTCTAAAAAATAGCGTACGTTATAACTTAAAATTACTATGGAGAGTTTCAATTTAAAGTTTTAGGGTGTTTTCAAAGGGAATTCTATTTACAATACTTCTCCCCAATGTGATTTCATCTGCATATTCCAACTCATCACCAACTGATATTCCCCTAGCAATGGTTGATGTTTGAATGTTGTAATCTTGAATTTTTTTGAAGATATAAAAGTTAGTGGTATCGCCTTCCATCGTAGAGCTTAATGCCAATATAAGTTCTTTAATTTTTCCTTGTTTGACTTTACTTACAAGTGATTCTATATTTAAATCATGCGGACCAATACCATCCATGGGAGAAATTTTCCCTCCTAAAACATGATATAATCCTTTAAACGAACTGGTATTTTCAATGGCCATCACATCCCGAATATCTTCAACCACACAAATAATTTCTTCATTTCTATTTGGATTTGAACAAATTTCACAAATATCAATATCACTAATATTATGACAGGATTTGCAATATTTTACATCATTTCTCATGGTTTGCAACGCTTGAGACAAAGAGACTATTTGCTCTTTTGGTTGCTTTAACATATGCAAAACCAAACGCAAAGCCGTTCGCTTCCCTATCCCGGGAAGCTGTGACATTTCATGCACCGCACGTTCTAATAATTTTGAAGAAAATTCCATTGCTGCGAATTTACAATTATTTTGTTTTAACACGCAACAGTATTAAAAACACTTTTATAGATTATCATTTTGAAATTGGTTTTTTTAATTTGTAATTTGACCCCTGATTTTACACCTATGACGGCTACACAAATTCTACTTCTCATTTCAGCATATTTTAGCGTACTTATTTTAATATCCTTCATCACCGGAAAAAAATCTGACAACGACGCTTTTTTTAAGGGAAACAAACAATCTCCTTGGTATATAGTGGCGTTTGGTATGGTTGGCGCATCACTTTCCGGCGTTACTTTTATTTCGGTTCCTGGTTGGATTGAAGCTTCACAATTCAGCTATATGCAAGTGGTTTTGGGCTACATTGTTGGGTATTTTGTTATCGGAACCGTTTTATTACCTCTATATTATAAGCTCAATTTAACATCTATTTACACCTATTTAGACGAGCGTTTTGGAAATTATTCATATAAAACAGGTGCGTCATTTTTCTTGATATCCAGGGTTATTGGTGCCAGTTTTAGATTGTATTTGGTAGCGAACGTGTTGCAAATTATGCTCTTTAATGAATTTGGCATTGCCTTTTGGCAAACCGTAACCATAACCGTTTTACTCATCTGGCTATACACTTTTAAATCTGGAATAAAAACCATTATTTGGACAGATACTTTACAGACCTTATTTATGCTTGTTGCCGTGGGAGTTACCATTTATTTTGTAAGTACAAAATTAGGAATACAAGGAGGTAATTTATTGGGTTATGTTTTGGATAGTGACTTATCAAAAACCTTCTTTTTTGAGGATTATAAAGTTGGTAATTATTTTTGGAAACAGTTTATTTCAGGCGCTTTTATAGCTATTGTGATGACAGGTTTGGATCAAGATATGATGCAAAAAAACTTAAGCTGTAAAACATTAAAAGATGCACAGAAAAATATGTTTTGGTTTACCGTAGTTCTAACCATAGTGAATTTTGTGTTTTTAAGTTTAGGGCTTCTTTTAACAGTTTATGCACAACAAAACGGTATTGATGCACATAAAGATGATTTATTTCCAATTTTAGCAAAAAACCATTTAGGTGTTGGTGTACTTTCCTTTTTTGTCTTAGGCCTAATTGCGGCAGCTTATAGTAGTGCTGACAGTGCCTTAACAGCGCTTACAACTTCCTTTAGTGTAGATATTCTGGATATTGAAAAAAAGTATGATACCATTAAACAAGTTGTCATTAGAAAACGAATTCACATCCTTATTTCCCTGCTACTCATTTTAGTTATTATTTCTTTTAAATATCTTATTAAAGATGAAAGCGTTATCGCAAAATTATTTGTTTTTGCAGGTTATACGTATGGACCTTTACTTGGTTTATATTCATTTGGGCTTTTTACCAAATGGAAAGTGAAGGATAAATGGGTTCCGTTAATTGCCATTTTATCACCTGTTTTATCCTATATAATAAGCATACATAGTGCAAAATGGTTCGGCTTTGAATTCGGCTTTTTTATTTTAATCTTAAACGGGTTCTTAACCTTTTTAGGATTAATACTGGTTCGTAGAAAGCAAAACTAAAGAACAGGCTACTTCATAAAAAATATGATGCTCCTTTAATATTTTATAAAATTCAGGATTTTCTGTTCCAGGATTAAAAATAACACGCTTAGGTTTTAATGAAACCACATAATCATAGTACCCTTTTTGGCTTTTAGGGTTCGCATATAATGTTACCGTATGCACATTTTCATAAGGCATTAATTCGGTATCAATGGTTACTCCTGCAACCTGCCCGTTTTTCAATCCATACGCTACCACTTCATGACCTTGATTTACAAGTTTATGCACAACAAAATTAGAATATCTGTCAGGTTTTAAAGAAACTCCTAAAACCAACGTTTTCTTTTTCATTTGTTAAAATAGTGTTAATGATTAAAATGAGAGTAACAGAATATAAAATTAGTCGTCTTTAATTAAAGAACCTAATCAGTTCAAATAATTAAATAAACAAAAAAATAATCAATCAATCAAAAAATGAAAGACCTCGTACTATGGTGCGCAATTTTACTTTGTGCATTATCTAATGCTCAACCTTTAAATAATGAAACCAAGACAGGTTCTATTTCTGGAAAAATTTTGGATGCGTCACTCAATGAACCTTTACCTTATGTAAATATTATTATTAAAAATGTAGCCAATGAAATCATTACCGGCGGCATTACTCGTGATGATGGCACCTTTAATATTTCTAAAATCCCTGAAGGAAAAGCTATAGTGACAATACATTGGGTTTAAAACAATTACCAAAACCATTGTTGTTGGTGAAAAAACCCATGATATTGATCTTGGCAATATTTTGCTGGAAGAAGACATTGCAAGTTTGGATGAAGTCACCGTAGTTGCCGAAATTTCAACCATTCAACAAAAAGTAGATAGAAAAGTTATTACCGTTGGGAAAGATTTAACCACATCTGGCCCCACGGCTTCTGATATTATGAATAATATCCCATCGGTTAGTATTGATCAGCAAACAGGAAATATTAGTTTACGCGGCAATGAAAATGTGCGCGTTATGGTGGACGGAAAATTATCAAATATACCCGTTGCACAATTACTAAAACAAATTCCTTCTACTTCTATTAAAAGCATTGAACTCATTACAAACCCTTCAGCAAAATATAATCCGGAAGGCATGAGTGGTCTCATCAATATTATTTTACATAAGAATACTAATATTGGCTTTAATGGTAATTTAAATGTAGGGTTAACAAAGGAAATTAATGCCAATTTTAACAGTTCGGTCGATTTAAACTACAGAAACGGAAAATTCAATCTTTATGGGAATTACGGCAATAATATTGGGAATTCAGTCAATTATGGACATGTTGATCGTTTAGACGACAACTCTAAACAAGTATTTGATTTTGGAAATAATAACAAATCCCATTTATATAAAGTAGGCATTGATTTTTATATGAATGATAACAATACGTTTTCCATCTTTACCAACCAAAATAAATATAATGGCAAAGGTACCGGTTCAACAGGTGTCCAGTATATCAATCAACCTCTACAACTTCAGATATTTGATAACGTCAATGATAATTTATCATCACAATATAATGGTGTTTTCAATCATAAATTTTTGAAAGAAGGTGAGAAACTAGACATTGAAATGGATTACAGTACATTTGATCAAGATGAAATTGCCAATTTTGATTTCTTTAATTTTGAAAATCTACAAAATTACTCCGACTTTGTTTACACGAAAAGAGACCAGACTGTTGCTAACGTTGATTACTTAAATCCACTATCTGAAAAAGCTAAATTAGAAGTTGGATTAGAAGCTAGATTGTTTGAAACCAACATTGATTATAATTCAACTGGTTTATCTGTAAATGAAAATCAAGATAATATCTCAAATAATGGCGATGAATTTACACCAACTCCAAGTACATATTTCACCTATAAAAGAGACATTTATTCAGCTTATGCCACATATAACAAATCATTTGACAAATGGTCGATTCAAATTGGTGCTCGTGCAGAAACCGTTTCTGAAGATGCAAATGCTGTGAATACTTTAGAAAATTCAACAGAAATAAATCCTTTTAAAAATGACTACTTTCAAATATATCCTTCGGCATTTTTCACGTATTCACCGAGCGAAAAAAAATCATATCAAGCTAGTTTCAGTCGTCGGGTAGATAGACCAGGATTAGAACAAGTAAACCCAATTAGAGAATGGAGTACACCATTAATATCTTCATACGGAAATACAAATTTACAACCGCAGTTTACAAATTCCTTTGAACTGAATTATACCCGAAATTTTGAAAAAGGAAGTATAACTAGCGGCATTTTTTATAGAATAGTTGAAGATGAAATTAACAGAGCCCTATTTATTGATCGTTTAGATTTAAACAAAAGTATTTTAAGCTTTGATAATTTTGACAATACCACTGCCTTTGGATTGGAATTAAGCTCAAATTACAAACCAACTAGTTGGTGGAATTTTAACGCTAGTTTTGATTTGTATTCAAGAAAACAAAAAGGAATTGCAGAAACTTTAAATGCTCCAATTGAAACAGCAACTGCAAATGATATTTTAATATCAACCATTGAAGTAGATAATGTAGTTTAGAATTTTAGAGTCTTCAATAACTTTAAAGCAACAAAAAAATTAAATCTATCATTATTTACCATGTATAGGGGCGAAGAAAAAGGATTACAATTTACCAGAAAACCCATGTTTTTGGTTAATACAGGTTTAAGATATAGCTTCTTGGAAGACAATAGAGCAACCTTCAGTTTCAATTACAATGATATTTTTAATACCATGAACTTTAAATTTGAAGGTGACAGACCATTCCCTTCTGTTGGTGAATTTAATTGGGAAAGCAATACTTGGAACATTGCAATATCATACAGATTTGGAGGCGGAAAATACAGGGCCTTACAACGTAAAAACAGAGATGACAATGAAAAATCCGGTGGCGGAGGTTTTATATAAATACTATTTAATAACCTTCATAATAGTTGATGGTTAGTGTTAATGTTAGGTTATTAAATAACAAGAGGCTGTCCGAAAATGCGTCATTGCGAATGAAATGAAGCAATCTGCAAATTGCAAGTAGTTCATTTACAGATTACTTCGAAATAAAAATTTCTCGTAATGACGGTTAATATAAATTTTTCAGGCAGCCTCTTAATTTTAATTCAAACTCTAACCAATTGGCTTGTATATGTTAAAATTTGTTAAATACTCACATGGCATGCAACAATTTTCAATTTTAATCGTTTTATAATTGAGGTGCAAATCTATTCCAATAACAACGTTGTTTATAATTATTTTAGAATTAGTCAGCTTTACATAATACAAAAACGTTTAAAAGATTTGTATCGCCCTAAAAAATAGCTCTTAAAACTCGAAATCTCTATTTCGAGTTTTTTAGTTTCATATGTTAAAAAAAGTTAAAATTGAAAACTAATGCAATAAAACCTCAATTCTTACGTCTAAATATTATCAGATTTCATTTTTAAGTGTTAGCTGTGGTTGATTAATAGCAGAAAAATCCGAAAATTTAAATTTTCGGATTTTTTTTATTTTATAAAATTTACCATTTTATAATGACACTAGCCCAGGTAAAACCGCTTCCAAATGCTGCTAAAACCACATGATTGCCTTCTTTAATTTTACCCTCTTCCCAAGCTTCTGTTAAAGCAATAATAATTGATGCTGCCGTAGTATTGCCATATTTCATAATATTATTAAAAACCTTATCATCACTTAACCCAAACTTCTTTTGAATAAATTGTGCAATTCTTAAATTGGCTTGATGTGGAATCAACATGTCTATATCTTCTTTAGAAAGGTTATTTTGCTTCAACCCTTCCATAATAACTTCACTAAACCGAACCACCGCATGTTTAAAAACAAATGTGCCATCCATATAAGGATAATAAGATATGTCTTCCTCTTCTGCTTCAATTATTTCAGGAACCCAATGTTTGATACTTGGTGATGCTACAATGAGCTTATCAGCATATTTTCCCTCACTGTGTAAATGTGAAGATAAAATACCTTTGGTATTATCTTCTTCTCTTGAAAGCACACAAGCTCCAGCTCCATCTCCAAATATAACCGTAACGCCACGTCCTCTGGTTGATTTATCCAAGCCATTGCTATGATATTCTGCACCAATAACCAATACATTTTTATACATACCGGTTTTTATAAATTGGTCTGCAACAGCAAGTGCATATACAAAACCAGAGCATTGATTTCGAACATCTAATGCACCTATAGTTGGCATATCCAATAAATCTTGAATTTGCACACCACATCCAGGAAAATAATAATCAGGACTTAATGTTGCAAATACAATAAAATCAATATCATCCTTAGTCAAGCCAGCGCGTTTTATAGCAATTCGCGCTGCTTTTGCGCCCATGGCTGCCGACGTATCATCACTTCCTTCTTTTATCCACCGTCGCTCCTTGATGCCGGTTCGTTCCTGAATCCATTCATCAGTCGTATCCATTATTTTGGATAAATCATCATTGGTAACGATGTTGTCTGGAACATATTTACCTAATCCTATAATTTTTGAATTATACATATAATCTATATTGGATTACCAAAGTACAACAACTCAAATTAAATTTCAAATAACAAATAACAAATTCCAAAAGATTTATTTATAAAATCAAAAACTTCACCCTGAGCGCAATCGAGGTAAGTCAATCGAAAATCGAAAATCGTTAATCTATAATGTCAGTTTGTCACCTTTTAACTCTTGGTACTTTTTTTGTCTATAGAACCATTAGTAATAATAAACACATTAAAAACATATAATATGACAAAAGGAAATATTAATGTATCAGTAGAAAATATTTTTCCACTTATTAAAAAATTCCTGTACAGTGATCACGAAATCTTTTTACGTGAGCTTATAAGCAATGCTACAGATGCTACGTTAAAGCTTAAACACTTAACAAGTGTAGGCGACTCAAAAGTTGAATATGGCAATCCACAAATTGAGGTTAAAGTTGATAAGAAAGGAAAAAAAATTCACATTATTGACCAAGGTTTGGGTATGACAGCTGAAGAAGTTGAAAAATACATCAACCAGATAGCATTTTCTGGTGCTGAAGAATTTTTAGATAAATATAAAGATGCCGCCAAAGATTCTGGTATTATAGGTCATTTTGGTCTTGGTTTTTACTCTTCTTTTATGGTGGCTGAAAAAGTAGAGATTATTACAAAATCTTACACTGATGCCCCTGCAGCCCACTGGGCCTGTGATGGTAGCCCAGAATTCACCCTTACTAAAGGCAAGAAAAAAGATAGAGGAACCGAAATTATTTTACATATTGCTGATGATTCTACTGAGTTTCTTGAAGATTCAAGAATAAGTGCATTATTAACAAAGTATAACAAGTTTATGCCAATTCCAATTAAGTTTGGAACAAAAGAAGTAAATGTTGCCCTTCCCGAAGACGCTCCAAAAGATGCTAAACCAGAGAAGAAAACAGTTGACAATATCATAAACAATCCAAATCCTGCCTGGACAAAACAACCTGCTGATTTAAGTGATGAAGCCTATAAAAGTTTCTACCGTGAGTTGTATCCCATGCAGTTTGAAGAGCCTTTATTTCACATTCACTTAAATGTAGATTATCCTTTTAACTTAACTGGAATTTTGTATTTCCCAAAAATGTCAAATTCTGACATGAATATTCAAAAAGATAAGATTCAATTGTATCAAAATCAGGTGTATGTAACAGATAATGTTGAAGGAATTGTTCCAGAATTTTTGACCATGCTTCGCGGAGTCATTGATTCTCCAGACATTCCTTTAAACGTATCTCGTTCTTATTTACAGGCCGATGGAGCTGTTAAAAAGATTTCTTCATACATAACTAGAAAAGTTGCCGATAAATTAAAGACACTCTTTAATGACGATCGTGAAGATTTTGAAGCAAAATGGAACGATATAAAAATCGTAATTGAGTACGGAATGCTTAGTGAAGATAAATTCTTTGAAAAAGCAGATGCTTTTGCTTTATATCCAACTGTTGATGGCAAATATTATACCTATGAAGAATTATTCAATAAGATAAAAGCTAATCAAACAGATAAAGATGGCAAACTAGTCATTTTATATGCTTCAAATAAAGATGCGCAACACAGTTACATTGATGCTGCAAAAGCGAAAGGTTATGAAATCTTGTTGTTAGATTCGCCAATAGTATCTCATTTAATGCAAAAATTAGAAAGTACAAAAGAGAACATTACATTCTCAAGAGTTGATGCAGACAACGTTGATAACTTAATTAAGAAAGACGATACAAAAATTTCAAAATTAAGCGACGAGCAAAAAACTGAGTTGGAAACAATTTTAAAAGAAGTGATTCCTTCTGAAAAATTCATGGTGCAATTAGAGCCTATGGATAGTGATGCATCACCATTTATTATCACACAACCAGAATTTATGCGACGTATGAAAGAAATGCAAGCAACTGGCGGAGGTGGCATGTTTGGTATGGGCAACATGCCAGAAATGTACAATTTGGTGGTGAACACAAACTCTGAACTGGTAAGCGAAATTCTTGCTACTAAAACTAAAAAGAAACAAGAACGATTAATTACACAAAGTTTAGATTTGGCACGACTGTCTCAAGGTTTATTAAAAGGGGAAGAACTTACCAATTTTATTAAGCGAAGTTACGAGATGATAAAATAAGTTATTACGCTGATATATTAAGCAATCAAGCACATATTAAAAACCACCTTTATAGAAGGTGGTTTTTTTGTTTTTAAATAAAATGTCTGATTAATTACTTGATTGAAAATTAAAATCAGATTTACCAAAAAAGGTTTAATTTTTTCATGAAACAATTCAGATTAACAGTTAAATATAGCTTAATATCTTAACTCTAATATTAATAAACATTAAATTGATTATTTTTAAAAACTTTAGTTATCAAAAAAATGAATAATAATTTAATTATAAACTTTACCCCAACTGGTATGATTCCTACTAAAAGGATGACACCACATGTACCCGTTAGTGTATCTGAAATAGTTGAAGATGTTCATCGTGCTTCAGAAATAGGAATTACTATGGTTCATTTGCATGCAAGAGATCCAATTACACAAGTACCTACTTTTAAAAAAGAAATATATGGTAAAATTTTATTAGGAATCCGTAAGTATGCTCCGGAATTAGTATTATGTGTCTCGTTAAGCGGCAGAGATTTCAGCAAATTAGAACAGCGAGGAGACCCTTTATTCTTGGAGGGAGAATTAAAACCCGATATGGGCAGTTTAACTTTAAGCTCCTTAAATTTCAACAAAACAGCAAGTATAAACTCTCCCGATATGATTCAGGACTTAGCTAGTTTAATGAAATCAAAAGGAATTGTACCTGAACTTGAAGTTTTTGATATAGGAATGATAAATTATTCGAAATATCTCATTAGAAAAGAGTTAATAGAACCTCCTTATTATTTTAATCTTTTATTTGGAAATATTGCTTGTTCACAATCAAATCTACTCCATGCTGGGGTAATGATTAATGATCTACCTGAAGATTCGCTTTGGAGTATAGCCGGAATTGGAGACGATCAACTTAAAATGAATTCACTTTCTATTGCAGTTGGTGGTGGTGTGAGGGTTGGACTAGAAGATAACATCTGGTATGACACATCTAGTGTCATGTCAATCTTCATATGACGGATAAAGCCTTTTCAGTTTTATTCG
>CAXBJF010000002.1:0-163371 GCA_963976005.1 uncultured Flavobacteriales bacterium | reverse complement strand
CAGATATGCTGCGTAGAGATTTTATAAGAACTAATTGACTAAACGATTAATAACTTTATTTCCCAAATTAATGACCATTTTATTTATGTATGAAGATAAAATATCCTGTCATGCTGCATGGGTTTTTGAATACGTGTGTGCCGAATATATTTTTGCTATAATTCCTTATTTAGATGAATTTACAAGTAATATTAACAAAGTTCATTTAGATTCGGCTGTTAGACCTGTTGCCAAAGTTTGCGGGTTTTTAGCCAAGTCAAATTATTCAAAAGAACATAACACCTTAAAAAAGATGCTTCTACCCAAACATAAAGAACGAATTGTTGAAGCTTGTTTTGATTGGATGATAAACAAAGAAAAAGTCGCTGTTAAAGCCTATGCCATGAATACTTTGTGTCTTTTTGGAAAAGATTATAAATGGATTCATACAAATCTTGCCCTCATTTTAGAACAAGATTACCAAAACCAAAGTGCTGCATATAAAGCCCGGGCTAAACATATTTTAAAAAAAATAAAAGCAAATAAGATTTAGTAACGCACTATTATTGCCATTACAATTTCATAACGGTTTGCAATTCTTCATCTGAAATAATTAAAAGTTTATTTTTTATGAGTCGGGAAGTTAAGGTTTTCCAGTTGATATCTTGCTTAAAAATAGATTTCAAAATAGGATGTGCTTTTTCAAATTCTTTATTATTCAGCAAATTTATGGCATACCAGTATTTCATTTCCAAATTATCCGGGAACAGGTTTTGAGCACTTAAATATAAGGTTTCTGCCTTTTTTGAATCGCCCTCTTCCATGGCTAAATCACCTTGATTCATAAAATCATAAGCGTGATGCACATTCACCAAACGTGCCAACTCTTCTACAGGGTTATCATTGTCTTCTACTCTTAAATCCATGATAATATCCTCCCATGAATTTCCTGTTGCTTTACCACTTACTATCAATATAGCAGCTGACTGACTACCCCTAATATCTCCTTTTTCTTCTTGAGCCGCTCTTAATGCAGCTATTATTCGGTCGCTAAAATCACCCTTGGTGGTTTCAAAAGCATCAGCCATAGCATCCCAAACTGTATTATTAAGCATCATATTTGCTTGCACTGAAAAGTTTTTACCTTGTCTATGTCCTGCGGCCTCAATACATGAGCTTCCCGTATGGGTAGCTACTTCTCCTTTTGTATTTAAAAAGGCCACTTGCCTGAACATCTCACCACTATCATTAGCCAACAACGCATCTAATGCCTGTTGAGGAGATAAACCTTGCTCCATTAAGGCCAGTCCTTTTGGCCCGTAACTAGGATTTACAAATGATTGCGTTGCAACCACGCCTACACCGGCTTTGCCATAAGTTACCACACTGCCCACGCTAAACCAGTGTGACTGTACAGCCACAGCCATATGGCCAGTAACAGAATCCCTGGCTACAATTGAATACGTGTGCGCCAGTGGTTCTGAAGATTTATAAACTTGTGAAAACACTACTTGGGTAAGGAATAAAGCGAAAATGAATTGAAAAGATTTCATAATGAATAATTTTAAGACTAAATATAGTTAATTCATGCATTAAAATGACTATTCGAAAATTCATAAATAGTAATTCGGTATTAGAAATACAAATACCTATCTTTGAAAATTCTAAAAAAAACGAACCATTTATGTCATTATCACCACTTAATGCCATTTCTCCTATTGATGGAAGATATAGAAGTAAAGTTAAAGAATTAGCTTTTTATTTTTCTGAAGAAGCCTTGATAAAATATAGGGTTTTAGTTGAAATTGAATATTTTATTGCTTTATGTGAAATTCCATTACCACAACTTAAAAACGTTTCAAAAAATAGCTTCAATGATTTAAGGGCTATTTATCAAAAATTTTCAACCGAAGATGCATTAGCCATTAAAAAAATTGAAAGTATTACCAACCACGATGTTAAAGCGGTGGAGTATTTTATTAAAGAAAAGTTTGATGGTTTAGGATTGACACCATATAAAGAATTCATCCATTTTGGATTAACCTCACAAGATATTAACAATACAGCCATTCCTTTAAGCATTAAGGAAGCTATGGAGAATGTCTATATCCCTGAATATATGATTGTTCTAGAAAAATTAAAGCAATTATCAAATGATTGGGCAAAAATATCCATGCTAGCCAGAACTCATGGACAACCAGCATCTCCAACTCGTTTGGGGAAAGAAATTGAGGTTTTTGTAGTTAGACTTACACAACAATTTGCAACCTTAAAAAACATTCCAAATGCAGCGAAATTTGGTGGTGCCACAGGAAATTTCAACGCTCATTATGTGGCGTTTCCAACAATAGACTGGAAAGCATTTGGGACCAATTTCTTGAATGATAAATTAGGTTTACATCATTCATTTCCTACGACTCAAATAGAGCATTATGACCATATGGCGGCGTTATTTGATAATTTAAAACGCATCAATACCATCCTTATTGATTTGAACCGTGATATTTGGGCTTATGTTTCTATGGAATATTTTAAGCAACGTATTAAAGCAGGTGAAGTTGGAAGTTCGGCCATGCCACATAAAGTAAACCCGATTGATTTTGAAAATAGCGAAGGTAATTTAGGAATTGCCAATGCACTTTTTGAACATTTATCCGGTAAACTGCCAATATCAAGATTACAACGGGATTTAACCGATAGTACCGTTTTACGAAACGTTGGGGTGCCTTTTGGACATACCATAATTGGCTTTAAATCTACATTAAAAGGCTTGGATAAATTATTATTAAATGAAGCTAAGTTTGAAGCCGATTTAGAAAACAATTGGGCCGTAGTAGCTGAAGCTATTCAAACCATTTTAAGAAGAGAAGGATATCCAAATCCATATGAAGCATTAAAAGGTTTAACCAGAACCAATGAAAAAATAAACCAGGCATCCATTGCTAACTTTATTGAAACTTTAGAAGTAACAAATGCAATAAAAAAAGAATTACGTCGTATTACTCCTAGTAATTATACCGGAATTTAAATTATGCTAAACAATAAACAAACTTTAATACTTTGTGGAATATTGGCTGTTGGTATTTTTGTATCAGGATTATTGGAAATATTAGATAATTTTATTGCGAAAACGATTATCACCATTATCTTTTTGATAATTATCATCAATATTATTGTAGTAAAATCTACTTCAGAAGAAACCGAAGAAACGGAAAAGACTGACTTGAAATAAGAAGAGGCTGTCTAAAAAGTATATATTAACCGTCATTACGAGAAATTTTTATTTCGAAGTAATCTGTAAATCAATAACTTGAAATATACAGATTGCTTCATTTCATTCGCAATGACGTAAAACTTACTTTTTAGACAGCCTTTCATTTAAATAAAATATAATTTATTTATTAAAGAAATCCATGATTCCTCCAAGTTGAGACTCATCAATATCAGAGTTTTTCATAGCGTTGGCTAATGTCACCATTTTTTCTGGACTCATATGATTTCCTAATATGCGCACAATTCCAAATCCCATATCTTTAGAACTGGCAAATACAACAAACTCGTCTGCGTAATCATCATTACCAATATACTTCACAACAACCTTTGCGTTTTTATCATTAAACTCCATAAGGTCATTATACTGCTTGTTTTTAAGAATTGCTTTCACTTTTAATAGTTCGGCATTAAAAGTTTCAACATTTGTAGAATCTTTTTTAAATCCTAAGAAGTTTAATTTCTTTACAGAGCTATAGGCTTCTTTTTGTGTATCTGTTAATTTAGACTCATCTACCTTCATGATAGAAACAGGTAAATCAATCGATATAAAATTTCCAGATTCTTGATTGTCAACAAAATATTTTTGTAAACTTTCGCCGTTATTACAGCTAACTAAAAGGGTTACTGTAAATATTAATAAAATTATATTTTTAACTGCTAGTTGCATGATTGATGATTGTTTAATTATTACTTCTTTTTCTCTAATTTATCTCCACCTGGAATATTCATTTTCTCAGTAAGTTTTGAAATTTCGTTTAAGTTAATATCGCCTGTTAAAGATACCACAACCGTTTGAATTTTTCTAACTTCACCATTAACCTTAACGCCTTCACCTTTCATGGCTTTGTCAATACCATTTACGTAAATTAATAGTTCTTTAACGTGATCTGAATCTTTACCTTCTTTCACATAAAATTTAACTTCAGAACCTTCATCTTTAACTTCCATTAATTCTTCTAATGAACTTGAACGGGATTTCACCCATTTTGTTAAATCTGCTGAAATAGAACTGTTGTCTGTTACCAGAGTTTTAAAACTTGTGATACTGTTAATCATATCCATATAAGCTTTTGCTTCCGGATCTTCAACATTGATGCCCATTTTAGCAATCATTTGAAACATTTTAGGTTTGATGGATACATAGGTCACATCTGAACTTTCGCTATATTTATCAAAAACATCTTGTGCTGATGATATAGCTGGCATTAACATGATTGCCATGACGATTATTACGAATTTCTTTTTCATTGTATTTAATTTTAGTTTATTTATAGTTTTCATTATGTTATTTATTTATTGGTTTAAAAATTATATTCCTTGTGTTTTCAATTTCGTTAAGGTAGCCGAGAGTTTTAGTGCCTTTATTTAATTCATCAAGGTATCCTACTGTGGCTGTTCCTTTATTGAAATTTGTTGAAATCATATTTAACGATTTTACCACTTCATTATATGCTAATTGTGGGTCATCATAAGTTCCTAAATCATTTTTTGTGGCTGATTTAAAATAAAACCCAATAAAAAGAACCGCTACAGCTGCGACAGAAATCCATTTGTAATTAAAATTACGTTTCGTTTTTAATGGAACCTCTTTGGTAAACTGCTCTTGTTGATTTACTGAAAAATAAGCAAACATGGGTTTGTACATTTCTAAATGTGGCTCTACAGTTTCTTGAGAAAAATAGCTTTTTAACTGTTGCTCTTCTTTCAGGGTTGTTTCTCCGTTTTCGTACTTTTCAAGTAATTTTTCTATATTATTTAACACCATAATTGTGCGTATTTGTTAATTTTTCCCGTATTGTTTTCCTTGCTCTAGATAAGGCTACTCTTACCGCTGTATTATTCATTTCGAGCATTTCACAAATCTCATCTAAATCATATTGTTCTATATCCCTTAATTGAATCACCATTTTTTGTTGTTCTGGCAAATCAGCTATAATGCGTCCTACCCAATCTAAACTGTCTCTTAATTCAACTTCCTTTTGTAAAGAAATATTCTTGTCTTGATAATTACTGTGCACAATTTTTAAATTTTGTGCCTGTTTTGATTTCAATTTATCCAAACAAAAATTCTTTGTCATGGTCATTGAAAATGCCTCAATATTTTTATAGGCCTCAAACTTGTTTTTATTATTCCAAAGCTTAATAAGAACTTCCTGTGTGGCATCTTCAGCTTCTTCTGTTGACACTAACAATCGTTTTGCTAAACGAAACACTTTATCTTTAAAAGGCATGACAATATTTAAAAATTCTGTCTGCGTCATTTTATGCTTTTTGGTTTGGTTGGTTCTCCCCATTGTCCTTTCGGACATTTCCCCAAAGGGAAATTTTATGGTGTTTGATATTACGACGAACCATTAACTATTTTGTTACAAAATATTTTTAATATGAAATAATAAAGTAAATTTAGAGTTTTAAACTCTATATAATTAAAAATTGCTCCTTATGAAATTTTTAAAAACCCTATTGCCTCTACTTTTTATTTCATTATTAACAACCGGCTGCTTTACAGATACTGATGATAATCCGGTTTCTACCAATGAAATCAACGATTTTGTATGGAAAGGCATGAATTCCTGGTATAATTGGCAATCACAAGTTTCTGATTTATCGGACACAAAAGATGATAATTCAAGTAACTATAATTCTTATTTAAATTCATTTAATGACCCTCTGGATTTTTTTAATAGTTTAATTTATCAACCTCAGGTAGTAGATAGGTTCTCTTGGTTTGTTGAAGATTACATCCAGCAACAACAAGCTTTTCAAGGCATTTCAAAATCTCACGGCATTAAATACCAGTCCGTTGAAATAAATAGTAACGGTGATATTATCATATATGTCAGATATGTCTCAGATAATTCTCCAGCAAGCAATGCAAATATTAAAAGAGGAGATATAATTAATGCTATTGATGGAATAACCATAAACTCCTCAAATTTTAATGAAGTAGTGAGTAAATTATCTAACGAAACCATAACGCTTTCTTTTGTTTCTGAAAATGGAGGCACTTTAACTTTTATTGAGGATAAAACCATTTCAGCAACTGTTTTATCTGAAAACCCTGTTTACCTAACGAAAGTTTTTAATGATATAAATGGTAAAAAAGTTGGCTATTTAGTTTATAATGGGTTTAGAACATCATATAATGATGAATTAAATGATGCTTTTTCTATTTTTAAGAATGAAAACATAGATGAATTGATTCTTGATTTAAGACTTAATGGTGGTGGCTCCGTTGCTACTTCTGCGTATTTAGCTAGCATGATTTATTCGAATGCTGGTGAAGAAAAGTTTGCTGATTTAAAATTTAATTCAAAACATACCAATGAAGATGGCTATTATACCTTTCAAAACACACTGAATGTATTTGATTCAAATGATAAAAACATTGGTGAACAACCAATAAATAGATTAACCACATTAAATAAATTATATGTTTTAACATCTGGTAGTACAGCTTCTGCTAGTGAAATGGTTATAAATGGTCTTAAACCATACATTCCTGTAAAAGTAATAGGAACAACAACGTATGGTAAAAATGTTGGATCTATTACACTTTATGATTCTCCTTCAACAGATTTTCAAGACCAAGCATCTGCGAATCCAAACCACACTTATGCAATGCAACCTATTGTATTTCAGATATTTAATAAAAATGGTGAAAGTGATTACACCCAAGGATTTGTGCCTGACATTGAAGTTAAAGAATATGAATACTGGAACGCAATTTTACCTTTTGGTGATGAAAATGAAGTCGTCCTAAAAGCTGCTCTTGACAACATAAGAGGGTTTACGACTAAAATTACACCTGCCAAAAAAGCTTCTTTTGCAAAAGAAGTAGAACTAACAATTCCAAACAAAAAGTTTGAACACGACATGTATATTGAAAAAGATTATTTTCAAAAAGAATAAAAAAAACGTCATAATTTTAAACTTTAAAATTATGACGTTATAACTGTTTACAAACTTATATTCAATCCCAAATTCACATTTCTCCCGCGTGTGGAATACCCATACAATTCTTGGTAATCTTCATTAAAAATATTGGTCATGTTGGCAAAAAGCAATACTTTATTGTTAATTAATTTATGACTTACATAAAAGTCAACCAGATGATAGCTTTTTAGGGTAATCGCATCGGTCATAAACGTAGTATCATTAAATACCGCATCTGTTCTGCTATCGTTAAACTGATAGGAAACACTCATAAATGTTGTATCTGACAGATCATATAATAAAGTGGAATTAACTTTAAATTTTGGTATTCTTAACTCTAAAACATCTTCAACGCGCGTATAAGTAGCATTGCCGTTTAATTTTAAACGTTTTGAAAACTTAAAGTCGCCATTAAATTCAATGCCACTCGCCGTAAAAGTATTATCAACATTTTTATATTGATACACAAAACTACCTAAATCTACAAAATCAATAAAGTTGGTTTCTTTTCTAGTAAAATACACCAGACTAAAGGTTGCCTTATCTTTTAAATTAATTTCAGTTCCCAATTCAATGGTTGTGTTTTCTTCTGGTTGTAAGTCTTTATTTCCATAAGATGGCTCAAATAACTGATATAGTGAAGGTACTATATACGCCGTACTGTAACTAGCCAATCCTTTGATATACCCAAAATTGCCCGTTTTTTTAAACGATGGATTTAAACTATATACCAAATGTGAGCCATATTCAGAATGATTGTTCAAACGCGCTCCTGCGTTCACATTCAATCCAAAATATGATTGATATACCACATTGGTATAAGGATCTATAATGGTGAATTTAGCAGTATCTGGATTGATACTTTGTTCTAAACTTGTGCTTCCAAAAGGAATAGCAAAACTTTCCATAGTATTTTGTTGTGTATTTAAGCCCAAAACAGTATAAATGTTAGTATTGAATTTATAACGATTATAAATATCCGCAACAACGCTTTCTGAGTTATAAATAGCCGGATAACTAGAACTTATGTCCCGTTTTGTGTTGTTGTAAGCAGCATTTAAGGTCAAGCTTCCACTATTATAGTTAAATTCTGAAGTCATTCCCAAACGGTATTGATTCGTTTCAGACAAATCTTTCACCTCTGAACCGGAAAACGTATCATCAAAATCAGCTTTATAATCATCAAAACTTCCATAAACGTTTAAGATGAACGAATCAGAAAATTCATAACCCAATTTTAGGTTTCCGTTAATACTGTTAAAGGCATCTTTATCAGGTTCTATTCCCGATGACAACGAAGACAATCCGTTCGTGAATTGGTTTCCAAAACTAGCCAAATAACTAAATTTATCTAAAGTACCGTTGATGGAAACCGAGTTTCTAAAATCTTCAATATTATACTTAGTGTCGTTTTGCGATTGATTGCTCCCAACAACACTTCTAAAATTTGCTGAAATGGCTTTTTTTGAAGCCTCTTTCAATTTAATATTGATGACGGCTGCTGCTGCACCAGAGCCATAAAGTGTGCTGGAAGCTCCCTTTAAAATTTCCATACTTTCCACTTGATCAGCATTTAATAATCGCAAATCATAATCATTGGCAATTTGTGAAGCGTCTGTTATAGCTATCCCATCAATAAGTACTAAAACTTGCCTGTTTCTACCACCTCTAATGTAATAATTCAGGTTTTGCCCTGCATTACTTTTGGTGCCATTAATTTCAATTCCAGCTGTTGCATTAATAATTTCTGCAATAGATTTTCCTTGCTGATGCAGCAATTCTGCTTGTGTGATTTTAGTAATCACCTTTCCTGAGTTTTCTCGTTTTAATTTAAATTTAGAATCTGTAATAACAATTTCATCTAATTCCTGTATTTGGGTAGAATCGGTCCCGATAACTATCGGGAGCTGTTGTGCAAAACCACACATTGATATACTGAAACACAGTACACCAAAAAAATTTACTTTTTTGTTCACTTCAAAATGAATTACTCGAGAATAGTATGAGCTAACATACGTAAACCTTTATCCCGAAAGTTTGACTTATTTGTTTTGAAAATGGCAGGTCTCCTGACTCTCGTTTTAATATTTGTCTTCCCAGAAAAAATTTCCAGTGACTTGAAGTTTAATATTAAACATCCCCATTAAGGAACTAAGATTACAGTTGCGGGAACAGCTCTGGAATTAATGAATACGATATACGAATTACACTTTTTGAATCAATTAGCATATCAAAATCGTAAATCTAAAATTGGCAATCGTAAATCATTGCACCAGATTCCCTTTTAATTCATTCACAATACATGTGAATAAAACCAAAATTCTGTACAAAAGTAAATATTAACATTTTAAAAAACGGCAGCAGTTTACTTTTTCTTTGTCATTTTATATATCAAAAAAATAAAACCTACTAAAAAATGAAGTATTATAACACTTGCAACTATATATATTGTTAAATTTGAATTGTCTCTCATAACCTATTATTTGTTCAAAAATATTAACAAAATATTACAAGAATCGTTACAATTGTTACAGAACCCACTCATGTATTTTAAGAAAATCTTTCTTTTTTTTGTTTCTATTATTATGCTATCTGGTTGTAAAAACAATAGTTCAAATAACCAAAATGGCACTTTTAAAGGAGACATTATTTCTTTAAAATATGCACATGGTTTTTCAATTATTGATATGGGAACCTATAAAATTCTTGAAATTAAAAACCCTTGGCCAAAATCTGCAAAAACATTTAGATATGCCGTGATTCCGCAGGGAACCATTTCAACAATCAATATAAATAAAACTGAATTTGATGCTGTATTACCAATTCCTATCAAAAAAATTGTAGTTACCTCAACGACTCATATTCCAGCAACTGAATTATTAGGCACAGAAGAAACATTAATTGGTTTTCCTGGATTGAATTATATTTCATCAGAAAAAACCAGACAACGAATTGATAATGGTTTTGTAAGAAACCTTGGAAACAATGAAAGCATTAATACTGAAGTCCTTTTAGAATTGAATCCAGATGTAGTCATTGGTTTTGGAATTGATGGCAACAATAAAGCGTTTGAAACTATTAAAAAATCGAACATTCCTGTTATTTATAATGGTGATTGGGTAGAAAGTTCTCCGTTGGCTAAAGCTGAGTGGATTAAGTTTTTTGGTTTATTATATAATAAAGAAAAAAAAGCTGATTCAATTTTCAATACTATTGAAAAAAACTATTTGGATGCTAAGCAACTTGCATCAAATGTACAAAACAGGCCAACTATTTTAAGTGGTGCCATGCATAATGATATCTGGTATTTGCCTAATGGTAACAGTACCGAAGCTCAACTTTTAAAAGATGCTAACACCAATTATCTTTGGAAAGATTCAAAAGGCACGGGAAGCTTATCCCTTAATTTTGAAACTGTTTTTGCAAAGGCCAAAGATGCCGATATTTGGTTAAATCCTTCAAATTATGTTAGCTTAGATGCATTAAAAAAAAACAATTCTCATAATACCATGTTTAAAGCATTTCAAACTAAAAACATCTACTCATTTACCAATACAACAGGCAAAACGGGGAGTGTTTTATATTATGAGTTAGGAATGACAAGACCTGATATAGTACTGAAAGATCTCATAAAAATTTGTCACCCGGAATTGTTGGAAAATTATCAACCCTATTTCTTTAAAAAGTTAGAATAATTGACGCATTCAAAATCATATAGTAGTTATTTTATCGTATTAACGATAGCACTATTACTATGTTTTATAATAAACATAAGTTTAGGCTCTGTATACATTCCACTTAGGGACGTTTTTAAAAGTATTATAGATAGCTCATTAGAACAAGAATCTTGGCAATATATTATTCAAAACTACAGAATTCCAAAGGCACTAACGGCCGTTTTAGTGGGTTCAGGATTAGGTATTTCAGGACTATTAATGCAAACCTTGTTCAGAAATCCTTTAGCTGGCCCTTTTGTGTTAGGAATAAGTTCTGGTGCCAGTTTAGGAGTTGCATTGGTTATTTTGGGTTCAAGCTTTTTTGGAGGTGCCTTTGCATCAATAATTATGAACACATGGGGCATTGTCATTGCCGCGAGTTTAGGTAGTTTTTTGGTATTACTTTCCGTTTTGGTGGTTTCAGTAAAAATAAGAGATACCATGGCAATACTCATTATTGGGCTCATGTTTGCAAGTATTACAGCTGCAATTGTTAGTGTGCTTTCCTATTTTGGTTCCGCTGAAGAATTAAGACAATACGTTTTTTGGGGATTTGGAAGTTTAGGAAATTTATCATGGTATGAACTTCTTATTTTTTTTATTATCTATACCTTCGGAATTATTTTTAGTTTGGCCTCTGTTAAATCATTAAACACCTTGCTTTTGGGCGAAAATTACGCTAAAAGTTTAGGCTTGAATATTAAAAAAAGTAGATTAATCATCATCATTGCAACCAGTTTATTAGCTGGAACTATTACCGCATTTGCAGGCCCCATAGCCTTTATAGGTCTTGCAATTCCACATATAACCAGGCAATTGTTTAATACCTCTAATCATAAAATATTATTACCTGCGGTATTTTTATTTGGGGCCATTATTATGCTTATTTGTGATAGCATTGCGCAATTACCAAACAGTGATTATACCTTGCCAATTAATGCCATTACCTCTTTAATTGGAGCTCCTGTGGTTATTTGGTTATTGGTTAGAAAACGTAAAATGGTATTTTAAGTTAGACATTTTAGATTGCTGGATTGTTGGATTGTTGGATTGTTGGATTGTTAGATTAAATTCGTGAATTAGTGGAGAAAAAAAATGCACATATCATACTAAAAACCAAAGACTTATCCATTGGATATATATCTAAAAAAGAACAGACCATTGTTGCTTCAAATATTGATATTGAATTACAAAAAGGCGAATTAATTGGTTTAATTGGTGGCAATGGCATTGGGAAATCAACCCTTTTAAGAACGCTTTCAAATGTTCAAAAACCACTTCAAGGTAGCATTATTATAAATGATAAAGATATTACTAATTTCAACCCCATAGAATTAGCAAAAGTGATGAGTTTGGTATTGACTGAAGTTGTTCCTTCAAAAAACCTGTCTGTTTTTGAACTCGTTGCTTTGGGCAGATACCCTTATACCAATTGGGTTGGAAATCTCACTAATGAAGATATTGATAAAGTTAACCAAGCATTGAATCTTACCAATATTTTAGAATTAAAACATAAAAATTGTTTTGAGTTAAGTGATGGTCAACTTCAAAAAGTTATGATAGCCAGGGCTTTGGCTCAAGATACAGATATCATTATTCTTGATGAACCAACCACACATCTTGACATGTATCATAAAGCATACATTTTAAAACTTCTTCAAAAACTGACAAAAGAAACCGGGAAAACCATTCTATTTTCATCACATGAAATAGATTTAACTATTCAATTATGTGACACTGTAATTGTTATGACCAAGGATGAGGTGGTTTCAGACCAACCTTGTAATTTAATTTCAAAAGGCACTTTTAATAATTTATTTCCAAAGGATTTGATTGAATTTGATGAGCAAACCGGGACTTTTAGAGTGAAGAAACAATAATTATCTTTTTTAATTTAATATATTTATATTTACTGTTTACTTCTATAGCCCTAAAACTACCAGTACTTCCAATTAAGATTATTTATTCGCTTTCATGAATAACTACCTATGTTTAAATAATATGTTTTTTTTAATACCAAAAAAATAAAATTATGAAAACTAAATTAAGCATACTACTCGTATCAGTTATTGGAGTCTTTGTGATTTCCAATAAAATGAAAAATATTGACAACTATGACTATTCTAAAAAAGTGGGAATTAATTCAATTAGTTGTACAACTACAAAATTTTTGCTCAAAAATATTGATACCACAAAACAGATTGCTCCTTTATTTGAAAACTTAGGAAA
Source organism: uncultured Flavobacteriales bacterium (assembly GCA_963976005.1). Classification (GTDB taxonomy): domain Bacteria; phylum Bacteroidota; class Bacteroidia; order Flavobacteriales; family Flavobacteriaceae; genus Yeosuana. The sequence continues at coordinate 150,238 of CAXBJF010000002.1, read as the reverse complement.
CCACACCTATGTTGTTAGTACTAAAAACAAATTAGCTCAACAGTTTTTTAATCAAGGATTAAGGTTGACTTATGCATTCAATCATGCCGAAGCCCATCGTTCATTTATGGAGGCATCACGATTAGACCCCAAATGTGCCATGGCTTTTTGGGGGCAAGCATATGTTTTAGGCCCTAATATTAATGACCCGTTTCCTGATGATGAACGCAAAAATAAATATAATGAGGCCATTGAAAGGGCCATGAAACTTATGGCTGATGCTACTCCAAAAGAACAAGCACTTATTGAGGCATTAACGCATAGATATTCTAAAGATTTATCAAAAGATGTTTCTGATTTAAATATGGCTTATATGGAAGCTATGACAAAAGTGGTAGCCAAATATTCTGAAGATTCGGATATTCAAACTTTGTACGCAGCATCGGTAATGAATACAGTACCTTGGAATTATTGGGACAAAAACGGGAACCCTTCTCCAAATATTAAAGAAGCCAAAGCTGCTCTTGAAAAAGCAATGATATTAAACCCGGAAAATCCCGGGGCACACCACTATTACATACATATGGTTGAACTTCCATATCCAGACTTAGGTGTTCCAAGTGCTGAAAAATTAGGTTCTTTAATGCCTGGTGCTGGACATATTGTACATATGCCGTCTCATATTTATATTAGAGTAGGCAGATATAAAGATGCAGTAAAAGTAAATCAACAAGCTATTTTAGCCGATGAAGATTATATTTCTCAATGTTTTTCTCAGGGCATGTATCCGTTAGGATACTATCCACATAATATTCATTTTCTTTGGTCTGCATCAAGCCTTTTAGGAAATAGTAAAATAGCTATTGATGCTGCAAAAAAAACAGCAGAAAAAGTTCCTGTAGGTGAAATGAAAGATCTTTATTTTTTACAAAATTTTGCCTCTACTCCACTTCTGGCATACACAAGATTTGGAAAATGGAATGATATTCTCACCTATCCAAAACCAAATGATAACATAAAGCATTTAAAACTTATTTGGCATTATGCTAGAGGTATTGCATTTATTAGAAAAAATAATATTGGAGAAGCTACAGAAGAGCTTGATGCCATTAACGAGATGATTAAAGATCCTGAGATGGAAACAATTATAGCAACAGGATTTGATTCAGGTACAACCATTGCAAAATTAGCTTATGAGGTTGTTTCCGGGGAATTGGCTGGATTAGAAGGAAACTATATTTTGGCAATTGAACACTTAAGAAAAGCTGTCATCTTGGAAGATGGTTTAATATATAACGAACCTGCTTCATGGCATATCCCTACCAGACAAAACTTGGGAGCTATACTCATGAAAGCTAAAAAATATGAAGAAGCTGAAAAAATATATAATGAAGATTTACGTGCACTCAGACAAAATGGGTGGTCTTTAACGGGATTATATCAAAGTCTGAAAGCTCAAGGTAAAATGGCAGAAGCAGAAAAAATAAAACAAGAATTTGATAAAGCATGGAGCGATGCCGATATAAAAATAGACGCATCCATCTTATAAAAATAATTTAAAAAAATCTTGAGATCTGATAATATCATTCATCGTTCTTCCGACTAAAAAAATTATCTTTGGTCAAACTTCTTTTTTAAATGAACGAAAATCTTATTCTTATTCTTGCAATTTTAGTTTCTGGTGGCATTGGGGCCTATTTAGGTATGACCATTACCAAATTAAAAAATAAAAGCGACCAAAGCACTCTTGAGGAACGTCAAAATCAAATGCATGTAACAATTGATGAGTTAAAACAAAACATTGATAAGATTGAAAATGAGCGTGAAATCATTCGTCGTGAAAAGGAATTATTAAATTCTGAATTAGCCATAAAAAATACTGAATACGAAAACCTGCATCAACTTAATTTAAAAAGGGATGCTGAGATTGAATTGCGCCAAGAACAACTACGAAAGGATTTTGAGTTATTGGCTACTAAAATTTTAGATGAAAAATCGGAAAAATTCACCCTTCAGAATAAAGAAAACATCAAAAATATTTTAAATCCGCTACAAGAAAAAATTAAAACTTTTGAAGAAAAAGTTGATTTAACCCAAAAAGAAAGTATCAGCATGCATTCGGCCTTAAAAGAGCAATTATTAGGTTTAAAAGATTTAAATGTTCAAATGACTAAGGAAGCCACAAATCTAACCAGAGCATTAAAAGGCGATAGTAAAATGCAAGGGAATTGGGGCGAATTGGTTTTAGAACGCGTTTTAGAAAAATCGGGTTTAGAAAAAGATAGAGAATATTTTGTACAGCAAAGTTTTACAAATGCCAATGGATCAAGAGTGCTTCCAGATGTTGTATTGCATCTTCCTGATAACAAAAAAATGATTATTGACTCTAAAGTGTCTTTAACGGATTATGAACGATTTGTGAATTCAGATGAAGATGACAGACCTAAGTACTTAAAATCGCATGTTAATTCAATTAGAAAACACGTTGATCAACTTTCAGAAAAAAATTATCAGGATTTATATGACATAGAATCCCCTGATTTTGTCCTTATGTTCATTCCAATTGAACCTGCATTTGCAGTAGCTATTAATGAAGACAATTCCATTTACAACAAAGCCTTTGAGAAAAATATTGTGATTGTTACGCCTTCAACCCTTTTGGCAACATTACGCACCATTGATAGTATGTGGAATAATGAAAAACAGCAACAAAATGCCATTGAAATTGCAAGGCAAGCAGGAGCTCTTTATGATAAATTTGAAGGACTCATGTCTGATTTAATTGGTGTTGGGAAAAAAATTGATGCTACAAAAACAGATTATAATTCTGCTATGAACAAATTATTTGAAGGTAAAGGAAACCTAATTAATAGTGTTGAAAAGCTTAAAAAAATGGGTGCCAAAGCAAAAAAAGCACTTCCTGAAGCCATTATAAAACGCGCTGAAGAAGATGCAGACTAATTATAAACAGTATGAAACTTTTATTTTAAAATTGGCGTTGTAATATTATTAATTGCAATCGGTGTTTTTTGTTTCTTCTATTACGCACATTATAGTGAAGGCATCAGAGCTGGCGAACTTGTAAAATTTAGTCATAAAGGCGTTATATTTAAAACATGGGAAGGACAAATAAGTCAGGGTGTTTCTGAATCTTTGTTATTTGAATTTTCAGTTGAAGATAAAGAAGATCAAGTGAAAAAAGATTTAATGGACTTACAAAAATAGGCAAAGCTCCATTATTTTGAATGTTATAAAAAAGTATCCTGGCTAAGAACCACTAAATATTTTATAACAAAAGTTGAAGAAGAGTAACAAAATAATTTATTTTATCACTTTATTTAGTGATATATTTGTTTATCATTCAATTAAGTGATATATTTGTTTATCATTTAATTAAGTGATATTAAATTTTGATTCCATGACAAGTGTTATAACAGGAGATATCATCAACTCCAGGAAACTAAAAGCCCCTGAAATATGGATAAATGCATTAAAAAAAGCATTGTCTTACCTAAGTTCTGAACCAAAATATTGGGAAATATACCGTGGAGACAGTTTTCAAATAGAAATAAAAGATAGCTACTATTGTTTTACTGCTGCTATATACCTAAAAGCCTCTATAAAAATGATTAAAGGCTTAGATGTAAGATTAGCCATTGGTATTGGTGATAAAACCTATGAAGGACAAGATGTAACAGAATCTAATGGTGAAGCTTTTGTGTTTTCGGGAGAAACGCTGGAATCATTAAAAAAGGAAAAACAAACTTTGCGTATTAAAACCAGAGATAAAAATATTAATAGTGAATTAAATTTATATTTTAAGTTAGCATTGATTACTATGGACAATTGGAGTGTTAATTCTGCTGAAATTGTTAAATTAAGTATGGAACACCCAAAGGCATTACAAAGCGAATTAGGAAAACTGATAGGCATTAATCAAAACGCTATAAGCAATCGCCAAAAACGTGCGCATTTAGAAGAAATCTTAGAATTGGACCGAATGTACAGACACAAAATAAGTTTATTATGATGATTTTAATAAAACTATTACTCGCACATATTATTGGAGATTTTTTTCTGCAACCTCAAAAATGGGTAGCCGAAAAGGAGGCTAAAAAACTAAAATCTCCAAAGCTTTATTTGCACGTATTAATTCATGTTATAGTAACATCAATAATTCTATGGAATGCATCTCTTTGGAAAATAATAATTATAATTGGAGTATCACATTTAATAATTGACGCGACTAAACTTCTCATTCAAAAGAAAAAAACAAAACACATTTTGTTTTTTATTGATCAACTACTCCATCTTTTGGTTATTTTTATAAGTTATTTTTTCTTTTCTGAAAACAAACTAGATATTGAAAATATATTAACAGAAACTAACCTATTACTCGTGGTTTGCTTAATGTTTTTAACCATTCCATCTTCTATAATCATGAAAAACATTTTTATAAAATGGAATATTTCTGAACTTACAAAAAACAACGAATCACTTGAAGATGCTGGTAAATATATAGGAATACTAGAACGTACTTTAGTTTTTATATTTATAATTTTTGGGCATTGGGAAGCTGTTGGATTTCTCATTACCGCTAAATCTGTTTTTAGGTTTGGAGATTTAAAAGATTCTAAACACAGACAACTTACAGAATATATTTTAATAGGAACATTAATTAGTTTTGGCATTGCCATTATAACTGGTATCATTTTCAATTCAATAACGTCATATTATGTTTAAAACCATAGAAGAATCTCGAGTAACCATAACGCAATTAATGCTCCCGTCAAACTCAAATTTTAGCGGGAAAATTCATGGTGGTTTTATTTTAAGCCTTATGGATCAAATTGCATTTGCCTGTGCATCCAAGCATTCAAGACATTATTGTGTAACAGCTTCTGTTAACAAAGTAGATTTTTTAAATCCTATTGAAGTTGGCGAACTGATAACATTAAAAGCCTCGGTTAATTACACAGGACGAACCTCTATGGTAATTGGTGTACGTGTTGAATCAGAAAATATTCAAACTGGTGCAAAAAAACATTGTAATTCATCCTATTTCACTATGGTCGCAAAGGATGAGCATGGAAAAAATGTGAGTGTTCCAGGAATTATTTTAAAATCGAAAGATAGTATCAGGCGTTTTTCCAGAAGTATTGAACGACAAGAACAAGCTAAACATAGAACCAATAAATTTAAATCTTCGGAATTTCAAATAGAAAATTATCTGGAATTGATTAAAAATCAAAATGCAAAATTAGAAATCTAAATAAATTTTAAAGCCAAAGAGGCTGTCTATTTATTAAGGTACATTTTTCGGCGTGAGTATAATTCATAAAACTGATCGTCTTTCAAACTATCAATAAATAAAATGCTCTCTCCGGTACTTTTCATTTCTGGCCCAAGTTTTTTATTTACATTATGAAATTTATTAAATGAAAATACAGGTTGTTTTATGGCATAACCATTTAACTTTGGATTAAAATTAAAATCTTTAACCTTTTTCTCACCCAACATTACTTTGGTGGCATAATTTACATAAGGCTCTCCATATGCTTTTGAAATAAAAGGAACCGTTCTAGAAGCTCTTGGATTGGCCTCAATAATGTAAACCATTTCATCCTTTATCGCAAATTGAATATTTATTAAACCAACAGTATGTAACGCTTTGGCAATTTTTACAGTATGATCTTTAATTTGTTGCATCACCAAATCACCAAGATTAAAAGGTGGCAACATGGCATTACTATCTCCAGAATGGATTCCACAAGGTTCTATGTGTTCCATGATTCCTATAATATAAACATCTTCCCCATCACAAATGGCATCAGCTTCTGCTTCAATGGCACCTTCTAAATAATGATCCAGAAGTAACTTGTTTCCAGGCATAGCTCTCAATAAACCAACCACATGTTCTTCTAATTCTTGTTTATTGATTACAATTTTCATCCCTTGACCACCAAGAACGTATGACGGACGTACCAAAATAGGAAAATCTAACACATCTGCGATTGCTGAAGCTTCATCGGCTGTTTCTGCAATATCAAAGGCTGGATAGGGTATATTATTTTCTTTTAATAAATTAGAAAAACTTCCGCGGTCTTCAGCTAAATCAAGCGATTCAAAACTTGTTCCAATAATTTTTATACCATATTTGGTTAGCTTTTCTGCTAGTTTTAAGGCTGTTTGACCACCAAGTTGTACAATGACACCTTCCGGTTTTTCATGCTTGATGATATCGTAAATATGCTCCCAAAATACAGGCTCAAAATATAATTTATCAGCCGTATCAAAATCCGTAGAAACCGTTTCCGGATTACAATTAATCATAATGGTTTCATAGCCACATTCCGCAGCCGCTAAAACACCATGAACACAACAATAATCAAACTCTATTCCCTGCCCTATTCTATTGGGTCCAGAACCTAAAACAATTATTTTTTTCTTATCTGAAACGACACTTTCATTATCTGCATAACGCCTACCATCGGGTGTTTGCATATCACTTTCAAAAGTTGAATAATAATAGGGGGTTCTTGCTTTAAATTCAGCAGCACAGGTATCTACTAATTTATAAACACGAGAAACACCAAGCTCTTCACGTTTATTATATACCTGACTTTCCAAACAACCTAACATATGTGCTATTTGTCTATCACCATAGCCTTTTTGTTTCGCTTCAAGTAATAAATCTTTTTGTATTGTATCAATGTTGAAGGTTGAAATTTCCTTTTGAATTATATGCAACTCTTCATATTGCTTTAAAAACCACATATCAATTTTAGTGATTTCATGTATTCTGCTCAATGGAATTCCCATTTTAATGGCATCATAAATGATGAAAACCCGATCCCAGGATGCATAAGTAAGTTTTTCTATAATCTGATCATAATTTTTATTCTCTTTTCCGTCTGCTCCCAGTCCATTTCGACTAATTTCGAGGGATTGCGTGGCTTTATGCAGGGCTTCTTGAAATGAACGACCAATACCCATAACTTCACCTACTGACTTCATTTGCAGACCTAAAGTCCGGTCACTGCCTTCAAATTTATCAAAATTCCAACGTGGTATTTTTACAATGACATAATCCAAGGTTGGTTCAAATAATGCTGAAGTCGATTTAGTTATTTGATTTTGAAGCTCATCTAAATGATATCCAATAGCCAATTTAGCAGCGATTTTGGCAATAGGATAACCTGTTGCTTTACTAGCCAGTGCCGATGAACGTGATACCCGAGGATTGATTTCAATGGCAATAATATCTTCATTTTCATCAGGACTAACAGCAAACTGCACATTACAACCGCCTGCAAAATCACCAATACTACGCATCATGTGAATAGCCATATCACGCATTTTTTGATACGTTCTATCACTTAAAGTCATAGCAGGAGCTACCGTTATAGAATCTCCTGTATGAATGCCCATGGGATCCATATTTTCGATAGAACAAATGATAACCACATTATCATTGGAATCCCTAAGTAACTCAAGTTCAAATTCTTTCCAACCAATTAATGCTTTGTCAATCATGACTTCATGGATAGGGGATATTTCTAAACCACGCGTTAATAATTCATCAAACTCTTCTTCTTTGTGTACAAAGGACGCACCTGCACCACCTAGAGTAAAGGATGCCCTAATTACTAATGGAAAACCAAATTCTTGAGCAATTTCTTTTCCTGTTAAATAAGAAGTTGCTGTTGCTTGTGGTGCCATAGGAATACCAATTTTAAGCATCAACTCTCTAAACTTCTCTCTGTCTTCTGTTATATTTATGGCATCAATATCAACACCAATAATTTCAATTCCAAAATCTTTCCAGATACCCTTTTCATCAGCCTCAATACATAAATTTAAAGCCGTTTGTCCACCCATCGTAGGTAATACTGCATTAATTTGCGGATGATCTTTTAATATTTTAATTATTGATTTTGTAGTAAGAGGAAGCAAGTACACATGATCAGCCATTGATGGATCTGTCATGATGGTTGCAGGATTCGAATTGATAAGAATTGTTTCTATTCCATCCTCTCTAAGCGATCTTAAAGCTTGGGTTCCTGAATAATCAAATTCACATGCTTGTCCAATAACAATAGGACCCGAACCAATAATTAATATAGATTTAAGTTGTGGATTTTTCGGCATTTTAATGGTATTGTATTGTAATTAATCTGGTTACGAAATTAGTAATAATTAGATATAAAAAAAGGCGTTACTATTAAGTAACACCTTTTTTATATTAACAATTGTTAATCATTATTTTTTATGTCTAGCTTCAGAAGACACAGACAGCTTTTTTCTTCCTTTTGCTCTTCTTCGAGCAAGTACTTTTCTACCATTGGCAGAGGCCATTCTTTCTCTAAAACCATGCTTGTTTTTTCTCTTTCTTTTTGATGGCTGAAACGTTCTTTTACTCATTTTCTAATATCTTTAAATCTAAAAATTGTAATTGTTTTTTAAATTTTGGGCTTATCCAAAACCGAGCGCAAATATACAAAGAGTTTTTACTTTGACAAACCTTATTTTAAAAATATTTTTTTATTAAAAGAATTTTAAACCTTGTGTACAAATTACTTTATTCATTCAGATGAATCTCTTCATTTTTTGTCGTTCCTTCATAAGGTGCTTTTCATAAAAATTTAGTTTCTTTGTAGTCTGAATATAGCTTAGTTGCAACTTGAATAGATAAGCTATCTATATAATCTTTATTAAAAAACTAAAATGTACAATAAAATTATAAAACTTATCATTGCCGCTGGAATTTTGGCTTACGCGGTATATCAATTCACAGAAGGATTTATTGGTAATGGTATCATGTATATCCTGTTAGCCTCCGTGTTCGTATTTTTATATTTTAAAAATGAATTTATTTTATTGGCATTTTTAAGATTAAGAAAACAAGATTTTCCTGGTGCAACTAAATGGCTTAATAAAATTAAAAATCCAGAATCAGCCTTAGTTAAAAAACAACAAGGTTATTACAATTATTTACATGGCATTATGGTTTCACAAACTAATATAAACGACGCCGAAAAATATTTCAAAAAAGCCATTTCATTAGGATTGTCTATGGATCATGATTTAGCTATGGCTAAATTGAATTTATCTGGAATTGCTTTTTCAAAAAGAAGAAAACAGGAAGCTCAAAAACTATTATCTGAAGCTCAAAAACTTGATAAACAAGGTATGCTGACGGATCAAATTAAAATGATGAAAGAAAACATGAAACGTGCTCAAATGCCAAATCAACACTACGGATCTGGAGGCTCAATCAGACAACAAAAAAGAAGAAGTTAAGCTCCATTCGATGATTTTACTGCACTGAATCATAATATCCTTTTTCCGGAATATCGATTGTATATTTTTTTCTTGATTTATTATTTAAAAATCGATCTCTTAACCAAGGATTGTGAACTTTAAGAATTTTATAGTTGATACCAAAACCCTCAGCAAATTTGGTGAAATTTGAAACGGTTGTATCTACTTCCACTTTAAAGGTTGGTATATTTGAATATAAATCTTTATCCCTAAAATTAAATCCATATACATCTGGGTGTGTTAAAATTTCTTTTAAGGCAACAATTCTAAACACATATCTACCAGTTTCTTCACCTAGTAACAAATCATAATAATCAGTCACGTTTTGTTCTTCCAAACGACGTGAAACACCGGAATCACCAGCGTTATAAGCAGCTGCGGCTAATGTCCATGACCCTAATTTTTCTTTGGAATTTAAAAGATATTTACAGGCAACCTCAGTTGATTTTTCAAGATTATAACGTTCGTCCACATTATCATTTACTTCTAAACCGTTTTCTTTCGCTGTGGCTTCCATAATTTGCCAAACACCAGTTGCTTTTGCACTGGAAACAGCATTGGTTAAACCACTTTCAATCACGGCTAAATATTTAAAATCATCAGGAATACCATTTTTCTTCAAAATAGGCTCAATAATCGGAAAATATTTTTTAGCTCGTTTAAACATTAATAACCCATTTGATTGCCAATAGGTATTCACTAATAATTCTCTATCCATACGTTCGTAAACATCTGGATCTTTCAAGGGCATAACCTCACCGGCAAAATTTAAATTATTAGGTATTTGAAGCGCATAAACATTATAATCATTGATAAGTTTTTTTTCAAAATTCTCATCAGTTGGAGCGTCTTGTAGTGCATATATAAATAGTGCAGTTATACTTAACAACCCCACAAATGCAAGTGCTTTTTGAACAATCTTCATCTTCAATTAATTTTTTATAAATTTAATCAAATAATTTCATCCTTTAAAATAATACCGGGCAAATGTTCATTAAACCATTTGTACTTATTCAAAATCATAATATGGGTCCCGTTTTCAACCATGATACAGTTTTTTATATTACTTATTGGAAATACAGCATCTACATTACCATGAATATGTATAATGTCAGGGATGCTTTTTTCTTGATTCCAGCAAACCATATTTTCAATAGCCCAACTTAAATAGTTGCTATCATTAACAGATAAATACTTTTTATATAATTCCAGTCGCTTCGTAATATTGTTTCCAAATACATATTTAGCAAATAAGTCTAAATTGCTTACCAATTGAACGGGCAATAATTTATATGCTTTTGTTACTTTGGCAATTTGCATTTTTTTCGGCAATTCAATGTTTGATTTTATACTAGAAACTATTATTAATTTACGCAGCTTTAAATGCTTACTCATTTCTTGAACCAAAACGCCTCCAAATGAAACACCTAATAATACACTGTTTTCGTGTTTAATTTTTTTGCACATTCGTATGGCATATTCACTTATTAGCTCATTGTTTATCGGTAAAAACCATTCTAAATAATGTATTTCAAATTGAGATTCAGGTAGTTTTATATACTCAAATATCTTTGGGCTTGCAGCCATACCAGGCATTAAATAAACATGTATTATATCTTGACCCATAAGGTTTTAAACCAAACTTAACATTTTAATCACAATTTTTTCGTAAATTTGCACCACAAAATTATACAAAATAGTACTCACTATTTAAGTTCTTTTGAAATAAAACTCCTTAAAATGATAGATGCTGCAGAATTAATAGACAATGAATTTTTACGCCAATTTGAAATAAAAATTGACGATCACTTAGCAAAAATTGAATATTCATTACAAGATCGAAAGATTTTTTTAACAAAAATCATCATTCCCGAAGACATTAGTAATGAAAATTTTAGTAAAGAATTTTTAGCTGCTGTTTTTGAACAAATTGAAGAACGTAATTTAAGCGTTGTTCCAACAAGCCCAGAAATTGCAAAATTTGTACGAAGCAACAGGAAATACAAACGAATGCTTCCAGTTGGCTTAAGAATTTGATTTTTCAATTTTGAAAAAATAAAAAGGGGCTGTCTGAAAAGTGAACTATAAAGTCATATTGATAGCTTGTCGAAATATATCAACTTATTGATAATCAGCAATAGGTTTCGACAAGCTCAACCTGACAAAGTAAATTACAATGCCTTTTCAGGCAGCCGACTCTTTTTATTTAAATACTAATTGCTTTACATATTGAAATCTCACCAAACCGTCATCATCAATTTTAGTAAGTTCTATTTTTTGTAACGTATTTACTAATTCAGGGTTCCAAGGCGCTTTTACTTTAACATAGTTTTCAGTAAACCCATGAATATATCCGTTTTTATTTTCACTTTCAAAAAGAACTGTTTTTTGAGTACCTAACTGGCTTTCATAAAAGGTCCTGCGTTTTTTGACCGATAATCCTCGTAGCATTTTACTTCGTTTATTTCTCACCTTACTAGAAACCACACCATCCATGCTTGCTGCCGCCGTATTATCTCTTTCAGAATACATGAACACATGCAAATACGAAATATCCAATTCATTTAAAAAATGATATGTTTCCAGAAAATGTGCATCAGTTTCACCTGGAAATCCAACAATAACATCAACACCTATACAAGCTTGTGGCATCACTTCTTTAATTTTAGAAACCCTATCCACATATAATTCTCGCATGTAACGGCGTTTCATTAATTTTAAAATTTCATTACTACCACTTTGCAACGGAATATGAAAATGAGGTACAAAAGCTCTGGATTTTGAAACCAAATCAATCGTTTCATTTTTTAAAAGATTGGGTTCAATAGACGAAATTCTTAAACGTTCAATACCATCTATTTTATCCAATTCAGTTACTAAATCTAAAAATGTATGTTCATGCAGTTTATTTCCGAATTCACCCTTACCATAGTCGCCAATATTAACCCCTGTTAATACAATTTCTTTTATGTTTTGTGCTGCTATTTCTTTGGCATTATTTAATACATTCTGCATCGTATCACTTCTTGAAATACCACGAGCCAAAGGAATAGTGCAATACGTACATTTATAATCACACCCATCTTGAACTTTTAAAAAAGCGCGTGTTCTGTCTCCAATTGAATAGGATCCTACATAAAAATCGGCATCTTCTATGTCGCAGGAATGAACTTCCCCAACCCCTCTACTGCGTTCAGGATGATTTAATAAATCGTTTATATAACTTGTTAAATTAAATTTTTCAGTGGCTCCTAAAACCAAATCAACACCATCAACATCAGCTAACTCTTGAGGTTTTAATTGTGCATAACATCCAATGGCAGCAACAAAGGCATTTGGGTTTGCTTTTTGAGCTTGTTTTACAATGGCTTTAAATCGTTTATCTGCATTTTCTGTTACTGAGCATGTGTTAATTACATACAAATCAGCATGCTCAGAAAAATCAACGCGATTAAAACCCTCTTCACCAAAACTTCTTGCAATAGTAGATGTTTCAGAAAAGTTAAGTTTACAACCTAATGTATAGAATGCGACTTTTTTTCTTGTACTCATATCATTTATAAAACCTGGCAAAGATAATAAAAAAAAGGCGCTTCATATTGAAACGCCCTTATGCTATTAACCAAATGAATTGATTTAGTCAATTTGAGAGACTTATGTATTAACAATTTACATCGTTTGTATAATTTGACTGATGGTTATAGAAAAAGTCACTTATTAATTATAAATTTTGTTAATTATTCTAATTAATGTTTAAAAACTTTACTTTTGAAATACTAAAAACCTTACGCTTGAACAAAATTCCAACTTATAATTCATTAAAATATCTTGTTCTATTTTTTCTGGTGTTTTCGTCCTGTAAAAAACCCACAACAAGAGACATTGATAATCTTGTTTTTAGATATAATGAACACAAAAACATTGGGTCATTAGATCCTGCATTCTCAAAAGATAATGCAGACATTTGGGCAACCAATCAACTATTTAACGGTTTGGTACAAATGGATGAAAACTTAAAAATTAAGCCTTGTATAGCTAAAAATTGGTCTATATCTAAAGACGCACTCACCTACTCATTTATATTGCGGAATGATGTGTATTATCACAAGCATATTTTATTTGGAAAAGATTCAACAAGAGTTGTTACCGCTAATGATTTTGAATATAGCTTAAATCGATTGCTCGATAATCAATTAGCTTCACCTGGCAGTTGGGTGTTAAATAAAGTAGACCATTTTAAAGCTATTAATGACACCCTGTTTCAAATTCAATTGAAACAGCCCTTTCCTGCATTTTTGGGATTATTAACCATGAAGTATTGCAGTGTGGTTCCTAAAGAAATTGTGGAATATTACGGTGGCAATTTCAGGTCTCACCCTATTGGAACCGGACCCTATAAATTTAAGCGCTGGGAAGAAAATATTAAATTGGTTTTTAGAAAAAATACAAATTATTTTGAAAAAGATGAAAAAGGCAACTCGCTACCTTATCTTGAAGCTGTTGCCATAACATTTTTACCTGATAAGCAAAGTGAATTTTTGCAATTTGCTCAGGGAAATATAGATTTTATTTCAGGGTTAGATGCCTCTTATAAAGACGAGATTTTAACAGCAAATGGTCAACTTCGTGACACCTATAAAAATGAGGTAAATATGATTCGAGGTCCATATTTGAATACCGAATATTTAGCTTTTTTTATGGATTCAGAATTACCTGAAATACAATCAGAACTTATTAGAAAAGCTGTAAATTATGGTTTTGACAGAAAAAAAATGATGATTTATTTACGTAATGGCATTGGGATTCCAGCAAATGGAGGTTTTATTCCAAAAGGACTTCCAGGTTATAATGGTACCATTGGTTTTGATTATGACCCTGAAAAAGCAAAACATTTAATAGGCCAGTATAAAAAAGAAACCCATCAAGATAATCCTGAAATAAGCATAACAACTACCAGCAATTATTTAAGCTTTTGCGAATATATTCAACGTGAGCTTCAAAAAACCGGATTACGGGTCAATGTAGATGTGATCCCTGCCGCCACATTAAAAGATGCTAAAGCTAACGGAAAACTTGATATGTTTAGAGCTAGTTGGGTTGCTGATTATCCGGATGCCGAAAATTATTTAGCATTATTTTATTCTAAAAATTTTGCGCCTAACGGGCCAAATTATACACACTTTAATAATCCTCAATTTGATGCTTGGTTTGAACAATCATTTACAGAAACCAATACTGAAAAACGAGAATTGCTATATTCGAAAATGGATTCATTAGTCATGCAAAAAACACCCGTTGTGCCTTTGTTTTATGATGAAGTGGTGCGTTTTACAGGAAAAAATATAAGTGGTCTAGGAATTAATCCTATAAATTTATTGGATTTAAAACGAGTTAAAAAAAACTAATCAACCATAAAATAAAAAACCAACAATTTTACCCATAACTTTAAATGTTTACACACTAAAGTTAACAAAAGTTTTTATTCTCTTCTGAATTTTTTGGTTTCTTCAAAAACATGTTCCAATATTGCAGCTTCTTGTTTGGTAAATTCTATGTGCCTTCTGGACATAACTACTTGCGCTACTTCAAATGCTTTTTTTGTTAAATACGTTGTGAATCCATTATGTCCACCCCATGAAAAACTAGGAACAAAATTTCTTGGAAAACCGCTACCAAAAATATTGGCACTCACACCAACAACTGTACCGGTGTTAAACATAGTATTGATACCGCATTTACTATGGTCTCCCATCATGAGCCCACAAAATTGCAAACCTGTTTTAGCAAACCCTTCTGTTTGATAATCCCATAATCTTACTTCTGCATAATTATTTTTTAGGTTTGAATTATTGGTATCAGCACCCAAATTACACCACTCACCCAATACAGAATTTCCTAAAAACCCATCATGACCTTTATTTGAATAGGCAAAGAACACCGAGTTGTTTACTTCACCTCCAACTTTACTAAAAGGCCCAATAGTTGTAGCTCCATAAATTTTGGCACCCATTTTAATAATGGAACCCTCACATAGAGCCAATGGACCCCTAATTAGCGAGCCTTCCATGATTTCTGCATTTTTACCAATATAAATAGGCCCATTTGAAGCATTTAATGTGGTAAATTCTAAAGTAGCTCCTTCTTCTATAAATATATTTTCCGGATCTATTACGTTATTACTTGTAGGAATAGGTTGTGATTTTCTGTCTTTAGTTATTAAGTTAAAATCATCATGTAAAGCTTCGGCATTTTTTGCAAAAATATCCCAAGTGTGCTCAATTCTTATAATATCATCATTAAATTCTAACGTATCATACGTATTAAAATCAATATTCTCTTGTGAATCGTTAGTGAAAAACGCAATAACATCTTCCCCATTAAAAATGGCTTGGTTCGCTTCTAAACTTTTTATCATTTCAACCAACTCTAAATTTGGTAGATAGGAAGCATTGATCATAATATTTTCTTCCATCTCAACCATTGGATATTTATCAGATAAATAATCTTCTGTAACGGTGGTGGTAGTTGAATCTAGAAAAGCTTCCCATTTTTCACGAATGGTTAATATTCCAACCCGGATATCAGCAACTGGTCTAGTAAAAGTAAATGGCAATAAATTATTTCGAAAAGGGCCGTCAAAAAGAATATAGTTCATTTTAAAGTTAGAAGTTAGAAGTTAGAAGTTAGAAGTGCTGGACTAACTTGCAACCATTTATACAATACCAAAAATAGGTTAATTGTATAAAATAAAAAAGCCTTTCTATCAATAGAAAGGCTTTTTACAAATATCTTTTATGCTAAATTTATTTTTTAAACTTAGAGTATTTATTTTTGAATTTATCAATACGACCAGCAGTATCAACCAATTTAGATTTACCAGTATAATATGGATGAGATGTTCTGGAAATCTCCATTTTAACAAGTGGATATTCAACGCCATCAACCTCAATAGTTTCACTTGTATTGGCTGTTGATTTTGTTAAAAACACATCTTCATTTGACATATCTTTAAATGCTACTAATCTATAATTTTCTGGATGTATACCTTTTCTCATCGCTAAACGCTTTAATTCATTTCAATTTTGGAAGTGCAAATTTAAGTATTTTTTACAAATGAACAATACTTTTTAATATTTTTTATTTTTCTCCTTTTTGTAACGTTTTAGTATATTTGCTTTCAAACTAATTAACTAATATTTTAAACCAAAACCATTATGGAATCACAAAATCTTTCACCAGGCAAATTTGCTTTAAATTATGGAGTCATGTTAGCAATTATCATGATTTTAATTTCAGTCACAACTTATGTTACTGGGATGACCTTAGAAGGAATTCAATGGCCTAATTATGTGTATTATGTAATTTTTCCGATAATTATTATTTACGCAATAAGTCAATTCAAAAAACAAAATTCAAATCTGTTATCTCTAGGTCAAGCAATAAAGCTAGGTGTCCTTATAAGTATTATCAGCGGCGTGATTATCATGATTTATTCGGTAATTTTCAATTATTTGATTGATCCGGAGTTTATGTCAGACTTAATGCAAGTTACCAAGGACAAGATGTTAGAAGATCCTAAATTTACAGAAGAAATGATTGATCAGAGTATGAAAATTTTTAAAATATTTTCAAATCCATTCATTTCTGGTGCATTTATGATAGTCATGAGCGCTATCTTTGGATTAATTTATTCACTGATTGGTGGATTGATAATGAAAAGAGAGGAATAATACATGAATATATCTGTAGTCATACCACTACTTAACGAACAAGAATCTTTAACAGAATTATATGATTGGATTGCAAATGTTATGCAATCCAATCGTTTTTCATATGAAATCATTTTTATTGATGATGGAAGTACGGATGAGTCCTGGAAAGTCATTACACAATTATCGTCAAAGGATAAGAATGTAAAAGGGATTAGGTTCTTGAGAAATTTTGGAAAATCTCAAGCCCTTCATGCTGGTTTTGAAAAGGCACAAGGTGATGTGGTTATTACGATGGATGCAGATTTACAGGATAACCCGGATGAAATACCTGAACTTTATGATCTCATTGTAAAAGATGGATTGGATTTGGTTTCAGGCTGGAAAAAAATACGGTATGACTCTACCATTTCAAAAAACCTACCATCAAAACTTTTTAATTGGGCTGCCAGAAAAACGTCAGGTGTAAAATTGCATGATTTTAATTGTGGCCTAAAGGCATATCGTTCAGAAGTTGTGAAAAATATTGATGTGAACGGTGAAATGCACCGCTATATACCAGTGTTATCAAAAAATGCCGGGTTCACAAAAATTGGTGAAAAAATAGTGAAACATCAAGCCAGAAAATATGGTCAAACTAAATTTGGAATGGATCGATTCATTAAAGGCTTTTTAGATTTAATAACCATTTGGTTTCTTTCTCGTTTTGGCAAAAGACCCATGCATTTATTTGGAACCTTAGGTGGCATTATGTTTATTATAGGATTTGGATTTGCCTTATTTATTGGAATTGATAAAATATTTATAAACCCAATTGGACGGTTAATTACACAACGTCCGCAATTTTATATTGCATTAGCTACTATGGTTATTGGCACACAATTTTTTGTAGCCGGTTTTTTAGGAGAAATTATTTTAAGGACAAAAGAAGATAAAAAAAGATATACTATTAAGGATGTTTTAAATTTAGATGATATAGTTTAAAATAAATCCAATTCAATTCAAATTAGTATCTTTTTGAAATATTTCTAATCCATTTGTTTATTTTTATACTCTATTTAAATTAACATATTATGATACATATTGAGCCAGAACTTTTAAAGCGTGTAAATACATGGTTAACACCTGCATTTGACAAGGACACACAACATCAAATTAAAGAACTGATTTCATTTAATCCAGATGGCTTAAAGGAAAGCTTTTATAAAGATTTAGAGTTTGGAACAGGAGGCATGCGCGGCGTTATGGGCATTGGCACCAACCGAATAAATAAATATACATTAGGAAGAAGTACACAAGGGCTGAGTAATTATATGTTAAATTATTTTCCAAAAGAAACACCAAAAGTTGCTATTGCCTATGATTGCAGACATAACAGTAAATCCTTAGCAAAAGTAGTTGCAGATGTGTTTTCTGCGAATAATATTGAAGTGTATTTATTCGAAGATTTGCGCCCCACACCAGAATTGTCGTTTGCACTAAAACATTTAAAATGTCATTGTGGCATAGTGCTAACTGCATCACATAATCCCCCAGAATATAACGGTTACAAAGTATACTGGCAAGATGGCGGCCAATTGGTACCACCACAAGATGATGCCATTGTCAATATGATCAATGAAACTCCCTATGCAAGCATTAAATTTAAAGCGAACGAAAATTTAATTCACTATATAGGAAAAGATGTAGACCATGTTTTTATTGAAGCCTCTGTTAAAAACGGAAGCTTTAACACCCCAAAATCAGCAAAAGATAATTTAAATATTGTTTTTACATCACTTCATGGTACATCAATCACATTAGTTCCAGAAACTTTAAAACGTGCTGGCTATAAAAACGTACATATAGTAAAAGAACAAGAAGTTCCAGATGGCGATTTTCCAACAGTAGCTTCACCAAACCCTGAAGAACCTGCTGCTTTAAAAATGGCTTTAGAATTGGCGGATAAAGTTAACGCTGATATTGTAATAGGAACCGATCCTGACTCTGATAGATTAGGTGTTGCCGTTAGAAATTTAAATGGAAATTTAGAACTTTTAAATGGAAATCAGACTATGTTAATGATGACTGATTTTTTATTACAACAATGGAAATCACAAGGAAAAATTAAAGGCAAAGAATTTATTGCATCAACCATTGTATCTACACCAATGATGAAGATACTTGGCGATGCTTATAAAGTACCCTGCAAAATAGTGCTTACAGGGTTTAAGTGGATTGCCAAATTAATCAAAGATTTTAAAAACCTAAGTTTTATTGGCGGTGGTGAAGAAAGTTTTGGTTTTATGGTTGGAGATTTTGTTCGTGATAAAGATGCTGTAACGGCAACACTATTAGCGTGTGAAATAGCGGCACAGGCTAAAGCAAAAGGAAGTTCTTTTTATAAAGAATTGTTGGAACTTTATGTACAACATGGTTATTATAAAGAACGATTAATTTCCATAACTAAAAAAGGAATTGAAGGTGCCCAAGAAATTAATCAAATGATGATTGATGCCAGAGAAAATCCATTAACAGTTTTAAATGGTTCTAAAGTAATTAAAGTTGAAGATTATGAGCTTTCAATTACCAAAAACATGGTAACGGGTAAAGAGGAGCCTATTGATATTCCAAAATCAAATGTGCTAATTTATTATACTGAAGATGGTAGTCAAGTTGCTTTAAGACCAAGTGGAACAGAACCTAAAATCAAATTTTACATAAGTGTCAATACACCATTAAAATCAGTTTCAGAATTTCATAGTACAACCAAACAATTAGAAGCCAAAATTGACGCTATTGTGAAAGACATGAAATTAGCCTGATAAAAATCCGTTATACCATTTAAATAAATTCTAATCGAGATGCTTTTAATCGTTTTAGAAAGTAATCAATAGCAAGAGGGAACTAATTAATGAATCATTTTTTCAATATTTTAAAGTATGCAAAACCTTATAAACGCCTTGCGTTAGGACATATTATATCCAACATTTTTTACGCCCTTTTTGGTGCATTGTCTTTTATTGCTTTAATCCCAATGCTAGATGTTCTTTTTAAAGAAGATGTCACCAATGGGGCTATTAAATCTTTAAAAAAGCCGGTATATCAAGGTATTTCACACCTCAATGCCTTTTATAAGGATTCTATGGCTTACCTAATTGATTTTTATGCACATGATGATAAATCTAAAGCATTGCTTATCGTTATCGTTTTCATAATTATTTTATTCTTGTTAAAAAACATATTTGGATATTTAGCTAATTATTTCATGGTGTTTTTAAGAAACGGTGTGGTAAAGGATATAAGAAATGCCGTTTACAAAAAAACTGTGGAGTTACCACTTTCCTATTTTTCTGAACAAAGAAAAGGGGATGTTATGACGCGTGTTACAAATGACGTATCCAATTTACAATATTCACTCTTACCCGTTTTAGAACTCATTGTCAGAGAACCTTTAAGCATCATTTTTACGGTTATAATGATGTCAATAATAAGTGTGAAATTAACCCTATTTGTTTTCATATTTATTCCACTTTCTGGCATTGTGATTTCCAGGATAGGAAAAAGTTTAAAAAGAAAGTCAGATCGTGTCCAAAAAGAACAAGGGGTTATATTATCTACTTTAGAAGAAACGCTCACGGGGCTTCGTATTATTAAAGGATTTAATGCCCAAGATAAATTCTATACAAAATTTAGCGAATCTACGTCAAGGTTTTATCACTTTTCAAATAAACTGTTAAACCGACAAAATCTGGCATCTCCAGCAAGCGAATTTTTAGGCATTTTGGTAATTTCAATATTGCTTTGGTATGGCGGACAATTAGTATTGGTAGATAATTCACTTGACGGCAGTTCATTTATTGCCTATATGGGATTGGCATATAATATTTTGGTGCCTGCAAAAGCGATTTCGCGAGGCCTTTATAATATTAAAGAGGGTAGCGCTGCTGCAGAAAGAATTCAGGAAATTATTGACACCCCAAATCCTTTAAAAGACAAAGAAAACGCCATTGTTAAAACAGGTTTTGATTCTGAAATTGTATTTGACAATATATCTTTCAAATATCAGGATGACTATGTTTTAAAGGATTTTTCATTGACTATTCCGAAGGGAAAAACCATAGCATTGGTTGGACAATCTGGAAGCGGGAAATCTACTATTGCAAATTTAATTACCCGTTTTTACGACGTCAACGAAGGGCGTATTTTAATTGACAAAATAGATATAAGGGATTTAACAACTGAATCACTCAGAAATCAATTAGGTATTGTAACTCAAGACGCCATTCTTTTTAATGAAAGCATTAAGAATAATTTAAAACTTGGTGATGATAATGCTACAGATGAAGACATCATTGAAGCTTTGCAAGTTGCAAATGCATGGGAATTTGTAAAAGATTTACCTGAAGGCATTAACACAAACATAGGGGATTCTGGGAACAAACTCTCTGGAGGCCAAAAACAACGTTTAAGCATTGCGCGAGCGGTTTTAAAAAGTCCTCCAATTATGGTTTTGGATGAGGCAACCTCAGCACTGGATACAGAAAGTGAGCGATTGGTTCAAATAGCTTTGGAAAATATGATGAAAAACAGAACATCTATTGTAATTGCTCACAGATTGTCAACCATTCAAAAAGCCGATGAAATTATAGTACTTCAAAAAGGAAAAATTATTGAAAAAGGAACACATGACACATTGATAGTTAAAAATGGCATGTATAAAAAGCTTGTTGACATGCAAAGTATAGTATAAAAAACTGATAGTTTTTAAAATTAAAAAAGGATAGAGATTTGGGTTTCTATCCTTTTTCTTTGTTCATTGTTAGATTTGGGGCGACCTAACAACATAAGTAGATTTTGATATGGTAAAACTAATACAAAAAAGTTTATATACCAAAAATAAATGTATTTAATCGTTAAATAAATACACTTTATCGATGTTGTTGCATTTACTCAATTGATACGCAGTCAATTAACTTTTTTAGCTAAAAATTGTTATTCTTAATAAAATCAAAACTCATTTAAACTTTTAGTATATTCATTGGTCTAATACCTAAATTGTTTGTGTGATTATAGAATCGGAGCTTGTAGAGCAACTTAAATCAAAAACCAATGTTGATATTGCTTTTAAAGAGTTAGTCACTCTTTATAAGGAACGATTATATTGGCATATTAGAAATATTGTAAAATCTCACGATGATGCCGATGATGTATTACAAAACACGTTTATAAAGGTTTATAAAAACATAGATAACTTTAAAGGTGATAGTAAATTGTTTTCCTGGATGTACCGCATTGCTACCAATGAATCGATTTCTTTTATAAATAAAAATGCAAAGCGTTTACAAATCACAAATGAAGAAACACAGCGATTAGAATTAAACAAACTAACATCTGATGTATATTTTGAAGGAGACGCCATTCAATTTAAATTGCAACAAGCCATTGCCTTATTGCCGCAAAAACAACAATTAGTGTTTAATATGAAATATTTTGAAGACTTAAAATTCAAAGATATGTCCGAAATATTGGAAACTAGCGAAGGTGCTTTAAAAGCATCATACCATATAGCCGTAAAAAAAATTGAAAGCTATTTAATTAATGATTAAACTTTTTACAAAAAAAACAGTCTTATAAATAAGATGAAAAAGATACGAATAGAAGATATTAAAGAAACAGGATTTAGAGTTCCGGATAATTATTTTAAAGACTTTGAAGACACTCTCCTTAGCGAACTAAAGCTAAAGGAAACGGTTGGCAAATCTGGCTTTAAGGTGCCGGCAGATTATTTTGAATCTTTAGATGAATCCATTTACAGCTCCATTTCAGAGAAAAAACAAGTTAAGTTCATTAACCTGTTTTCTTGGAAAAAAGCTATTTATACTACTTCTATTGCTGCAAGTTTAATCCTTATGTTTACTGTGCTTTATAATAAAAAAGATTCATTAACTTTAGATAGTATTGAAACAGCTAACATTGAAAACTATATTTTAAACGAAGATATTGAATCAACCGATATGTCCTCGTTATTGACAAATGAAGATTTGGCTGATTTTGATAATGTAGAAATAAACTTTAATTCAGAATCATTAGAAAATTATGTTTTTGATAATGTAGAAATTGATGATATAATCTCAAATTAATAACCTAATACTAGAAACATGAAAAAAATAGTTACCATAATCTTTGTTTTAGGTTTTTATCTACTATCCTTTTCACAAGATAATAGAGACAAAATAAAAACCTTAAAAATTGCTTACATAACTGAAAAACTGAATTTAACCCAAAAACAAGCGCAAGCTTTTTGGCCCATTTATAATAATTTTGAAGATGCCAATTTCAAACTTAAATCTCAGTCTTATGCGAAAAGGAAAAAAGTTGATTTTGAAAACATCTCTGATAAAGATGCTGAAACATTGTTAAACGAAATTAGAACTATTGATGGCAAAAAGTACACCTTGAAAGAGAATTACATAAACGACTTATTAAAAGTAATTCCTGCCAAAAAAATAATTCTTCTCAATAAAGTTGAAGATGATTTTAAACATAAAATGTTTGAGGAATTTAAGTCCAGACGTCAGTTAAACCATGGTTCTAAACAATAAAAAAGAGGCTGTCTGAAAAGAGTAGTTTTACGTCATTGCGAGGAACGAAGCAATCTTTAAGTTGTTGAAAATCAATAAACAGATTACTTCACTGCGTTCGTAATGACGATTTTTATCCACTTTTCAGACAGCATCTTTTTTATTGTTTAAATACTAGTTTAGAGATTCTACCACTGCCTGCTGCATAAGCAACTGAATCATTTAGAAATCTAAACGTATAAAACCCTTCGTTACTGATGTGTTTCCAATTATAACCTCCGTCTTTTGAAAAATCAATGCCTTTAAAACCTACGGCAACTAGCTCCTTCCCTTCTCTATTTGGAATATATTGCACACAACTTCTATATCCTGGATTATGATTTGTCGCAACCAAGTTCCACGTTTCACCACCGTCTGTAGATCGTATTTTGTTGGCCACATTATCATCTGGCTTTGTATAATCGCCACCAATAGCAAATCCATTTAATTCATCATAAAAATCGATAGAATATATGCCAGTAGTTTCTAAATTTTGAATAATTGGAGTATTAAAAACTTCCCATGTTTCACCTTTATTGGGCGAATAAAAAATTCTACTAGCCTTTCCTCCTGTTGCTATCCACGTCTTATCTCCAACCACTGCAATATTTGTGTTACTGGCTGCAAAAGCAGCTTCACCATCCATTATCTTAGGCAGATTTTCACAAGGTGTTTTATTCCATGTTTTCCCACCATCACGGGTTATAATGATACTTAAACAATCATTTGTTGGGTCTCCAATGGCAATACCCTCTTGATCATTCCAAAATGTCATAGCATCATAAAAAACCTTCTCCCCTTCTTCTTTATAAACCAATTCCATCAAACCATTATAACCCGTTTTGAAAAGCAACGCAGGATTTTCTATACTCAGCATAAAAAAATCAGTAGAGGTATGTGCCACTGCTCTAAATTGAAGGTCTAAACTATCATATTCCTGTTTTGAAGTCACCCAACTTTCTTTGATAGGGTTATAAAGTCCGAAAGCACCATGGTTAGCTGCAAACGCTAAACTACCATCATTCAATATTTCAATAGCACGAATACTTAATAAGGAATCTGAATATATATTTGATATTTCAACAGATGAAAAAATTCTTGGAATAAAGGTTTCCTTTTTTCGGCAGGAAAACAATAAAGAGATACTTACTAAAATAAGAATAAGATGTTTCATGAATTTTAAATTTTTATAAAAGTAAAAAAGCTTCACGAACAAACATGAAGCTTTTCAAACTAATAATCTGACTAACCAAATTTTTTTTTAAATGAAGCCTTTAATTATTATGATCTTTTACGACATCAAGTTATTTTAAATAACTGCTTACTGCAGAAGCTCTTGAACTCACATGTGTTTTAAGCGTATTTACTGCTGTTTGGAAATCTGAACTTGAATTTAAAAATGTATAACCTGAAACTTCGGTAGTTGCATAAGATTCAATCAGCGCTGCATAGGTTGTATATGTGGTCTGCATCGTATTTACATTAAATGCCCCATCTACAACATCCTGAACATAGGCATCATATTTTGCTTTATAAACTGAGTCACTATACAAATAACCTATTAATGGCCAGCTTGATGAACTTAACCCTGAAAAATTCAATGGTAAAGAACCACCCATATTTCCTGTTTGTAATGCTTCATTATTATCCCATGGAATCCATGTTAATTTATTGGTGTCTGGACTATTATATAAATAATAATTATGTGCCATTCTACCATAGGTATCCCAATTTTGAATCACTGTATTAACAGCAAGATAATGAAGGAAAACATCTGTATCCAGCACTGCATCTAAACCTGCTCTCCAAGCTGTTGGATCTGTGGTTCTTGTACTAGCATGTAAGGCACTAAATAGATCTTTAATGTCTGTCCAATCGGCTTCATCTTCATTTGTTTTTTTCTCAAAACCATCTTCATTAAATGTCCCATCAACAAAACTAGCTCCATAGTCTTCAGGTTTATAAAGATTTCCATTATCACTAGAAAATTGCGTGTCAATTACGGTATTGTCAACTTCTTCAACTAAAGTGTACAATCCAAAGTACTGTGGACCATCACCATGATCGACATACAAGGTATAAAAGGCGGTATGAGACATGGCTAACCCAGCATTTTTAAATATGTCGGCTGCCACTTTTTCTCGTAACATCGATTTATCGGCGTAATTATTTTTAAGGCTAAATTTTTTGAACCCATAAAATCGTTGGTTTTTTATTTGTGGGTAATCGTCCTCATACTCATCAAAATCCATTTTAAATGCCAATTTTAAAATTCCACTTCCCCAAGTATTTGATAAGCTGGAGTTTCCTTTAAAGCGTACACCAACTTTATACCACTGTTTTCCGTTATAATAAACTTCGGCAGGTACAAAAATAGGATCTTCATCTGAAAAATTGGTTCCTCCACCTCCTCTACCAAAAGTGCCGTATAAAGAAGTCATATTGGCTAACATAGCTGCCCAGTTGTCTTCTGAAATAACAAAATCAAATCTTTTTACAGCAGTATCGTCAAAAACTTCATCAAAATCAGGGTCTGCATCTTTACTATGCGTTTCGGTAGTCCAGTCGGTTGGCTCAAAATCTGTGTCATCAATAACTACTTCTGTATTGTCATTAGTTGATTGATCTGTTTCTGTGGTTGTGGTTGTTTCATCTTTGGAACATCCTATAACTAAATAGGTTGACAAAAACATTATACCTAATGGTGTTGATAGTTTTAAAATTGTTTTTTTCATAATTATTTATTTTTAAAAGTGTATTTATAGGATAGTCCTATTATGTTTGTAGTTTCTGGTAAATCCACATTTAACTCTTTTTCGATGCGATAGTATAGGCCAATTTTGCCATATTCTTTCATATCATAATCGGTTCCAAATGTTAATCGATATTTATCGAAACCACCAGCTTCTCCTTTTTCGAAATGATTATAAATTTCGGCAGAAAATTGAGGGTCGAGTTTCCAGTTTTTAATATTGTATTCTATACCTGTTTTAAAACGTATGTGCTGATTTGCATAATCGCCATCTTCACTTGAAACAGATAAATCATTTTTATTTTGATATCTTAAGCGGTAATCCAATTTAAAATCGTTGATTTTATGCTTGTATTTTGCGTCAAACTGAAACCTGAAATGGTTTTCATAACCTTGAATATTTCCTTCAGTATCGTTTTGCCTAATAAATCTAGCACCTGCTCCTAGGCTGAAATTTTTATTAACTGAATACTCAGTTTGCAATTCTGTAAAATATTCATCAACTAACGAAATATTTTCTTTTAACCTAAGCTGCTCAGCCAATTCAAAACTCCATTTTTTGTTCAGTTTATATTCAATTTCAACGGAACTCCACAAATTCAAATTTTTAGAATCGCTTGTTTGGGCATTTATTGTGTTTGAAAATATCACACTTAACAACAACACGAATAAACAGAAATATTTATAGCTATTTTCTTTTTTCATAATCAATTATTAATTGGTGATTTCTTGATTTCCATTGAAATAAAAAATGGTAATGCTTGCCGTGTCTCTTAAAAAATTAACTTCACCAATGGTTATTCGATTTATAACTAAACCAGTTCTGCTCTCCAAATCGCTTTTTAAAATGGCATAGTTTTCTGGCTTAATGTTTTCAATATTTTCGTAAATAATGGATTTGGACTCCTCTTGCTTTAAAGACCAATACTTTTCAATAAGAACAAGTATTGCCATAATGATTGTGTTAGTTGCAATAATTTCGGCGTAACTCATTTTTTTATTAGCCAATGCGTTTATTACAGATATACCAATAACTACAAATAAATAGGTTATTTCTTTTTGTGAAATGGCATCTGTTCTATATCGGAGAATACCAAAAATGGCAAACAATCCGAGCGCCATTCCAAGATCCATTTCAAATTTTTTAAGTGCAAAACACAGAAAAAATACGATAAGGCTAATTAGGTAATAGGTAAAAACAAAATCTTTTCGTTTTGAAAACGGATAATAAATAAATCTGATTATAATGGTTAAAAATGTCAAGTTGATGAAAAGCTTGAACATCATTTTATAAAAATCGTCACTGAAGATTGGGATATCTAAAAATTCCATAGGTTATTATTTTTTAAGCTGTTATTTTATTAATTTTTAGTAGCTTTTCTTTAAATCGGTTATATTTCAATTCATTATAAATACCTATCATACCTATGCAATATTTACTAATGCTATAAGGATTTATTTGTTTTGATTTTAATTGTTGCACTATTGGCGAGCTTCTATTAAAGCGTTCTTGTTTTAATTCAATAATCACCAAATTATCATAGGTTTTAAGCGTGCCATTTTTTTTAAAAGAAAGATTTACATCTATCGTTAATCGCTCTTTGGCTGTTTTATTAACCAATGTAACTCTATTAAATTGGTTCCAAATTATTGGTTTTAACTCAAAAGTTTCCTGTGTTGCATGCTGAATAAACTCCAGTGATTTTTCTAATAGATTGGGTTCAAAATCAGGTATAGAAGTTCTGGTTTTAGTGGTGTTTCCTTTACCATCTTTCTGTTTAATTTCAAGAAAACATATATCAGATTCTACGTACTTACGTATTCTAATTTTTGTTCTATTATTTTTTCCGTTATGATGATCCTTATAAAATTTATGCTCTGGCGTATCAAAATATAATGAGGAGTATGTAGTTATTCTATTGCTTTTTATTTCAACAACTCTATATTCATCTTCAATACTTTTTAAAACCGAGACTAAATCTTTTTCATGAATTACAAATTTAGTATCTGTGCGTTTCATCAATTTCACATTATCCATCTCTTCCAAAGAAATGGGTGAAAAATTTTGTATTTCCTTTTTTAAATTATTTGATATTTCCAACATAAGTTTATCCTAATTAAATCTTATTTCTTAAGTTTTTCACAAACACTTTATACTCTCCATCTATACTGTTTAAATATTAGATGCTATTAATTTTAAAAACTTGTGCGTTAATTTAATATTAAATTAATGTTATCATTAAAGCATTATTTTTCAGATATTTATGCTGGATAAATAATTAACTTTTTTTTATGTTTTAGCATTGTATGCGTTTTTGAAGTTTTCAAAAAAAAAAGCTTCACAAAAATTTTGCGAAGCTTTTCAAACAAACCCAATCTACCAACCAAACTTATGTAACTAAATGACTGTGCATGTCTTTAAAAAAAATTAAGTGCAGGATTTTTTTATGCCTATTATTTCCTTTCGCCTTTTTTTGGCTTAGGTGCTTTCTCTAATTCTTTTTTACTGATAAATCCATCTTCATCTGTATCAATAGTAGAAAAATCTTCTTTTAATGGCCCATTTACTTCATCTTTTGATAGTTTTCCATCTTCATTTTTATCCATTTCTTTTAATAATTCACTAAATGTTGGAGGCGTTTTCCTTTGTTGGTTATTGTCTCTTGATTGTGCGTGCGTGTTTATTGAGAATAAACATGCAGCTATTCCTAAAATAATTCCTGCTTTAACTTGTGCTATTTTCATAATATAAATTTTAATGTTATGTAGGTTTAGATGTTACTTGTTTTAAAAACTTGTGGTATGGTTTGTTAAATAAATCACAAAAAAAAAGACCTTCAAAACTGAAGGTCTAAAAATTACTTTTCTATTAATGAGGTGGTGGAGGTGGTGGCGCGTTCCTGTTTTCTGGCCCACCTTGTGGTGGTGATCCCTGTTGCCCTCCTCTATGAATGGCATCTTTTATTATTCGATTAAACTTTTCTTTTTGCTTTTCATTACACAATTTGCGTATAGACTTAAAATGATTAAAAGTAGCTATGTCGATAGCTTTTTCCTTTTCTCCTATTAATGATGTTATAGAATCTACATATCGTTCATTCACAGATTCGTCTGATATTTTACTAAACAAACCATCTTTAAGATTTCTTAATTCTTCAGAAATAGATTGCATTTCTTTACGGTGCGCATCGCTCAATACTATAAATTGTTCTTTTTGAGAATCATTAAATTTTAATTCTTGAACAATAAAATTATCAGGATTTTCACCTCTATCACTTTGTGCGCGCCTTTCAGGATTTCCTAAATAATGAATTAAGAAAAACCCATTTGCCACAATTAAAAATGCTAATAAAATGTATAGTGTTAAGTTTTTTTTCATAATTCTTTAATTAAATATTGTAGTATTTGATTCAATTGTTAAACCATAAGAACTTGCAAAATCAGTTACCTTTTCTTCGTAATCAGACGTATTAAATTTAGTAAATGCAAAAACGTTTAAAGCAATAACACAAATTAAGGTTGCTAATTGTAATTTAGGAGTAAACCATAACCAGCCCAATTGTTTATCTTCTTTTTCAGAAAACAAACGTTGCATGGTTTTATCCTTAAAAAAAGGAGATACCTTTACTTCTTGAAAAACATCTAACGCTTCAAAAGTTTCTTGTACTTTGCTTTGTATGTCTTTATTTGTTTTCATTTCTAATATTTAGATGCAATAACTTTCTAAAACTTGCGGTAATTTTCATTTTTATAAAATTTTTCTAAAAGACCCTGTAAATTTTTCTTTGCCCGAAACATCAGAGACTCAACAGAGGACAGGCTTTTATCTGTTATTTCACTTATTTCTTGGTAGCTCTTGCCATCTATCTTACTTAGTGTAAAAACAACTCTTTGGGCATCTGGTAACTCATTAATGGCTTTAAATATAATGTCACTTTTTTCCTTATTTTCCATTATAATTCCTGGATGGTTCATTTCGGTAAAATAAGATGTTTTATCAATAGGGATTTCTGTTCCCATAATGGACTGCAAAAAAGCAAAACGCTTTTTAGTGTTTTTCTTTCTAATAAACTCTAAACATTTGTTGGTTGTAATTCTATAAATCCATGTAGATAGCTTTGAGTTGCCCTTAAATTTATTAATGGAATTGAATACCTCAACAAAAACATCTTGAGCAATATCTTCAGCGTCTTCTTTGTTTGGCACAAAAGATATACATGTAGCAAATACTTTTTGCTCAAAATCGTCTATAAGCTTGCTATAAGCACTCCTTTTTCCATCTTTTAATTCCTTTATAAAATTTTCTTCTTCCAACAAGTATAAATATGGGGCTAAATTAATAAAATTAATAGCCCAATTAACCTTACCTTTGCAACCTTATTTAAATAAAATGCGATTACATAGAAATTTATGCTTTTCGGTTATTGATGGATTAACCTTAATTTTTAATGAAGGTAATTATGCTGATAAAGTCATTCAACAATTATTAAAACGAGATAAACGCTGGGGTGCACGCGATAGAGGGTTTGTTGCTGAAACAACTTATGATATTGTACGTTGGAAACGATTATATGCTGAAATTGCCGAAGTTAAAGAACCGTTTGACAGAGATAATTTATGGCGCATGTTCGCGGTTTGGGCAACTTTAAAAGGAATTAAATTACCCGATTGGACTTACTTTGAAAGCACACCAACACGTAAAATAAAAGGTCGCTTTGATGAACTTTCTAAAATCAGAAAGATCAAAGAATCTATTCCAGATTGGTTAGATGAATTGGGTGAAAAAGAATTGGGAAAAGCTGTTTGGACTAAAGAAATCACAGCTTTAAATGAACAAGCTGATGTGATTCTTCGTACAAATACATTAAAAACAACGAAAGAAAAATTACAAGAAGAATTATTTGATTTAGGTTTTGAATGTGATTTTTTACCAGATTATCCAAATGCTTTAAAACTAAAAGAACGCGCCAATGTTTTTCAAACGGAAGCCTTTTCAAATGGTTTCTTTGAAGTTCAAGATGCTTCTTCACAATTAGTAGCTGAGTTTTTAAATGTACAACCAGGTATGAGAGTGGTTGATACCTGCGCCGGTGCCGGTGGAAAAACACTTCACATTGCTTCTCTAATGGAGAACAAAGGGCAAATTATTGCTTTAGATATTTATGAAAAAAAACTTCGTGAATTAAAACGAAGAGCAAAAAGGAATGGCGCCCATAACATAGAAACACGAGCTATTGATTCTACAAAAGTCATTAAAAAATTATATGACCAAGCAGACAGGGTTTTAATTGATGCACCCTGTTCTGGTATAGGTGTATTGCGTAGAAACCCAGATGCTAAATGGAAATTACAACCTGATTTTATTGATAAAATAAAAACAACTCAACAAGACATTTTACAGCAATACTCCAGAATAGTAAAGGTTGGCGGGCAAATGGTTTATGCCACCTGTTCGGTGTTACCATCTGAAAACCAAGAGCAAGTTGATACATTTTTAAAATCGGAAGCAGGTTCCAATTTTATTTTTATAAAAGATAAAAAAGTTTTGGCTCACAAATCTGGGTTTGACGGGTTTTATATGGCGCTTTTGGAGAGAAAAGCATAATCAATATGAGGCTGTCTAAAAAGTCAAGTTTAATGTCATATGGAGCCTGTCAAAATATTTAACTTATTGATAATCAATATTGGTTTCGACAAGCTCAACCTGACAAACTAAATATAAAAGACTTTTAGACAGCCTCTTTTTTATGTTTAAAACATCGTGAATAACTCTTTATTTAACTTGATTTTTTACGCATATCTTACCACTAAAAAAATTAAATTTGCATTATAATATAACAACCCTAACAATCATATAATGATTCATTTCTTTGGAAACGTAAACAGCAAAATTTATGCTGTTCAAACAACAAAAGAATTATCAACCGAAACCATCACAAAATTAGTATGGTTATTTGCTAGTCCTGAACTTGTTTCAGGAGCTCCAAAAATTGAACAAGTATCCCTCGATGCTTTTTTTGTTGGCCCAAGAGCTGCCATGATTACACCTTGGAGCACCAATGCCGTTGAAATTACTCAAAATATGGGAATTTCAGATATCATCAGAATTGAAGAGTTTCTATCGATTGCTGAAGATTTCAAAGATTTTGACCCAATGATTTCTGAAAAATTCAAAGGATTAAACCAAGATTCTTTCACTATAAATATTAAGCCAGAACCCATTCTTAATATTGAAGATATTGCAGCTTATAATAAAAAAGAAGGTTTATCATTAAGTGATGAAGAAGTTGATTATTTAGATGGTATTGCAAAAAAAACAGGGCGTCCTTTAACAGATTCTGAAGTTTTTGGTTTTTCACAAGTAAACTCAGAACATTGCAGACATAAAATCTTTAACGGAACCTTTGTGATTGATGGTGAAGAAAAACCAACTTCACTTTTTAAATTAATTAGAAAAACCTCTGAAACACACCCAAATAGTATTGTTTCAGCATATAAAGATAACGTGGCTTTTGTTGAAGGTCCGAAAGTGGAACAATTTGCACCTAAACGCGCAGATGTTCCGGATTACTATACAACCAAAGAATTTGAATCGGTTATTTCACTTAAAGCGGAAACACATAATTTTCCAACTACCGTAGAGCCCTTCAATGGTGCCGCAACAGGTTCTGGTGGAGAAATTAGAGATAGACTTGCTGGCGGGAAAGGATCTTTACCACTGGCAGGAACAGCCGTTTACATGACCTCTTATTCGCGATTAGAAGAAAATCGTCCATGGGAAGAAGCATTTCCAGCACGGAAATGGCTCTATCAAACTCCTGTGGATATTTTAATAAAAGCTTCAAACGGAGCATCTGACTTTGGGAATAAATTCGGGCAACCATTAATTTGCGGTTCAGTCTTAACTTTTGAACATGATGAATCCCCCTCTAGCTCCCCCGAAGGGGGAGAACCACAACGCTACTCTCCCCCCTCGGGGGAGCTAGAGGGGGCTCGCAAACTTGGTTATGACAAAGTCATCATGCAAGCAGGAGGTATTGGTTATGGGAAAGCAGATCAAGCTATAAAAGACAAACCACAACCCGGCGATAAAATAGTGATTCTTGGTGGTGAAAACTACCGAATTGGAATGGGCGGTGCCGCGGTTTCTTCATCAGATACAGGTGAGTTTGCTTCAGGAATTGAATTGAATGCGGTACAGCGTTCAAACCCAGAAATGCAAAAACGTGCTGCCAATGCCATTCGTGGTATGGTGGAAAGCGATAAAAACTTTATTGTTTCCATTCACGATCATGGTGCTGGTGGCCACTTAAATTGTTTGTCTGAACTTGTTGAAGACACAGGTGGCGCTATTGATTTAGATAAACTTCCTGTTGGAGACCCAACGCTTTCTGATAAAGAAATTATTGGTAACGAATCTCAAGAACGTATGGGATTGGTTATTGATAAAGACCATATTGATATCCTTCAACGCATTGCAGACAGAGAACGCTCACCAATGTACACTGTGGGCGAGGTTACTGGTGATGACAGATTTACTTTTGAGTCTAAAACCACAGGGCATAAACCCATGGATTTAGCTATGGAAGATATGTTTGGAAGTTCGCCTAAAACCATCATGACCGATACAACCGTCAAAAGAAATTATAGTGATGTAAGTTATAATTCAGATAATTTCCATGAGTATTTAGAGCAGGTTTTACAACTGGAAGCGGTGGCTTGTAAAGATTGGTTAACAAATAAAGTTGACCGTTGTGTTGGTGGTAAAGTAGCCAAACAACAATGTGTGGGTCCATTACAATTGCCATTAAACAATGTAGGCGTCATGGCACTGGATTATAAAGGACAAGAAGGGATCGCCACTTCTATAGGGCACTCGCCTATTTCAGGATTGATTAGTCCGGTTGCAGGAAGCAGAAATGCCATTACAGAAGCGTTGACCAATATTATTTGGGCGCCTTTAAAAGATGAATTGAAATCGGTCTCATTATCGGCAAACTGGATGTGGCCTTGTAAAAATGAAGGAGAAGATGCTCGTTTGTACGAAGCTGTTCAAGCTGTTTCAGAATTCGCTATTGATTTAGGAATTAATGTTCCAACCGGAAAAGATTCTTTATCCATGAAACAAAAATATCCTAACGAAGAGGTAATTGCTCCTGGAACTGTTATTATTTCTGCAGCAGGAAACTGTAATGATATACGCAACGTAATTGAACCTGTTTTTCAAAAAAACGCCGGTAATATATACTATATCAATATTTCTCAAGATGATTTTAAATTAGGAGGAAGCTCTTTTGCTCAAGTTCTTAATAAAATTGGAAACGATGCGCCAACTGTAAAAAGTGCTTTGTATGTAAAAACTGTTTTCAATACCATTCAAAAATTAATAAAAGACAAACAAATAGTTGCTGGACATGACGTGGCTTCAGGTGGATTGATTACCACTTTATTAGAAATGTGTTTTGCTGATAATGATTTGGGAGCCGAATTAGACCTTTCTGCTTTAGCTGAAAAAGATTCATTAAAACTACTGTTTTCTGAAAATGCAGGTATTGTTATACAATCAAAAGAAGCTTCAATTGAGACAGTTTTAAAGAAATCTGATATTGAATTCTCTAATATTGGAAAAGTAACCAACAGTGATGTATTAAGCATCATCAACGAAAAAGAAGTATTTACCTTGACTGTTTCTCGTTTACGCGATGTTTGGTATAAAACATCTTTCTTATTAGACCAAAAACAAACTGCAAATGGTTTAGCCAAAGTTAGATTTGATAATTACAAAAACCAACCTTTAAAATATCTATTCCCAAAACACTTTACTGGGAAACTCTCCTTCCCCAAAGGGGAAGGTCGGGATGGGGCTCCCAAAGCGGCCATACTTCGTGAAAAAGGAAGCAATTCTGAACGTGAAATGGCAAATGCTATGTATTTAGCTGGTTTTGATGTAAAGGATGTACACATGACTGATTTAATTTCGGGTCGTGAAACTTTGGAAGATATTCAGTTTTTAGGAGCTGTTGGTGGTTTCTCTAATTCTGATGTATTAGGATCTGCGAAAGGTTGGGCAGGTGCTATTAAATACAATGAAAAAGCCAATAAAGTGATACAGGAATTCTTCAAAAGAGAAGATACGTTGTCTGTTGGAATTTGCAATGGCTGTCAATTATTTATGGAATTGGAAGAAATAAACCCAGAACATGACATTCATGGAAAAATGGTTCATAATGATTCCCATAAACATGAAAGTGGATTTACATCAGTAAAAATTCAGAAGAATAATTCAGTCATGTTATCTACACTTGCTGGTGCTACTTTAGGAGTTTGGATTTCTCATGGAGAAGGAAAATTCAATTTACCTTATTCCGAAGAAAACTATCATATTGTTGCAAAATATGGCTATACTGAGTATCCACATAATCCGAATGGATCTGACTTCAATACTGCCATGATGTGCGATAAAACAGGCAGACATTTAGTAACTATGCCGCATATTGAGCGCTCAACATTCCAATGGAATTGGGCGTATTACCAAGAAAACAGAAAGGATGAAGTATCGCCTTGGTTAGAAGCCTTTGTGAATGCCAGAATTTGGCTGGAAAAATAATTAAACTTTACTTTTCAAAAATAAAAAAACCGGAGCAAATAATAAGTCTTACTCCGGTTTTTTACTTAAAACAAATAATTACATGGATTTTTTAATGGCAGCTTGTGCTGATGCAATACGAGCAATTGGAACCCTGAAAGGCGAACAACTTACATAGTTCATTCCTGTATTATAACAGAATTCAACTGAACTTGGATCACCACCGTGTTCACC
Source organism: uncultured Flavobacteriales bacterium (assembly GCA_963976005.1). GTDB lineage: Bacteria > Bacteroidota > Bacteroidia > Flavobacteriales > Flavobacteriaceae > Yeosuana. Next base: position 114,052 of record CAXBJF010000002.1, on the reverse strand, counting down.
ACAAATTCCAACTTTTAAGTCTGGTTTTACACTTCTACCTTTTTCTGTTCCCATTTTCACTAATTGACCAACACCTTCTTGATCTAAAACTTCAAATGGATCCACTTTTAAAATTCCTTTTTCGATATAAATTGGCAAGAATTTACCAGCATCATCTCTTGAATAACCAAATGCCATTTGCGTTAAATCGTTTGTTCCAAAAGAGAAAAATTCCGCTTTTGCTGCAATTAAGTCAGCTGTTAATGCCGCTCTTGGAATTTCAATCATAGTTCCTACTAAATATTCGATACTGTCATTTCTTTCTTCAAAAACTTTATTTGCTGTATCTCTTATAATTTTTTCTTGACTTTCAAATTCAGCCAAAGTACCAATTAAAGGAACCATGATTTCAGGTTTCGCTTCAATCCCTCTTTCTTTTAAATTTAAAGCAGCTTCTATAATTGCTCTCGCCTGCATTTCAGTGATTTCAGGATATGTAATACCTAATCTACAGCCTCTATGCCCTAACATCGGGTTAAATTCTTCTAACTCTACAATTTTACTCTTAACGGCATCCAATGAAATATGCATTTCTTCTGCCAATTCCTTTTGTTGGGCCAATTGATGCGGCACAAATTCATGCAATGGTGGGTCTAATAGTCTAACTGTTACGGGTAAGCCTTTCATAGCTTCAAAAATACCTTCAAAATCTTCACGTTGCATAGGTAACAATTGCTCTAAGGCCTGTTTTCTTCCTTTAACAGTCTCCGCTAAAATCATTTCACGCATGGCTTTAATTCGGTCAACATCAAAGAACATATGCTCAGTTCTTGTTAAGCCAATACCTTGTGCACCAAAAGTACGGGCAACTTTAGCATCTTTAGGGGTGTCAGCATTTGTTCTAACTTTCATGGTGGCATATTTGTCAGATAATTTCATGATTTCAGCAAACTCACCACTTAATTCCGGTTCAATCGTAGCAACTTTTCCTTCAATAATATTACCGGTTGAACCATTTAAAGAAATCCAATCACCTTCATGATATTCTTTACCATCAACAGTTAATGTGCGTGTTTTATAATTAATTTTTAATGCACCTGCACCCGAAATACAACATTTACCCATACCGCGCGCAACTACTGCTGCGTGAGAAGTCATACCACCTCGAGCAGTTAAAATACCTTTGGCAATGTTCATGCCTTCCAAATCTTCTGGTGAGGTTTCAATTCGAGTTAAAATGGTGTATTTGTATTTATTAGCCTCATCAGCAAAGAAAACAATTTGACCAGTAGCGGCACCAGGAGATGCCGGTAAACCTTGGGCGATAACATTTGCTTTTTTTAAAGCCTTAGGGTCGAAAACCGGGTGTAATAATTCATCTAGCTTATTTGGTTCAACACGAAGAATGGCCTGTTTTTCATCAATCACACCCTGTTTTAACATGTCAATCGCAATTTTAACCATGGCAGCTCCAGTACGCTTTCCGTTTCTGGTTTGCAACATCCAAAGTTTTCCATCTTGAATGGTAAACTCCATATCTTGCATATCTGTATAATGATCTTCAAGTTTTTGTTGATACTGGTCCAGTTCCTTATAAATATTGGGCATTAACTCTTCAAGTGATGGGTAGTTTTTAAACCTATCTTCTTCTTCAACTTTAGCTAATTCTGCCCAACGAAGCGAACCCAATTTTGTGATTTGTTGTGGTGTTCTGGTACCTGCAACGACATCTTCACCTTGGGCATTTATTAAATATTCGCCATTAAAAACGTCTTCACCTGTTCCAGCATCACGTGTAAAACAAACCCCTGTACCAGAATTATCGCCCATATTACCATAAACCATGGCTTGAACATTTACAGCAGTTCCCCAATCAGCAGGGTATCCATTCATATTTCTGTAATAAACAGCTCTATCACCATTCCAGCTATTAAATACCGCTACAACAGCTCCCCAAAGTTGATCCCAGGGATTTGTCGGAAAATCATGACCTGTACGTTTTTTTACAGCATCTTTAAAATCATAAACTAAATCTTTTAAATCTTGAACCGTGAAATCAGTATCTAAAACAATATTTCTTTTATGTTTTAAGGCTTCCATGATTTCTTCAAAAGGATCTATATCATCTTTTGATTCTGGTTTCATTCCTAAAACAACATCACCATACATTTGAATAAAACGTCTGTATGAATCCCATGCAAACCTTTCATTTCCTGTTTTTTTAGCCAAACCAACAACAACTTCATCATTTAAACCCAAGTTTAAAACAGTGTCCATCATACCCGGCATGGATACTCTGGCACCAGAACGAACAGATACCAATAAAGGGTTTTCCTTATCGCCAAATTTGGTGCCCATAATGTTTTCAATATTGTCTATTGCTTTTTCAATTTCTGGAACAATCATTTCAACAATGGCTTCTTTACCAAGTAAGTTATACTCTGTACAAACTTCTGTGGTAATTGTAAATCCGGGAGGTACCGGTATTCCAATTAAACTCATTTCTGCTAAATTTGCACCTTTACCTCCTAAAAGGTTTTTCATTTTGCTATTTCCGTCGGCCGTTTTATTACCAAATTTATAGACTCTCGTTTTTACTTTTTCTAAGATTTCCATATAATTATAATTAAATAATTTAAAACTTCAATGTGATAAAATTATAGAGTATTATATATTTATTCAATGACATAAATCATATTATTCAAGTTTTTATGTGATGAAAGCCAATAAGTACTATTTCAAGGTTGAAATTCATTTTAAATAAATTGCTTTTTTCTGATACCCATTTGTAAATCATTTTTTATTTGCTATTTTGCACGACACTAAATTTGTATTCAACATAATGACTGAGATAACAAGACTTTTTGATATACCAACATATCAGCTTGAAAAATATAATTTAAATAAAGCACTTACTACTAAATATAAAGATGAATGGATATCAATTTCATCTCAGGAATATGTAAATCAATCAAATGCCATAAGTAGAGGTTTAATTAAATTAGGTGTTCGGCCAAATGATAAAATTGCTGTTATTTCAAGCACTAACAGAACAGAATGGAGTGTTTTAGATATTGGCATTTTACAAATAGGCGCACAAAATATTCCTATTTATCCAACTATTGCTGAAGATGATTATGAATACATTTTAAATCATTCGGAATCTATTTATTGCTTTGTATCAGACATAGAGGTATTAAAAAAACTAAATGCCATAAAATCAAACACCAATCTGAAGGGCATTTATACTTTTGATGAAATTCCTGATGAAAAAAACTGGAAAGAAGTTTTAAACCTGGGAACAGATGAAAGTGTTCAAAAAGAGGTGGATGCCAGAAAAAACAGTGTAAAACCTCATGATTTAGCTACCATCATTTATACATCTGGAACTACTGGAAAACCTAAAGGTGTCATGCTGTCCCACAATAATTTATTATCTAATGTTATAGATAGTGAAAAACGGGTTCCATTTGAATATGGCAAATCTAAAGCGCTAAGTTTCCTTCCTGTTTGTCATGTTTTTGAGCGAATGATTTTATATCTATATCAGTATTGCGGTGTGGAAATTTATTTTGCCGAATCTATTGAAAAAATGGGTGACAACCTGAAAGAAATAAAACCAAATGTGATGACTGCTGTTCCGCGTCTTTATGAAAAAGTTTTTGATAAGATTATTGAAAAAGGAGCCGCTTTAACAGGTATTAAAAGAGCCTTGTTTTTTTGGGCTGTTAATTTAGGGTTGAAATATGAGCCCTATAGAAAAAATGGCTATTGGTATGAATTACAATTAAAACTTGCCAGAAAATTAATTTTCAGCAAATGGAAAGAGGGTCTTGGAGGAAAATTAGACCTTATGGTATCTGGTAGTGCTGCGTTACAACCTAGACTTACCAGAATTTTTGCAGCTGCACAGATGCCTATTATGGAAGGTTATGGACTTACCGAAACATCTCCTGTGGTTTCTGTTAATGATCAGCGAAATGGAGGATTTAAAATTGGAAGTGTAGGACGAATTATTGATAATGTGGAAGTGAAAATTGCAGAAGATGGCGAAATTCTTGTAAAAGGCCCCAATGTTATGTTAGGCTATTTTAAAGATCCGATAAAAACCAAAGAGGTCATGACTGGAGATTATTTTCATACGGGTGACATAGGTGAAATAAGCTCTGATGGGTTTTTAAAAATCACCGATAGAAAAAAGGAAATGTTTAAAACCTCTGGTGGCAAATATGTTGCTCCTGCTCTTATTGAAAATGAATTAAAGGAATCACACTTTATTGAACAAGCGATGGTGATTGGTGAAAACGAAAAAATGCCAGCTGCCATAATTCAACCCAACTTTCATTTTATTAAACAATGGATAGCAAAAAAAGGCAAGGATATTAAATTGGACAATGAATCCATAGTGTCTTCTCAAATAATTAAAGATCGTATTCAAAAAGAAATTAATAAGGTAAATAAAGATTTTGGTAATTGGGAACAAGTAAAAAAGTTTGAATTAACACCAGATGAATGGTCTATTGATGCTGGTCACCTTACACCTACCATGAAAATGAAACGAAAAATAATCAAAGAAAAATATAAGGATCTGATTGAAAAAATATATAGGCCCTAACATTAAATTTTATTTTTTTTCGATACAGCCCAACCTATTATTATTTAATATTCAATTTATATGTTAATAATATAGTGATTACACAACTTAAATAATAAATAATTTAATTATTCTTAATTTTTTCATATATTTATTTATACTAACCAATTAAATAATATTATATGAAAGCAAAAAATTTCCTTGGATCCGGTATTGCCGGTGGCGTTGCCAACTTCTTTTTAGGGTGGCTATTTTACGGAATTATCTTTAAAGATTCTTTTCCACAACCTGCTGAAGGCCCAAATAGCATTGTCTATATTGCTCTTGGTTCTTTAATTTTTGGTTTGTTTATTGCCTATATTTTTACAAAATGGGCTCAAATTACAACAATTGTCACCGGTGCCAAAGCTGGTGCTGTGATTGGACTGTTTTTATCCCTATTTATGAATCTTTTCAATATGGCAATGAATTCAGAAGCTACTTTCCAAATGTTTGCGACTGATTTAGGAATCGCCATAGTTTCAACAGCTATAACCGGAGCAATAATAGGTTATGTAAACGGTAAAATGGGTTAAAATATTTAAACTTTATAATTTAAAAAAAACGCCTCACTTGAGACGTTTTTTTTATTTAATAAAGTTTTTAAATTCTTTAAATTTATTATGCACGCATAATAAATTTTTGTATATTTGGATTTGAAAAATAAAAAATGAAGGACAAAACCATTGATTATGTATTAAGAACCACATGGCTAACGGTATCTAAAATGTATAATGAAGAGGCCTCAAAGTTTGATAGCACCATGGCAACCGGTTTAACTTTATTAAGCATTGATCAGGAAAAAGGAACGCCTTCTACTGCTTTAGGACCAAAAATGGGAATGGAAGCAACCAGTTTATCAAGAATTTTGAAAACTATGGAAAAAAGAGGCTTAATTGAACGCCGTTCAAATCCGGATGATGGCAGAAGTGTTCTCATTCATTTAACCGATTTTGGGAGAGAAAAAAGAATGTATTCAAAAGAAAAAGTGCTCACATTTAATGAAGCTATTAGAAACAATATTTCTGAAGAAAAATTAAAGAACTTTTATGAAGTTGCAGAATTAATCAATGAAATGATTACGAACAAAAAAATTTACAAAAATAATTAACAGTAGGTTATTAAAAAATGGATAAACGTAGAATTAAAAAGATAGCGGTTATTGGTTCTGGAATTATGGGAAGCGGAATAGCTTGTCATTTTGCCAACATTGGGGTAGATGTGTTATTGCTGGATATCATTCCAAGAGAATTAAATGACGCCGAAAAATCCAAAGGATTGACCCTTGAAAACAAAGTGGTTAGAAATCGATTAGTAAATGATTCTTTAACAGCGTCATTAAAATCGAAACCTTCACCTATTTACCATCCAAGTTTTGCAAAAAGAATTACAGTAGGTAATTTAGAAGATGATATTGCAAAAGTAAAAGATGTTGATTGGATTATGGAAGTGGTTGTAGAACGCTTGGATATTAAAAAACTGGTGTTTGAAAAATTGGAAAAACACAGGACTCCAGGCACATTGATCACTTCAAATACCTCAGGAATTCCTATTCATTTTATGAGTGAAGGCCGAAGTGAAGATTTTCAGAAGCATTTTTGCGGTACTCACTTCTTTAATCCTGCTCGATACTTAAAATTATTCGAAATCATTCCAGGACCAAAAACAGACGCTTTAGTATTAGAGTTTTTAAATGGTTATGGCGAACAATTTCTCGGAAAAACTTCTGTAGTTGCTAAAGATACTCCTGCATTTATTGGAAACAGGATTGGAATCTTTGGGATTCAATCTTTATTTCATCAGGTAAAAGCTTTGGGTTTAACTGTTGAAGAAATCGATAAATTAACTGGGCCGGTAATTGGCCGTCCAAAATCAGCTACTTTCAGAACTGTTGATGTGGTTGGGTTGGATACTTTAGTGCATGTTTCCAATGGCATTTATGACAATTGCCCTAATGATGAAGCACATGAACTGTTTAAACTGCCAGATTTCATTAATACCATGATGGAAAACAAATGGTTGGGTAGCAAAACTGGTCAAGGGTTTTATAAAAAAGAAGGTAAAGAAATTAAAGTGCTTGATTTAAATACCTTAGAATATAGAGAAAGTAAAAAAGCAAATTTCGCAACGCTTGAACTCACCAAAACGATAGATAAAGTTATTGATCGTTTTAAAGTATTGGTATCAGGCAAAGATAAGGCCGGAGATTTTTATAGAAAAAATTTCGCTGATATGTTTGCTTATGTGTCCAATAGAATTCCTGAAATTTCAGATGAGTTTTACAAAATAGATGATGCCATGAAAGCGGGTTTTGGATGGGAACATGGTCCTTTCCAAATTTGGGATGCTATAGGAGTTGAAAAAGGCATTGAACTAATGAAAGCCGAAGGCAAACAACCTGCAGCGTGGGTTAATGATATGTTAGCCTCTGGAAACTCAACCTTTTATTCAATAAAAAACGGGGCAACTTATTTTTATGATATCGCTAAAAAATCACAAGAAAAAATACCAGGACAAGATGCTTTTATCATTTTAGATAATATTAGAAAATCTAAGGAGGTTTTCAAAAATTCCGGAGTGGTTATTGAAGATTTAGGTGACGGCATTCTTAATTGTGAATTCCAGTCTAAAATGAACACTATTGGGGGAGACGTTTTAGCCGGATTAAATAAAGCAATCGATTTAGCTGAAAAAAACTTCGAAGGTTTGGTTGTTGGAAATCAAGCAGCAAACTTCTCTGTTGGCGCCAACATCGGAATGATTTTTATGATGGCTGCTGAACAAGAATATGATGAGCTTAATATGGCTATCAAATACTTCCAAGACACTATGATGCGTATGCGTTATTCAGCCATCCCAACAATTTCTGCCCCTCACGGAATGGCATTAGGTGGAGGTTGTGAGTTATCATTACATGCAGATAAAGTTGTTGCTGCTGCTGAAACTTACATGGGACTTGTAGAGTTTGGCGTAGGCGTTATTCCAGGTGGTGGGGGATCTAAAGAAATGGCCTTAAGAGCTCAAGACTTATTTAGAAAAGGAGACGTAGAGTTAAATATTCTTCAAGAATACTTCTTAACTATTGGTATGGCAAAAGTATCAACTTCGGCTTATGAAGCATTTGATTTAGGTGTTCTTCAAAAAGGAAAAGATATTGTTGTTGTTAATAAAGACAGACAAATAGCAGTTGCTAAAGCTCACGCGAAATTGATGGCAGATGCTGGTTATACACAACCTGTAAAACGAAATGACATAAAAGTATTAGGTAAACAAGCATTAGGAATGTTCTTAGTAGGAACAGACTCTATGAAAGACAGTAAATACATTTCAGAACATGATATGAAAATTGCTAATAAACTAGCTTATGTAATGGCTGGAGGTGATCTATCAGAACCTACACTAGTTAACGAACAATATTTATTGGATTTAGAGCGTGAAGCCTTTTTATCGCTTTGTACAGAAAGAAAGACTTTAGAACGTATTCAACACATGTTAAAAACCGGGAAACCGTTACGCAATTAGAATTCCCTCTGCCTAAAGGCATCTCCCCAAAGGGGAGAATTTAAGAGGTAAAACATAAAATAAAGTATAACATTTAAAAATAACCCAAAACAGTTCCCTCTCCTTTGGAGAGGGTTAGGGAGAGGAAACTATGAAGACCGCATATATAGTAAAAGCATACAGAACAGCAGTTGGCAAAGCTCCAAAAGGTGTGTTCCGTTTTAAAAGAACTGACGAGTTAGCTGCTGAAACCATTCAGTACATGATGAAAGAGCTTCCTAATTTAGATAAGAAGCGTATTGACGATGTTATTGTTGGTAACGCGATGCCTGAAGGTTCACAAGGATTGAATATGGCACGATTTATTTCATTAATTGGTTTAGATAGCGTGGATGTTCCTGGTGTAACCGTTAATCGTTTTTGTGCTTCTGGCATTGAGACTATTGGAATAGCCACAGCTAAAATACAAGCAGGTATGGCTGATTGCATAATAGCTGGTGGAGCAGAAAGTATGAGTTCTGTACCAATGACAGGTTTTAAGCCAGAATTAAATTATGATACAGTAAAAGCTGGCCACGAAGATTATTATTGGGGAATGGGAAATACGGCTGAAGCGGTAGCCAATCAGTTTAAAGTATCTCGTGAAGACCAAGATGAGTTTGCTTACAATTCACATATGAAAGCATTACGTGCTCAAGCTGAAAATCGTTTTAAAGAACAAATTGTTCCAATTGAAGTTGAGCAAACTTACATAGATGAAAACGGGAAAAAAGCGACTAAAAATTATACAGTTACTAAAGATGAAGGTCCTCGTGCAGGAACAAGTTTGGAAGCATTAGCAAAATTACGTCCAGTATTTGCTGCTAACGGAAGTGTAACCGCTGGAAACTCTTCTCAAATGAGTGATGGAGCAGCTTTTGTAATGATAATGAGTGAAGACATGGTAAAAGAATTAAAACTTGAACCTATTGCTAGACTTGTAAATTATGCTGCTGCAGGTGTTGAGCCTCGTATCATGGGAATTGGACCAGTAAAAGCCATTCCAAAAGCATTACAACAAGCAGGTTTAAAACAATCAGATTTAGAATTGATTGAATTAAATGAAGCTTTCGCATCACAATCAATAGCAGTTATCAGAGAATTAAATTTAAATCCAGATATCATTAATGTAAATGGCGGAGCCATTGCATTAGGGCATCCACTTGGTTGTACAGGAGCTAAATTATCTGTTCAACTTTTTGATGAAATGCGAAAAAGAAAAATGACAGGTAAATATGGAGCCGTAACCATGTGTGTTGGGACAGGACAAGGTGCTTGTGGTATTTTTGAATTTTTGAATTAAAAGCCCCTTTGCCTTTGGCATTTCCCCAAAGGGGAAAATAGAATTGAAAAAATAAACATGAACAATAAATTTAAATAATACACCCTTAAAAAGCCCTCTCCTTTGGAGAGGGTTGGGAGAAGCTTATGAAAACAACAGAAAAAGACATTTTAAGAGGCGGACAATTCCTTGTAAAAGAAACCAAATGTGAAGACGTATTTACCCCAGAAGATTTCTCTGAAGAACAAAAAATGATGAAGGATGCCGTTATGGAATTTAACGAGAGAGAAATTATTCCGAATAAACCAAGATTTGAAGCTAAAGATTATGCGCTTACTGAAGCTTGTATGAAAAAAGCTGGTGACCTAGGTTTTTTAGGGGTTGCCGTGCCGGAAGAATATGGCGGACTCAATATGGGATTCGTTTCAACTATGTTGGTTTGTGATTACATTTCAAGTGGTACGGGATCATTTAGTACAGCGTTTGGGGCGCATACGGGAATTGGAACTATGCCAATCACATTATATGGTACCGAAGCACAAAAACAAAAATATGTGCCTAAATTAGCAACTGGCGAATGGTTTGGAGCTTATTGTTTAACGGAGCCAGGTGCTGGAAGTGATGCCAATTCCGGAAAAACTACCGCTACCCTATCTGCTGATGGAAAAAGTTATAAAATCAACGGACAAAAAATGTGGATCTCAAATGCAGGATTCTGTAAATTATTCATTGTTTTTGCCCGTATAGAAAAGGATAAAAACATCACAGGATTTATTTTAGAAAATGATCCTAAAAATGGTATTACCATGGGTGAAGAAGAACACAAATTAGGTATTCGTTCATCTTCTACCCGTCAAGTGTTTTTTAGTGACACGGTAGTCCCTGTGGAAAATATGCTTTCTGAAAGAGGTAACGGATTTAAAATTGCAATGAATGCTTTAAACGTTGGCCGTATTAAACTGGCTGCAGCGTGCTTAGATTCTCAAAGACGTATTACTACTACGGCCGTTCAATACGCTGTTGAAAGAAAACAGTTTAAAACCCCCATTGCAGATTTTGGAGCTATTAAAGTAAAATTAGCACATATGGCAACCAGTACTTATGCTGGTGAATCTGCTTGTTATAGAGCCGCAAAAAATATTGAAGACCGTATTGCAATGCGTATTGCAGCAGGAAACACACATCAAGAAGCAGAACTGAAAGGTGTTGAAGAGTATGCTATTGAGTGTTCTATTTTAAAAGTTGCTGTTTCTGAAGATGTACAAAATTGTGCAGATGAAGGTATTCAGATATTTGGTGGGATGGGATTTTCTGAAGACACTCCTATGGAAGCTGCCTGGAGAGATGCCCGTATTGCTCGTATTTATGAAGGTACCAATGAAATAAATAGAATGTTATGTGTTGGTATGTTAGTTAAAAAAGCCATGAAAGGTCATGTAGACTTATTAGGCCCTGCAACTGCTGTAGCCAACGAACTTATTGGCATTCCTTCTTTTGATACTCCAGACTATTCTGTGTTATTTTCCGAAGAAAAAGAAATGATTGCAAAGCTTAAAAAAATATTCTTAATGGTTGCGGGTGCTGCCGTTCAAAAATTTGGCCCCGATTTAGATAATCACCAACAATTATTACTTGCAGCCTCTGATATTTTAATTGAAATCTATATGGCTGAATCTGCTATTTTAAGAACAGAAAAAAATGTAAAACGATTTGGTGAAGATGCTCAAAAAGTACAGATAGCGATGTCTAAATTATATTTATATGATGCCGTTTCCATTGTTGAAAAAAATGGTAAAGAAAGCATCATCTCTTTTGCTGAAGGTGATGAACAACGTATGCTACTTATGGGGCTTAAACGCTTTACAAAATATGCGAATTATCCAGATATTGTAGATTTACGTAATGAAATAGCTGAAAAAGTTAAAGCTGAAAAAAAATATTGTTTTTAATGAAGAGTGACTAATTCAAACCTAAAAGCGCTTCGAATTTATTTTTGAGGCGCTTTTTTTTATTATTTTAGTAAAAAAATTATGAAAAAACTGCTTATTCTTTTACTTCTCCTGACTTCCGCACATTTTCAAATTAGCAAGAGTCATTATATATAACTAATTGATAATGTTATGGTTACTTTTTACTGATTTTTCATTTCGGGTGTTAATTTCTCTTTTTTACCTTTGTTTTTGTGTTTGTAAGACAAGTAAAATATAAGAATGGTAAGATTTATATTCAAGTTATAGATAAAAGTAGTGGTAAATATAAAGTTTTGAAAAGTTTCGGAGGGAGCAAATTATCTTCTGAAATTGAACATAAAATTATTAGAGCAGAACGTTGGGTCGACAATTTTACGGGTGTTAGGGAGTTTGATTTTTTCAATGAAGAAGAGCAGTATCATACTTTTTTAAATAATATAATTTCTCATAAACTTGTAGGTTTAGACTTAGTTCTAGGAAAAATATTTAATGAGATAGGCTTCAATAAAATAGAGGACGAAATTTTTAAAGATTTGGTTCTTTATCGTTTAGTTTACCCCAAAAGTAAGCTAAAAACCACTCAATATTTGTATCGCTATGCACAAAAAAAATATTCTGAAGACGAGGTTTATCGTTACTTAGACAAACTTCATCGTTCCCAAAAAGAAACGGCACAGCAGATTAGTTTTACACACTCAAAGAAAATATTGGATAATGAGATAAACATTGTTTTTTATGACGTGACAACCGTTTATTTTGAGATAGATAATGAAGATGAGCTGCGCAGAACAGGTTTTTCAAAAGAGGGGAAACATCAAAACCCTCAAATAGTTTTAGGCCTGCTAGTAAGTAAAAATGGATATCCCTTAGCTTATGATATTTTTGAGGGCAACAAGTTTGAAGGGCATACATTGCTGCCTGTAATTGATGCTTTTAAAACAAAGTACAAACTCTCACAGCTCGTGATCGTTGCAGACGCTGGACTTCTTTCTAACAAAAATGTAGTAGAACTTCAAGAGAAAAGCTATGAATTTATCCTTGGCGCAAGAATCAAAAATGAAAGTGAACCAATAAAGAAAAAGATACTTTCACTAAGGCTGCAAAATGGTCAGAGCAAAACAATAAACAAAGCAAATCTAAAACTCATCATCAATTACTCAGACAAAAGAGCTAAAAAAGACAGATACAACCGTGAAAAAGGACTACGGAGATTGGAAAAAAAAGTAAAGACAGGTAAGCTCACAAAATCCAGTATTAACAACCGAGGTTATAACAAATATCTAACTCTGGAAGGAGAATTAGACGTAAAAATAGATTATGAAAAATATCACTTAGATGAAAAATGGGATGGATTGAAAGGTTATCTCACTAATGCAAAATTGAGCAAAGAAGAAATTATTGCCAACTACAAACATCTTTGGCAGATTGAAAAAGCTTTTAGGATTAGCAAGACAGATTTAAAAATAAGACCTATCTATCATCAAAAACAACGAAGAATAGAGGCACATATATGCCTCACCTTCGTAGCTTATAAGGTTTATAAAGAGTTAGAAAGGCAACTCAAAGTAAAAAAATCAAACCTATCGCCAGAATCAGTAATAGAGATTTTACAAAGCATTTACCAAATAGAAATAGAGACTGAAAAAACGAAAAAAATCATCAAAAAAACACTTCTTCTAACAAATGAACATAAGATGCTAGCCCACCTTTTTGATTTTGGGTGTTAAAATGCGGAAGTCAGGACTAATTCAAACCTAAAAGCGCTTCGAATTTATTTTTGAGGCGCTTTTTTTTATTATTTTAGTAAAAAAATTATGAAAAAACTGCTTATTCTTTTACTTCTCATTTCTTTTCAATTTGTATCAGCTCAGTCAGGTACTCAACTCTATCAAATCATAGATAATGTTTCAGCCCAAAGAATTGAAAATGACATTCAAACACTGGTTAATTTTGGAACAAGAAATACGTTTAGTGACACCATTTCAAACGCAAGAGGAATAGGTGCTGCAAGACGATGGATAAAATCTGGATTTGAATCCATTTCCAAGGACTGCAATAAATGTTTAAATGTTTTTTATCAAAAGGATTTTGTTACCAAAGAAGGAAATAACAGAGTACCTCATGATGCGTGGATAGTTAATGTGGTTGCCATTCAAAAAGGAACAAAATATCCAAATCGCTATATCATTATGAGTGGCGATATTGATTCTCGTGCCGGTGACACTATGGATTTTACAATAGATGCACCCGGTGCCAATGACAATGCCTCTGGAATGGCTGGAACAATGGAAGCTGCCCGGGTATTATCAAAATACAGTTTTGAGAATAGTATTGTTTATGTGGGACTTTCAGGTGAAGAACAAGGTCTTTTTGGTGGTTCCGGTTTGGCTAAATACGCCCAAGACAATAATTGGGATATTATAGGAATTCTTAATAATGATATGATTGGAAACATCAAAGGTGTTGATGGAGTTATTGACAACAGAACATTTAGAATTTTTTCTGAACCTGTACCGCCAACAGAAACAGAACGTGAACGCCAAATGAGGCGATTCTATGGAGGTGAAGTTGATGGTGTTTCTCGGCAATTAGCACGCTATGTTCATAAAACAGTTAAAAATTTTATGCCAGAAATGAACCCAATGATGGTATATAGATTGGATCGTTTTGGGCGTGGAGGTCATCATCGTCCCTTTAATGATTTAGGGTTTGCAGGAATCCGTATTATGGAAGCTCATGAAAATTACACACAACAACACCAAGATATTAGAGAAGAAAATGGAATACAATACGGTGATGTAATAGAACATGTAAATTTTGACTATGCCAGAAAACTAACTGCTGTCAACGCTATTAATTTGGCAAGTTTAGCCTGGGCACCACCAACACCAAAAAATGTTGCAATTGGAGGCATTGTGGAAGCATCTGCAAAATTTAAATGGGATAAAGTTGACGGTGCTATTGGATACAAAATTTATTGGAGAGATACCACATCATCAACTTGGGATAAGAGTCGTTATGTAGGTGATGTTTCAGAGTTTACACTCCATGGAATTGTTATTGATAATTTTTTCTTTGGAATTGCTTCGGTTGGGGAAAATGGTTATGAAAGCCCAGTAGTGTTTCCAAATACTATAATGAGAAACTAATAATTTTAGTATGTCAAAATACATTTTAGCGTTTATAATCTTCATGTTTTCAGGGAATATATTGATACAGGCACAAGGGTTGTTATCTGAAAAAAATATTTTTACGCATCAAGATACTTTAAGAGGCTCTATAACCCCGGAACGCTCATGGTGGGATTTAACATTTTACCATTTAGACATTAAAGTTAAACCAGATTCAAAATTTATTTCAGGGAAAAACACCATTCAATATAAAGTCTTAGACTCAGCATCAGTTTTACAAATTGATTTACAATCACCATTACAAATCACCAAAGTTGTGCAAAATGGAGAAGAATTGCAAGTAAGGGATGATGGTAACGCTCATTTTATAAAATTAAAAAGTAATCAAAAGATTGGAAGCATTCAATCAATTGATGTGTTTTATGAAGGCCATCCTAAAGAAGCTGTTAGGGCGCCATGGGACGGTGGTTTTTCTTGGAAAAAAGACACCAATGGCAATGATTTCATCGCAACCTCATGTCAAGGCCTTGGAGCCAGCGTTTGGTGGCCTTGTAAAGATCATATGTATGATGAAGTGGATAGTATGCTTATTAGCATTACTGTTCCAAAAGGATTGATGGATGTTTCAAATGGAAGACTAAGAAGTATTGATCAATTCGGCGACACAAAAACATTCAATTGGTTTGTAGATAATCCTATAAATAACTATGGCGTAAATGTCAATATTGGAGACTATGCTCATTTTTCGGAAGTATATGATGGAGAAAACGGAAACTTAGACATGGATTATTACGTGTTAAAAGATAATCTAGAAAAAGCCAAAGAGCATTTTAAAGATGCCCCCAAAATGATGAAAGCTTTTGAATATTGGTTTGGCCCCTACCCATTCTATGAAGATGGATATAAACTGGTAGAAGTGCCTTATCTAGGTATGGAACACCAAAGTTCTGTTACCTATGGAAATAAATATATGAACGGCTATTTAGGTAATGATTTATCAGGTACTGGCTGGGGTTTAAAATTTGATTTTATTATTATACATGAATCCGGGCATGAATGGTTTGCAAACAACATTACCTATAAAGACATTGCTGACATGTGGATTCATGAAGGATTTACGGCGTATTCAGAAAACTTATTTATTGACTACTATTATGGTAAAGAGGCCTCTGCAGATTATGTGATTGGAACTAGGGCTAATATTCTCAATGACAAACCAATTATTGGTTACTATAACGTAAATAATGAAGGCTCAGGAGATATGTACTACAAAGGTGCAAATATGTTACACACCTTGAGACAACTCATTGAAGATGATGAAAAATGGCGCCAAATTTTGCGTGGATTAAATAAAACCTTTTACCATCAAACCGTTGCAACACAACAAATTGAAAATTATTTAAGTGACCAAAGCGGAATAGATCTTACTGAATTTTTTAATCAGTATTTAAGAACTACTGAAATTCCTACTTTAGAATATAAAATTGAAAACAACCAATTAAAATACCACTGGATACATATTGTTGACAAATTTGATATGCCCATTTTAGTAAGCATAAATAATAAGGAGCAATGGTTATTTCCCACGTCCATATGGAAATTTATGCCTTTAGAATCTAATAATATTGTTTTTAAAGTTGATAGAAATTTTTATGTGAAGTTGAAAAAATTATAGAAGCATTGGAAAGACTGGAATTATATTTTAAAACCGATAAGGAATGGCGACACTGGTTACACAACAATCATCGTTCTTCTAAAGGTATTCATTTAATTTTTTATAAAGTGGATAATGAAAACGACAGCATGCGTTGGGAAGAAGCCGTAAAAGTAGCCTTATGTTATGGCTGGATTGACTCTACCGTGAAAAGTTTAGGAAATGGAAAACGGCGACAATATTTTACACCCAGAAATCCTAAAAGTGTGTGGAGTGCTCTAAACAAAAAATATATAAAACAACTTACACAGAATGATTTGATGCATGAAAGTGGTTTAGCCAAAGTAAAAATTGGTAAACAAAACGGTAGTTGGACAGCGTTAGATGCTGTTGAAAAAGGAATTATTCCTGAAGATTTACTTTCAGAATTTAACAAAAACCCAATAGCGTTTGAAAACTATCAAAATTTTTCCCCTTCATATAGAAAAAGTTATTTGTATTGGCTTAATCAAGCAAAACGAGAAGTGACAAGACAAAAACGCATAACCGAAATTATTCAATTATGCGCCAATAATATTAAATCAAGAGCTAGTTATTAATATTTTAAAGCTGTTTTAATAAGAGGTATTAAACCAAAGATCCCACTAGATACTGAAACAAGTTCAACAAATAGCGGGATTAGTTCAACTAACTATTTTGAATTCGTCCTTCGGACTTTTCAAAATAGACAAAATAGAGTTTCACTAATAAAACAGATTAGATTCCATTGTACGTTGATTGATGGAGCTTTTAAAGACTTCAATCATACGTTTTGCAATGCCTGTCCAACCAAAGTTACGACGTGCAAAGCGAGCACCTTCAACAGATAATTCATTACGCATTTTAGGATACAACAAAGGCATTGACATCATCGCACCAAACTCAATAGGTCTGTGTGGATCTGCAAATAAGGCTTGATTTCCAAAGTCTATCAAATCGTATAACCCACCATGAACCGTTATAATACTTGGCGTACCACAAGCCATAGCCTCAATGGCTACCATACCAAAAGGCTCATATCTTGATGGCATTGCAAAAATATTTGCTGAACGGTAAACATTAGCTAAATCTTCATCTGCAATATAATTTTTCCATTTAATTTTATCCATAACGCCCAATTCAGTCGCCAGCTTCTTCAATTTGGCAACCCCTTCATCATCTTGATCCGATTTATCGCTACCAATGGCTGCAACCAATCGAGCTTCCGGACAGAGCTCAAAAACGGTTGGCAATGCTTGAATTAACAAATCGTAACCTTTATTATGTGCCATTCTGCCCAAGGTTAAAATATCAGTAGGTTGTATATCATATTTTACCCTAATGCGATCGTTTTCTTTGGATGGAATTGGAAAAAACCTGTTTTCATCAATCCCCGGCGGAATCATGGTGCAATTTTTAGGCAAAACGTCATATTGTTTGGTAAGCAAATCTACTTGAGGCAAAGTAGTAGCAATGATGTGATTACACATTTGATAAACGAAATATTCTTTTCTAATACGCTCTTTAAAACGATAGGTTTTCTCCATTTCCTTTTCATCCATATCGCTTCCCATAGTATGCTGTTTCCACCAACCCACAGAATGCGGTGTATGTACATGGGACACCCCTAATTCTTCTGCTATTTTTTGACCTGCCCAACCGGCATCCCAATAGTGCGAATAAACCACATCGTATTTCTTATTTTCTTTTTTTATGGCAGCCAAAGAGTTGGTAACAAACTTTTTTAAATGGTCGTGCATATCTTCTTTTCGGATAAACTTTTTACCACCAAAAGGAATTCGCCAAACACTATAGTTTTCATCAACCTTATCGTATTCTGGCTGATCTTCAAATTGACGAGTCATTAAATCTACCCTTTTTCCTAATCTGCTGAAACGTTCTGCTAGTTCTAAAACATAAACTACTTGACCACCAGTATCTGGCTTTCCTAATTCGGCATTTGCTCCTACGTATCCGTGTAACGAGATCATTAATATTGACTTCATAGTTTTTAATTTTAGTTATTACTTAATTATTTTTAAATCATGGCAAGCAGAAATATACTGTGCTGCTGACCATGCTTGATATGCTTTCCCCATAGGCCTACCTGTAGTACCATGGGCCCATTCGGTAAACTCCCACGCATCGGTAATGCCTTCTTTATTAATAAGGGCCAGTTTATGCAACTCAGATACCGCTACATCTCTAAACCCTAATTTATTGATGAATTTCACCCAAAACCCTCCAACAAAAGGCCATATACCACCATTATGATAATGATTGGGCAAATTGAGAAGATTTACAGTATAATAGGGACGCCAATCGGGGTCTCCCGGACTTACCACAGGATATACATTTGCCACAGGAAACGGATCATTAACACCTACCCCTAACATGAATCTAAAGGTTTGATGTGCTTTCTCCGAATCTACCGTACCGTGTAGAAATGCTAAAATATTCCCTAAGGTATCACAACGCCAACTAAAGTCAAACGGTGTGGTTTGTGCAATTAAATAAGACGTATCTCCTAAAGTGAATTGCTTTTCAGCAAAAGAAACCGATTGAAACAATCGCTGCTGGGTTGATGGCCAAAAGTTCTGTAATATTTCTTTTTTTATGACTTGCGACCACCGTATGTATTCGCCAGCTTGTTCATAATCGCCTAACATTTCAAGCATTCGCCCAAAACAAACATTGGATCGATACCAGAGTATTTCATCGTAAAGTATATTATAACTTCTACCAAATAAATCAGTCCAATCACCAGCTTCGGGAATTTCAAGAAGAGCATCGTTATTACTATCATGCGCACCCAGCCATCGCATGGTTTCTTTTATGTCTGAAATATATTTTCTAAGAAATTCTATGTCCTTGGTCACATTAATATATTCGTAAAAAGCAATAACGAACCATATACCGCTATCGATGGAACATATTCCCCCTACACCCGAATAATCAGGAACGTTATCTTTAATTCTAACGTTTGATGGAATTTGTCCATTATGCGAAATATGCTCAAGTAAGGTTAAAAGCGTTTGGCGTTGACACTTATGAATCTCTTCATCTTGAATTAAAGGCAAAGACCCTATAACGGTTATGGCGCCATCCCTTGCCCAAACACTGTGATAGTTTTCATCGGTACCATTAGTAACATTATCTTTTATGGAACATGCCGAAAAACCAAGTGGGGTAATATTCTTTTTTAAAGCTTCAATTGCTTTTTGGTAGCCTTCGCGAATCAAAGCGATTTTTCCATCTTCATCTTCGGCAGCTATATTATTCAACTCTTGTTGGATAAAAAAATCATCCGTATGGTCTTTATTTTTATCTATAATGGCTTCCTCTGGCAAAACACCATAATACACCAAGCCTTCAATAACACCATCGCAGCAAATCCCTTCAGCATGATATGTTTGGCGATGTTTTGTATATTTATAAAGCTCTTCATGAGCATTGGCAACTACAATACCTTTAACATTTTCCAGGTCAAACATAGCGGAATCATTGCCACTATCGCCAGCAACCAAGGCATGGGATGCATCAATATTTAGTTTTTGCAATAACCATTGCAGCGCATTGCCCTTATTTGCCCATTTAGGCAAAATATCAAGATATTGCTCACCAGAATAAACCACGTTTATATGCATCTCAGCATCCATGAAATCTTTTTCTATACTATCTATCAACTCTGGAGTTGCATTGTGAAAAAAGTAACTTCGCTTGTATGCATGCTGAAATCTGGAGGGTTGCTCATTAATTGGATGATTGATATTTTGAATAATCTTTTCAACGGATTCCAAATCCCAACCATCATCCAATATATCATTGAATTCTTTTATAACCTGTTTTTCATTGTAATCATAAATATGGGTTCCCACGCCCGAAATGATATAATCTGGTTCTGGCAGAATACCTCTATGAATTAAATCTTGAACGTCATCAATTAAACGCCCGGTATTATAAGTGAGGATGACATCATTTTTGGATTGGTATTTCTTCCATATTTTACGAAAATTACTTTTATGGGTATGAAAATCTATTAAAGTATTATCAATATCAAATGAAAGAAGCTTTATATCTGGTTGAATATTATCTTCTGTTTTGCTCATGAATTGTTTTGATTTTATATTTTTATTCGAATTAAGGCATTGGTTTCCCAAAATTTAATGGTTTTTTTAGCAAAATCCAAGGAATTCAACATTATTCTCAATGGTATTCCCAATGTGCTAAACTGAAACTGATAGAATACGGAATTGTAAAATCAGACCCGATGTTTTTGAAGATATGACAAAACTAAAATCAGCCAATTTTCATCAATTGAAGTATTAAAGCTGAATTTTTAAGTCTGATTTTTTTAATTAAAACACTAAAACCAAAAAAAGGAAGCTATTTGCCTCCCTTTTTTTATATACCGCTTATAAAACTACCATAAGGATCTTTAAATTGAATGCCTTCCGTAAACCTATATTTGCTCAATTGCTTATGCTCCACCAAAGCCCACAACACAAATTCCTTAACAAAAAAAGAGTCTTGTTTAGATATTTTAGGTTGGAATTCTCTTAGTAAATCATCCAGAGGTGAAATGGCATCAAGCAACCTTTTATATTCTTTATCCTTTACATCATCTAATAATTCAAAGCCTTCTTTTTCATTAAAAAACCACGAAACAACATCATCATAAGGAGATTCCTGGTCTTGTGATTTCAGCTTTTCTATCTTCGGGAAAAATTCTTCAAATAAACTTTTTACAGCTTCTCCAATTAAATTATAAGCTACAACTGCGGCACCTTCCTGTTCACCTTCATACACCAATTCAACTTTTCCGGTAATAGACGGAATGATGCCCACAAAATCACTTAATCTTACAATGGTTTTATCATCACCAGATTTCAATGCTCTGCGTTCTGCCGTACTTAATAAATTTTCTAATGCCGTGATACTTAATCTGGCACTGACGCCACTTTTAGAATCAATAAAATCACTTTCACGAGCTTCAAAAACAATTTGCTCCAATAAATCCCTTGCCAAATCAGGAACATAAACCATGTCTTTTTGACTTTCAACTACCTTAGCTTCTTGCTCAGTAATAAGTCTTGCCGTTTCAATATCCACCGGATAATGGGTCAAAATTTGAGATCCTATTCTATCTTTTAACGGCGTGACTATACTTCCTCTATTGGTATAATCTTCCGGGTTTGCTGTAAATAGAAATTGAATATCCAATGGTAATCTTACTTTAAACCCACGTATTTGAATATCTCCTTCCTGTAAAATATTAAACAGCGCCACTTGAATTCTCGCCTGCAAATCCGGCAACTCATTTATGACAAAAATACATCGATTGGCACGTGGAATCATACCATAATGAATCACCCTATCATCGGCATAACTCAATTTTAAATTGGCCGCTTTTATGGGGTCAACATCACCAATAATATCTGCTACCGTCACATCTGGCGTTGCCAGTTTTTCAGCAAAACGCTCACTTCTATGGAGCCAGGAAATAGGTGTAGCATCTCCTTTTTCTTTAATTAGTTCCAAAGCATATCTTGAAATGGGTTTAAACGGATCGTCATTTACTTCTGAACCTTCAACAACAGGGATATATTCATCCAATAAATTCAGCATCAACCGTGCTAAACGCGTTTTTGCCTGACCTCGTAATCCTAACAGGTTGATATTATGACGTGATAAAATAGCCCGTTCCAATTCTGGAATTACCGTATTTTCATAGCCATGAACCCCTTCAAAGGTGGTTTCTTTATTTTTTATTTTCTGAATTAAATTATCTCTTAATTCATCCTTTATTGATTTACTTTGATATCCAGCTTTTTTTAAAGCACCCAGTATATTAATATTTTCTATTTTCATATTTTTCCTTAGTCTTTATTTTACTTGTTCTCCTCTTTAATTAAAGAGGAGATGAATTCCGATTTTGTTTTAAAATCGGAAGAAAGAGGAGTTTTATTTAAAACTTTCTTTTATTTCCATTAAAACCGATGCTAAATTTTCAAACACCATTTTGTTTTCAAACCTTATTACTTTATATCCTAAACCTTCTAAAGTTTTTGATCTAATTCTATCTTTTTCTATAGCTAACTCGTTATTATGAACTTCACCATCAAGCTCAATTATTAATCTTTCTTTAGCACAATAAAAATCTATAATATAATTTTTAATACTGTGCTGTCGTGTAAAACGCCTTCCTTCAAATTGTCTTGATTTTAAATGTTTCCATAAAAATGCTTCAGCTGGTGTTAAGGATTGTCTTAATTCTGCTCGTTTTTCTTTTAGGTGTTTTAGTGTATGAACTTTGCTTTTTTCTTTCAATATTATGTGTTTTAACCCTCCGGATTTTCTTTTAGAAAATCCACCTCCCTTAAAAAAAGGGAGGAACAAGTTCTATTTATATTTCTAACTACCCTTTAATCCTTTTTTTCCTGTTTGTTTCATAATCTTCAAAAATCATTTCCCCTAATCCTTTTAATCCTGTATAAAATGCTTTGCCTTGATTTGCAGCAGTAAACTCTCTAACAAACTGCATTAAATAAGGATCTTGTGCAATCATAAACGTTGTTATAGGTATATGCAACCGTCTGGCCTGCTGTGCGGTATCATAACATTTATTGACAATATGCCTATCTAAGCCATTACTGTTTTTATAATATTCGCCATCCGGTAACCGCAAGCAACTCGGTTTACCATCAGTAATCATAAATATTTGTTTGTTGGTATTGCGCTTTCTTCGTAATAAATCCATTGCCAATTGCAATCCTGCAACCGTATTGGTGTGGTATGGGCCTACTTTTAAATAAGGTAAATCTTTAATTTCAATTTGCCATGCATCATTTCCAAACACCAAAATATCCAAGGTGTCTTTAGGGTAGCGCGTGGTAATTAATTCGGCTAAGGCCATAGCTACTTTTTTAGCAGGCGTGATCCGGTCTTCTCCATACAGAATCATGCTGTGGCTGATATCTATCATCAAAACGGTACTCATTTGGGATTTATGAAGCGTTTCTTCAACCACTAAATCATCTTCTGAAATTTTAAAGTCACCTATACCATGATTAATCTGTGCATTTTTTAAACTTTCAGTCATAGATACTTTATCTAAAGCATCACCAAACTGATAGTTTCTAAAATCACCCGTATGCTCATCACCAATCCCTGGGCTTTTACTTTTATGATTGCCCTGACCACTGCGTTTAATGTTTCCAAAAATCTGATCTAGAGCTTGTTGACGAATGGCGCGCTCCGTTTTAGCGGTTATTGCCATCCCTCCTTTTTTGCCATTGGGATCAATTTCTTCCCTTATATAGCCTTTTTTCTTCAGGTCTTCAATAAAATCATCAATAGTATATTCTGGAGTGGTAAGTTTATATTCTTTATCTAATTCCCGTAACCAATCAATGGCCTCATCAAAATCACCTGACGTATGCGTAATCAACTCTTTAAAGACTTCAAAGAGTTTATCAAAAGGAGACTGAAAAGGAGCTTCATATTTTTTAAAAACGAATCCTTTTTTATGAATTTTGTTTTTTGTCATAGCTGTATAAAAATAATACAATTGAAACAAAAAACAGATGTGGAGTTATTAGAAATATTTATATCAGCAAAAGAAAAACATATGAGACTTATTACTCTACACGTTTGAGGCCTTCTAAATTGATTATTTTAATTTGTTTACCAATGGTCGTGATTAATTTTTCCTTTTTGAACTGAGATAGTACTCTAATAGTAGATTCTGTGGCTGTTCCAATAATATTTGCAAAATCTTCCCGAGATAACAACACACTTAATGTGCCGTCAGATTTAATTCCGAAACTATTATTAATATAAATCAATGTTTCAGCCAAACGTTGTCTCACAGATTTTTGAGCCATATTTACAATAAGATTATCAGCCTCTTTTAAACCTTGGGCCATTTGTTTTAATAAATCAAAAGAAAATTCAGGGTTATCGTGAAGGTCGTTCATAATTTCGGCCCTAGGAATAAAACACAATTCCATATCATTTAAAGCAACGGCACTAAGGTTTACACTTTCATCATTAATAAGTGAACGTTGCCCTAACAATTCTCCTTTGACCACCAATTTGATTATTTGATCCTTACCATTTGAACTTAATTTAGTTAACTTACAAATACCTTCTCTAATACAATAAATGCCTTTAAGGGTATCTCCTTCTTCAAAAATAAATTCACCTTTTTTAACTATTCTGGATATTTTACAATTTGAAATCCTCACTAATTCGTCATTAGATAAGCTTTTTAAAGAATTAAGCTGCCTTGTTATACATTGTTCACACCTACCCATAGTTACCAAAGTAAAATTTAGTGATTGTAAAATTAAGCAAAACTCAACAAATATCATATTTTCTAAATATGACATATATCATATTTATATTTGTATTTATGTAAAATCTTTGTGCTAGGTACATATGAGCAAACAAATTATGCGGCTTCAACCATGCTTTCACTGTGGTTTAGACACTAAAAAATCCAATATTACATTTGATGAAAAATCATTTTGCTGTAATGGCTGTAAAACGGTATACGAAATTTTTGCATCTAACGATTTAACTTGTTATTACGATTTACAATCAGCACCTGGCGCTACGCCAAAAGAAATTGAAGGGAAATATAATTTTTTAGACAATGATAGCATCGTTGAAAAATTACTTGAATTTAATGATGATAAAACTCAAATTGTCACTTTATTTATTCCTCATATTCACTGCAGTTCATGTATCTGGATTTTAGAAAACTTAAATAAAATTCATTCTGGGATTTCGTCTTCACAAGTCAATTTTGGAAAGAAAACAGTTCGGGTTACTTTTAATCCTGAAACCTATTCGCTTAAAAACGTTGTTTTATTATTAAGTTCTATTGGATATGAACCTTATATTTCTTTGGATGACTTTAAAACAGGAAAAGAACATATTAACCGCAGCTTAATTTATAAACTGGGCATTGCCGGATTTGCTTTTGGTAATATCATGTTTTTATCATTCCCTGAATATTTTCAAGTAAATGAGTTTTGGTTAGACCAATTTAAACCTATGTTTAGATGGCTCATGTTTGCTTTTTCCCTACCCGTTGTATTTTACTCCGCTCAAGATTATTTTATTTCGGCCTATAAAGGTTTGCGAGCCAAAATACTAAATATTGATGTTCCTATAGCTTTAGGAATCATTGTGTTGTTTTTAAGAAGCACATATATTATTATGTTCAATTTAGGCTCTGGGTTTTTTGATAGTTTAGCGGGCTTGGTGTTCTTTTTACTTATCGGGAAGTTTTTTCAACAAAAAACCTATTCATTTTTATCCTTTGAACGCGACTATAAATCGTATTTTCCCATAGCTATTACCAAAATTTCAGAAGGCGAAGAAACGTCTATACAAGTATATGAAATAAAAAAAGGTGACCGGTTGTTAATTAGAAACGAAGAACTTATTCCTGTAGATGGAATTTTAATCAATGGGAACGCAACGATAGATTATAGTTTTGTGACAGGTGAGTCTGAAACCATAAATAAATATTCTGGTGATAAATTATATGCAGGCGGAAAGCAAACTTCTGGAATGATTGAAATGGAAGCTTTAAAAACTGTTGAGCAGAGCTATTTAACCCAATTATGGAGTAATGATGTTTTTAGTAAAAACAAAGAAGATAGTTTTACAACCGTTACCAATTCTATTAGCAAATGGTTTACATTGACTATATTGATTATTGCCTTTTCATCAAGTATTTACTGGTTATTTGTTGATACTTCAAAAGTCATGAATGCCTTTACCGCAGTTCTTATTATTGCTTGCCCCTGTGCCATTGCTTTGGTGGCACCTTTTACCTTTGGGAATGTATTACGGATTTTTGGCAAGCAAAAATTCTATCTTAAAAATGCAACAGTTATTGAACAATTAGCAGCCATTAATACTATTATTTTTGATAAAACAGGTACCATAACCTCCAATAAAAAAGGCACTGCCACTTATGAAGGCGACATGCTTTCAAGTTCTGAAGAAACACTGTTAAAAAACACATTACGAGGTTCAAACCATCCATTGAGCAGAACTTTATATGATGTTTTAAAAGAGAATAATATCATTTCTTTGGAAGAGTTTGAAGAACATCTGGGTCAAGGTATTTCAGCAGTTCATAAAGATACTTCCATCAAAATTGGTTCAGCTAAATTTGTTGGTGACTTACAAGAACACTCAACATTAAATACGGCCGTACATATTAGTACGAATGAAACCTATAGAGGAAAATTCATATTTTATAACAATTACAGAAAAGGGCTTTCAAAACTATTCAATAAACTCAAAAACAAATATGAATTAGCCATTCTTTCTGGCGACAACGAAGGGGAATTTGAAAATTTAAAAAAATTGCTTCCTGCAAAGACCAAACTACTATTTAACCAAAAACCGGAAGATAAATTGGAATATATTAAATATCACCAAAGTGAAGGTGCTAACATATTAATGATTGGTGATGGATTAAATGATGCAGGAGCCTTGGCTCAAAGTAATGTTGGGATTGCGATATCAGAGAATGTCAATGTTTTTTCACCGGCTTGTGATGCCATTTTAGATGCCTCAAAATTTAATCAACTGCACAACTATATAACGGTTTCAAAAAAGGCCATGAAAATTATTGAATGGAGTTTTGTATTGTCATTTGTATATAATATTTTAGGGCTTTATTTTGCCGTAACAAGTCAATTATCGCCAGTAATTGCAGCCATATTAATGCCTTTAAGCTCAATAAGTATTGTAAGTTTTACAACCATTGCAACAAATTTTATGTGCAGAAATTTAAAATAGAATATGATAAATATCATATATTAACATATAGTATGAAAGTATTTTTAACCCTTAAATTAAACAAGGCATGAGTGTTATTTATATGTTACTGGCCATTAGTATTACAGTGGCAGTAATTTTCTTTATTGCCTTTATTGTTGCTGTAAGAAATGGACAATATGATGATAGTTATACGCCATCTGTTCGGATGTTATTTGAAGACGAACTAGTAAAAGAAAAACCCAGTGAATCAATACTAACCAAAAAAGATTAATCATTACAATTATGGAAATGCAACAGTTTCATTACGATAATAAAATCGTAAAAAATTTCATTTATGCTACCATTCTATGGGGCGTTGTAGGAATGTCAGTTGGCTTAATGCTTGCCTTTATGTTTATGTTCCCAAACTACACAGATGGTATTTCATGGCTAAGCTTTGGGCGTTTGAGGCCTTTACATACCAACGCCATTATTTTTGCATTTGTTGGCAACGCTATTTTTGCAGGGGTTTATTATTCTACACAACGCTTACTTAAAGCCAGAATGTTTAGTGATGTTTTAAGTAAAATAAACTTTTGGGGATGGCAACTCATCATAGTAGGTGCCGCAATAACCTTGCCTTTAGGATTTACAAGTTCTAAAGAATACGCAGAATTAGAATGGCCATTTGATATTGCAATTGCCGTGGTTTGGGTGGTTTTTGGCTGGAATCTTATTGGTACCATCATCAAAAGACGTCAGCGTCATTTATATGTTGCCATTTGGTTTTATATTGCAACGTTTGTTACTGTTGCTGTGCTTCATATTTTTAATAGTTTGGAATTGCCGGTAAGTGCCTTAAAAAGTTACTCGGTATATGCTGGTGTTCAAGATGCTTTGGTTCAATGGTGGTATGGTCACAACGCGGTGGCTTTCTTTTTAACAACGCCTTTTTTAGGCTTGATGTATTATTTTGTTCCAAAAGCAGCAAACCGACCAATTTATTCCTATAGATTATCCATAGTCCATTTTTGGTCTTTAATTTTTATCTATATCTGGGCTGGCCCACACCACTTATTATACACCGCTTTACCGGAATGGGCTCAAAATTTAGGTGTTGCCTTTTCAGTTATGTTATTAATGCCTTCTTGGGGAGGCATGATAAACGGATTATTAACACTTCGAGGAGCCTGGGATAAAGTACGGACTGACCCCGTTTTAAAATTCATGGTGGTTGCTATTACCGGTTATGGAATGGCAACTTTTGAAGGACCAACATTATCACTAAAAAATGTCAATGCGATAGCCCATTTTACTGATTGGATTATTGCGCACGTTCACGTTGGCGCCTTAGCTTGGAACGGATTCTTGACTTTTGGAATGATTTATTGGCTAGTACCCCGTTTGTTTAAAACAAAGTTGTTTTCAATGGGTCTTGCCAATCTTCACTTCTGGATTGGCACTTTAGGTATCATTATGTATGCCTTACCCATGTATGTTGCTGGTTTTACCCAAGCAAGTATGTGGAAACAATTTAATCCTGATGGTACTTTAGTATATGGAAATTTCTTAGAAACCGTTACTGAAATTATGCCTATGTACTGGATGCGTGCTATTGGTGGTATTTTATATTTAACGGGCATGCTTATTTTGGTTTATAACATTATTGCAACTATAAAAGCTGGTAGTACGGTAACCGATGAATTAGCAGAAGCTCCAGCCTTAGAACGTGTTTCTAAAAAACGTTTGGCCGGTGAAGGGTATCATTCTTGGCTTGAACGTAAACCTGTTAAGTTTACCCTATTGGCAACAGTTGCTATACTTATTGGCGGAATGGTCCAAATTATTCCAACCATATTAGTAAAATCAAATATTCCAACTATTGCCAGTGTAAAACCATATACACCGTTAGAGTTAGAAGGACGTGATATTTATATTCGTGAAGGTTGTGTGGGCTGCCACTCACAAATGATACGCCCTTTTAGAAGCGAAGTGGAGCGCTATGGTGAATACTCAAAAGCAGGTGAATATGTTTATGACCATCCATTTCTTTGGGGAAGTAAACGCACAGGGCCAGATTTACATCGTATAGGTGGAAAATATTCTGACAATTGGCATCTAAATCATATGTATGATCCAAGAAGCACCTCAAGTGGGTCTATCATGCCAAATTATAAATGGCTTATTAAAAATAAACTGGACAAATCTTTAACAGAATCTAAAATGGAAACCATGGTAACTCTTGGGGTGCTATACAGTGATGAAGACATTGCCAATGCACAACAACAAATGACAACCCAAGGCACGCAAATAGAGCAGAACTTATATAATGACCCGGACTTTGCAGCTAATTATGAAGCTGACAAAAAGCATGCTGCTGAAAATGGAGTTGATTTCATTGAAATGAAAGATCGTGAAATAGTAGCTATTATAGCCTATTTACAACGCTTAGGCACAGATATAAAAGTTAATGACCTTCAATAATACTAAAAAGAAAAAAACATGTTAAATTTTGTAAAAGGCTATATGGAAACCATTTCAGGAGTTGAAATTTATCCAATCATATCTTTAATCATATTTTTCACCTTTTTTGTACTGCTCCTTTGGTGGGTATTAAGTACAAAAAAAGAATATATAAATACATTAAGTAATCTACCTTTAGATAACAATAACCAAAACGACACTTTGTTATGAGAAATCTTATTCCGTCTTACGTTAGAGTTCCTATAATATTCTTTATTATTTTCGGGCTCGTAGAATATTTTGTTGATTCCGGTGAACAACCTGCATTTATGAAATATCCAATAGTTCTGATATTTTTATTATTGGTTTTGATTATCCTAATAGCAATTGAAGCAATCATTGGCGCATTAGAAAATGTCATGTTCCAAAGCTTAACAGACGAGGCAAAAGAACGCTTTTTAGCCTCAAAAAGTAAGGTTCCTCAGTTTACATGGATTAAAAACACTTATAAAAAATTAGTAGGTACCAAACCAATTGAAGAGGAAGGTGAATTAATTTTAGATCATAATTATGACGGCATAAAAGAATTGGATAATGCATTGCCGCCTTGGTGGTTATATTCTTGGTACGCATCCATGGTTTTTGCCCTTATTTATTTAATAAATTTTCATGTTTTTGGAAATAATAGTCAATATGACGAGTTAGCAAAAGAATATGAACAGGCTAAAATTAGTATTGCTGAATACAAAAAAACAGCCAAAGATTTAGTCGATATGAATTCTGTAACATTACTTACTGATGAAGCTGATTTAAATAGTGGTAAAGCCATATTTATGCAAAACTGTGTGGCTTGTCATATGGCTGATGGCGGTGGTGGTATTGGGCCCAATTTAACTGATAACCATTGGATATTGGGTGGTGGTATTAAAAATGTATTTAAAACTATAGCCGAAGGCGGGCGTGACGGTAAAGGTATGATTGCTTGGAAACAAAGTTTTAAACCCTTAGAGATTGCACAAGTTGCAAGTTATATATTGTCTTTACAAGGCACAACTCCTGCAAACCCTAAAGCCCCGGAAGGAGATGTTTGGGTAGATGAAAATGCTGAAACACCTTGAAGCCACAACACCAATCAATTAAAAAATGAAGATAATCCAAAAATGTGGCTGTCTATAAAAGTGTCATTGGGAGTCCCGATAGCTATCGGGAGAAGTAATCTGTAAATTGCAGGTTGTTGATTTACAGATTATTTCGAAATAAAAATTTCTCGTAATGACGGTAAAATATACTTTTAAGACAACCTCATTCTTGGGAGTCTTTTTAATAGTCCAAACAAATGGAAAACACAGAAAAAGAAAAATTCAGAGATTCTATTGGCACTATTAATGAAGAAGGCAAACGCGCTTGGATATATCCAAAAAAACCAAGTGGCAGATTATATGAGTATAGGAAAATAGTAAGTTATATTTTACTGATCTTTTTTATTGCTTCTCCTTTTATAAAAATAAATGGCAACCAGTTTTTGATGTTCAATGTTTTAGAACGTCGGTTTAACATTTTTGGTTTTCCGTTTTGGCCACAGGATTTTCATTTGTTTGTTATCTCAATACTTATTGGCGTCATTTTTATTGCCCTATTTACGGTTGCTTTTGGACGTGTTTTCTGCGGATGGATCTGTCCACAAACCATTTTTATGGAAATGGTTTTTAGGCGTATAGAATTTTGGATAGAAGGCGATAGAGGCAAACAAATAAAACTTGACAAGCAACCTTGGAATGCTGAAAAATGGAGAAAGCGGATTTTAAAATGGTTTGTTTTTTTAATCATTTCATTTCTTATAGCCAACGTTTTTTTGGCCTATTTAATTGGTGGAGACAGAGTACTTCAATATATTGTTGAAGGACCTGCAGAACACTTATCAACATTATTCCCATTAGGGATATTCACAGCGGTTTTCTATTTTGTATTTGCCTGGTTTAGAGAACAAGTTTGCATTATTGCTTGCCCTTATGGTAGATTGCAGGGGGTTTTATTAGATAACAAATCCATTATTGTGGCTTATGACCATAAGCGCGGTGAAGCTGAAAAAGGAAGAAAAAAATGGCGTAACGGCGAAGACAGGCACGCATTGGGCCATGGCGATTGTATAGATTGCAGTCAATGTGTTCACGTTTGTCCTACCGGAATTGATATTAGAAACGGCACACAATTGGAGTGTGTGAATTGCACCGCCTGTATTGATGAGTGTGACGATATTATGGAGAAGGTTGGCCTTGAAAAAGGACTTATTAGATATGCCAGTGAAGCCGAAATAGAAAATAAGGAAACATTTAAGCTTACGGCAAGAATGAAAGGTTACATTGCAGTGCTTGTTATTCTTACCGGGGTTTTAACAGGAATGTTGTTTTTAAGAAATGATGTAGAAGCTAGGGTTTTAAGACTGCCTGGGCAATTATATGAACATAAAGCAAACAATATCATCAGCAATGTGTTTACTTATAAATTGGTGAACAAGACCAATAAAGAAATTGATGATGTGGATTTTAAATTAAGAAATTTTAACGGCTCCATCAAACTTGTATCAACAAAAGATAATTTTGTAGTTCCGGCACAAGGAATGGCTGAAGGTACCTTATTTATTGAAATTAATAAGAATGATTTAAAAGGAGATAAAAACAAATTAATGATTGAGGTTTACAGCCATAAAAAACTAATTGAAACTACAACCGTCAACTTTTTAGGTCCTAGAAGTTATAACTAAAATATAAATCATGAAATTTAATTGGGGAACAGGAATCGTTTTAGCATTTATTCTTTTTATATCATTTATCATGTACTTTCTTATCAAAGTGAATTTTAATGATAAATACAATCACGATTTAGTAACTGAGGATTACTATAAAGTTGAACTTGGTTTTCAAGATGAAATCAATAAACTAAATAATGCTAGGTCACTTGAAGAAAACCTTACTTGCACCAAAACAACTGACGGGTTATTAATTCAATTTCCTGAAAATTTCGATATAAAAAAAATCACTGGTAACGTGTTCCTATATAGACCATCTAACAAACAATTAGATTTTGAAACTCCAATTTCATTGTCTGAAAATTCTTTGCTCGTACCTGACAAACGTTTATTAGATGGTCGTTGGAACATTACTATTGATTGGCAATATAACGGAAAAAATTATTTGTTCAAAAAAGAAATCAGTTACTAAATGTTATGGTCAGCGCTCATATTTGGTTTATTAGGCAGCTTTCACTGCATTGGTATGTGTGGGCCTATTGCCTTTATGCTCCCTGTTGATAGACAAAATTCTTTTACCAAAGTCTTTCAAATCCTCATGT
Organism: uncultured Flavobacteriales bacterium; assembly: GCA_963976005.1. Classification (GTDB taxonomy): domain Bacteria; phylum Bacteroidota; class Bacteroidia; order Flavobacteriales; family Flavobacteriaceae; genus Yeosuana. The sequence continues at coordinate 81,243 of CAXBJF010000002.1, read as the reverse complement.
ACCATTTTGGCAGGTTGTTGGCTTATAGCCTTATTGGTTTGCTTTTTGGATTAATTGGAAAAAGCCTGTATATCTTTGGGATACAGCAGCAATTATCTATTGCTATAGGAGTGCTAATGATTGTTGTTATTTTGATTCCAGCTAAAACTTTTAACACCTATAATTTCTCTAAACCAATTTATAAAATTATTTCAAAAGTGAAATCTGCTTTGGGGCAAGCACTGAAAAAGAAAACAGCCGATACTTTTTTAACCATAGGTTTCTTAAATGGGTTTTTACCTTGTGGTCTGGTTTATATGGCCGTATTTGCTTCTTTAGCAATAGGTAGTGCGCTGCAAAGTAGCTTGTATATGTTTCTTTTTGGTTTAGGAACCATTCCATTAATGACCTCTGCTATTTATTTAGGTAAGTTTTTAAATACCCATATAAAACAACGCATCCAACAAGTCATTCCTGTTTTTGTGATAGGTATTGGCATCCTATTTATACTTAGAGGACTTGGTCTGGGAATTCCATATATTTCACCAGTACCTATGCACGAAATGGCTGATGGAGTCATGGATTGTCATTAAATTATTTCTTTTTTATTAAGACACCGCCATCCTATATTAAAATTTAAAAACTTAATATTAAGTATTAAATTAATGGTCATTATTTTAATAGAAAATCATTACCTTTAAGGTATAGAACCAATGAGTTTTTTTATCTCCAAAATCCCATTTATTTTTGAGGAATTAAACAAATTATGGAACTATCACAGTCATAATATAATGAACAATTAATCAAATATTTAATTAATCAAACATGAAAAGAAAAGCAGAAGCCTTTTGGACAGGCACAGGAAAAGATGGCAAGGGTCATTTAACAACACAAAGTAAGGTTTTAAATAAAAACCAATACTCATTTTCATCCAGATTTGAAAATGGCATTGGCACAAACCCTGAAGAATTAATAGCTGCAGCCCATGCTGGGTGCTTTACAATGAAATTGGCATTTATTTTACAGGAAAAAAACTTGAAGCCAGAATCATTGAACACAACCTGTGAAATTACACTTGAAAATGGTGCCGTTACAAGCTCCCATTTGATATTGAATGCTAAAGTAAGTGGCATCAACCAAAAAGAATTTGAACCTTTGGTAAAAGATGCAGAATTGAATTGTCCAATTTCAAAACTATTGGATACTAAGATTAGCGTTGAAATGACCTTAAGCAATTAAAAAACATTATCTTTTATTGTATAAAAAATGTTTATTAAGGTAAAAGAGGCTGTCTAAAAAGTCGTCATTGCTTCTCCCGATAGCTATCGGGAGAATCAATCTGTAAATTGTAAGTTATTGATTTACAGATTACTTCGAAATAAAAATTTCTCGTAATGACGGATAGTATATGCTTTTTGGACAGCCTCTTTTAAAAATAGTAATCAGTCACTCTAAGTTATTATAACCTAAACTTTAAATGTCATAACCGGCAATGCAGCGTGATTTACTACATCTTCACCAATACTACCTTCTAAAAAATGTGCAATACCTTTTCTTCCATGAGTTGGAACTGCAATAAGGTCTGCACTTATTTTTTTAGCAAAATTTATAATACCAAGTTCAGGCGTATAATCAGCAACAAAATGCACATCTTGCATCCGTTTTGTATTGCCGTCTGCTTTTTTAAAAAAATTGATGGCGCTTTTTTCAATTTCTAAAGAACTTTTAAATCTTTCATTAGGTAAATTCACATACACCATATTAATTTTAGATTTCTGATTATCAAACCATTTTATAAAATTATGATATGGTTTTATAACTTCATCTGAAAAATCACAGGCAAAAACAATGTTTTCAAAATTTGTTTTCTTTAATTCATTTTTCACAACAAGAACAGGAATGCTTGAATTTCTAACAACTCGTTCTGTATTTGACCCAATAACAAGTTCCTTAACACCACTGGCACCATGAGAACCCATCACTATAAGGTCAGCATTATGTTCAACTGCTATTTCATTTACTTCGCTAAAAACTTTAAAATGTTTTACAATTGGGGTTACTTTAATATCTTTCAGATAATCTTTTCTAAGAAAAACATTCAATTCCTGTAAAGCAAATTTATAAAAGAACATTGTTTTTGCATTTTGGTCACCGCCTGATGCCGTTAGCATAATATCAGACATTTCCAACATGTTTAACACAATGATTTCTGCCTTATTTTTTCTTGCTAATGCTGCAGCTGTTTTTAAAGCATATTCTGAATGCTCTGAAAAGTCAGTTGGTACAATAATTTTTTTCATTTGTTTACCATTTTAATGATTTAATAACCAACTTGTTTTTTAATAAAGTTGGTTACAATCGTTATTACAATAGTTTAATTCTACTTGTTTTCTGAAAGTTTTATTTTAAACTGTCATTGAAAACAATTGCACATCTGGGGTTTTTCTTTGCAATAATAAGTCAAATGCCATACAAATATTTCTCACAAAAGGTTGTCCTTTCGGTAAAATTTTAATGGACTTTGAATATATTTCTAAAAGTTCATCTTGCTCCATTTCCTTGAGTTTCATTAAAACTTCTGGGATTTCTGGTAAATTCATGTGATCTGAAGTCCATGAAGTTTCAAATCCACACATTAAATTAAGAATGTGTCTTCTAATAATTAAATCTTCTTCGTTTAAAATATGTCCTCTATATACTGGTAGCTTATTTTGTTCCAGTAACTCATAATAGTCTTCAAGAACTTTTACATTTTGACCAAATCCGTACCAACTGTCACCAATCGCAGAAACTCCTAAACCAATCATAGTTTGGGTTTTTGAGGCGGTATAACCCATGAAATTTCTATGTAAATTTTTGTTTTGCATAGATTTATATAGTGAATCCGATGGTAATGAAAAATGATCCATTCCTATTTCATGATAACCAACTTCAGTGAGTAATTGCTTACCTAATTCATATTGTTGTCTTTTTAGTTCAGCTTTTGGCAAATCAGAATCTTTAAATCCGCGTTGACCATTACCTTTTATCCATGGCACGTGTGCGTAACTGTAAAATGCTAACCTGTCCGGACCCAATTCTTTGGTTTTTAATATGGTTTGCTCAACATGTTCTAAAGTTTGAAACGGTAAACCAAAAATAATATCATGTCCAACAGAAGTATATCCAATCTCCCTGGCCATTTCGGTGGCACGTTTTACATTTTCAAAAGGCTGAATTCTGTGAATCGCTTTTTGGACTGTAATATTATAATCTTGAACGCCATAACTTACGCGTCTGAATCCAACATCAAATAAAGCTTGTAAATGTGCTCTAGTGGTATTATTTGGGTGCCCTTCAAAACTAAATTCATGCCCTTCTGCTAAGATGGCATCTTCAAAAATCCCGTTTATTAATCGCTTTAAATTTTCCGGTTTAAAAAAGGTTGGTGTTCCTCCACCAAGATGTAATTCTTTTATTATTGGTTTTTGGTCAAATAAATCCACGTAAAAACGCCATTCTTTTAAAACTGCGTCTATATAAGGAGATTCTACATCATGCTGTTTGGTTATCCGTTTGTTACATCCACAAAACGTGCAAAGGCTTTCGCAAAAAGGCATATGAATGTATAAACTTATACCTTCACTTTCATTGCTTTCATTAAATGATGTAATTAAAGACGATTTCCAATTATTTACTGAAAATGTGTCATTATCCCAATACGGAACCGTTGGATAACTTGTATATCTTGGACCTGCAATATTATATTTATTTACTAATGAATTGTTCATACCTTCAAACTTGGGTCAAAATTAATTGAAATGAATTTTTAAAAACATGATATTGGTCATAATGATATTTGCAAAAGGTTTAAATTTATCCTAAATTACATTAAATTCTAATTTTAAAAAATATTATGAAAAAAACATCAATTATTTTTTTGGCAATCCTAATGGGTTTTACCGTAGGATGTAAAGAAGTTAAAAAAGAAACAGAACAAAAAACCACAGAATCTGCTACCGCAAAAGAAGCGGTGACAGCTAAGGTTGAAGTTATTAAAATTGAACTTGAGCCTAAAAGTGACAGTAACGTTTCTGGAACCGTAACATTTACTCAAGAAAATGGAGTAGTTACTATGGTTGCTGAAATGGAAGGTTTAACAGAAGGAGTTCATGCTATTCATATTCATGAAAAAGCAGATTGCTCTTCACCTGACGGTAAATCAACAGGAGGTCATTGGAACCCTACTTTACAACCACATGGAAAATGGGGGGCTACAACCGGCTATCATAAAGGAGACATAGGTAATTTTACTGCAGATGCTAGTGGTAAAGGATCTATAACTTTTTCTACAGACGAATGGTGCATGGGTTGTGGTGATGAAACCAAGGATATTGTTGGAAAAGGTGTTATTGTGCATGTTGGTACTGATGATTTTACTACACAACCTACGGGTGATGCCGGTGGCAGAATAAGCTGTGCAGGAATTATAAAATAAAAAATAAATTTAAAATGAATTGAAAGCTACTTTTTGAAGTAGCTTTTTTTATTTTTATATCCTTAATAATAGACCTGATCATGAATCCATCAGCAAAAGGCTGGATAAAAAAACTTTTAAAAGAGCTAGCAACCAATGAAAGCTTTTTACAATTGCCATTGAACGAATTTTACAGTGCCCTTAAGGCAAGCGGATTTATATATGGAAGCAACATATCTGTAGTTCAAAAATGTACTGCAAATGAAGATTTCACACATGAAGAACTCTGTAGAATAAACCTGTTTTTATCTTTTTATTTTATTTATAACAAATCAAACAAAACCCAACCCTTTTTAGATAGTGTCATTAATTTTTATAATACTATTGACAATTATAAATCATCCTATTTCGAAGATCTTTTAGGTAAAAAAAAATCTGAAAATTTGCTGGAAGCAATAATTCATAAACGCGTTTATATTGATGACAATATCATTACTAAAAACTTTAATTATTTTATAACCAATGCGCTTCTTTTTGTTGATGTGTTAGCTTATCAAAAATATTTAAATTCAGATACCATTACAAAATCTTATTTAATTGAATTGGAAGCAGCCATTGAAACCATTGTTTTAATTGTTTTTGATACTAAAAAAGACATAACAAAATATGATGAAAGCTTAATAAAGCTATTAGAATCTTCCATACGTTACCAAAATAAAGATTCAGTAACCTACCAAGATGTTATTAACAGTATTCATACAGAATTAGCCAAATATTACATCATTGATATTGCTTGCATGGCTTATTGGAGTGATAAAATTATTGACACTGAAGAACAAAAAAGGCTAATTTCATTTGGTAAAGATTTAAAACTTCACCCACAAATTATTGTACAATCCATAGAGGACATTAATACATTTTATAATTTAAACAAAGACAAAATTGCATTGCTGAGTTCAAAAAACATGATACAGAGTTTTTATGAAAACTCCAGTAATATGGTGACCAAACTCATTAAAAGAAACAGCAAACGATTATTAAATGAACTCAGGGAAAGTAAAGAACTTATGGTTTTGCTTACACAATCTACCAAAAGGGCATTAACTGAAGACGAACAAAAAAAAGTACAAGACCAGTTATTGGATATTATGAAGTCCATACCAAGTTTGGCTATTTTTATGCTACCGGGTGGTGCCATATTACTTCCTTTATTTGTAAAATTTATACCCAAGTTACTACCTTCTGCCTTTGATGAGAATAGAATAGAAGAGTAAAAAAATTAATATTTCATAAGGATCCATAATGAGTATTCTAGTAAAAAACAGACAATATTATAAATTCTGTGCCTATGGATTTTTAAAAAATTTACGTTTTTTTGATGCTTTTTTATTGCTTTTTTTCATGGAAAGCGGCATCAGTTTCACCCAAATTGGAATCCTTTACGCCACCAGGGAAATAATCATAAATGTTTCTGAAATCCCTTCAGGTATTTTAGCTGATACTTATGGCAGAAAAAAATCGCTTATTGTTGCTTTTATATTATACATCATCTCATTTCTTGTGTTCTATTTCTTTAATACTTTTTATTTTTTTATTCTCGCAATTACATTTTTTGGAATAGCTGATGCTTTTAGAACAGGCACACATAAAGGCATGATTATGGACTATTTAGCCATTAATAATTGGCAGGACCAAAAAGCAAATTATTATGGCCATACGCGTTCTTGGTCTCAAAAAGGATCAGCGCTTTCTGCATTAATTGCTGGTTTTTTGGTTTTATATTCAGGAAGTTATCACACTGTTTTTTTGTATTCGGTAATCCCCTATCTGATTAATTTCATAAATATCTATTCTTACCCAAATTCATTAAATTACTCTTTAAACGAATCAAAAAAAACTCAACAAGTTACCCTGGTTTTTGTTTTTAAATCATTTATAAATGCTTTAAAACATCCAAAAGTGCTTCAAATAATAAATTCATCTTCACTGCATTCGTCTTATCTTAAAGCAATAAAAGATTATATTCAACCGGTGATGCTACAGATAGCGTTGATAATTCCTTTTTTGATGCAGTTGGACCCCAAAAGAAAAAGTGGAATTATTATTGGAATTATCTATTTTATTATTTTTCTGTTAACGTCTTATGCTTCAAAAAAATCTTTTAAAATTTCAGAGGCATTTGGATTCAATATTTCAAAACTAACACTTGAAATAGGTCTTGTTACCGGAATGATTTGTGGCGTTTTTTATGAATTTGAATTATGGTTTTTAACCTTATTATTTTTCGCCTTTATCTATATTGTTGAAAATATAAGAAAACCACTTTTAATAGGTGAAATTGCAGATCATGTTCCACCAGAACTTCTTACTTCAGTATTATCTGCGCAATCTTTTTTTAGTACCATTACAACGTCAATACTCGCCATTTCTATTGGTTTTATTGCAGATCATTTTGGATTTGGAATAGCCATCATTATTATTTCATGTATATTACTCTTGTTTACTGAAATATTAAACATTCAAACTTTAAAAAAATTCAGTAAAAATTCTCAGTCATAAATTAATAGTCTAAATTTTATTTCCTCAATATGGGCACAACACATAATTCAAAACATTTCGAAACTCTTGATCCACAAGATTGGGAAAAATCAAAAGCGTTAATGCATAAAATGGTTGATGATGCTTTTGATTATATTGAACACGTAAGGGATAGGGAAATTTGGCTAGAAATGCCTCAGGAAGTACTTAAAAGTTTTGAAACAGCATTACCACATTTACCAGTAGACCCGGAGAACGTTTATGAAGATTTTACCAAAAATATTTTGCCCTATAATATGGGGAATATTCATCCTCGGTTTTGGGCATGGTATATGGGTGCAGGCACTATTTCTGGAGTTATGGGCGATTTTTGGGCATCCGTTATGAACCCCAATTTAGGTGGTGGCACCCATGCAGCTCATAAAGTTGAGGAGCAAGTTATTAACTGGATCAAAGAAATAATGGAATATCCTGAATCAGCGAGTGGGTTGTTAGTAAGTGGTGGTTCTATGGCTAATTTTACAGCTTTGGCCGTTGCCAGAAATGTAAAAGCTGGTTTTGACATTAGAAATGAAGGTGTGCAAAACATTAAAAAAAGAATGGTTGTTTATGGTTCAACAGAAGTGCATAGTTGCAACCAAAAAGCCTGTGAACTATTGGGATTAGGCGCTAATTTCTTTAAAAAAATAGTGGTTAACAAAGACTATACAATAAATATAGAAGCGCTTCAGAAACAGATTATTCTAGATAAAAAGAATGGATTAAATCCCATTTGTGTAATTGCTACCTCTGGAACTGTAAACACCGGTGCCATTGATAATTTAAATGCTATTGCCGATATCTGTAAACAAAATAATTTATGGTTTCATGTTGATGGTGCTATTGGAGCCATTGCTATGCTTTCAAAACAAGTAAAACCTCAACTTCAAGGGATAGAAAGAGCAGATTCTGTCGCTCTAGATTTACACAAATGGTTGCATATGCCTTTTGAAGTGGGTTGCGTTTTAATCAAAGATGAGGAAAGTCATAAAAACACCTTTTCATTAATTCCGGAGTATTTGGCAAAAAACACCCGTGGGTTAGCTTCAGGTGAAAATTGGTTCAGCGAATATGGTTTACAACTTTCCAGACATTTTAGGGCATTAAAAGTATGGATGTCCATTAAAGAACATGGTAGTGAACGTTTTGGCAGAATGATTACAAGAAATGTTGAACAAGCACAATATTTAGGGAAACTTATCTCAGCAAATGATGATTTAGAGCTTATGGCCCCTATTGGTTTGGATATTGTTTGTTTTAGGTACAATCCCGGAGATAAAAATTCAGATAGTTTAAATGCCTTAAACAAAGAAATTAAATTACAAATTGAAGAAAAAGCCATTGCGGTTCCTGGTTATACTACCCTAAACGGACAATATTGCATTAGAGTAGCCATTTCCAATCATAGAGTTACCAATAATGATTTTGATGAATTAACAAAACACATACTTGAAATTGGTGAAAATATCAAAGTTAATTATTGAAAAGACATTCTTTTTAAAGATTTAATAAATAAAATTCAGAAATAGAATGCAATTGCTATTTGTTTCATTTTTTTTCACCTAGATTTACAAAAACTATCCATAAAAGCAAAAATTTCATGAAATCTTACACCATAGCAGACATCAATAACCTTTTAAACGGCACATTGGTTGGTAACACATGTCAATCAATTGATGGTCCGGAGCAATTGGAAAATGCGAAAATAAATCATATTACATTCATAAGTAGTAACAAATATGTGAAGTTATGGGCAAATTCAAAAGCTTGCGCAGCTGTTGTAAATGATACTTTAACTGTTGAACCAAGTAAAAACAGAGCATTAATTAAAGTAAAAAATGCCGATTTAGCTATGGCAAAAATTTTAGAACTCTTTAACCCAAACCCACCAGTATTTGATACAGAAATCCATCCAACAGCTGTTATACATAAATCGGCAATAATAGGAATTGATTGTAAAATTGGAGCAAACTGTTATATTGGAAAAGATGTTATTTTAGGAAACGGTGTAACATTATATCCAAATGTATGCATATTTGACGAAACTATTATTGGTGATCATACCGTTGTTTGGTCAGGAACGGTTATTAGAGAGCGCTGTATTATTGGTACCCATTGTATTTTTCATACCAATGTAAGTATTGGCGCAGATGGATTTGGATACAGACCAAGTGATGATGGTAGAGGCCTTGTTAAAATACCGCAAATAGGAAATGTTATCATTGGACATTATGTTGAAATTGGTGCTAATTCTTGTGTAGATAGGGCTAAATTTAGTTCTACCATAATAGGGGATGGCTGTAAAATTGACAATCTGGTGCAGATTGCTCACAATAGTATCCTGGGTCGTTCATGTATCATGGCTGGACACAGTGGTTTAGCCGGTTCTGTAACTTTAGGTGATGGTGTTATAATTGGTGGAAGCGCCTCAATTAAAGACCATACTACTATTCATTCTGGAGCCACTGTGGGTGCAGGATCAGGCGTTGTTGGAGATGTAGCCGCCGGAAAAACTGTTTTAGGTTATCCAGCTCAAGATGCCAGAGAGATGTTAAAACAATGGGTAGCCATGAGACGTTTGATGAAAATATAGCTGCTTCATATTAATTGAAAAAATGCCAACTTCATTCAACATCCAATATAAAAACATTAAATCGATTTGATATTCACTTAAAGGTTTGTCACAATTCTAGAACAAAAAAATGAACAACAATTTGAATTTTCAACCTGTAAACATAAAAGTGATTTGTGTAGTACTTTCACTTGTTGTGTTTCTTGGATGTGGAACTAATTCTTCAACATATTCAAAACAGGATAAACCCAATTTATCTAGCCAAAACAATAGTCAAGAACATATGGTTCAAGCCGTTTTATGGCAGCAGCGTTCAGCTGAATATAAAGCATTATGTTATCAGGCCTTTAATGTTGCCAAATTACAAATTGATCATATGTTTTCTAAAAATCTACCTACAGAAAAACCACTGGCCATCATTACAGATATTGACGAAACTATACTAAACAACAGCCCATATAATGCCAAACTGATTGAACAAAAAGAGGGTTTTTCACAAAAAACCTGGGCTGACTGGGAAAATCTGGAGGATGCCAAAGCAATACCTGGCGCATTAGAGTTTCTAAACTATGCGGAATCAAAAGGAATACAGATTTATTATGTTTCCAACAGACTTACCATTCAAGAAGATAAAACAATGAATAATCTTAAAAAAATAGGATTTCCATTTATTGACAAAAGCCATTTTCTTTTAAAAGATAAAACCTCAGGAAAAGAAGAAAGAAGACAATTGGTAATGAAAAATAATACTGTTATCATGTTGCTAGGTGATAACCTTGCTGACTTTAATGATTTATTCGACAATAAAACGATGAGTGAACGCGATAAAACAGTTGATGAATTAAGTAATAAATTTGGTGCGGAATATATTGTTTTACCGAATCCGATGTACGGTGATTGGGAGACTGACGGAATTTATGAAGGGAAATACAATTGGAACCCAACTCAAAAAGACTCCATTAGAAAGGCGAAATTAATCTCATACTAAAGAAGTTTGTGAATTATTATAGTATTGAAATCTCATTAATTCCAATCATTTAGCAACAAATAATTTTTGGGGAAACAAGCCCATATCAATTTCTACTCCAACCAGTCTTTAAAATCTTTAACCCGTTCACGGGCCACAATAATGTCATCGTCATTATAGTTGTTTAATTTTATTTGTAAACGAGAATTGGTATAACTCACCATGTCTTTTATAGCTTTTATATTTACAAAGAATTTACGATTGATTCGAAAAAAAGTTTGCGGTTCCAACTCGTTTTCCAATAGTTCTAAAGTGGTATCAAGCAAATAGTTTCTGCCTTCAGTTGTATATAAATAGGTGCCTTTATTTTCACTATAAAAACATTCAATATCTTCAATATTAATAAGTTTTAAATGTTGCCCCACTTTTACCGAAAAGCGCTTTTTGTATTCTCTGTCAATTGGGTTTACAAGTAATTTCTTAATATCATTAAAATCTAAAGTCACTGTTTTTTTTTGCGGCAAGCGATCTTGGTATTTTTTTACAGCTTTCTCTAGATCATCCTCATCAATTGGTTTTAATAAATAGTCAATACTATTTAATTTAAAAGCTTGTAAGGCATATTCATCATATGCCGTTGTAAAAATAACTGCGCTTTTAATATCAATAGTTTCAAATATTTCAAACGATAAACCATCGCTTAACTGAATATCAAGAAAAATTAAATCTGGGTGTTCATTTGTTTGAAACCAGGCAATACTTTCTTCAACCGAATGAAGCATGGTTTTTGCCTCTATCTGCAAACTGTTTAACATGCGCTGCAAACGTCTTGCTGATGGTTTTTCGTCTTCTATGATAATGACATTCATTCCCAATGTTTTTTATCTTGATCCATATATTCTTTAATTTTACGTTGTTCCCAGTTTTTACCGAACATTAAATCTGGCCCAAACGTACCAAAAAAATGAAAGAAAAGACCGATACCCCAAAAAATAGCGGTTGAAAAAGTTCCAAAACTCCAAAAGTCGTCATTTTGGGTTCCAATAGAAAATATTAAAAATAAATTCACAATAACATAAGCTGCTAAATGCCAGTAAAAACCTATAATTTTTTTTACTTTTTTTTGTGCTCTTATATATGCCTCTTCACGATAAAATTCATTTTTAGCTTTGTCTTCGTCCTTGTAATCCTTGCTGTAATTTGTCATGATATTATTTTTTAAGGTTAAATTTTATTGGCTACTGCCAACGTTTTTGCTCTTCTTCACGCATAAATTCTTCAATTTTACGTTTTTCCCATTTCTTGCCTAAAAACCCGTTATTTATAAACACATGATAGGCATGAAATGATAAGCCCATACCCCATCCAAAAAGCGGGAACCAAAACCATTGAAATTGCCATGACGTTTTATAATTAATGAAAATTAAAAATGGAATAACTAAAATATAAGATATTAGATTGTAATAAAACCCCTTTAATTCTTCCACTTGTTTACGGGCTCTAATGTAATTGTCTTCCATGTTGTTGTTTGATTTTGTTTTCATAAGTTTAAATTTTTATTTCCAATGTGTGTCCTGATCATCATCAACACCCATATATTGTTTTATTTTACGTTCTTCCCAATTACGTCCAAAAATACCATCACTTACATACACTTTAAATGCGTTAATTATTATACCAATGCCCCAACCTATCATTGGGAACCAAAACCATTGAAAACCCCAATATGTTTTGTAATTGATATAAATTAAAAAGGGTATTACAATACAATATGAAATTAAACCGTAATAAAACTCTTTAAGATCATCAATATGCTTTCGTGCCCTTAAATAACTATCGTCTATTCGAGAGGTTGAATCTGTACTCATAATTGATATTTGTTTCGTTAACATTGGAATTGCTACTGAAAAACTATTTGCTTGTTGATTAATGTTTACGTTTTTGTTTGATAAAAGATGATAACGTTGTTTGATATTTTCCAGCCCCACACCACTACTCTTTTTTACAATTTGTTTTGGTTGTAAGTTATTTTCAACCACTAAATTACCATCTCTTTCATATATTTTAATATATAGCGGTTTACTTGTGGTTACCATATTGTGTTTTACCGCATTTTCCAATAACAACTGTAAAGAAAGTGGCACCACTTTACTTTCCGGATTGGATGCTTTTTCAGGAATTTCAAAAATAATACTGTCCTCAAATCTCATTTTAAGCAATGACATATAGGTTTTAGCAAATTCCAGTTCTTCATCTACCGTTACAAGCTCCTTGTTTTTTTGTTCCAAAACGTACCGATACACTTTAGATAATGAGGTTGTGAATTTTTGCGCATTCTTTGGGTTTTCTTCAATCAAACTGGTTAACACATTTAAGCTATTAAATAAAAAATGTGGGTCTAACTGATTTTTTAAAGCATCAAATTTGGCACTTGCTGTGCCTGCTATTACTTTTTGTTCTTTTAATTTGTTTTTTTGATACTTAGCTATAAAATAGATAACATGAAAAATAATAACTATAGTTAAGGTAATCCATATTCCGAATTGATAATATTTAAATTTTTCATTAGCTATAAAGGTTTCAAATGTTTTACCTGAATATACAGTTACCGTAAGTGCTCTTAAAATAAATAACCCAATTAAAGTTATGACTGTTGAACCTAGAATACCTAATATAATTCGTTTAATACTCTCTCCTTTTTTCCATGGAAGTCGTTCCATGAAATCAAAAAAATACATATTAGAATAGCCCAAAACAAAACCATATAATTGGTAAAAAATAAAATCAATTAAAAATTCATTGACATTTTTATAATTAAAACCTCCTGATAATAGATTACCGGCAATATAAACCAAGCATCCTATGATAAAGGTAATAATGATGTTTTTAACTGATTTTGTCATGATTTATTTTAATTACTATTTACAAGATTCTAACAGCATTTCTACACGGTCTTTACCCCAATTAGGGCTAAATGGTGTTTCTGGTTTAAAGTTAGCAAAAAGATCTAATGCCCTTTCCAAATCTTTACAAAATGGTTTAGTATCTTGACCAAAATATTTTGCACCGCCAATTCCCCATTCTGCTTTACAATAAACAACCCGTGGATTGTCTGGTGCTAATTGTTCAGCTTGTGCATAAATAGCCTCTACCTTACCAGATAACGTCATGCCGTACGTAGCGCCATCATAGGCTACCCAAGCCGTATAGAGCAATGCTTGAAGCACTAAAATCTCAGGGTTATTTTTAGAAATGGCAGTAGCATCATTTATTAAATCTTGTGCTTTATTAAGTTGTGCCGTTAATTGTTCTTCATCGGTTAATCCAAAACTATTCACAATATTAATTTGAGCCGCATAATAAGCCGGCAACCAATTGTCTGGTTCAGCATTGGCAATGCGTTCAAACATATTTGCTGCTTCTAAAGGCGTGCCACCCCCCCAAAGTTGAAAGGCCTTTTGCATGCCTTGTTCATAATTTGATTGCCCACTTACCAGGCTTGTTACAAATACTACTAAAATGATAATTAATTTTTGCATAATGGTTATTTTTTTAAGTTATAAGGCAAATATCTGACAGGAATTAAATATTTTAAAAAGAGAATAACTGAATTGTTATATTTACAGGATGGGATGTATAAAATTAAAAAGAAATACCTCCGACGAAGAGCCAAAGGTATTAACAAAGAATTTTATTTTTTATTTAAAGGCAGACTTTCAGGGATTAAAATTTAACTCGCCAAATATTTGAATACAATAGGAACACTATAAGGTACTTTTACAGGTTTTCCTCTTTGTTTACCCGGAATCATTTTAGGCAACAACTTAATAATACGTTCTGCCTCTTTTTCTAAAATTTTATCAGGGCCTCTTGAACGTATGCTTGAGACCTCACCATTGGCATCAATTACAAAAAGAACAAACACTTTTCCTTGAATCCCCAATTCAAGAGCTGATTCAGGATATTTAAAATTACTAGCTACATGCTCTTGAATTTTACGTTGAAAACAATCTCTTTTTTCACTTTTTGTTCCATTTTCACAACCAGGAAACACAGGCACATCTTCAATCACAGAAAACGGAACTTCAACATCTTCTTCTACTTTCTCAACTGCCACCTCTGAAACTGCAACCGGTTTTTCAATTTTATCACTTTGACTGGACTCGGTACTTTCTATGACGGTTTCTTCAATCTCCTTAACATCTTCTACCACTTTTATTGACTCTTGAATTGCTACAGGAGGCGGTGGAGGTGGTGGCATGTTCACATTTATTATGGGTATATCTTCGTCTATCACCTGCTCTATGTTAATAGTGTCTATAGCAATATCAGATTTATCATATGTTTTGTATTCCAATAACTGCCAAGTAATAAACAACATGATATTAAGTCCTAAAGCAAAATACAAACTACTGTTTCGGCCAATTTCCACCTCTGAGTTTTTCTTTGAATCCATGACGCTCTTGATTACAATTACTTGAATAAAGTTAGCTGAAACAATCATAAAAAACTATGATAATTGTCATGTAAATATGTCATTATAAGCAATTTGACAATTTTAATCTAATAAGGAGATTTTGAGTTACAAATTTGATTTAGTTTTGTAAAAACCAACTACAGTTTATCCAATTGATTGCTTTTTTTATCCTCACTAATGGTCCAGAAAAAGCCAACAAAAAAGAATTGATCTGCCGCCTGATATAAAGCCCGTCTGTTAAAATTCCCATTTAAATCAGGTGTATTGGCATATTGATACCCATTAATGTTTTTAAAACCCAATACATTGTTTACAGAAGCATACAGTATTTTCTGAGGGCTTATCAAATAAGCCCAATTGACGCTTAAGCTATTATAAGCCTTCGTTTTTTCATTAAGCATTCCTGGCAAGTTTGGGTTCGTATAAGGCCTTCCTGAAGCAAATGTATAACTAAACCCTACCTGACTTCTCCAATCATCAATCCAATATTTGCCTACAACTGATAGGTTATGCGTATTTGCAAAATCAGGTTGCAATTTATTTGGGTAATTTTTATGGTCTCGTTTTGTATCTAAAATAGAATAACTTATCCAATAGTCAATGTTTTTAATGCTTTTGCTGTCTCTCCAAAAGAAATCAATGCCTTTAGCAAATCCTGAACCATCATTATTATAAATACTATTGAATTGTGTGAATTCCGTATCATATTTCACTAAATTGTTATAGGCTTTGTAATATGCTTCGGCCCGAAAGATCTTTCGATCGGCATTATACTGATAATTTAAAATATAATGCGTCGTGTTTTGCGCTTTTAAATCTTGATTATATTTTAAAATATTACTGGACGGATTTTGATAAAAACTACCATAGGCTAATGATACCTGGCTTTTATTGGAAGTTTTATATGCTAGAGATAGTCTTGGCGCTAGGGAGAACTCCTTAAACAATTCACTATATTCTGTACGGAAACCCGTTTTAAAAGCTAACTTTTTTGATATGAAAATATCAGCCTCAATATAAGCCGCTGCAATATTATCATTATAACCGTAAACCTCATTACTATTGTTTTCAGAAAAATCTTCATTAAAATCATCAGCAAAATATTCGGCTCCAAAATAAAGCTTAAACCTGTTACTGAATCGTTTTTTAAATTTTAGTTTGGCGTGAATGGCGTTTTCGGTATCATTTATAAGCATCTTGGTGACATTTACATCATTCTTGCTATGCGTATAACTCATTCCTCCAAACACGTCCCAAGTATCGCTTAAAGCCCCTTGATATGATCCGTTGAAATATAAATTATCATTTTTTAATTTATAATGTACCCCTTCGGTCTCATTAATATCTTCTTGTGTAAGTTCAAAATTAGTAGCATCAAAAGCTACATATAGTTTTAATAACCCCGAATCAAATTTTTTCCTGAACACACTTTCACCTGAAGCGGATTCATAAGGTTTTTTCCAATCGTTTCTATCTGGGAAAATGGCAATATAAGGCGATAAATCAATGTACGATGCATTGAAACTTAACGAACTTGATTTCCATTTTTGAGTATTCCCAAGTGTTGCCCCAACACTCATGATTCCAATATCAGTTTTTTCCTGATCGGGTTCATCAATGGTATTTAATAATAAAACACTGGATAAGGCTTGACCAAATTCAGCTGAATACCCACCTGTTGAAAACGTTATACCATCAAATAAAAATGGTGAATATCTACCTCTGGTTGGTGTATTATTGGTTGTTGGCGTATATGGTGTGAATACGCGAATTCCATCAATGAAAATTTGAGTTTCCTCCGCTTCGCCACCACGCACAAATAACCTTCCATCTTCAGCAACCGTACTCGTTCCGGGCAGTGTTTGCAAAGCGCCTACAAAATCGCCTAAAGCACTCGCTGTAGTGACTACATCAAGAGGTTTTAACACATTTACCTTGCTGTTATCTCCCGCCTGAAAGGTACCGGCTGAAAGCACTACGGCATCCAATGTATTGACATCTTCACGCAGTTTAATTACCATATCTTTCATGTATGAAACGTCTCCCACCATTAAAAATATCTCATAAGATAAGTAAGATACTGTTAAGGTTTGCGTTCCTTTTTCATTAGTTTTAAATAAAAAATTACCTTTCTCATCAGTACTCCCTCCGTCATACGTACCATTTATAAAAACATTGGCTCCAACTATAGGTTCATCCTTATAATTCAAAACAGATCCGTTAATTATTTGCTGTGCTTTTAATTGGAAAGTAATTAAAAGAATTAAAATGGTAATAAAATATTTCATGGTTTAGTTTTGGCATTATTAATTTATGAAGCAAATTTTAAAAACAAAAAGGACACCAAAAATTCTGAATAACCGAACTGTAAAATATAGCAGATGAATTGATAAATTCATTTAAAATCAAACCTATTCAAAATAATAAAATGAAACTTTTAAAGAAAATTAATTCGCTGTTTTAAATGATTAAACCTTTTTCAAAAAATGTTATATTTCCATAATAATCACAAAACGTTGATGGCTATATTTTGATAAATTATTTTTTTCTATATTAGCCTAAATCAATTGCTTCCTTTTCAAATTATATTCTTAAAAAGGTTCATAGATTTTACTTATAGTTAATAGCTATTTAATTATAAATCAGAATTAAAACATAAATAACTTAAACTAATTATTTAACATATTATCATTAAACCGTTTCAACTTTTTTTAATTAATATATTAAACGAATTGTAACGTTTTAATAGATTAGGCTACTTACATGATAACTAACCCATCGCATTGAATAAAGAACTAGAAAATAGTTTTGTTGAATTGCTTGAAAAGCATCAAAACATTATACACAAAGTATGCAGATTATATACCAATAATTATGATGCTCATAATGATTTGTTTCAAGAAATTACCATTCAATTATGGAAGGCGTATCCCAAATTTAGAGGTGATGCAAAATTCAGTACATGGATGTATCGAGTAGGATTAAATACAGCCATTACTTTATACAGAAAATCAAAACGAACTATAAATACACAAGATTTTAATGGTGTAGAATTTAAAATAAAATCTGAAGCTTATGATGATACCGAAGAAGTACAACTAAAAATATTGTACCAAGCGGTACGTGAATTAAATGATATTGAAAAAGCGCTTATTTTTTTGTATTTAGAAGATAAAGATTACCGGGAAATTAGTGAAACAATGGGTATTAGTGAAGTTAATGCGCGTGTGAAAATGAATCGGATAAAAAACAAACTTAAAACCATACTTAATCCGTAAACTTATGGATGAATTAGAATTATTAAAAAAAGATTGGGGGAAAAAAGACACAGAATTCAAAAAACTGTCAAGTCAAGATATTTACGCCATGTTACATAAAAAATCGTCTTCTATTGTAAAGACGCTATTTTATATAAGTATTGGTGAACTGGTTTTTTGGATATTGGTCAATACCATTCCTTATTTCACGTCAGATAGTTATAGAGAGCGCTTAGAAAGTGTTTATAGTAATGAATATGTATTTACTGGACTTACTATTTTTAGTTATGCCGTTATTTTATTGTTTATTTATTTGCTATTCAAATCCCATAAAGCCATTTCAGTTACAGACAATGCCAAAAAATTGATGGAAAGCATTTTAAAAACGCGCAAAGTCATTAAATACTATGTTATTTATAATCTTGTTATGGCCTTTGTTTCCATGGTAATAGGCCTGTATTTAGCCATCATCAATAATCCGGAAATATCAGATACTTTTGCTCATTTAGATAAAAAGCAAACCTTAATTACCTATTCAATATTGATAGGTTGTACGGCTGTTTTTGTATTTGTTATTTGGCTTTTTTATAAACTTTTATATGGCCTTTTATTAAAACGTTTAAACCGAAATTATAAAGAATTAAAGAAATTGGAAGTCTAATTAGTGTTTGGGCGTTACCACAAGGGTCGGGCTTTCCACTATATCTTTTGCAAAAGCAAAAGGATGCCGTTTCAATCCCTAACGCAAAAAAATTGACAACTAAAAAGTTCAGAATAAACGTCGTCATTGCGAAGAACGAAGCAATCTCATAATACTTACTTCAAAGTTAATATACACGAAATGACAAGATGCTCTTAAAAGTTTATAGAAACTAATCCCGATAACTATCGGAAGCAGGATTTTAACCTATAACTAGATAATAAAATCAGCAACCTCAACAACCTCACCAGCTTGCATTCTGTTTAGTTTAATTGCACCTACTCTCACCCTTATTAATCTCAAGGTTGAAAAACCAACTGAAGATGTCATTTTCCTCACTTGACGAAATTTACCCTCATTTAAAGTTACAGATATCCAGGACGTTGGTCCATGCCGATCATCTCTAATTTTTTTTTCACGGTTAGGTAATTCCGGGATTGAATCAAGTTTAAAAACTTGACACGGCTTGGTTTGATATTTTTTTCCTTCAAACCCTATTTCTACGCCTGTTTTTAATTTTTCAATGGCCTCATCTGTAATATCACCATTAACTTGTGCATAATATTCTTTATCTACTTTTTTACTGTTTACAAAATCACTCATTTTACCATCAGTAGTGATAAGTAATAAGCCTTCCGATTTTTCATCCAATCTACCAATGGCCATAGCCTTTTCAGGAAATTCATATAAATCACCTAAAAACTTCTTTGATTGTTGCTGTTTGGAATTACTGTAAAATTGACTCAAATATCCATAAGGTTTGCAAATAATAAAATGGCGATGTTTTGTAGTATCTTCAGTCATTTATTTTGTAAATAGAAATTTTGTAAGAAAGTAATGTTTAACGACTTTACGAGACTTTTAAAAAAGTTGTGGCAATTTGTCTTTCGGTTATCCTATAACATTTAACAACCCCAAATGAACAGATTACTTCGTCGTGCCTCCTCGTAATGACAAAAAACACTACTATATACTTCCATTTAAAATACTATATACAAGTTCTTTGGTTGGTTTTTGTCCATTTATTTTTTCACGAACTGTATCAAATGACATTCTAAAATCACAGCCCAATTTATAGTTACTGCAACCATAAGCAGTTTTTCCCTTTACAATAGTCCCTTTTTTACATTTCGGACAGGTTAAAGTATCGGGTACTTTCTTTTCTGCCCCCTTTTTTGGTTCTAAAACAAGATTAAACTGGTCATCAAAACGCAATAAACCTTCTACACTTCCCACATTTGTTTTAAAGTCTTTTAAATTCACTGTAGATCCCTTTTTAAGAAGTCTGATATATTGATTTTCTGATATTTTTTTACCATAAACACTAAATGGTAAAACAAAATCACAACCCGTTTTATAAGCACTGCAACCGAAAGCCGATTTTCCTTTTAAAATATTTCCTTTTTTACATTTAGGGCATTTTTCAGAAGTTATCCCTTTTGGCTTTTGGCCTACTGTTTTTGTTTCTTTAGGTTTCGTTGATTTTACATAAGAAATATTGGCGCCTTTGGTTTCACTTCGTACTTCATAAACCAAGTCTTCAACCAATTTTTTCATATTATTAATAAACATATTCACACTAAAATCCCCTTTTTCTATATCCTTGAGTTGTTTCTCCCAAGTACCTGTTAACTCAGCCGATTTCAATAATTCATTTTGAATGGTATCAATTAATTGTATTCCTGCCAATGTTGGTAACACTTGCTTTTTGTTTCTAACAATATACTTGCGTTTAAAAAGTGTTTCAATAATGTTAGCCCGCGTTGAAGGTCGGCCAATACCGTTTTCTTTCATTAAATCACGCAATTCATCATCATCTATTTGTTTTCCTGCAGTTTCCATGGCACGCAACAAGGAAGCTTCAGTAAATTGGTTAGGTGGTTTGGTTTCCTTTTCTAAAAATGAAGGTTCATGTGGCCCTTTTTCTCCTTTTACAAATGCTGGTAAAATAGCAGAATCCTTTTCTTTATCATCCATATTTTCAAAAACCACGCGCCAGCCTTTTTTTATAATTTCTTTTCCAGTTGCTTTAAAAGGCACTTCAGCTGCTTTACCAATAACCGTGGTATTTGACACCGAACAATCATCGTAAAAAATGGCTATAAAACGCTTTACAATAATATCATACACTTGTTGCTGATTGTATTGCAATTTCATTTGAATTCCTGTTGGAATGATAGCATGGTGATCTGTTACTTTTTTATCATTAAAAACTTTGGTTGATTTCTTTATTTTTTTACCTAAAATTGGGGCTGTCAATGCTGAATAATTCGTTAAGTTTTTTAGAATTCCAGATACTTTCGGGTACACATCATTTGGTAAAAACGTGGTGTCAACCCTGGGATACGTCACTACTTTTTGTTCATATAATGTCTGCACCATTTTAAGTGTTTCATCGGCCGAAAACCCAAATTTATTATTACAGTACACCTGCAACCCGGTTAAGTCAAATAACTTGGGAGCATATTCATTGCCCTTCTTTTTTTCAACAGAAATAATTTCAAAATCACTTTCCTTGACCTTATTGGCCAAAATTCCCCCCGCTTCTTTTTTAAGAAAACGACCGTCTTCATAACTAAACAAGGTATCTCTATAAAGCGTTTGTAATTCCCAATAAGGTTGTGGCTTAAAATTTTCAATGTCCTTAAACCTGTTCACAACCATAGCCAATGTTGGCGTTTGTACACGACCAACCGACAACACTTGCTTATAACCACCGTGCTTTACAGTATATAATCTGGTGGCATTCATACCCAATAACCAGTCGCCAATAGCTCTTGAAAAGCCCGCATGGTATAAATTATCGTAGTTTTTTGATGGTTTTAAATTTTCGAACCCCGCTTTAATAGCCTCAGTAGTTAATGAGGAAATCCATAAGCGTTTTACTTCACCTTTATAATTGGCTTGATGCATGACCCACCTTTGAATCAACTCACCTTCCTGACCTGCATCACCACAATTAATAACCAATTCGGCTTTGTCAAATAAACTTTTTACAATTTTGAATTGCTTTTGAATCCCGGAATTGGCAACCACTTTGGTTTCAAATTTTTCAGGCAACATGGGTAAGTTATTTAAATCCCAGCTTTTCCAATAAGGTTTATAATCATTAGGCTCTTTTAAAGTACATAAATGCCCAAAGGTATAAGTTACCTGATAACCATTCCCTTCATAATACCCATCGCGTTTGGTATTGGCTCCCAAAACGGATGCTATTTCTCGTGCTACACTTGGTTTTTCAGCAATACAAACCTTCACTTTTAAAAATAGTTTTTATACTTGTTTGAAGTCGCAAAATAGGAATTTAGACCTGATTTTTATAATGGATTTATAAGGAGTTATCAACCGGTATCAATTGATTTTTAAGTAGAAACGAATCCCTTTCCAATGATTCAAAAATTGCATTGTCATACTTTTTTTTTGCGTTAGGGATTGAAACGGCATCCTTTTGCTTTTGCAAAAGATATAGTGTAAAGCCCGACCTCTCGTCCCGATAGCTATCGGGAGTGGTAACGCCCAAATAAATTCATTACCACTCACGTAATTTATTTAATGCTTCTAAAGCTTCCAGTTCCTCTTGAGGAATGACTTTTAAAAAGGAGGGGTGTTGCTCAATTGCGTATTCAATTTTGCTTACAATCTCTGCAGTAGTTTCATTGTCATAATCAATATCCAATGGTGCTTTAATCTCTATGGACTGTAAAATATTTTTCTTCTTAATACGTAAGCCTTTTTTATCAAATGAACGCCTAAAACCATCAATAACTATGGGTATTACAATAGGTTTATAGCGCTTAATAATATATGCCGTACCTTTTCTAATGGGTTTAAAAGGTGTGGTGGTTCCTTGTGGAAATGTAATGACCCAGCCATCATCTAAGGCTTTACCAATACTAGAAATATCACTCATTTTCACCTGTCTGTTTACATCCTGTCCTTCAGCTCTCCAGGTGCGTTCAATACTTATAGACCCTACATAAGCCAATATTTTAGGAAGTAATCCTGCCCGCATGGTTTCTTTAGCGGCTACATAATAAATATTTAATTTAGGATTCCATAAATACCCTACGTTTTTGATTGAATCTACTCGCCCACTTAAGGTAGCATTAAACACATGAAACATGGCAACCACATCGGCAAAATAGGTTTGATGATTTGATATAAAAAGGACGTTGGTGTCAGGTAAGTTTTTAATAATATCTGAGCCTTCAATTTGGAGTTCATTAAAACCTCTAAATCTCCTATGTGTCATGGCACCTAAAATTCTAATCAACCATTTTTTTATAATTAGGATATGTCCAAAAGGGTTTCGTTTAAACAACGCCATATATCACTTTTCATTTAGTTAGTAAATGCAAATGTAATAAATCTATATACTACATGAGTGGTTTTAATAAGTCTTTAATCTCACTTAATATCATGGCTGTGGCGCCCCAAACAACGTGACCATTCAAATTAAATGCAGGTACTTCTACGTTCACTTTATAAGATGTTGAAACTTTTTTTGAAATGACAATTTTATCATCAAAAAAATGCTGCAGTGAAATTTCAATAACATCCTCAACTTCATCTTGTTGCTTAACAAATACTGGCGTAACTTTTGAAATACCAATAAAAGGATGCACAAAAAAATTACTTGGTGGGATATATACTTCAGTTAATTCACGCAATACCTCTATTTGATTTATAGGCACACCAATTTCTTCAAAGGTCTCTCTGATTGCCGCAGATTCAAGCGAACTATCCTGGTCTTCAATTTTTCCTCCGGGAAAACCAACTTGTGCAGAATGTACGCCTTCATACGTTTTACGTAATATTAAAACAAATTTTGTTTCCCCTTGTGAATCTGGGTAGAATAACGCTAATACGCCAGCTTTTTTGGCGTTGTTAATAACCCTTTTTTGCTTATTTAACAGCTCTAATCTAAATGATGGTGACATTTTAAACTGAGATGCTTCGGCTGGAAGCGGGATATTTTTTATTTTTGAAATGGATATTAAAAATCTATTAAAATTCATTTATAGAAACCTATATTAGGTATTTAATTTTTAACTGTTTAATTAATGAAATTAAAATTTATTTTTTGTCTTTTTATTATTTTTTTGAATTGTGAAGATAAGCAATCTGACAAGAAAAAAAAGCAAGAGACTTTTCAAAAATCACCAGATAAAAAAGCATCTGTTAAAGATTCCATTTTAATCACAAAACAAAAATTTCCACTACTTACTGATGCTAATGCCATGGATTTTTTTTTAGAATACGAAAAACATAATAAAGAAAACAAAGTACGCATAACAACCGATTTTGGAACCATAGATATTTTATTGTTTGATGAAACTAAATTTCATCGCGCCAATTTCATTTTTTTAACAAAACAAGGTTATTTTAATGGCACTCAATTTTATAGGGTCATTAATAATTTCATAGTTCAAGCGGGCAATAGCGATGATAAAAAAACAGCCAGAAAACGTGCTAAAATCGGCAAATACTTATTACCAACTGATACGAATAGAGGTTTTAAGCATGATAGAGGAGTTATTTCTATGCCAAGTGGAGAGATTGACAATCCCTATAAGTTAGCATCACCATTTGAATTTTTTATTATCCAGCAACAAGGTGGGTCCCATTTTTTAGATGGCGATTACACTATTTTTGGGCGTGTTATTAAAGGTATGGACGTTATTGATAAAATTGCCGCTGTAAAAACCGATGCATCTGATTGGCCATTGCACAATATTTATATACGAAAAGTTGAGATCATTAATTAATTTCTGTAAATATTAGGGAGTCCTAATTTAAATTTCACAGACAACAAACGAATTGCTATAACGATTGTCACAGAAATTATTAAAATCAAATTAGTATCTATTAGCAATTTTAGCAGTAAAAAATAAGCTATTCCTCCTATGATACATGCCGTTGCATAAATTTCTTTTCTGAAAATAACCGGAATTTCATTACACAATATATCACGAATAACACCACCAAAAGTTGCCGTCATGGTCCCTAAAGCAATGCAAATTACAGGATGCAAACCTGCGCTTATCCCCTTTTCAATGCCCACAATTGTATATAAACCAATACCAATGGTATCAAACAAAAATAAGGATGTTCTTAAATAATCTATTTTACTCCTAAATATTATTGCTAAGATTGCAGATGCCATAATTACGTAGGTATAATTCATATCCTTCATCCAACTAACTGGTGTGTTTCCAATAAGTATATCCCGTAAAGTGCCTCCTCCTACTGCTGTTACAAATGCAATAATAAGGATTCCAAATAAATCCATGCGTTTATTGAAAGCAACAAGCACTCCAGAAATTGCAAAAGCTATGGTACCAAGAATATCTATTGTATAAAACATGCCGCTAAAAATAATCAAATTATAAAATATATCACTTATTCTTGATTGAAGTGATTCATTTTATAATTTGATTAAAACTTTAGATTAAATTAAATCTTATGCAAATAAATGGGGTTCCTTATTTATACGGTTTCATTTAACCAAGCTTTCATCATCCAAATGGTTTTTTCCTGTTCGGTAATAAAATCGCTCATCATAGAGTTGGTTCCTTCATCACTAGCTGCGTCTGATTTATCAAGGATGTTACGTTCAATTTTAAGCAATTCAGTTAAAGAATCCACTATCAAACGAACAGTTAAATCATCTTGTGAAATATTTTTTCCAACAGGCACTTTTGAATGTGCAGTGTAATCTTCAAATGTGTGCAATGGCGTCGTACCTAATGTCAAAATACGTTCTGCTATTTCATCTATTTTCAAGTTGGCATCGGTATATAATTCTTCAAATTTCACATGCAAATCAAAGAATCGTTTTCCTTTAATGTTCCAGTGAATACCTCTTAAATTTTGGTAATATGTTTGGAAATTTGCCAATAATTTATTTAAATCTTTAGCTAAATCTTTAGTTTTTTCCTGGTCTAATCCAATACTATTAAGTTTCATTTTATACTGTTTTTTAAATTCACTACTAATTTAATCTATTGTTAACATTTTTTACATAAATTTTATTGATACTTTTTATACTTTTATAGCTTAATTTTATACATATGACCATTACGCAATTATACTATGTTTTAGCCGTTGCAGAAAACCAGAATTTTACAAAAGCCGCTGAAAAGTGTTTTGTAACGCAGCCTACCCTAAGTATGCAAATACAAAAGCTGGAAGATGAACTGGATATTCTCATCTTTGACAGGAGCAAAAAACCTATAGAACTTACTGATATAGGTAGAAAAATAGTAAATCAGGCAAAAAATATTGTTAATGAATCTTATAGAATTAAAGATATTGTTGACCAACAAAAAGGCTTTATTGGAGGCGAATTTAAACTTGGCATCATACCTACCATCATGCCTACATTATTACCCATGTTTTTGAAATCTTTTATTAAAAAACATCCTAAAGTAAAGCTTAAAATTGAGGAGCTAACTACTGATGAAATTATTTCGCGTATTAATGACGGCCACCTAGATGCGGCCATTGTTGCAACACCATTAGAACTTGAAACAATTAAAGAACGTGTTTTGTATTATGAGCCTTTTGTTGGTTATATTACTAATAGTCATAGATTACATCAAAATAAAAAAATATCTGTTTCAGATTTAGATATTAATGATATGCTGCTTTTGGAAGATGGACATTGTCTTAGAGATGGGGTTATTAATCTTTGCAAAGCTTTTAAAAACCACGTGGATGATAAATTTCAGTTAGAAAGTGGCAGCATTGAAACGCTTATAAAATTATCCAATGAAGGGTTAGGAATGACTCTTTTACCCTATTTACACACTTTAGATATTAAAGAAAGTGAAAAAGAAAACCTGCATTGTTTTAATGACCCAAGTCCTGCAAGAGAGGTGAGTATTATTTATCACAAAAGTGAATTAAAAATGCAAATTATTGATGCCTTACAAACTGTTATATCAAGCATTATTAGAGGTGCCATAGCATTTCAAAATGTTGAAATAATTAGTCCGTTACCCAAATAATAAAGAGGCTGTCTGAAAAGTAAAGTTTTACGTCATTGCGAGGAACGAAGCAATCTGTAAATTATTGGTAATCAATAAACAGATTACTTCACTTTAGCCTGTCTTGAGCGACAGTCGAAAGATTCGTAATGACAACTCATTTTGACTTTTCAGACAGCCTCTTCTATTTTATGCATTTAAATAAACCAAAGATTGATTTAATTCTGGTTTCTGTTGTACTAGAGAAAGAATAAATAATTTAAGTTCTTCAATCTCATAAGGCAATAATCTTTGAACTGCCTTCTGTACTTCTTTACAGAATAAAGTAACATCAAAACTAACTTTTTTAAGCACCGTTTTAGTGTACTCTAACATTGCTCTTGCCATAATTTAACTTTAAGTTTTTTGGTTAAGAATGTGTACTAAAGTATAACTATCCAATAGGCGGATTATTTTAATTAATGACTCGAAGTTAATGAAAAAATATTAATAATACTTCTAGTTTAACACTAAAATTAACAATTAAAATTTATTGTCGCCATCAAGTAAATTACCAAGACCCCCAAGAATACTTCCTTCCCCTTTTTGTTTTCCTCCTCCTTGTGGTGCTGATGCCAAAACCCTTCCTGCCAATCTACTGAACGGCAATGATTGAATATAAACAGTTCCTGGACCTTTAAGTTTAGCAAAAAATAAGCCTTCACCTCCAAAAATGGTGTTTTTAATACCTCCAATAAATTCAATATCATAATCAACATCTTGTGTGAAACCGACTATACAACCGGTATCAACCCGCATGATTTCCCCGCTTTTCAAAACTTTTTTAGCCATGGTTCCTCCGGCATGCACAAATGCCATTCCATCACCTTCCAACTTTTCCATGATAAACCCTTCGCCACCAAAAAGCCCTCGCCCTAGGCGTTTACTAAATTCAATACCAATGCTAACCCCTTTGGCAGCGCACAAAAAAGCCTCTTTTTGACAAATAAATTTTCCATTATATTCTGTTAAGTCTATGGGTATAATTTTTCCTGGGTAAGGGGCTGCAAACGACACGTTTCGTTTTCCTGTTAGGTTATTATAAAACGCCGTCATAAATAGACTTTCCCCTGTTAATATTCGTTTGCCGGCTCCCAAAATAGAACCTAGAAAACCCTGGTTTTTTGAAGAACCATCACCAAAAATAGTTTCCATCTTAATACCGTCATCCATCATCATAAAACTTCCCGCTTCCGCAACAATTCCTTCTTGTGGATCCAGTTCTATTTCTACATATTGCATTTCTTCACCATAAATTCTATAATCAATTTCGTGTGCTGTCATTTTTTTAATTGTTGATGCGTTTATTTGTTGATTTGTTTAATATTTTGTTACAATTTTGTTGCAAAAAAAATCTTTTTAACTTCTAGTATCTAACTTTTAAGTTTAATACTCCATTCAAAATTAAAATTGGAAACTTCAATCCCTTCTGAATTTGTTCCTACGGCATTCATCCAAATAGTTTGTCCTTCACCTGTTTCAATAGTTTTTAAAATGGCTTCATCAATTTTAGCACCATCATGACATTCAAAGGTAATTCTACCAGTAGCTTTTTTGGTAAACGTAGCATTGTTGTTAACTAATAACATAGAAATATTGTTACCACTTTCTTGAATTTTACCAACCAGTAATGCCCCTGTTGTCAATTCGGCAGCCATGCCTTGTACTGCCCAAAACATCGATTTAAAAGGATTCTGATTGATCCATCTATGTTTAACTGTTACAGTACAAGCATCCTTATTAATGGCCTTAACTCTAACGCCGGTAAAAAATACCGATGGTAAGTTAAATAGATTGAATGTGTTTATTTTACCAGGTGTTAACTTCATAATAAATTTAATTTCAACAAAAATATTGAAAATAAACGACACTAGTATTTGTTAAATTTTTGTTAAATTTTAGTACTATGTGTTGCATAATACCTTCTTTAAGATATATATTTGCATAAGATATTATTATATGCTTTAAAATCATGTTAGACAATCATCAAAAAAACATCGCCACATTTATTCATTTATCAACATTTAGTAGGTTTATTATTCCTTTCGGAAATTTTATTGGCCCTCTTATTCTTTGGGTAAGTAATAAGGATAAATCTGCATTTATAGATGCACACGGCAAACAAGCCATCAATTTTCAAATTAGCATTTTACTGTACGCCATTATTTTAGGAGCCATAAGTATTCCATTTTTCATTTTCAATATTTTTAATGGATTTGACTTTATTGATTTTCATGGGTTCCATGATTTTCATTTTGACATATCAAAAGCATCTCCATTATTATATATAGGAGGCGCTTTAGGTAGCATTGCCATCATAGGGTTTATTTTAGAACTTGTTTTTATTATAAAAGCTAGTTTAAAAGCCAGGGATGGTGAGTTATACAACTACCCATTAACCATTAATTTCATCAAATAATCAACTTGTGCTGAACTTGTTTCAGTATCATATATCAATCAAAAAATGAACAGTTTCACACTATTAAACGAATGACACTATGAAGATAGAAAACACAAAAGCGCAAATGCGTAAAGGTGTATTGGAATATTGCATACTCTCGGTCTTAAAAGATGAAGACGCGTATGTTGCAGAAATTTTAGACACCCTAAAAAACGCCAAACTGCTTGTTGTAGAAGGAACCATTTACCCCCTGCTTACAAGACTTAAAAATGCCGGACTCCTTAATTACAGATGGGAAGAATCAACATCAGGACCGCCAAGAAAATATTATGGCTTAACTGAAACAGGAAAACTTTTTTTAAACGAATTAACCATCACTTGGAGCGAATTACAAAATGCTGTAAATTTAGTAACAAGAAAAAAAACCAAAAAAAATGAATAAAACAGTCAACATAAATTTAGCAGGTATATTTTTTCATATAGATGAAGATGCGTACTTAAAATTGCAGCGCTATCTTGAGGCTATAAAACGTTCATTTACAGACTCTCAAGGTCGAACTGAAATTATTTCAGACATTGAAGCCCGTATTGCTGAACTTTTTAGCGAACGTGTAAAACACGACAAACACGTTATTGGAAATAAAGAAGTAGACGACGTTATTTCTATTATGGGTCAACCGGAAGATTATCTGGTTGACGATGAAATTTTTGAAGATGAACCAACATCAAGTTTTAGCAAAAAATCATCACCATCAAAAAAATTATTTAGAGATACTGACAACTCGTATATAGGTGGTGTTGCAGCTGGATTATCTCATTACTTCGGAATTGAAACCATATGGATACGATTAATCTGGGTGCTTTTAATTTTCGGTGCCGGCACAGGTATTTTCATATATATTTTACTTTGGATTTTAGTTCCTGAAGCAAAAACCACGGCCCAAAAAATAATGATGACCGGTGAACCGGTAAACATTAGCAACATCGAAAAAAAAATTAAAGACGGGTTTGAAAGTGTTTCTGAAACCGTAAGTGATGTGGCAAAAAACGTGTCTGACTCCGTTTCAGGGGCTGCTAAAAATGTTTCAAATGCCGCAAAAAACGTCAATTTCAAAAAACAGCAAAGTAACATAAAATCCAGTTCAAGAACTTTTTTTGATGCCATTGGGGAAATCATTATGTTCTTTTTTACCGTGTTTGCAAAGTTTATTGGTATCATTCTTATGATAACTGGCGCGACTGCTTTAATTGCGTTACTTATAGGATTGTTTTCTCTAGGGGTTTCTAACATTGTTCATTTACCTGGACTGGATTTTGTTGACATGGCAAACGCAGGAAACACACCCATTTGGTTAGTTTCACTTTTGGCATTTTTCACTATTGGCATACCTTTCTTTTTCCTTTTCTATTTAGGATTGAAAATATTGGTAAACAACTTAAAGTCCATTGGAAATATTGCGAAGTTTACTTTATTAGGATTATGGATTTTATCAATCATTGGATTAATTATAAT
Organism: uncultured Flavobacteriales bacterium; assembly: GCA_963976005.1. Taxonomy (GTDB): domain Bacteria; phylum Bacteroidota; class Bacteroidia; order Flavobacteriales; family Flavobacteriaceae; genus Yeosuana. The sequence goes on along the minus strand of CAXBJF010000002.1, from coordinate 50,314 downwards.
TGGAGTCAGACAAGCTAGTGAGCATGCCTTAAACGAAGGTGTTATTGAGAAACAAGAATTTTATGTGGCACCAAATGATACTTTGAGCATCAAAATGGTTAATAATGACAATTACAGTGGTTCCTACAGAAACCGCAACTCCTTTAAATTTACGCATAATGACCATGGGGACAGAATCATATATTCCGATGATATTGATATTATTGTAAAATCAACTACAGATTCACTGGCAACTTTAAATATTGAAAAGTCTGCAGACGGAAGAGACTATGATAAAGCTATTGAACGGGCTAAAAATATAAGTTATAATTATACCATTAATGGAAATGAAGTTTTATTGGATAATTATTTAATAACTGAAGCCAAAAACAAATTCAGTGATCAAGAAGTTACAGTTATTTTACGCTTACCAGAAGGCATTATTGCCAACTTTAACAACAACACAAAATCCTTTTTAAGTTACCACAGCTATGATGATAACATTGTATCATCCAATCAGGTCAATCACTTCCTGAAAATAATTACAGATGATGTTGAATGCTTAGACTGTCCTGAGGAATTAGATGATGATATCTTAGGAAATGCTGATGGTATAAATATTAATGAAGATGGCATACAAGTTAAAGTTGATAGCAGCAGTTTAAAAATTAACAAAAACGGACTAAAAGCCAACAGTCCAGCAGTTAAAGTAAATATTGATAATAATGGTATTCAAATAAAATCTGAAGAAAATTAATCAATTCATCATGAAAAATTAACAACTCGGTTATTTTGTTTACCAAATACTAACATAAATTTTAATATTTGAATCATCAATCAAAAAACGAACAATTATGACAACACTATCTAAAATTATCGTAACAACCTTATTAAGTTTATTACTGTTTTCTTGCAATTTCGACATGAATTTTGGTCCTGGCATTAAGGGAAATGGACATGTTGAAATAGAAAACAGAACTTTAAACCAGTCATTTAATGCCATAAAAGCAAGTCAAGGACTTGATGTTTATTTAACCCAAGGAAATGAAGAAAGCATTGTAATTGAAGCAGATGAAAATTTACACACCCTTATTAAAACTGAAGTGAAGGATAACGAATTACGCATTTATACTGAAAAAAGCATCGGTTATGCGTCCTCAAAAAAAATTATGGTGACCTTTAAAGACATCTCTAAAATCACATCAACAAGTGGATCTGATGTCATGTCAACAAATACTATCAATGCAGATCATTTAGAACTGAATACCTCCAGTGGAAGTGATATGAAACTTGATGTGAATACCAGTTCACTTAGTTGCAATTCCAGTAGCGGAAGTGATTTAAAACTAAGTGGAAATACAGATAAATTAAATGCTGAAGCATCTAGTGGTAGTGATATAAAAGCGGCTGATTTAATTGCCCAATCAAGTCACGTAACGGCATCCAGTGGTGCTGATATTACGGTGAATACAGCTAAAGAATTAACTGCTAAAGCCTCAAGTGGCGGGGACATAAAATATTATGGAAACCCTGAAATTGTAAATAAAAAGGATGGTCCGTCTGGCAGTATAAGCAAACAATAATCAACCAAATTAGCAATTAAAATAAAAGAGGCTGTCTAAAAAGTATATATTAACCGTCATTACGAGAAATTTTTATTTCGAAGTAATCTGTAAATCAACAACTTGCAATTTACAGATTGCTTCTCCCGATAGCTATCGGGATTCGCAATGACGACTTTTTAGACAGCCTCTTTTATTTTTTTAAAAACTTAAAACACATTAAAATTCGCGGTGATAGGATGTCATAAATCAATTATCTTAATAAGGATTTATAAAAGCATCAATATCTGACCGTAACAACACCGGATTGGCCCCTGCGCTTTGCGCTACCATTGCTCCTACGGCACATGCAAAATCAACGGCTTCTTGTGGATTCACTTTATGAAGTAATTGACTTATTAAGCTTCCTAAAAACGAATCTCCAGCGCCCACCGTGTCAATCACTTTTATGAGATAACCACTATTATAATAAAATTTGTCATTGTACAATAAAACAGCACCATGATGCCCTTTGGTAACGCAGATATGTTTTGTATTTGTTTTTTGTGAAATAAAATGAATGTTCTGTTCCATGGAGCGGTATTTTGAATCTAGATAACCGCTGACTTCATATAACTCATCGTCATTAAATTTAATAAAATCAGCTTTATTCATTAACTGAATTAAAAGCTCTTTGTTATAATAAGGTGATCTTAAATTTAAATCGAAAATTTTATAATTAGCATGATTTAGCAGTTCAAATAATGTTCGTTTTGAAACGTCATTTCTGGCTACCAAGCTTCCAAAAACAAAAGCATCCGATTTTTTAACAATATCAATTGATTTATCATCAACTAAAATATTATCCCAGGCACGTGGAAAATTAATATCGTAAGATGCTGAGCCTTTATCGTTGAGCATCACTTTTACTTTTCCTGTCTTGAATTTATCATGTATCTGAACATAATCCGTATTTACTCCATGTTTTGAAATATAATTCAAAAGTGTTCTCCCTCGTTCATCATCGCCTACACTACTGATCATAATGACATCATTATTTAAGGACTGTAAGCGCAAAGCAACGTTTAATGGAGCACCCCCTATTTTCTTATGTGTGGGAAACACATCCCACAATACCTCTCCAAAACATGTGATTTTTGACATTCTATATTAATGAAATTAGTTAATGGTTTTATTTATAAATCTAATATTAAAATTTTTGATATTAGATTTATTTTTTTGATTAATTTCAAAATCAGTATAATTTTCATTTTGAAAAATTTGATTGGTCATAACAAATTCGCCATTATTCAGAAAAATTTCTACCGAAGATGCATCTAAAACTATTTGAATGGATAGCGAATCTTTTACTCCAATATTCATCGTTTGAAATGCGTTTTTCAAATAATTTTCACTAAAATTTACTTGTCCTGAATTGGATCTATCTGTAGAGAATATTCCGTTTCCCCTATTGTAAGCAATAATATATTTTTCGCCTTTGTTATTAGATATGACTATTTGTAAGGAGTCTTTTATTTCAGCATCAAAACTAATTTCGCTTTGTTGCAAATTTTCATAACTGAATTTATAAGGTATTTCTCCAGTAATTTCATTGTTAGGAACATTGTTGGTTAATGCGTCAAAACCATCTATTAATTTGCTTTTTAAGAAATATTGATCGTTCTGTTTATAAATGGACAATTCTCTAGGAAGTGTCATGGCACTTCGCCATTTTTCGGTTGGGGTAACGGTTGCATAATCCCAGTTACTCATCCATCCTATAAAAATCCGTTTATCGTTTGGTGCATTATTGTATGTTACTCCTGCATAATTATCGGTTCCATAATCTACCCAAAGGCTCATTTTTTGATGGGTTGAAAAGGTGGTGCCATCATAATCTCCAATAAAATAACGTGTGCCAGAACCACCATTGGGTGCTCCGGTTCCATGACTTACAATAAGTACCCATTTTTGTTCTTCGCTTCCTTCAACTTTCAGTTTAAATAAATCAGGACATTCCCAAACCCCTAATGGCGGATTATCTTTAAATCTGAACTCACTAATTTTTTTCCAATCTTTAATATTATCCGATTCGTAAAACTGCACATGATCTTTGGCAACCAGCACCATTTACCATTTCGCTTTTGCTTCATTCCAAAACATTTTCGGGTCTCTAAAATCTTTAATACCTGGGTTTTTAATAATTGGGTTTTGGTCATATTTCGTCCATGTGTTACCTTCATCATTACTAAAGGCAATTCCTTGAGTTTGAAAATCTATATCTCCAGCTTTTTCTTTAACTGGGTCGTGGTAAGTGAAAATAGCCACCAAAGCATCTTTACCAAAACCTGATGTATTGTTTTTATCAATGACGGCACTACCAGAGAAGATATACCCTAAACTATCTGGATACAGCGCAATAGGTTTATGTTCCCAATGTAAAAGATCTTTACTTATGGCATGACCCCAATGCATAGGGCCCCAAACGGTACTATTTGGATAATATTGATAGAATAAATGATAGTTCCCATTATGATAAACTAATCCGTTCGGGTCATTCATCCAATAATGGGCCTCTGGCGTAAAATGAAAATGAGGTCTGTATGGTTCAACTTCTTCCTTAATTATATCTGCTGAAGAAGAAATGCCTTTTTCCTTTTCTGAAGCTTTTTTGCACCCAAACATAACTGCCAAACTTAAAATTAATAATATAGAAATTTGCTTTTGCATGTTATCTGTTATGTTCTTTTATTAATTTATTACTTAATTCTTCCAAAGAAACCCCTTTGGTTTCAGGCATTATAAATACCACAAACAATAATTGGAATACCATCATGATGGCAAAGAATAAAAATACGACGCCTGCACCAATTGTTGAAAAAAGCATAGGAACTAATGACGGAATAATCGCAGCCAAAACCCAATGTGTTGACGTGCCAAATGATTGCCCACTTGCTCTTAAATTATTAGGGAAAATTTCAGAAATAAACACCCAAATTATTGCGCCTTGTCCAATAGCATGAGAGGCTATAAACATAAACAAGAAAATAGGGACTGCCAGCCCTTCCCAATTAAGAAAAAATGCCATTGACACTAAACTTAAAGATATGATATAACCTATGGACCCAATGTACATAAGTGTTTTTCTTCCTAAGCGATCAATAAAAAACACACCTAATAATGTAAATAACAAATTAGTTATACCAATTCCTATGCTGCTCAGTAAAGCGGCACTTTCGCCCAAACCTGCTTCTTCAAAAATCCTTGGGGCATAATATAAAAACGCATTGATTCCTGATAATTGATTAAAAAAAGCAATTAAAAACGCTAACATTAAAGGAAATCGATACTTCTTGATGAATATATTTTCTCCTGGTACATGGGTCTCGTTTTCAGATTTTATTTCTGACATTAACGCTTCAGCATTACCTTCAGGATTTATAATTGCAATGACTTCTTTAGCTTCTTGATATCTGTGCTTAGAAATTAACCATCTAGGACTTTTAGGCACAGTGAATATTAAAATGGTATAAATAAATGCGGGGAAAGCCTCAACACCAACCATCCAACGCCATGCATTTTCACCTACATTACGCAATAAATAGTTTGATAAAAAGGCTATTAAAATACCTAAAACAATATTAAATTGATATAACGACACTAACCTACCACGCTTTTTAGGGGGAGATATTTCAGAAACATAAGCTGGGGCTGCAATGGTTGATGCACCAACGCCTACACCTCCCAAAAATCTAAAAAAAGCAAACGTATGTGGGTCATTAGCTAAAGATGAACCAACAGCAGAAACAAAATAAAATAATCCAATCCAGATTAAAGTATTCTTTCTACCAATTTTATTTGTTGGGATTCCACCAAACAAAGCACCAAAGACGGTACCCCATAAAGCCATAGCCATAACAACGGAGCCATGAAAGGCATCAGACGATTGCCATAATAATTGCAATTTTTTATCAGCTCCTGATATAACAACAGTGTCAAATCCAAAAAGAAATCCCGCTAAAGCAGCTGTTATGGACCAGATTAATATTTTTCTGTTCATTAAGTTTTGTTTAGTGGTTAGAGGTTTATTCAATTGCCAAATGGCAATTTATCAAATAAACAAAACAAAAAAGATAAAATTTGTTCCATCGTCAAATTTTTTAATGAAAAGCATTTAAATATAATAGTTCTATATAATTAAACATGTATTATTTATGATTCATTAGGCCGGAAACTAAAATATCAGGGCATTTGGAAACGTAATAAAAAAAGACCTTTAATTAACCCGATTTCTGACATATTTTTTTAATTGGAGTTTTTAGAAGTTTATCCTGGGGATTTAACAAATTAAATCCAATTAATTATAAAATTATGATTTGATTTTAATTTGATCTGTATTTACAAATTCCCGCTCGAAGGTTTCCCTATAGTTGCCAAAATACCTCCATCAACATAAATAATTTGGCCGTTAACGAAATCACTGGCTTTAGAACTCAAAAATATAACGGCACCTTGCAAATCTTCAGGATCTCCCCAACGACCTGCCGGTGTTCTACTGATAATAAATTCGTTAAATGGGTGTCCATCAACACGAATAGGAGCTGTTTGACTTGTTGCGAAATAACCTGGTCCAATACCATTAATTTGGATATTGTGTTTTGCCCATTCCGTAGCCATATTCCGGGTTAACATTTTCAACCCTCCTTTTGCAGCAGCATATGCCCCAACTGTATTACGTCCTAATTCACTCATCATTGAACAGATGTTAATTATCTTTCCGGCTTTCCTCTTAATCATGCCTTGTACGACGTGTTTAGACACAATAAAAGGACTTACTAAATCTACCTTAATCACTTTTTCAAAATCTGATACTTCCATTTCTTCCAATGGGATTCTTTTAATAATTCCTGCGTTATTTACTAAAACATCTATAACTCCCACCTCCCTTTCTATTTTAGCAATATTTCTTATTACTTGAGTTTCATCTGTTACATCAAATAGATACCCAAACGCTTTCAACCCCAATGCTTTATATTCTGAAACAGCAATATCTAATTTTTCTTGAGATGACGCACCATTTATAATTATGGTAGCTCCGGCATTCCCCAACCCAATTGCCATAGCCTTCCCTAAACCATGTGTTGCACCTGTAATTAGAGCTATTTTACCTGTTAAATCAAACAAATTTACCGACATTCTTATCTGTAATTAATTAATAATTCTTTCATCTTAATTTATTTATATTACAGACATCCGAATTGCAAATTTTATGGTTGATTTTAAACGACATCTATTGAAATCTTATAATTAACGGTTTTTTAATATACTCAAAAACTCGGTTCGTCGGGATGACAGAACTAATAGAGGTTCTTTATGTCCTTAACAATCAATTAGTTAATAAATTTTTTCAAAACAGGTAACCGTATAGGTAACTTGTGCTTTGATTTAACTTAATTTTAATTGTACTAAGTTATCAAAATATCACGAAGTAATCTATATCAAATTAATGTAAAAATTATGATATATGGCTAAATATTAATTCATTATCCTATTAAAGCGTATTTACCCAACTCATCACACATAGGATAGGCAAATTTAAATATTTCATAAAAAAATCCCATTTTCATGGGATTTTTAAAATTTAAATTAAATAACTAATCCTTTATTTACAAAAAAAAATTTAAATAATTTAACCAAAAACAGAATATTATTTAATTTAAAAATTTAGGTTTAATAGTTAACATGGCCCAAGCCCAGTTTTGACCATCGGCTGAAGCTGCTTTTGTTGTTCCCTTTAACTCATACATGCCATCATTAGCAAACATTTGAGAGTATCCGACAGATAAACCAGCACCTTTTAGTTTTGTAGAGAATACCAAATCAAGTTCGGTTCCTAAAGATTTATCTCCGCTTGGTAATGCTTCGGCGCCACTAAAATTCAACGCTTTTACTAAAATATCTGATTTTTCAGATAGTTTAAAATTCACGCTTGCATGAATATCCACTAACCCCACTGAGTTTATATGGTTTCCTACATAGAAATAATCCATAAAACCATTGAATTTGTGATTTGTTCCATATAATGGGAAGAACGCTGCAGAATTATCTTTTTTACCACTGGTAATTTCAGTACCTAAGCCCAATTCAACTTTACTAGACGCTTTTATACTTAAATCCAATCCCGCTAAATAGGCGCCATTTACATCCACTTCATTTTGTCTTTCACCTGTTTGAATAAAGAGATTTCCCTTAAATCCGAAACCTCCTTTATAATATTCTAAATGAGATCCTGCTGTCAACAAACTACTTACGGTACCTGCAGACGCACCTGAAACCAAATCTTGAAAAGTATTATTCAGTGCCAAGAAACTTGCAGAAAAATTGTCCCATTGTTGTTTTAAATACACGTATTGCATGGCCTTGTAAGAAAAGAACCCAGCCGTTGTATAAGCAGTCCCAACTGAAGAGAATCCAGAAAAGTCTGATTTATCCTGATTAAAGGCCAAACCGAAATCCAGCATAAATTTATCGTTTTTATACTTTATAATGGCCACATCATGGTTACGTGCCTGTTGTGTCCAACCCACAGGCCCAAGAATACGCTCATCATCATAATTAATCATTTGTCTCCCTAATTTAGTTGACCAACCGCTACCGAGTTTTACATCTGCCCAAGCTTCAAAAACAGCAAAGGAATTGTTAGTATCTGCTGGTAATAATTGTCTGTTTTCTCCCCAAGTCATCACATCTTGTAAACTAACATAAAGTTGATACCCTTCAGCGGTATATCCTGTATTAAGTCTTAATCTTGTTGAAGTACCAAAACCTGCATCGGCACCATCGGCAATAATATCACCATAGCCATTGCGGTATTCTGTTCTTGGACGAAATTCTCCATCCAATGTAAATTGCGCTTGTGCAAACTGAATCATTAAGGTTAAAATGCTTATTGATAAATAAATCTTTTTCATAATTTTAAGTTTTAAATTTGTTTGTGATTTTAAGGTTCATAATTGTTTTAAGTTGTTTATTTAATGTTCTAAAAAATCTATTAAATGTTTTCTGTATTTATAATAATCGTCATGTTCTAAAACCGCTTTTCGGGTTCTTGGGCGTTCAAAATCTATATTTAAAATATCGCCTATTTTCGCTTTTGGGCCACTGGTCATCATCACGACACGGTCGGCCAAAAAAATAGCTTCATCCACATCATGGGTAATCATAACCGCCGTAATTTTTTCTTTATTCCATATTTCTATTAGGATATCTTGAAGTTCACCCCTAGTTAAAGAATCCAGCATTCCAAATGGCTCATCAAGCAGTAATACTTTTGGTTTTATAGCGAATGCTCTGGCAATTCCAACACGTTGTTGCATGCCTTGAGACAATTCAGAAGCGCGTTTATTAAAAGCATCTTCCAACCCTACTTTTTGCAAATAATATTTGGCAATATCGTTGCGTTGTGCTTTAGTTGCGTCTGGAAATACTTGATTAACTCCTAACAACACGTTTTGCAGTGAAGTCATCCAAGGCATTAAACTAGGTGATTGAAAAATAACACCTCTATCTGGTCCAGGGCCTTTAATATGATGACCTAAAACCGATATATTTCCGCCAGAAATAGGATTAAGCCCTGCAATCATGGAAAGCATGGTTGTTTTACCACAACCAGAGTGCCCAATAATGGTTACAAACTCTTCCTTCATAATTTGAAGATTCAAACCCTCCAACACCATGTAATCACCTTTGGGCGTTGGATACACTTTTTTAAGGTTTACCATATCCAACATAACTCTGGAAGGATATAAAATACCGTTTTCAGAATCTATGTCTCTATTAAAATCTATAGTTTTTACGCTCATTTTTTTGTTTTTAAAAAGATCCAACAAAGTTTTTCGGACTTAAATCTGGCAATATATATTCTTTTTCCGATACCGATTTTCGCTCATTCCCAATATCCATCAAATACTCAATAATGGCATTTCTTGTTTTTTTAAAACTCGGGTTATCGTTCATTTCCGTTTTATCCCGAGGGCGTTCAATATCTATTTTAAACTCAGGTCCTAAGGTTGCATTTGGTCCTGGACGTAATGGAATAATACGGTCTGCCATATAAATACCTTCATCTACATCATTGGTAATCAACAGCGCCGTACGCTTATCTTTACCCCAAATGTTTAAAATTTCATCCTGTAAATTACCCCGTGTTAAGGCATCCAATGCACCGAGTGGTTCGTCCATAATAATCATTTCGGGTTTCATGGCTAAAGCACGCGCAACAGCAACGCGCTGACGCATCCCACCCGATAATTCTTTCGGACGTTTATTAATGGCGTGCGATAAATTCACCATGTCAACATAATCTTTCACAATATTATGAAGTACCGATTTCTTTTCCTTCGGAAACGCCTCTTTCACAGCCATATAAATGTTCTGTCCAACCGTTAACCAAGGCAATAAAGAATAATTCTGAAAAATAACACCACGTTCATGGCTCGTACCAATTACAGGCTCGCCTTTAAATAAAACCTCCCCGCTAGTAGGTTGCAACAATCCGTTTATAAGGTTCACCAAAGTAGTTTTCCCACTCCCCGTAAAACCTACAATTGCAACAAACTCCCCTTCTTCAATAAACAAATTAATGTTAGAAAGTACCTCAGTAACATGCTCGCCTTTTCCGTACGTTTTGTATATATTATTTAATTCTAAGTATGCCATTTCTTCTATGTTTATTTGTTGATTCGATTATTTGTTTAACTAATCTTTACGATTAAACAGTTAAACAATTAAACAACTCCACTTTTTTTTTGGGCGTTACCCAAGGGTCGGGCTTTTCGCTACAAGTCCTCGCTCGTGCCTCGCTGTGGGCTTTCCACTGCAATCCCTAACGCACATTACAGTTTCATTTATAATTTCTTCTTTCTCAATTATATCTTGAATAGTTTAACTTTTGATTCTTTGAAACTTTGAAACTTTCAACTTTCAAACTCTCCTTAAATTCCGTCATTCTTATTAAACGAAATCATATTTTGAATGGTTAGCATAATTCTATCTAACATAAATCCAATACCGCCGATTACAAACATGGCGACAATAATTTTCGAGTTGGAATCTATCGATCCATTCTGGAATTCTTCCCAAACAAAAGACCCTAAACCAGGACTTTGTGCCAATAATTCAATAGCAATAAGTACCATCCAAGACACCGAAAGTGTAATCCTTAACCCTGTAAAAATAAGTGGTAATGCAGATGGCAAAATCACTTTAAAAACTTTTTGAAACGTCCCTAATTTCAATACTTTAGCAACGTTTATAAAATCTTTATCTACTGACGAAACGCCCATGGCGGTGTTTACCAAAGTTGCCCACATAGAACACAACCCAACACTAATAAAAGAGATGATAAAAGCACTATCAGACTCCGAGTTTTTCGTTAATGTTTTCACAATCATAAAAACCAACAACAACCAAACTACTGGCGATACAGGTTTCAATATTTGTATTAACCAATTCACCGAGCTTCGCAATGTTTTACTAAGTCCTATTATAATTCCAATAGGAACCGCAATCAATAACGCTAAAAGAAACCCTGCAAAAACTGTTTTTAAACTTGTAATTATTTGATCTACAAACGATGGTCTACCTGTATAAGTAATGGCATCTTTTCCATCGGCTAAGCGTTTTGCATTTAATACAGCTGTTTTCTCAATAAATGCTTTTTTGTCGGCTCTAATAATATAATGGTCGTTCAATAATTTTTTGTAAGAACCCCACACTTGAGCTGGAGATGGCAATGTATTTGGTTGGCATTTTATTGCTCCCGATGCTATACAAGCACGCATGGCATCTGCAGCTTCCTGTCCTTGATCTGTTAATGCCTTTTCAATTTTATAATCGGCTTCTATATTAAATAAAGATTTAGCTCCCATGTGCCATAACCCTATAAATAAGAGCATAGAAGCAAGAGGCACCACTACTTTTCGTAAGAAGTTCCTGAAATCTTCTTTTTCAATCTTCCCAGTGAATATCGACTTTAATGTTCCTAGAAACCCAAATTCCATAATCTTGGTTAGTTTATTTAATGTTACACTTTGCTTCATGTTTACTAAATTTTAATATTACTTTTTATCTTTATTTCCAATTTTGAAACTATTGATGTATCCAATTGGATCTTTCGCATCATATTTAGTACCATCAATAAAATCGGTTGTAACTGGTTTGTAACCATCTGTTTTTGGCACATCGGCAGCAGGAATGTTCCCTTCAGCAACTAATAAATCGGCAGCTTTTTTCCAGATATCTGGTCTATAAATCTTTTTAATTGTATTTGCGTACCAATCGGCTGGTTTTGAATTAGGAATTTGTCCCCATCTACGCATTTGCGTCAAGAACCAAATACCATCCGAATAAAAGGGATAGGTGGCGTTGTACTTGTAGAATACATTAAAATCTGGCATCTCGCGTTTATCCCCTTTTTCAAATTCAAAAGTACCTGTCATAGAGTTCGCTAAAACCACCTCGTCTGCACCAACGTATTGCGACATGGATAATATTTTCACAGCTTCTGCTCTGTTTTCTGGTTCGTCCAACCATTTACCAGCACGAATTAAGGCTTTCGTAACGGCTATTGCAGTGTTAGGATTTTCATCCACAAACTTTTTAGTCATAACAAATACTTTCTCTGGGTTGTTTTTCCAAATATCATAGTTGGTTACAACTGGCACTCCAATACCTTTAAACACTGCTTGTTGGTTCCAAGGCTCCCCTACACAATACCCATAAATAGTACCTGCTTCCAAGGTTGCTGGCATTTGTGGTGGAGGTGTTACCGATAGCAATACATCCGCTCCAATTTGTCCTTGTACATTATCGGCAGTGTACATGCCAGGATTAATGCCTGCAGCAGCTAGCCAATATCTGATTTCGTAGTTGTGGGTTGATACAGGAAATACCATGCCCATTTTAAAGGCGTTTCCTTTATTTTTATATTCTGTAATTACAGGTTTTAAAGCATCTGCCTTAATTGGATGAATGGGTTTTCCATCGATATCTTTAGGAACATTGGGTTTCATTTTGGCCCAAACATCATTAGATACTGTAATACCATTTCCATTCAAATCCATTGAAAAAGCAGTTACCAATTCTGCTTGTCTACCAAAACCAGCTCCTGTTGCAATAGGCTGACCAGCTAACATGTGCGACCCATCTAACTGACCATCAATAACACGGTCTAATACGTTTTTCCAATTTGATTGTGCTTCAACAGACACAAATAAACCTTCCTCTTCAAAAAAACCTTTTTCTTTTGCAATGGCTAAAGGCGCCATATCCGTTAATTTGATAAACCCAAAAGTTAATTGAGGTTTTTCAATATCCAGTGTTTTTGTTTTTGAAGCTTCCGCTGGAACTTCTTCTGTTGTTGCTTTTTTGGATTCTTTACCACCACAAGAACTTAGTAGCAATCCAAGTGATAAAATCCATGTTGATTTTGTTAATAGTGATTTCATAGTATATAGTTTTAATTTAATATAAGTATCAATACTTAATTTTTGACAAATATATAAGTACATCACTTTCTATTCTATGACAATGCCCATGTTAAAACCTCTTTTTTCACCATAACAATACCTGACAAAAAACATGTTTAATTCATAAATAACTAAAGAACAAATAGTTACATAAATTTTAGTTCATGAAAATAAATACGTATACATACTTAATTCTAGAAATATTAATGAAATTTTAATGAAAAATCAGGTAGAATGAAACTATTAACTATCTAAATAATAGTTGTGTTCACTAACTTCGTTTTTGAGAAGTTGAATATTAATAATGCCAATTTTCTTTCCTTTGGCAACAATAAGTTTTTCTTTTTTTAATGCTGAAAACACTCTAATAACCTGCTCTTCAGCAGTACCAGCATAATCGGCGTATTCTTTTCTACTTAATGGAAGATTAAGAAAGTTATTTGTATCACCAAATTTTCTGTGGATGTACAAGATGGTGTCAATAACGCGCTCCCGAACCGTCATTTGAGAAATGGACTTGACTTTAGATTCGCTCTTATTCAATTCATTAGCGTAAAAAAGCATAAAATCGTAAGCAAATTTGGAATTGTTCAATAAAGCTTCTTGAAGGTTGTTTTTAGAGAAATAACATAATTTTGTGTCTTCTAAAGCGATGGCTCCTATAGAATAGTATTCTTCGGTTCCAAATCCGCGGTGTCCTATAATTTCTCCCTCTTTGGCAAATCGAACTATTTGTTCTCGACCGTTAATACCAGTTCTAAATACTTTAACTTTTCCTTTTAGAATAAAAAACAAACCATTTACAGGCGCACCTTCCATTATAAATTGCTGCCCTTTTTTGCATCGCAGATTATTCTTTTCCCTAACAAGCCTATAATCCTCTAAATCATTTAAATTTCTTTTTATAAGGCAATCATAGTTTTCACAAACATCACAAGACACACTACTTGTAACACGTTTTCGGGGAATATTATGGACTGTATTTAAAATTTTGGTTTCCAAGAATAAAAGCTTAAATAATAGGGTCGCCTGAAAACAAATATACGTATTAATACTTAATTTTATTTGAAAATACTTATTTTTAGTAGTTCAGTAAGAGAACCACCGTTTTCTTGAACAAATGAAATAATTAGCCTTCTATTTTACTTAAAATGCATTTATTGAAAATATCTAAGCAGAGAATTTCAGTAATAAAAACAAAATCGTTATATTTACAAATACATAACGAAATTATAATGATTGGCATTTTAGAAGCTATTCAATTAGTCAAAGAAAATAGCAAACCCCTTTTAATCGAAACTACAAAGCCCATTGAAAAATCGGGGAGCTATAAACTTTATAAAGATGTATTTTCTCCAATTAATATGCCTCCATTTAGGCAATCGGCTATGGATGGTTATGCTTTGTACTTACACGATAGTTTATCTTATAATTTGGTTGGTGAAATAAAAGCAGGGGATTCCCATCAACCCATATTAAAAAAAGGGGAAGCGGTTCGTATTTTTACAGGCGCACCCATACCCGATACTGCTAATGCCGTGATGATGCAGGAAAAAGTACTGGTAAAAGGCTCACAAATAACTCTTGAATCACAAATCAATATAAACCATAATATTCGTCCTATCGGCGAACAGGTGAAAAAGGGCGAATTAGCCTTAAAAAAGGAAACAAAACTCACACCTGCCGCCATTGGCTATTTGTGTTCTTTAGGAATAAATAACGTTTCAGTATTTAAAAAACCAAACATCGCCATTGTAACCACAGGAAACGAATTGGTTGAAGCTGGAGAAGCGTTAGATTATGGCAAAATATACGAAAGCAATTCAAAAATGCTTCAAAATGCCTTATACAATCTTAAATGTTACGATGTAAGTATTCATAAAGTTGAAGATGATTACGACAAAACACTATCAAAATTAAACGAGGTTATAAATGAAAACGACTTAGTAATAATCTCTGGTGGAATTTCTGTTGGCGATTACGATTTTGTTGGAAAAGCACTTGAAGAATTAAAGGTTGAAGCTCTTTTTTATAAAGTAAAACAAAAACCTGGGAAACCATTATTCTTCGGAGAAAAGAATGATTCACTCGTTTTTGCATTACCAGGAAACCCTGCCGCGGCTTTAACCTGTTTTTACATATACGTTTATATAGCATTGCAAAAAATGATGGATAACCCTGATGTTGAACTCCCTCGTATTAAAGCAAAATCAGCATCAAAATTTATTAAGAATGGAGACAGACCACAGTTTTTAAAAGCCATTTATAATGATGGTGAAGTTTCTGTTTTGGAAGGACAAAGTTCTGCCATGTTACAAACTTTTGCTATTTCAAATGCATTTGTTTATATGTCTGAAGACCTTTCTAATATTGAAATTGGCGATACAGTAGAAGTTGTTTTATTACCCGTTTAAACCAAACAGTTATGAGCTATAAAATTAAAAGCCGAATTTGGATTGAGTTTGATAATCATGTACTTTTAGGTGAAGGTCGGGTTCAATTATTAAAAGCTATTGATGAAACAGGGTCATTATCAAAAGCAGCAAAATCTTTAAACTTATCCTATAAAAAGGCCTGGAATCTTATAGACTCGGTTAATAAATCAGCTAAAAAACCAGTAACCATAAATAGCACTGGAGGCAAAGGTGGCGGTGGCGCCGAATTAACCGAATACGGAAAATCATTAATTTTCACGTTTGATGAGATTAACAAAAATTGCTGGGAATTTTTAGACAAGGAATTAATTAAAATTGAAAATTTATAAATAAAATGCACTAAAGTTAAAAGTATTTAAAGTGCCTAAAATTTGAATTATGGAAAATAAGGAATTTGCTAAAAAACTGGAGTTAAGGACACTTCAATTCGCAATATCAATTATCAAAGCATCGTCTTCATTACCAAAATCAGCCGAAGCTTTAGTTATTAGAAATCAGATAACAAAACCTGGAACAAGTATCGGAGCAAATTATAGAGAAGCTAATCGTTCTAGAAGCAAAAAGGATTTTAAAAATAAAATTGAAATTTCATAAAGTGAAGCAAGCGAAACAGTTTATTGGTTAGAAATTGTTATGGAGTTAAATTGGTTAGAACCAAGTTCATTAACCGCAATAATGAAAGAATCGAAAGAACTTCTAGCCATTTTCACTTCCATTTCAAACAAACTTTAAATATTTTTTTAACTCAAGATACTCACAACTTTAAATACTCTAGGCACTTTAGACACTTATAACTTAAAAATGTTACAAACCGAAAACATATATCTATTTCTACTTATGCTTCCCATAGTGGCCTTTCTATATGCAAGTGTAGGTCATGGCGGTGCCAGTGGATATTTAGCACTTATGGCTTTGTTTTCATTTGCCCCAGAAACCATGAAACCCACTGCCCTATTGCTCAATTTATTTGTAGCAGGCATATCATTTTACTATTATTACAAAGGTGGTTTTTTCAACAAAAAACTGTTTCTTTCTTTTGCAGTTACTTCCATTCCATTAGCTTTTGTTGGTGGTACTATTGAAATTGATGCATCCATTTATAAAAAAATATTGGCCATTTTATTGGTATTTGCCATTTTAAAAATGTTGAATGTATTTGGAAAAGAAAGTGACTCTATTAAACAAGTGAAACTTTGGCATGGACTTTTAGTTGGTGGTATTATTGGCTTCTTCTCAGGTTTAATTGGCATTGGTGGCGGCATCATATTAACCCCACTAATTTTACTTTTACATTGGGGAAATATGAAAGAAGCTGCTGCAGTTTCAGCTTTATTTATTTGGGTAAATTCTGCTGCCGGACTTGTTGGGCAATTAAGCAGTGGTGTGCAATTGGAAACAGAAACTTTTGTTTTAGTGGCTATTGCCTTAATTGGGGGAATCATTGGTGGTTATTTAGGAAGCAAAAAATTAAATAATCAAAAATTAAGGTATATGTTGGCTTTTGTGCTTGTTATTGCATGCGTAAAATTATTTTTCACATAACATGATAGATAAAAAACACATAACAGGCATTATTCTTTCAGGTGGAAAAAGTTCCCGCATGGGTACCGATAAAGGTTTTTTATTGTTGGAAGGAAAACCATTTGTTCAGTATAGTTTAGAGGCTTTAAAACCCATAGTTTCTAATTTAATGATTGTTTCTAATAATGAAGATTATGATGCTTTTGGATTAAAACGAATAGAAGATATTATAGAAAACGCAGGCCCGTTAGCAGGAATATATTCTGGATTAAAACATTCTAAAACGGAATATAATTTAGTGTTGAGTTGCGATATTCCTTTGATTAATTCTGAAATTTTAAAAAAATTGATTAACGCTATCGATACGGATTCAGAAATTATTCAAATTGAAAGTGACGGTAAAACCATGCCTCTCATCGCTCTTTATAAAAAGCAATGTGAACATAAATTTTTAAAGCTTTTAAAGGAAGGGGAACGTAGATTGCAATTTGCTGTAAATCAATGTAGAGTTAAAAATGTGGTTTTAAATGAACGCGAAATCAATTTTACCAAAAATATTAATACACCCCAACAATTAAACGAGATTATAAAATGAAAATAACCATAAAATATTTCGGACAACTAGCGGAAGTCACGAATTGTGAAGAAGAAACTATTCCATTTTCGGGACATTTAATTTCCGAAGTAATTGAACTTTTAAATTTAAAATATTCAGAACTTAAAAACAAAGATTTTCAAGTAGCACAAAATCACGAATTGGTTTCCATTGAAACAAAAGTTACAGGAAACGAAATCGCATTATTACCACCTTTTGCGGGTGGATAAAGAAAAATATTTAATAAGGTAGGATGAGATTCCTGCCGTCGCAGGAATTTATGAGTAGATACAACAGACATATCATTCTTTCAGAAATTGGTCAAACGGGTCAAGACAAACTCACTAAGTCAAAAGTGTTAGTAGTTGGTGCCGGTGGCTTAGGCTGTCCTGCCTTGCAATATTTAGCTGCTGCCGGTGTTGGCACTTTAGGTGTTATAGATTTTGACGTGGTTGAAGAATCCAATTTACAACGTCAAATTTTATTTGGATCTTCAAGCTTAGGACAAAACAAAGCTGAAGCAGCAAAAAAACGATTAGAAGATTTAAACAACGACATTTCAATAATTGCTTATCCTGAAAGATTAACCTACCAAAACGCTATCAATCTATTTAACCAATACGATATCATCGTTGATGGATCGGATAATTTTGAAACACGCTACCTTATAAACGATGCCTGCATCATTACTAAGAAACCATTGGTTTTTGGAGCCATATACAAATTTGAAGGTCAGGTTTCTGTTTTTAATCATCAAAACGGGCCAAGTTACAGATGCCTGTTTCCAAATCCTCCAAAAAAAAATACGTTTCCCAATTGTTCAGAAATTGGGGTTCTAGGTGTTTTACCAGGCATTATTGGAAGTATGCAAGCTAACGAAGTCTTAAAAATCATATTGGGAATTGGGAATGTTTTAAACGGAAAACTTCTTTGCTATAATGCCTTAACATCTCAAACATCCATTTTAAAAATTAATAAATCGGAAGAAATTAATAATGTTTTAAAAAACCAAAATAGCTTTCATAAAAAGAAATTAATTAGCAATTGTGAATTTGAACCTATTGAAGTCTCTATTAAAGAAATTTCAGAAATAGAAAACGTTCAGTTTATAGATGTAAGAGAACCACATGAACTTCCTAAGATTGAAGCTGTTTCAATTACTCCAATTCCTTTAAGGGAACTTGAAAACTCCATTCATAAAATCGATTCTGAAAAGCAAAAATTCATTTTTTGCCAATCCGGAATACGAAGTAAACAAGCTGTTTCCATTCTAAAACAATTCGGCATAACTAATTGCTATAGTATTAAGGAAGGGGCTTCAGAGATAAAAGAAACAATAAACAACCGTCATTGCGAAGAAGTCCCGATAACTATCGGGACGACTGAAACAATCCGCTCAAAAGAGAAAGATTGCTTCGTGCCTCGCAATGACCAATAAAACAAAAAAAATGACAGATAAAAAACCAAAAAGCGTTTTTAAACAAGGTGCTATTTCATCCCAATTTATTGGGGAATCCATTGCGAAACACCAAACCAAAACCAGTATTGGTGCACACACTGTTTTTTTAGGTCAAGTACGTGCCGATGTTATTGACAATAAAACGGTTTCAGCAATTGAATATACCGCTTATGAAGACATGGCAAACGCGAAGTTTCATGAGATTAGAGAAGCAGCTTTTGAAAAATTCGAACTTACGTGCATGCACATTTATCACAGTTTGGGAACAGTAAAAGCAGGAGAAATATGCCTATTCGTTTTTGTGTCTTCACCAAGACGAAAAGTGGTTTTTAAAGCCCTAGAATATATAGTGGAAGAAATAAAAGCACATGTTCCTGTTTTTGGAAAAGAGATTTTTGTAGACGATACGCATCAATGGAAGGTTAATAATTGATTATTTATTAGTGACTATTTATTATTTAAACTACCATGAAAGAACAATTAAAATTAAGAACTAAGATATTTGCCCACAACTGTGTGAAAATCACGCAGTCATTTCCCAATACTTATCTTTCTAATCACATTAAAGGGCAATTAATTAGATGTTCAACTTCTGTTGCAGCTAATTACAGAGCGACATGCATTGCACAATCAAAACCTAGTTTTATTGCAAAAATCAGTATCGTTATTGAAGAAGTGGACGAATCTAATTTTTGGTTAGAATTTGCTTTAGATGAAAACTTAATTTCAAAAGAAAAAATAGATTTTTTATTGAAAGAATCAAGCGAATTAACTTCTATTTTCATAGCTTCAAGAAAAACCGCTAGCTCCAATAATCAATAATAATTAGACAATAATAAATCGAAAAATGGTCGATATCACACATAAAAGCACAACTTTAAGAACCGCAGTAGCTCAAGCAATAGTAAAAGTTAGCAAACCCGAAACGATAACCGCTATTCAAAACGATACGGTTCCAAAAGGAAATGTGTTTGCCATGAGTAAAGCTGCGGGTTTATTGGGTGTAAAAAGAACTCCTGACATTTTACCTGATTGCCACCCCTTGCCTATTGAATTTACAAGTGTTGCATATGAAATTAATGGTTTAGAAATCACTGTTATTTTCACAGTAAAAACTATTTACAAAACGGGTGTTGAGGTTGAAGCGATGCATGGTGCCAGCGTAGTGGCATTAAATATGTACGATATGCTAAAACCTATTGACAAAGGCATCGAGATTCGTCATATAAAACTATTGAACAAGAAAGGTGGGAAATCGGATTTTAAAGATACGTTTAGAAAAGATTTAACTGCTGCTGTTATTGTGTGTTCCGATACTATTTCAGGCGGACATAAAGAAGATAAAGCGGGAAAAGCTATTATTGCAAAACTGAAAGCTTGCGACGTTAATATTACTGAATATGTTATTATTCCAGATGAAAAAGATATTATTCAGGAAAAAGCAAAAATGTATCAAAGTCAGGGAATTGATTTAATAATTTATACAGGTGGAACAGGGCTTTCGGTAAGAGATATTACACCAGAAGCTATCATTCCTTTATTGGACAGACACATCCCAGGCATTGAAGAAGCCATTCGTAATTACGGGCAAGACAGAACGCCTTACTCCATGCTTTCAAGAAGTGTTGCCGGTACCATTAAAAACACTTTGGTATTGGCATTACCAGGTTCAACCAATGGCGCAAGTGAATCTATGGATGCTATTTTTCCATCGGTGTTACATATTTTCAGAATTTTAAAAGGGGCTGGACATGATTGATTTATAGTTTAATTTATAGTTTAAATTAATAAAGTTTTAAAGTAGAAAAGTGGCAGAGATTCATAGCTTCAAAGTAGCAAAGTATCTAAATGTCCAACTATCTAAAATTCTAATCATCTAAGCTAAAAACTGTGTACTGGAGTTGTAAACTCAAATATATTTAATGAAACATCAACAAAACATATTGCAAGACACTCACGGTAGAGACCATGGATATTTGCGCATTTCATTGATAGAACGCTGTAATTTACGCTGTTCGTATTGTATGCCCGAAGAAGGGGTACAACTGTCCCCAAAAAGCCATTTAATGACTTATGAGGAAATCTATGAAATAGCAAAAACCTTTGTAAAACATGGGGTTACAAAAATAAGATTGACTGGTGGAGAACCGTTAATCAGAAAAGATATTCCTGTTATTTTAGAAAAATTGGCGTCGCTTCCTGTGGAATTATCCATTTCTTCGAACGCCGTTATTATTGATAAATTTATTGATGTTTTAAAATTGAATGGCGTTAAAAAAATCAATATTAGTTTAGATTCTTTAGACCGAGACAAATTCAAACATATTACGCGTCGCGATCAATTCGATATCGTTTATAAAAACATGTTGCTTTTAATTGAAGAAGGTTTTAATGTAAAAGTGAATGTGGTTTTAATGAAAGATTTTAACGATAATGAAATCATTGATTTTATCAATTTAACCAAAGATTTACCAATTTCTGTAAGATTCATCGAGTTTATGCCTTTTGATGGCAACAAATGGAATATGAGCAAAATGGTTTCTTACGCAGAAGTTATGAATTATGTGAATGGTTCCTTTTCCAATGAAAATATAGAACGTTTACAAGACGCTCCCAACGACACATCTAAAAACTATAAAATATCAGGTTATAATGGAAGTTTTGCTATTATCAGTTCGGTTACCAATCCGTTTTGCGATTCGTGCAACAGATTGCGTTTAACCGCCAATGGACAATTAAAAAACTGTTTATTCTCCTCTTCAGAATCCGATTTATTAACCACACTTCGTGCAGGAAAATCCATTGAACCCATTATTAAAAAAGCGGTAGAAGCAAAATTTAAAGTTCGTGGTGGTATGGATACTTTGGAAAAACTACAAGAACCTAAGCTTCATAATAATAACAGAAGTATGATTACGATTGGGGGCTGAAAAATACTTATTCGTTTAATTGTTGATTTAATCATTTCAATGAACAAAAAAACCTTTGGGTCCAACAATGTGAATCGGATAACCTCTTTATGAGATTCCTCCTGCGTCGGAATGACAAAGACAAAGCAAGCACATAATGGCATACGCACAATAACCACCATATTGCCCTGCGTCGGAATGACAAAGACAAAGCAAGCACATATTCACTATAAAAAGAAGCACCGCAATTTGTCATTTCGACGGCACGGAGAAATCATATAAACAAACTGCGCAATAAAATTCCTCCAGCGTTGGGATGACAAGGCAAACGGGAATGGCATTCTGTTTTAAAAATCCATTTTAAATGTAATGGAAACTTCTCCAGTTTCCTTATTTACTGCTACTTTTGGTTTCCCATTGGCATCTATTTTGTTACCCGTACTCATATTATAAATGCCTGTTAAAAATTCCATGCCTTTTGTCATTACCGCTTCCATTTGCTCCGTATTAACTTCTCTTTTTGGAGCCATCTCTTCTTTTGGAAGGGGTTTTTGTGGAACTTTATCTTTTTCATTTCCTGATGCCATATTGCGTTGAACATCAATATCGGGAATTGTTTCCTCTAAGGTTTCTTCTTCTTGGTTTTCTATATCCACCTCACTTTCCAAGTTAGTGGAAAAACCGTCATTATCAATGACTTCTTCCAGTTGTTTTATGAACTGCGATTTTCCTTTTTCAGAAAAATCAACTTCATCAGTAAAGTTTCCGGAACTCAAAACACCCTCAAAAAGATTTTGCTTGAGCAGTAAGCCCGTGGCAATTTTCATTTCTATGGATTCATAAGACAATAAATTAAACACATGCAGTTTTTGCTTTTGTTGGCCAATTCGGTCTATTCTACCTATACGCTGGTTCTTCTTGGCAGGGTTCCATGGTAATTCAAAATTTATAACGGTATCGGCCATTTGAAGGTTTAGTCCTGCACCACCGGATTCGCTTGATAAAAATACACTGCAATCGGGATTATTTTCAAATTCTTTTATTAAATCGCCACGTTTTTTAACAGGCACTTTACCTGTAAGTTTTGCAAAGGTAATGCCTTCTTTTGTAAGCATATCGCCAATAATTTTGAGCATTATAACCCATTCAGAAAAAATAATAACCTTTCTATTGGTGGTTTTAATTGCTAGTTTTTCAATTAAAATATCCCTAAGTTCCACTAATTTAGGTGAGTGGTGTGTTTCTTTGTCAATTAAATAACTAGAGTCGCAAACCATGCGCATATTGGTGAGTAAGTGCATTAGTTTTTGCCAATCGTAAGTGGTTTTAAATTTTTTAGCTAAAATAGAAGCAATGCCTCTTGCAAAACTGCCATGTAGGTTTGCTTGCTCATCAGAAAGGGCTACATAAACATCTTTTTGAATAACGTTGGGCAGTTGCTCAAAAACCTCTTGTTTTTCTCTTCGTATAAGTATGGATTCTAAACGTTTCTTTAAATTTTGAAGATTATAATAGCCTCCAATTTTGTTTTTGTGTTTGGTATCGAAAATACAATGCTGATAAGAAAACTCCCATTGTGGGGCTAAAAAATTTTGATCTAAAAACTGAACAATGGAATACAAATCCAGTAGCTTGTTTTCTAATGGCGTGCCTGTAATAACCAAGGCATGTTTTTTACGTATTGCTTTTACTGCATTTGCGGTTTGGGTTTCGTAGTTTTTGATTTTCTGGGCTTCATCCAATATAACAAAATCATAGTTGGATTTATTTATATAAGGTAAATCCCTTAATACGGTTTCATAATTTATAATATGGAAAAAGCTGGGGTCATTTTGATATAATTTACTTCGTTCTTCAGGAAGTCCTTCAACAACCATGGCTTTTTCATTGGTGAATTTTACAACCTCATTTCTCCACTGGTGTTTTACCGAGGCAGGACAAATAACAAGTGTTTTCTTGAAATTAAAAACCTCTTTTTTTAAGATAGCGGTAGTTATGGCTTGTAGGGTTTTACCAAGCCCCATTTCGTCTGCAATAATAACCCCTTTCTTGAATACTGAAAAGGCAACACCTTCTTTTTGATAGGGATATAATGTGGCGTTAATAGAAGCGTAATCCAATGTGGTTTGCTCCTTTATTTGTTCCAACTCTTTGGTTTCAAAATAGGCTTCGATTTTCTCAAAAACCTCTTCCCTTATTTTTATACGCTGAAAATCCTTTGACTTATTAATAAAAGAAAAAAAGGATACTATTTGGGTGTCTTCAATAAAAGTATTGGTTCCAAAATAGGATTCCAATAATTGTGTTTCTTCTGCCTGCAATACTTCTGGAAAAAACCAAGATATTTTATACGCATTTAAGGGGTCTGTATAAACCTCTATAAACGGATAGTTTTTAGCTAATTGTTTTGTTTTGCTTTTGTGCTCTTCAAGATAATTATACAGATACATAATGTGTTTTGTAGTCCCCAATTTATTGGTTTTCCAATCTATATTATTGATATATCCTGTTTTATTTTTAAAATCCCGAAGGGTAATTTTATAAGCTTGTCCTTTTTCGTTTATAAGGGTATGTTCCCCATACAAATTGTTTGCCAATTGCACCTTGTAATTTGCTTTTTTGGCTTTATCCAAACGCTCTTCCAATACCCGTTTCTGCATACCTTCCCGAGTATATTTTATACCTTCAGAGAGTATTTCTTCTTCAAACCCGTCTTCTATAATATACAACGCCGCTAAACTGTAAACATCCCAATCTGCATAATTCCCATTGACTTTAGTACTTAAATCAGAGCCTTTTTCATTAAGAATTTGAACCTTAACAGCTTCCTCTTTATCTTCTATTTGCAATGTAATTCTTTCCTTTCCCTGTGATAGTATGATGTGTGTGGACTGCCAAAAAATATGCTTTGCTTTTTCTATTTCTTCAACAGATAAAAGTTTGTTTTCCCGTATGGTTTTTATGGTTTCTTTAACAGGTTGTAGCATAATAAAAAGGGGGTTAATTAAAATTTTTCAAATTTAATCAAACTGGTCTTTCTACCAAAGCATTTTTTATATTTATAAAGGTTTCTATAAGGTTTAAACAATTCATATAGCGGCTTTTAAGTTATCAGATAAAAATACTTACATTTTTGTTACGTTAGGATTAACATTTTTAACGCTTAATAACCAATAACACACTTACAAAATAACGAATCGCTTTCATTACAGTACTTTAAAAAAAGCAACTCCAACCCAAATTTGCAACCAATAAAATATTACTTTTTTTAATAGGATAAATTTGTCCTATTTAGTTTTTAAACCTACCTTTGCGCCTTGATTAATAAAAAATGATTTATAAAGTAAATATTATAACCTCCTATAATGAGTTGTATGAAGTGGATTTTAAGCGCTATGAGTATCCTAATTTGATGGAACTCATTATTGATAATGGCTTTGATGATATTGGCGAGTGTTTAGGAAGAGGTTTATGTGGGACGTGCCATGTAAAAATAATGTCGGGTGCAATGGAAGACACCTTAGATAAAACAGAGAAATTGACCCTTAAAAAAACGTATAACACAGACACAAACAGTCGTTTGGCTTGCCAGATTATGCTCAATGAAAAAATCAATAACATGACTTTTAAGATTATAAACGATAATACTTAAAATGTTAATATTGAACTGGCTTAAACTTTTTCATTATCTACATGAAACATCAAGATTTTAACAATTAAAAACTCCCAAAAATAACTGGAGAACTAAAACCTATGGCTTCAACTCTCAATCTTAAGCAGGTCAAAACTCAAAACTTGATCTTTATAATCTACCAAAATTTTATCTTTAACTATATTTCTAGGTAATTGAAATCTTCTTTTAAAATAAGCTGAAGGATAGCAATATGAATGTCCCGTGTGTTTATGCTCACTTTTATTATAATTTTTCTTATTTTGAATTTTCTCTGTTGTTACTATTAAATCATCTTTGTCAATATAAAAATTAAAGTCCGCTTTTATATAACCAGATTTTTTTAATTCATAATGGAAGCCAATTTCGGTTTCCGTAATTTTTACATCAGATTTGTTTATCCTCTTATCTAAATCGCGATCAGAAATATTGCTGTTTAAATATTCACGCCTTCTATAACTGGAGTCCCTAACAAACTGGTCTTTTTTTGTTTTAATTAGTGACATGGTACCTGTGTTTTTAATTAAAAGATTACTCTGTCTGAATGAAATACACGAAACGAAATAAGTATATATAAACTTAAGCTTAAGGAACGCGACAAACCACTATCTATTTGATTCAAATAAAGTTATGATAAAATTTTAACTTAAACAACCACTTTGTAGTGATTTAACAAAGCTTAACTAAAATTTAACGCAAGGAGTTTTTAATGTATTTTCCATTATGGTTTTTGAACAAGAACTCATCTTGACTTTTTGTGTTTGACCGAAAATGAGATAAAATTTGACCAGATGAGGCACTTTTTGAAAGGCATAGCATCGCTACGTATAAAAAAGTAACGAAGTATGGGCGAATTTTAGCCATTTTTCAGGAAATAGAAAAAGTCAAGATGAGTTCACAAATAAAAAAGGGGGCAGATAATGTTAATGGATCAATTCGTTTAATAGCAAAGGTCTTTTAGAGGAATGGCAACTTTTAGATTCAGCGAAGTTAAGTCGCATTATTTAAATCTTTACGAGATTCCTCGTTTCCTGGAATCACAAAGTTACTTTTTAGTTAGCCTTTCTTTGCGTTAAGGATTGTAGAGGAAAGCCCGCAGCGAGTTCTGATAGTTATCGGAACGAGTGAGGACTTGGAACGTCTCGATAGCTATCGGGAAGCCTGACCCGCTTTCAGTGGGTAACGCCTTAAAAAAATCAGTTTATTCCCAACAACAAACAAGCATCTACCAACAACTTATTTTACCAAAACCTTCTTTTCAAAACTACTTTTTGGTGCTTCGCAAAGAGAGCATTCATAGATTTCAGGAAGACTTTTAAACGGTGTATTTGGAGGAATGTTTTGAGTGGTATCGCCGTAAACTTCATCATAAACCGTCAAACACTCTTTACATTGATACACTTGCCCTTCAATGCTTTCCTTTTTAGTTTCTTGATGCGTCGTTTCTTCTCTTTCGGTTCCTAACTGCTCGAAATACAATTGACTTAACTCCATTAATAACCCGGGCAATTCTACCTTATCCACATCTTGAACATGCATGATATAATCTCGTGTATTTGGGTCGAAATTCTTAGCATATAGCAAGTTGTAGGTATCGCGAATAACAAAATCGCCCAAAGCTTCTGGTTGTTTATTTTTTTCAACAACAATTGAGGTAAAGTAATAGGCATTACTCGCGTAATTGGTGAGTCCGAAAGTTAATCCATAGGTACTTATATCATTGGTATCAAAATTGGTTACTAAGTACTTTTTTAAGCTTAAGGCATCTTTATCGTTTACTGGTAAATGCCAGTTTAGCTCCAACATGGAGTGGCGCACATTGATACCGAATTTACCTAAAAACTTCTCCCACAGCAATTTAGCTTTAAGCGGAATCCCTTTTACTATAAATGATTTCCAAGGTGTTATGGAAATTTTTCCAATCTTGTTTTCGGCACATAACTCGCACATCGCCTTTAAAAAAGTTAGGTCGTAGCGGTTATTTCTCCAATATAATCCCAACCAATATTTATCGCCCATTCGGTTCATCCCTTCGTAATACGGAAACGGATAAAAAGGCACTTCCAAAGGTTTGTCCACTGTTCTGTTATTGGTATCAATGGCGTCACTAACCAATTCGAAAATGGTTTCAACAGTCTCGGGTTCTTCCTGCAACATATTCTCGATAGCAATTTCCACTTTATCTAAATCCCAACTATAAATGAGTGCAGGGTACATGAGTGTTTTTTTCCATTCTGGAAGCCTGATGTATAAATACCAATAGTCCTCATGCTCTGAAGCAATAAAGTTAATATGACCTGTAAATAAGGGTACTAAACGCTGTTTTGGATCGGTGATGTTAACACGTAGTCTTAGCTCGTGCTTAAACTGTTCTGCAATATATAAATACCTGTCGCCGGTAAGCCATGATGTACTTGGGAAAATATCAGCAGACACATAAGACGTTACCATATTTTCTATGCGAACTTCATTTGGGGCAACCATTTGAAGCTTATCAAAAGCTTTTAATTTCTCTTTATCGACAGGCTCAGGGAAAATAATATCTTGCCTAGAACCAAAGGAAATGGCGTCTAAACCCAAACTTTCAGCAGCTTCACAGATGTATTTTAACTCGCCTGGAGACAATACACCGCCATTAACGATCAATCTATAGGACTCCCTCATGCTACTACTTTTGAGTTATTAAGAATTTCCCGAACCTCGGTTTTACAACTTCCACATCCTAAACCTGCACCTGTTTTATTACAAAGCTCAGTGAAGTTTGTACAGCCATCTTTAATGGCTTCCTCAATATTACCTGCTCCTACTTGACTGCAAGAACATACTAGTTTTCCTAAAACCGGAACATCATTTGAGACACCTCTCAATAAGGTGTTTCGTTTATCCGACATTTCAATTTTACTTTCAATCATGGTCTTAAATTCGGCAAATTCATTTTTGTCGCCCATTAAAACCGCACCTATTAACAAATCATCTTTAACAATACACTTTTTGTAATAACGTTTTGAAATGTCTGTGAAAATAACTTCTTCATAAGAATCATCATTTTCTGGCACATCAATATCACCAATGCTGCACAGGTTTAAATCGTTGAATTTTAAAATATTCATTAAAACCGAACCGTTATAGGCACAACTAATATCGCCCGCTATGAAGTTTGCTAAAATGGTTGCTTGCTCTTCGGCCGCCGATGTAATTCCGAATAATTGATTGTTAAATTCGGCAATTTCACCAATGGCAAAAATATCTGGACTAGATGATTGTAAATGCTGATTTACCTTCACGCCTCGACTGCAAACAATTCCGTTTTCCCTAGCAATTTCTACATTGGGAATGGTTCCAATGGCATAAACAATAGCATTGGCTGTTATAAATTTACCACTCTTTAAGGTGATGTTTAATTCGCCAGTTTCATCATCATCAAACACGGTACTTACCTCGTTATCAAAGTAAATTTGAATACCACGTTCTTGGACATCCAATGCCAATAATTTACTGGAAACGTTGTCTAACTGACGTTCCATTAACCTGGAAGCGCGTTGAACAATCGTGATTTTAACGTTTTTGTGTTTCATGGCTGCTGCCAACTCCAATCCTAACAATCCACCACCAACAATAACCACATGTTGTTCTTCTGGTGGCAACCCTGTAGCATCTAAATAGGCTTTAAATCTATCGGCATCACTTTTGTTACGCATGGTAAAACGTCCCGGTAAATTGATTTGGGCATCCTTTGGAATGAATGCGCGACTTCCCGTTGCTAGAATAAGCTTATTGAATGTATGTTGTTCTCCATTTGTATCTGTAACAATTTTATTTTCAGAATCTATTTTTTTAATAGAAGTTTCCTGATAAACTGTAATATTTAATTTGCTTAACTCTTTCAGTTTGATTTTAAGAAGTTGTTCCCAAGTTAATTCCTCGGTTACGTATTCAGGAAGCAATACACGGTTATAGAACAAATTAGGTTCTTTTGAAAACACATGGATTTCATCTTGTTCGTTATACTCTCGATAATTTTGCACAAACCGAAATGCCGCAGCACCTGCCCCAACAATAATTATTTTTTCTACCGATTTTTTATATTTTGAAACTGAAACGCGAGTGAATTTAAAGTCAGGTTCTTTTGAAGTTGGATCGACGAGTGTATTGGTTAAATTATTTGCTCGGTTTAAATCGCTTTGCAATTGTTTCCCCCAATGCATTGGTAAAAACACGCAACCTTTAACAATGTTATCCGTAATTTTGGCTCGAACACGAACCACACCGTTTTCACTTTTAATCTCGGTGATATCACCGTCTTTAACTTTATTTAAATACGCATCAACAGGGTTAATTTCTAAAACAGGCGTTGGATAATGTGTTTTTAATCGCGACACTTTACCCGTTTTGGTCATGGAATGCCATTGGTCTCGCACCCTACCAGTTGTTAAAATTAACGGATAGTGTCCATTTGGTTGAAGGGACGTATTTTCAATACTGGTAGCTACATTAAAAATAGCTTTTTGTGATGGTGTATAGAATTTTTTATCTTGAAAAAGCCTTGGGGTTCCTGTATGGCGATATTCGGGTACTGGCCATTGAAACGTGCCTTCACTTTTTAATCGATCATAATTTAAGAACGATACATCAATTTTTGTTCCCTTGGTCATAGAACTATATTCATCGTAAATTTCTTCAGCACTATTGAAATTAAAGCCTCGGAAGCCCATACGTTGCGCAAAATCGCAAAATATTTCAACATCGGGTCTTGCTTCTCCGGGCGCATTGATTTCTTTTGGCAAATAGGAAATACGACGCTCGGAATTTGTCATAGTCCCTTCTTTTTCCAACCAGCCTGCTGCTGGAAGCACTAAATCGGCGTAAGCTACGGTATCCGATTTAAACGATATATCCTGTACCACGACAAACTTGGCGTTTTTCATGGCTTTTTCAATGCGATGTGTATTTGGTAAACTTACTAATGGGTTGGTACAGGCAATCCAGATAGCTTTTAATTTTCCGGATTCTAGAGCATCAAACATTTCAGTAGCAGTCAAACCCGGTTTTGGTGAGATTTGATCGACTCCCCAAAACTGAGCTACTTCCCTGCGGTGTTCTTCATTTTGCAAATCTTTATGAACCGCTAATAAATTGGACATTCCTCCTACTTCACGCCCACCCATGGCATTGGGCTGCCCTGTTAATGAAAACGGACCCGACCCCGGCTTCCCCACTTGCCCAGTTATAAGTGATAAGTTTAATAAAGCTGTGTTTTTATCGGTACCCACCACACTTTGGTTAAGCCCCATGGCCCACATGCTTATAAATCCTTTTGAAAGCCCAATCATATCGGCTGCTTTTCGAATATCAGATTCTGGAACACCACATATTTTTGAAGCATCTTTTAAAGATGTTGCGAAAATTTGATCTTTATAAGCGCCAAACCCTTCAGTATAATTTTTAATAAAATCTTCGTCAATTAAACCACGATGGTATAAACATCTTCCAATGGCATTATAAAGGATAACATCGGTTCCTGGAATTATTTGAAGGTGTAAATCAGCAAAATTTGCTGAATCCGTTTTTCGAGGATCAATAACAATAATTTTAACATCGGGGTTTTTCTCTTTATGCTGTTCAATACGTCTGAAAAGAATCGGGTGACACCATGCAGGATTAGCCCCTGTAATTAAGAAACAATCGGCTAGTTCTATATCTTCATATGAAATCGGTACACTGTCTTCACCAAAAGTTTTTTTATACCCAACCACTGCCGAACTCATGCACAAACGTGAGTTTGTATCAATGTTATTGGTTCCTAGAAAGCCTTTTGTGAGTTTATTGGCTATGTAATATTCTTCGGTTAAACTTTGTCCAGATATATAAAACGCCACACTGTCCGGACCATGTTTTTTTATAATCGATTTAAAAACGCTAGCAGCTCTATCTAAAGCATCGTCCCAACTAACGCGCTCACGAGGGTGTGAACGACTCCATCGCATTTCTGGATATAAAATTCTATCAGATGTATCATTGACTACATAATGCAAATTCATGCCCTTAGAACAAAGCATCCCTTTGTTTACAGGATGATCCTTGTCGCCTTCAACAAGAACCTTATTGTTAGTGTCTTTTTTAACAATAATCCCGCAACCAACTCCACAATACGAACACGTGGTTTTTACTTCATTTTTAAACATCTACATCAACGATTTATTACGAATTAAGTCAATTTTTTAAAGCCAAACAAAAGGTAATACTATTATTAGTAATACTTCAATAAAGCTATATGATTTTTTTAAAACTCTAAAAATTAAGGTTAATAATCCGCTTTTACCGAAATCAATTCTCCAGAAGTATCATTTAAATTATAGTCAACCACAGGTTCCTCTTTTGTTGAAAAACGAATAGCAAGCGCTAAAATTCCTGTTAACACAACCACAAATCCAATGATAAAATAACCACTAGAAACCGCACTGGAAGCTGCTGCGGATTGTGCGGATTTCATAATGTCTTCGCCTAAACCTTGATTAGAAACAAGTGCTGCTTTTTCGGCTACTGCCGACTTAGATTTAAGTAATAATGCCGCTAAAAACGCCCCTACATTGCCTCCTGCTCCAACAATTCCAGAAACCGAACCAATCGCTTTTTTATTGATAAATGGCACTACTGAAAAGGTTGCACCTTCAGCCATTTGAACCGTTAAACTAAATAATATTAAAAATACAATCCCTAAAATAATACTTGTTGTTGCTGAAAATGTCACCAACATAATCCCTTCTAAAGATAAGATGGCAGAAAGAAACAAGACACGGCCACGTAGTCCTTTTAATTTCCCAAATTTATCTCCAAAAAAACCACCTAATGTACGTGCAAAAATATTCATTAAAGCAAACGACAATACGATGTTTCCTGCAGTTACCCTTTCTAACTGAAACGTGTTTTGCAGATAATCATCCATGGTACCATATACCGTAAGTTCAATACCAAAACTAGCAGCATAGACCACAAACAGTATCCAAGTTCTGTAATCTTTAATGACTGTTGAAAATCCCACCTGATCTTTTTTAGTGGTCACCGTCTCACCAGATGCCCTTAGATCTTTAAAGTTGCCCTCCGGTGTATCTTGTGTAAAAAAGTAATACACTAAACCCATTAAAAAAACAGCCACACCAGCAATAACCATGGAGTACCTCCAAGCATTCGCATCTGCAACACCAAAACTCACCACTGCAGCAGCAATTAAAGGCATACCCAAACGGTTGGCGCCCCCACCTAAATTACCCCAACCTGCAGACGTTGCATTTGCAGTTCCAACCACATTAGGCGCAAACATTAAAGATGTATGTACTTGTGTAATGACGAACGATGCCCCAATAAAACCAATAAACAATCTACAAATTAGAAACTGAAGTGGGGTTTGCACTAAACCAGAGGCTATTACAGGAATAGCAACCAAAATCAACAACCAAGTATAACACAATCTTGGTCCGTATTTATCACATAATTTACCAATTAGCAATCTTGCGAAAACCGTACCTGAAACAGCCAGAATAATGGAGTTCCATTTTTGAGCCGGCGTTAAACCTAAATCTCTTACAACATCTGGCATAAAAGGGACGATACCAAACCATGCGAAGAAACACATAAAGAATGATATGGAAGTTATCCAAAAAGTACGTATTGGAACCGATTTAAAATCGAACAAACTTAGTTTTGTAGCCTTAAGTGATTGTGCAGTTTTCATAATAAGTATTTTTATACGTACAAAACTAAGTATTTTTACTTAATTTAAAATATAAAATACGTATTAATTGATAATAAATATTAGATTGATAATTATGGAATGTAGATTTTGAGGATTTGATAAAAAAGGGCTTAATAAGAATTAGATATTGATGAAATAGAAATAAGAAATAAAGAAAAATCAATAAGGTTGGAAACCAATTTAGTGTAAAGTCTAATCTTTAACTTTTGTAAACTATGTATCTTAACGAACATACTCACGATTTCGAAATCAACCTCATTTTTTGTATCTTTGATTTAAAGAATAAAAGAAAATGGATATTCAATCAACAAAAATCGAATTAGTAAAAGCAATTTTAGCTATTGAAAATACTGAATTTATTCAAAAAGTTGCTGACTTTATTAATAAAGAAAAAGTTGACTTTTGGAATGAATTAAGTGCTGCCGAACAAAATGAAATCAAGAAAGGTATAAAGGAACTAAACCAAGGGAAAAGAGTTTCATACGATTCATTTTTGAAGAAAATTTCATAATGAAAGTATTTTTATCTGAATTAGCTGAATCAAAACTTCTTAAACTATCTGAATATCTTCTAGAAAACTGGAATTTAAAAACTCGTGATAAGTTTATTGAAAAACTTTCCGAGAAAATTAAGCAAATTTCATCTCAACCAGACAGTTGTCCAAAATCATCTGAATTTAAAGGTCTCTATAAATGTGTTGTTACTAAACAAACCACTTTTTACTATCGAATTTCGACCAAATTAAAAGAAATAGAAGTCATTACAATTTTCGACACAAGACAGAATCCTGAAAAACTAAAAAAAGATATTGAATAAAGTACGAAAGCCCAATCGAGTAGACGGCTGACTACCAAAAGATAGCCAGTGCGCCTCTCACACCACCGTACCCTTCGGCTTCGCTCAGGATAAACCAAGCGGGTCTCGTATACGGCGGCCGGCAGACAGAATTACTAACAAGAGCAGACAGAAACGTTTAAACTTTTACCAACATTATAAAATCTCCAATGATGCAATATTTAAAGACACTAGTCCCCGTTTGTTTTTTAGCAATTTTGTCATTTTCGGTTTTTAGCCAAACTTCAACCAATGCTAAAGAACTAAAAGTAAACCAAGAGCGTATTGAGAACAGGATTTTTGAATTGGCAAAATTTGGTAAAGTTGCCAACGGCAAAGGATATCGAGTTGCTTTTACGAAAGGTGATATTGAAGGAAGAACTTGGTTCATTGAGCAAATGAAGAAAGCAGGACTTGAAGTAACGATTGATTTCACAGGAAATATAATTGGAAAAAGAAAGGGTAAAAATGCCTCTTTAAAACCAATTGCTTTTGGAAGTCATATAGACATGGTGCCCGATGGTGGCAATTATGATGGATGCGTAGGTTCCGTTTCCGGACTGGAAATAATGGAAACTCTTAAAGAACATAACATAGTTACCAATCACCCACTAGAATTGATAGTATTTTCAGACGAAGAAGGTATCTTAACAGGCAGTAAGGCCCTTGGAGGAGGTTTTAATCAAGAACGGTTAAAAAAATTAAGTCAGTCAGGATTAACTGTAAGGGATGGTATAAATGCTATCGGAGGGAATGCAGATAGTATTTCAAGTGTTATTAGAAAAAAAGGTGACTTGTCAGCATTTTTGGAATTGCATATTGAACAAGGTGGCATTTTAGAAAAGGAAAATATACAGATTGGTGTGGTGGAAGGTATTGTGGGTATTGAACATTGGGAAGTAACCGTTGAAGGTTTTGCCAACCATGCGGGTACAACACCAATGAATTTGCGGAACGATGCTTTACTATCCGCTGCTAAACTTATTATTGCCATCAATGAAGTAATTACCAGTCGTGAAGGCAGACAAGTGGGTACAGTAGGTAAAATCTCCGCTCAACCAGGAGCCTATAATGTTGTTCCAGGAAAAGTTGTTTTAGGCTTGGAGATAAGAGATTTGTCATATGACAAAATTTGGGAACTCTTTCATGAAATAGAAAAAAGAGCCGCCAACATAGCTGCATCAAGTGGTACAACAATTACTTTTAAAAACCAATTGGTGGCTGCTATGCCAGCGTTGACGGATAAATCCATTCAGGACAAAATTGTGCAAGCAGCAAACGCATTGGGTTTCACTTATAAGCATATGCCAAGTGGAGCAGGACATGATTCACAAAACATGGCTTTGATTGCACCTATAGGAATGATTTTCGTGCCAAGTGTTGGGGGCATCAGTCATTCGCCAAAAGAGTTTACATCAGCAGTTGATATGGCTAATGGCGCGAACGTGTTGCTGCAAACCATATTGGCATTAGATAAAGAATAGAGTTGGATTTAAAAAGTCGAGTAGGTAAAGGGGAATCTCACCCCTAAACCTCCCACAGAACCGTACCCCGTACCAAGTACTGGGCAGGCTGTGATAGTCTCCCTTCATACGGTGCTTCAAGATGCCATAAAACTTTCCACAATCCATAAGGCGAAAAGACTTGAAAACAAAAGGGTTTTCATATTAGACTATGATAAGTTACCATTGAAAAAAGACAATCAGATGTAGGAACGGATCGGATGAAGGAAATTTATTTGATGAATTAGACAGTATCTGGTAAAAAAACCTATTGCCAACAAAAAGTAAGTCAAAAAACTCAAATCAACTCAAACTCCTTAGCCTTATTATTAAGTTCCATAAGGTTTTTAACATCTAATTTTTTCATTAAATTAAAACGATGTACTTCGGCAGTTCGCTTGCTAATTTGAAGCTCATCAGCAATATCTTTATTGTTTTTTAACTGTAAAACCAGATTTAAAATCTGCTTTTCCCGTTTGGTAAGATTGAATGGGTCTTCGGTTTTAGTTTCTTTTGAAGAAGATTCTAACGGAGCATTTCCATTCACAAAATTATTCATTATAATAGCAGATATATCACCAGTAAAATATTTGCCGCCTGCGGCAACTTTGTATAATGCTTTTAAAAATTCTTCTTTACTCGCTCCTTTAAGTAAGTATCCATCTGCTCCAGCTTGAATGGCTTTAACTACGTATTCTTCGGAATCATGCATTGAAAGTACAAGTGTTCTCACATCGGAATACTTTTTACTAACTTCCTTAACAACTTCAATACCATTTAATTCTGGCATTCTAATATCAACAATTAACAAATGTGGTTTGTTTTTTTTTATAACCTCCAAAGCCTCAACACCATTTGAAGCTTCATCAATAACATGAATACCTTCTTGATCTTCCAAAAGCGCTTTTATACCATCCCTTACCAGAACATGGTCGTCCGCTAAAACTACATTTATAATACTCATTTTCTTATATTTATAAGTACAAATTTAATAAAAAATTAAGTAAAAATACTTAATTACTTAATGGAATATTTAAAGTTACTCGCGTCCCTTTCCCTATTTCTGAATTAAGGAAAAGACGTCCATCTATATATTTAATACGTTCTCGCATAAACGTCATTCCCATACCTCCATCGCCATTTTTAACGTTTTTCACTTTAGTGGGGTCAAAACCTTTACCGTTATCATCAATAACAATACTTAGTATATTTTCGCTATGTGATAAAGACACCAAAATATGAGTTGATTCAGCATACTTAATCGCATTATTAATAGCTTCTTGTGTAATGCGATATATATTAATTTCCACCAAAGAATCTAACCGTTCATTAAAATCCGTTTTATTAAAAAGCACAATGTTTTTCCCGGTAAGTTTAGCAAGTTCATGAGTTAATTTAGTTAATGCTGGAACTATTCCGTGATCGGACAATTCTGGTGGTGTTAAATTAAACGTGGCCGTCCTAACACCTTTAATAATATTTGAAGTCAGTTCTTTTAAATGTTCAATTTTAGTAGCTGTCTTAACTATATCTTTTATATCTATACTTTCTAAATTAAATTTTAAACCCGTAAGCATTTGCCCAATACCATCGTGCACATCTTTGGCGATTCGGGTTTGCTCCTTTTCCTGATTTTCAATAATCTGACTGGAAATCACCTTTTGCTGGTTCATTTTCTCCTCAAAACTTTCTTTGGTCAAGCGAACAATTTCTAATTGAGCTGCTTTGCGTGCGGTTATTTCGGAAGCAATTATGAGTAGTTCCGATTTATCGTCTGTTGGGTTAAAAGGTATAATGGCCATTTCCAACCAAACATCATGGTTGTCTTTTGTGGTGGCCTTTACTTCTCCCTGCCATCCTGTTTTTTTATGATGTGCTATTAAGTTTTCAATAACTAATTGCTCGGTTTCATTAATAGTTAAAACTTGGGCGAAATTAGTGGTCATGCTAAATTTTGTAAACTTAAAAAGACGTGAAAACTTTTTCCCTATATGCACCAAAGCACCATTTGGGGTTATTCGTGCAAATAACAACGTTTCATCCATGGCATGGCTCAAAGCACGCAACTCTTTAATCGATTTTTCTTTGGCTAAGCTCAACTCATCGGCATCAAAAGCCATTTTTTTAGCTTTTTTCTCAGCAATTAATAATTCGGCAAGCGTCGTTTTTACCGATTTTGCTGTTGGCCAAAATATAAACAGAAATTCTGCCAACAATATAAGTAGCGTTAGTGCTGTTAATAACAGTTCTAAATTTCTCAACCAACTCACTTTAGCATCGGCTTCCAAATCGTACTGATTCACTATCTGATCCATCATCAAAAGGAAATCACCTTCATTTTGCTTTACTGTTTCAATATCATCAATAAAAGCCATAAGTGGTAATGGAGGAACATTTTCTATTTTTTCAATAATGGATTTTGAAGCCGTACTTATTGTGTTAAATGTAAGGTTTAATGCCTTAAATTTATCAGTAATTATCTCACTGTTTTTCCCTGGCAAACCCAAACTATCGCTCCCGTTTTGAAGGGCATGATGTGATGTTTCCCAAAGGTTAAGCGTTTGCTTGATTTTATCTTTTAGACGAATGCGTTCTTCCGAATCATCTTCGGTAGAAAGCGAAACAATTTCTTTTGTTAATTTCTGACTTAACATACGCTGCCTACCAGCCACGTTTATAACCGAAGAATCACTT
Organism: uncultured Flavobacteriales bacterium; assembly: GCA_963976005.1. Taxonomy (GTDB): domain Bacteria; phylum Bacteroidota; class Bacteroidia; order Flavobacteriales; family Flavobacteriaceae; genus Yeosuana. Next base: position 11,897 of record CAXBJF010000002.1, on the reverse strand, counting down.
TGTTGGTCGTTAAGGTGCTTTCTAACAAGTATTTGACTGATAATAACAGAAAGCGCAATCGTGCTTAATGCTATGATGTACAAACGGCTTAATTTATCAAACGTACGCTGATCTAAAGAATTACCGTTTTTTGCCATTATTACTTTATAATTTAGGCAAGTGCCTTTTTAATTAATGTTAAACTTTTGTCTGAAAATTTAAGTTTTAAAGCTTCCGCATGACCTTCTTCAGACATTTTTTTCCATGTTTTTTGAAGAATGTCAATCACCTTTTCATCTTCATGTTTTTCAGCAAATTCTTCAAAATAAAAATCAAGAAAAACCAGACACACCGTATCTTCTAAAATTTGGGATTCCTCGTTTTTCTTGATTAGTTTTTTAGTTATTAGCGAACATACTCTATCAATAAATTCGTCATCATAACCAACTTCTTTTAAAATATCAGCAGTTAAATCTGCATGCATTTTTTTAAGCGTTTCACGCCATTTTAAATAACCAACCCTGTCCATTGGGTATTCATCCCTGGCAATTTTCCAACGGCAAATATGTTGCGCTCGTGCTGCAATTTGAAGTGCCCTGGAGGCACTTGGTTTAAATTGCAACAATTTTTGCGACATACGCTGTGAGTACAATAATTCTTTTGGAAAATCTAAACCATTTGATTTATAAACGTTTACGTCTTCCGAATTTTTTTTATCAATTAACGCAATAGCTGTTTCAAATTTTGTGGGTTGCATAGGCTTGTGTTTATATTAATCTACAAAGCCAATATACACATTTCCGCCTTCAATTTTAACAGGATAAACAGCAATTTTTAAATTATCACCACCTAAATTCTTTCCATCTTCCAACGAAAAATTCTTTTTATGCATCGGGCAAGCCACTTTGGCAATGCCATCTTTATCACCAATCATTCCAAGCGACAGCACCATTTCCATTTTATGCGGACACAAATTCTGGCAAGCATACCATTTCCCTTTTCTCGCAAAATTATAAACCGCAATTTGTTTGGTTTTGTACTTAATACATGCACCGCTATTCTCAGGAAAATCGCTAACCGCTCCCACTTCAAACCAGATTTTCACCTTATCTTCCTTTACCGTTTTGTATTGATTAAGTATTTCTTGCATGTCTAAAATTTATTAATTCTCAATTTTTTTTTGGCGCTCCCCTCCCGATAACTATCGGGAGGTCGGGCTTTTATTCGTAATTTAATATTTTTTTAGAGGAACTCATGAATATAAATATTTCGTTACAAGTCCTCGTTCGTACCGATAGCTATCAGTACTCACTCCGGGCTTTCCACTGCAATCCCAAACGCAACTAGTCAATAGTGTTCAGTCTCAGTTATCAGTAATAGCAAATCATTTTCATACTTTACTTTCAAACTTTTAACTTTCAATTTTTTAACTTTTTTCCAGTTACCACGCTTTCGGCATTTTTTGGTCACGCATTGGCACAAATACTAAGTTGTCATCTGTATCATCCGAATTCACAAAATGTTTGAAACGTTTTGCCATATTTGGATCTTCAATAGCTTGTTTCCACTCACATTCATATTTGTTAACAAGCCCTTGCATTTCCAACTCCAATTCTTCAGCAATTCCCAATGAATCTTCAATAACCACTTTCTTTAAGTATTCAATACCACCGTCCAATTTTTCCAACCATGGTGCTGTTCTCACTAAAGGCCCTGCGGTACGTATGTAATACATTAAAAATCTATCCAGGTATTTAATTACGGTTTCATCATCTAATTTTTCAGCAAAAAGAACCGCATGTTTTGGTGTTGCTCCACCGTTTCCACAAACGTATAAATTCCAACCTCCTTCCACAGCAATCAATCCGAAATCTTTTCCTCTGGCTTCAGCACATTCCCTAATACAACCCGATACACCACCTTTTAATTTATGTGGCGAACGTAAACCTTTATATCTGTCTTCAATTTCGATAGCAAAAGTGACACTTTCATGCATGCCGTATCGACACCAAGTAGAACCTACACAACTTTTAACGGTTCTTAACGATTTTCCATAAGCATGTCCACTTTCAAAACCAGCATCAATTAATTCTTTCCAAATAAGTGGTAACTCATGTAATTGTGCACCGAACAAATCGATGCGTTGTCCACCCGTTATCTTAGTATATAAATCGTATTTCTTGGCAACTTCACCAATAACAATCAATTTATCAGGCGTAATTTCCCCACCTGCAATTCGTGGGACAACAGAATAGGTTCCGTTACGTTGAATATTTGCTAAAAAACGATCGTTTGTATCTTGAATAGCCACTTGACGGTTTGGCGTTTCCATAGTAATGGTCGCAAAAATAGATGCCAATGCTGGTTTACAAATTTCACAGCCATCACCTTCTCCAAATAAATTAAGGGCTTCGTCGTAATCTTTTACTTTATTAACTTTTACTAAATCGTATAATTCTTGGCGGTTAAAACCAAAATGCTCACAAAGCGTTTCCTTAACTTCTTTACCTAACGATTTTAGAGTTTCGTTCACCAAATCCACCACCATGGGTTTGCAACCACCGCAACCTGTAGTTGCTTTCGTTTTTGCAATTACATCTGCTAAATTGTTACAATCACCATCCGTAATTGAACAACAAATAGCACCTTTTGTTACGCTTTCGCAAGAGCAAACCTGTGCTGCATCTGGAATATCCATCACGTTTCCAAACGACGATCCTCCTTCTCCTCTACTACCAATAATCAATTCTTCAGCATCTTCAGGTATTGGCAATCCGTTTAAATAAATTTGATGGAACATATTATAATCGGATGCATCTCCTACTAGGATTCCTCCTAACAAATTCTTTCCGTCATGACTGATATTAATCCGTTTATATAAATTCTTTGTTTTGTTTTCGTAAATAATAGAATACCCCTTTTCAACTGGCATAAAAGGTTCTCCATAACTGGCAACGTCAACACCAATTAATTTTAATTTGGTTGACATATCGATGTCTTTTTGCATTAAAACCTCCTTATTTCCCAAAATTTGATTCACCGCCACCTCTGCCATATCATAACCTGGTGCCACCAAACCATATATCATTTGATTGTATAAGGCCACCTCTCCAATAGCGAAAATTTCTGTGTCTGAAGTTTGCATTTTGTCGTTAACTACAATACCACCACGAACACCCATTTCTAAATAACAGGTTTTCCCCAACTCATCACGAGGTTTAATTCCTGCCGAAACAACCAACATTTCAACATCAATTTTATCGTACTCACCAAACTCCATCCCAGTAATAGTATCATCACCAAGTATTTTGTTGGTTGCTTTAGATAAATGCACTTGAATCCCTAACGACTCTATTTTTTCTTGTAAAACTTTACTAGCTCGGGTATCTAATTGCCTTGGCATTAATTTAGGTGCAAACTCTACCACATGGGGTTCAAAGCCCATATCCATAACTGCTTTTGCAGCTTCTAAACCTAATAATCCACCACCAAGTACGGCTGCTTTAATTTTATCCGATTTAGTTGCTTTCAATGTATTGGCATAAGAAAGCATCGCTTCTAAATCTTCAATAGTTCTATAAACAAAAATCCCTTTTTTCTCAACACCAGGGATATTTGGCACAAAAGGTACCGAACCTGTTGCAAGTACTAAATAATCATATTTATAGTTTAAATCTTTTGAAGTCGTTACTTTTTTAGAAACACGATGAATAGCTGTAATACGTTCGTCAGTAATTAATTCAATATTATGCTCTTCATACCATGTTCTCGGAGCCATTTCTAAAGCTTTTGCATCTTTATTTTGAAAAAACTCACTCAAGTGAACACGATCGTATGCTGGTCTAGGTTCTTCACCAAAAACAGTTAACTGAAATTTTTTGTCTTTTGAGAGTGCTACAAATTTTTCACAAAATTTAAACCCCACCATACCATTACCTACAATAATAATTGTTTTCATAACTACGTATTTAATATGCAAATATAAGTAATTATACTTATATTAAATACGTAGTTAAATTTATTTATTATTAATAATCAATTATTAACGATTTCTTACATTGCTATTGATTTTATTAACTATTTAATAATTTAACAGTATGAGAATTAGGAAAGAATGAAAAAACTAAATGATAGATTCTTTAAGATGTCTATTCAATTTAATTTATAATGCTTTTACTTTTTAGATAAGTCCAAATCCTCTAAAAATTTCTCAAGCAAAAAAACGAAAACTAACATTTCTTATTTTAGCCTTCAAGTCCTGAAGAAAATATCAATTTATATTTCATAAAAAAGGGGCTGTCTAAAAAGTTGTCATCCTATGTTTGTATATGGGATAATCTGTAAATTGCAAGTAGTTGATTTACAGATTACTTCGAAATAAAAATTTCTCGTAATGACGGTTAATATATGCTTTTTAGACAGCCTCTTCCTAGTAACAGGAACCAAACTTGAACGATTTAGCTAAAGTGTAATTGATGAAATCAAAAAAGTAATATAAAATCATAGTTTTCAAATGTAAATATTATCCTTTAAAATAATTTTCGTTTATATACATTGGTTTGTAACGAAATGGAGTAGAAATGGGCACTATAGGATAACATTCATTCCTTAATTTGGTTTCTAAAATAACTCTGCTAATTATTAATTGCGTCTAAATATTTCAATAATAGATTAGTATAACTCTATCAATTCCATTTCAAGGCTCTTATTATAAGGTAATTCTGATTTAGCCAATGCAAATACCTGTATAACTATTTGTTATATTTTAGAATCTATCTTTAACTAGGCATAAATTTTAAGTACTTAAAACTTTATCTTAAAAAAAACAATCAGTTAATGAAATGTATTAAAGTTTCTTATTTATACCAAAAGGATAAGGCATTCATTGAGAAAACTTAATTAGCTATATTAAAAAAATTTGCTGCCCAATAGGTGGAATGGAAGTTTTTATCAACGGCATAAGTTGCTATTGCTCCCCCTTGTTTTTCATTTATTCCTGGATCAATGGCTAAAGCGTGCCCCATGTTTTTTATTTTATAATATAAAACAAGTCCTTTGTTATTTCCATATTTGTATAGAGAGACATCTTTGTTTTTATCGAAATTCTCAAAGATGATCGGTGAATTTTCAATTTGATGAAGATAAGTGTATTGTTTTATAATTTCATCTGCATTTTCAAAATTTACGTACGGATCATCTTCCCCTTGAAATAAAACAATTTTTGGATACGACCCTTTATAGTCTTTATTTATATCAAGAATAAAATCTGCCCATTCTTTTCCTGAATAAGTAACATTTCCTTTCATGGCATTTATACCTGCGGTAATACTTGAATTTGGACCAAATGGGATACCTGACATAATTGCGCCTGCACTAAACGTTTCAGGATAATTCGCCAACATTGCCATAGCCATGGCACCTCCGGCAGATAAACCAGTAATAAAAACTCTTTTACGATCAATTTTATGTTTGTCAATAGCAAAATCAATCATTTGTTTGATAGAGGCAGTTTCGCCACTCTCTCTTTTTATGTCACTTGGATTAAACCAATTAAAACATTTTTTAATATTATTCACTAATTTTTGTTGTGGATAAACTACCATGAATTTATTAGCATCTGCTAATTTATTCCAGCCACTTTCCAGAGCAATAGTGTCTGCACTTTGCGTGCATCCATGCAAAACGATAACTAAAGGGGCGTTCTTTTTGAAGTTCTCGGGAACATATTGAAACATTTCCAAATTACCTGGATTTGAACCAAAATCTTTTATTTGTTCAATTCCTGATTCTTGACTTCTACTAAAAAAACTAAAAAGAGATAAAAAAAGCATGGTATGCATAATTATAATTTTGATTTATGAATATGATCAACTTAGGGTTGGAATTGAGAAATATATTGATATTTATTTTTTTTTATTTTGCTAAACCATTGGCAATTACACCACCACTTATTTCAAGAGTGGTTCCTGTAATGGCATCATTTTCAATCGAAAAAATGATGGAATCTACAATTTCTTTTACCTTGACCAATCTACCAATGGCGACATCTTTAATTATACCATCTAACACTTCTGCTTTCATACCCATTAAAATCGGCGTTTCTACATAACCGGGTGCAATTCCAACCACTCGAATATCTTTTATTCTTTTCGCATGAAATTCCCCAACCAATATTTTTGGCCACAAGGCAACGGCAGCTTTGGTAGAACTATAATTAAGTTGTCCGATTTGACCTTCTTTATTAATTGAAGAAATAGTAAATAATATCCCATTCCAGTTATTATCTATCATTCTAATGGATGCTTCTCTAAGCGCCAAAAAAGTACCTAAAAGATTCACATTGATTACTGCCATAAATTGATCAGTGCCCATAAAGCGTTTCACTTTTCCAGTTTCCCTATCAGGGCTAACCATAAACGCATCCTTAAAAATACCAGCTGAAGGAATAACAATGTGAATGGCACCAAATATTTGTATGGCACTATCCATTAAATGGATCACATCTTCTTCTATTGTTACGTTTGTTTTAACGGCAACAGCATCACCCCCTTTTGTTTTAATTTCACTTAATACGGCTTCCAAACCTTTTTCATTGAGATCTCCCAAAACAATTTTTACGCCTCTGGCAGCTAGTTGAATAGCTGATGCTGCTCCAATACCACTGGCAGCACCGGTAATAACCGCAACTTTATTTTTTAAATCCATAGTTTATAAATTTTTTAGTAATTTTCTGTCTAATTTCCCTGTATCATTTCTAGGTAATTCATCAAGGAACTCAAAGTATTTTGGTATTTTAAATTTTGCGAGCCTAGTTTTGCAAAATTCGATAATTTCTAGTTCTGTTATTGAATTTGAATTTTTGGTTGCTATAAATGCTTTACCTGATTCACCCCATTTTTCATCAGTTACATTTACAACAATGGCTTCTAAAATAGCAGGATGCTCTAACAATATGCGCTCCACTTCAGCAGGATAAACATTTTCCCCTCCAGAAATGTACATGTTTTTAATACGGTCAACTATATATAAATAACCTTCTTCATCAATGGTAACAATATCCCCGGTATGAAACCACCCTTTTTTGATCGCCTGTTTTGTAGCTTCTTTGTTTTGCCAATATCCCGGTGTAACCATGGGACCTTTTAATAATAGTTCTCCCTTTTTAACCTGAGAATTTAATTTTTTTTATTTTAATTGTCACATAAAAATTTGGTTTTCCAATGGATCCTTTTTTGCGTATAGCGTCTCCTTGGTGCAAAGAAGTTAGATTCGGCCCAACTTCAGTTAAGCCATAACCCTGACGAATTGCAATGCCTTTTTTGTTGAATTCTTCTATTAAAGGAATTGGCATTGGTTCTCCACCAACGATAATATATTGTAAACTGGATAAATTTGTGGTTTTAAAAATTTCTTCATCACTTATCATTTTAAGCATGGTTGGAACACCCATAAAAATATCAAGTTTCTCTTTTTCAATTGACTGAAGAATAACTTGAGCATTAAAGCTTTTTGTAAGCACAAAATAACCGCCATGATGTAAAACAGGGGTAGCCAAAACATTCCAACCACCACTATGAAATAATGGTAAGTTGACGATGGTTCGGGTTTCCCTATTAATAATTAAACTCATGGATGTGTTTACACTATTCCAAAACATCATTTTATGTGTATATAAAACACCTTTAGGGTAACCGGTTGTCCCTGATGTAAACAAAATAAAAATTGGGTCATTTGGTTTTACTTTTGTGATTTTAAAATCACCATTAAATTCTGATTCTTGGTTATAGTCAAACAACAATTGTAGTTCTGTAAAGCTATAAAATTTCATAAGTTTTGACGCATCATTAATTGACTCAAGAACTACGTTTTTGTGTTCAACATCAAAAAGTAACAACTTAGGATTCGTCGTTGTAATTAAATATTTTAACTCTGAGGCTGTGAGCCTGTGATTCAACGGAACCAGAATTATACCCGTTTTTTGTGCCGCAACGAACAAAATAAAAAACTCAATCCTATTATCAGATACAATGACAATTCGGTCTCCTTTTACCAGTTTTATTTCGGTTGTTAAGTAATTTGCCAATCGGTTCCCTAACCTATTTAATTGACTATATGTAAGTTCTTTACCGCTCTCGTGTTCTTTGATGGCAATTTTATTAGGACTTGTGTCAGTCCATTTTGAAATCCAGTCTTGTTGCCAAATTTTCATGATCATTACATTTTAAAAACGGAAGCCGCAAAAGAAAGTCCTCCACCAGAACCCACAAATAGTACTAAATCATCTTTTTTGATTTTACCTTCTTTGTTTGTTAAATGAAAAGCCATAGGAATGCAAGCGGATCCAGTATAGCCATATGTATGCATAATGGTAGGTGTTCTACTCATATCCAGATCGAGAAGATCCATTGTTTGTTGAAGTGCCCGAATATTTAATTGGCTGATAAAAAAATGATTGATGTCTTTTGGGTTTACACCTATTTCATCACATAGTTCTTTAATCATTTCACTCCATATGGTTGGGTTAAGATCACTAGGAAAACGCTTTACAAATTGTAATTTATTTAATTTTTTACCCAATGAATCTGGATTGATTTGAAATTTAGTGCCTCCCGCAAAAATCCCCATCCAATCAGCAAATTGCCCTTGTGTTTTTAAGTTGCCTGCCAAAAAACCTTGCTCTTCAGATTCTTCCGCTTTTAAAATGAAGGCAGCTGCACCGTCCGCAAAAAGCGAAACCGTATTTTTATCTTCCATATTTAGATGTTTGGACATGGCATAAGCTCCAATTACCATAACATGCTTGTATTTTTTATCGGCACGAATGTATTTTGCACCAGTATCCAAGGCAGTAACAAATCCGGCACAAGCCGAATTCAAGTCGAAAGTTCCAGCGTTTTTTGCGTCAATTCTATGTTGCACTACGGTAGAAGTAGATGGAGAAATATATTCGGGGGTGTCGGTAGCCACAATAATTAAATCCAACTCGTCAGCATTTAAATTTGCGTTTTTTAACGCATCATTTGCAGCGTTTGTACAAAGATCGGCTGTTGATTCATCATCGCTACACCACCTTCTTTCATGAATTTCGACATTTTCTTCTAACCAATCGCTTACATTTTCTCCTAATAATTCGTTGAAATAACTATTAGGGACTATTTTTTCCGGGACAAACATTCCAGATGCTATAATTTTAGCATTTCTCATATTAATTATATTTTTAACTGCGCTTTAAAATAGAAACCATATTGGTTGCACCTGAACCACCAATATTTAATATCAAGCCCGCATTGACATTTTTTATTTGTACACCGATAGCATTATCGGTTAATTGTTTATACAGTAAGGCATGCATGGAAACGCCAGTTGCGCCAACCGGATGCCCTTTTGCTTTTAATCCACCCGAAGGATTAACCACACATTTGCCACCTATATACACATCTTTGTTTTGTAACGCTTCAAATTCTTTTCCTTTTTTGGTCAAACCAATAGCACTGTAAATTAAAAGTTCGGTTATAGTAAAACAGTCGTGTACTTCTGCAAGTTGCACATCTTCAACTGTCATTTTAGCTTGTTCAAAAGCTTTTTTTACAGCTACGGCAGCACCGTCTAAAAAATAATTGTCTCTTTTACTATGCACAATATTCAAATAATCACTTGCGCTGCTAGTTGCAACAATTTCTACAGAATTTTTTTTCTTTTCTGCGGATAAAACAACTGCTGCCGCACCATCAGAAATCAGGGAGCAATCATGTAACCGTAAAGGATTTGCAATCATTGGGTTTTTTTCCTCAGGCAAATTTAAGATGTCTTCTTTTGATCTGGCTTTTTGTAAATGTGCCAAAGGATTTTGTGCTCCGAAAGTATAGGCTTTAGAAGAGATTTCTGCCAAATAACCTTGAAGTTCTTCTAAGGAGACGCCGTATTTTTTCATGTAACCCTTGGCATATTCTGCAAACAAACCCGGGAAAGTATAAGAATTTGCTCCTTCTTTTTCCCAATAAGATGCTTTAGCAAGGGCTAAAGCGGTGTTTTTAGTATCTAAAGAATTCATTTTTTCTACACCAACCACTAAAACCTTTTTTGCCTTACCCGATTTTATTGCCATTTCAGCTAAATGAATTGCCGATGTGCCCGAAGCACAAGCGTTTTCTGCTCTATACATGGGTATATGTCGAAGCTCAGGCATTACATTTACACCATAAGGAGCGATATGTTCTTGGTTGTTAAAACTTCCTCCACTGTAATTGCCAACAAAAACAGCATCAATTTCTTTTACTTCAATTTGGGCGTCAGCAATGGCTCCATTTGCAGCGGCTTCATATAGACTGTAAATGGTTTCTTCTTTAAGGTTACCGAATTTTGTATTATAAGCGCCAATTATATGTATATTTTTATTCATTTGTTTTTGCTTTTATATTTAAAATCCATACTAATACTACTGTGGGCAAAACTGATGTTAGTATTGCTAATGTTGCCGTTACAGCAGGATTGACAAATGTAAAGGTTGAATCTGGAAATAGTTCATTTCCGTAAAGGTATAAAACAAAATGTATAAACATGGCAATTATAGATGCAGTCCACACTATTTTAATCGGTGCCTTTTTAAAAAGAATTCCAATCAATAATGGAGGAAGGGCTGCTAATACCATTCCATAAACCCCAACTTGTCCGTAAATTCCCAATAATTTTGGAGGATTCAAATTTACCCAAAAAACTAAAATTGCTATAACCACTAAAATGATGTGACTGGCATTGAATGCTATTTTCATTTTTTGCTCCTCAGTTCTTACTTTTTTAGTGAATTTATCCAATATATTTAAAATCATATCATTTGCCGTAATGGTTGAAATACTTACCAATAAGCCATCTAAAGTTGACATTGCTGCTGCGAGAAGTACAATACTTATTAAAGTAAAAACCCAATCGGGGAAATTATGCGCCAAATAAACAATCATCACCAGATCTTGACGAAATTTCCCAGTAATTACATCTGTAAATTGATTGGCAGGAACGCTCACGTGGGCGAAAAAACCAACAGATGTTAATAGTAAAAACAAGAATAGAATCACCCCAAAAATCCAAAGGTATTTTTTTACAGCTTGATCTGACTTCACATATAATGCTTTGGTAAGAATGTGTGGTTGCGAAACAACTGCGGCTCCAATAAAAAATCCGGTTACATAAATAGAAAAGAAATCATTAAAAAGGGCTCCTTTTTTATTTATCCATACCAATAAATTTGGATCCTCATTATATATTTGCTGAAAAAATCCTGGATCAGAACTTTTCATTAACAACTCGATACCTGACCAAAGAATTATAATAGTTACAATGATCATTAATAAACCTTGAAACATATTGGTGTACACATGGGCATAAGTTCCACCAAAGAAAACGTACCCAGTTACAAACACAAGCGTTATAATTAACGCCGTAACATTATTGACATCCAATAATTTTTGCATTACAATTGAAATACCACCAACTAAGAGAACAACAAATGCGAATGAAAGTAAGTTTATAAAGGCAAAGTATAGGGAAAATTCTTTTGAATTATAATGTTTACCAATCCAATCTGGAACTGTTAATGCCTTCATTTTTTCGCCAATTCGCCTAAATTTAAAAGATAGAACGACGAGCATAAACATAATTCCTGTAAAAGTGCCTAAAACCATATTAATCCAAGCAGACAATCCATCCACATACACAAATCCAGGATTGATAATAAAAGTTGCAGCAGAAGCTGTGCTAGCAGCCAAAGTCACTCCTACCACAAATGGCGAAAGATCTCCATTTCCTATAGCAAAACTACTAAACCCCCGTGTCTTTTTATAACCTAAATATCCTAAATAAGAAGTTCCCAATAACTAAACCACTATGGACTGGAAGTCCATAGGTTTGGGCTGGTGACTTAAAGT
>CAXBJF010000001.1:0-180588 GCA_963976005.1 uncultured Flavobacteriales bacterium | reverse complement strand
ACTATGCTCACTTTAATCCGCTGTGGGTGGTATACTATGCCCGTTTTTTGCACCTCTACCCAATCATCCCGCTTCTCTAAGTTAATATCTTTTTTATCCAAAAAGGCTTCCTCCATATTGGTCTGGGTGCCCTCGATTTTTGAGGATTGCGTAGCCTCCTTAGCTATATGCATCCTAATGAACAGGTCTATATTGACATATTCTGAATACATATCCAATCGCCCTAATTGTCTATCGGCCTTGCTTAAAAGCCCAATAACCTGCATATCATCCATTAACCATTCCTTATTGATGAAATTAGGTTGAAAACTTTTATAGTACCCTTGATTAATGTATTGACCAGACTTAAAATTTTTCATAAAAAATTGATAATAATAATTTTATATTCTCAAATATAGTAAATAAATGAGAATAGAGTGATCTTAATTATCATATATTATTGCTCTTTGATAATAACAAGCATTATTTTCTCATTTGATTTTAAAGATTCAGGGAAAAATTCATACAACAGATAAATTATCCCTATCCACATCTTTAAAACAATTCATCTTCTTTTTCAACCAAAGGGTCATACCAATCTGCTTTATCCTTAATCCGTTTTAACCACTCTTGGAGTCCTTTAGACAACTTATTATTCTTCACTTAACACTTCCTTTAAAAACGCATTGAATTCGTTGAACTTCTCTGAATTACTAATCTTAAGTTTATTGAGGTTTTGTAATTTCCATTGCACTGCTGGAAACCGTTCAAAATCATGAATACTCCAATCTGGCGTTAAGTTGGATAGGGCAGACAAAATGAGCCACTTGCAGCGGATAAAAGTGAGCATAGCAAAAATTATTGCAAATCCTTATATGGCTCAGGCTAAAATGAGTTTTTAAGTGGCTCGGAAATTTCCGTTTTTAGTGGTTCGCTTTAACCGTTTTTTGCACAGGAATACCTTAAGCTGTTCTTGGGAAAGAAGGGTGTTATCTAAATCAAATCCTTTAGAATCCAGTTCTTTGGTTATCTCCTGAAATGATTTTTCAGGGATTGCGCCCGTAAAATCCAATATGCTATATGTTACCTCTGGCATTTACATTTTTTTTCAATAAGAATTAATATCCTCCATAAAAGAAGTTTTTAAAATCCTTAATTAGCCAATTTATAGTCCTTGATAAGGATTTCGGCAGGAATCCCCAGATGTCCATGGATTCTCCTGATCATCGCTAGGGTAAGAGGGCGTTTCTTTTTAAGGATTTCCGTTGCCCTACTTTGGCTCTTGATGACCATACCAAATCCTTTCTTGTTCATGTTCATTTGCTCCATCATGAACTGGATAACTTTAATAGGGTCGGGGTCTTCAATGGGATAATGCTCATCCTCATATTTTTCAATAACGAGTGCCAACAAATCCAACTCATCTCCTTTTGGAGTACCGTTTTTGGCATCGAAAATTTCGTGCATACGTTTGAGGTATGCCTCATATTGTTTTTCGTTTTTTATGATGGTAATTTCCATGGTGTTATAATTTACAGTTTTTCTATTTCCAATTTATCATAATCTTTATGGGTGCCTACAAAAAGGACAAAAACCAAATGTTTTTCATAATTAATCTTAACAATAAGCCGATAATGGTTTCCGCATATATTGAATATCATTTTCCCATCACCCATAAAATCGGCAGAACCGAATAGGGCTTTGACCTCATTGGGGCTTTTAAACTCAGTATTGCTAAATACTTTGTGCCATGACCTTAACTGGTCTTCCGCATCGGGATATTGCTCCCAAAATGCCCTTAATGTTCCTTTTGAAAATATTCTCACTTGTCAAAGATATAAAAAAAATTCCCGTAAAGGGAATTTTAATGATTTTAATTTAACTTATATCATCACATATAATAAGATTCACAATCTGGACAAATTCCATAGCCAGATTACAAAACGTTACACTTCTTGGCAATTAAACAATACGGGTTTTTTCTGGTTAATAATCTTTCAACCTTTTTTGTATCCCCTGCTCCCTGCTCCGTAATTATTCAATAATCTTCAAGACCCCTTCATTGCTTTCCTTAAATGCCATGCTTTGGCGCAGCTTTTCTTCCATGGCATCCATATCGCCTCCATAAATGGTATGGCTAAATGCCTGCGCGCGTTCCAACATTCTGATGTACACTTTTGGGTCATTGTTTCTCGTCAGTCTGCGCAACCCTCCCAAGTAATCTTCCCGGTAGACGGTTGGGATGATAATTTTTGTCTGGCCACTTGTAGAGAGTTCCGCATTCATCATTACCCGTGCCATACGTCCATTTCCATCAAGAAATGGATGGGTTTCACTTACAACAAACATTATAAAGGCAGCCTTGGCAAAAGGATGTACCAATGCCTTATAAAAATCAAAACTCTGCATTAGCGTTCCCCGTACCAATTCCATATCCACAAAGGAAGTGTCCCCTGCTTGATTGTTCCTGTCCTTGAATTTACCGGGTTTCTTATCCTTCCGGACATTTAACAATATTTCGTGACGGTACTGTAGGATTTCAAGCAGATTCTCTCCAGAGTACGGAACTATCGTCATCTCCTGTTTATTGGAAACCAATTGATACGTGCCCAATACGTCATGTGAATCTTCATTGCGTGCAGGCATTGGTTGCTGTGTCGCGATGATCTGTTTTGCTGTATCTACCTCGAAAACAGTCCCTTCTATGTAATTAGAGAAATAACTTTCATAAAATGCAAAATTACGATAAGCTTGGGTAGTTATATTCTGTTCTTCCCGGTTCTTAAACTCCTGTTGCTTCAGTTCCCTGAATAGTATTTCAAACAACTGCAAACGGGCTGGGTCGTAAGGCATACCTACGGCACGGGCAGCCACTACAGGAGATTTTAATCCGCTTGCAGATCGTGTAGACAGAAGAGCGCTTATAATTTTATTAAGTTTTTTGAATTCCTTTTGCATACCAATCTCTTCTGAAATTTCCCGTGCACGATCCCTGACCGCATTGAGCTCATCCTCCCCATTTACACGTATGATCTGTTCCAGTTTTTCTTCTATTTGTGGATAGGCAAGCGTTTTGGAATCAGCACTTGTCTGTCTTGATTCCTGAAGATTTTCAAGAAGAGCTCTTTCCTTTTGTGATACCATTAATTTTCCTGAGAATGTTGTATCGCCATGAATAGCCGGTACACCTTCCATAAAACGAATGGTAATCCCCGGAAGCCTTACTTTTTTGGTGTATTTGTAGGTCACAAATATTTGTCCGCTGGCTGTGGGGGCAAATTCAAAGGCCGAACGATGGCTCAATACCGCACCAGGATAAAGATTGCCTAAAATTGGAAAAATGTTACGCTTGATGATGTCTGCTGGCAAATCTTCAAGGTTTGATGTGTAGAGTCTTGACGCAATTTTGCGCACAATGCCTTCAGATTCCCAATTGGATATCCTGCGGGAAATGACAGAATCTGCCGAACCATAAATTATCTCTTGTAGATGTATCGGGATGTTTTTTTTCACTATAAATGATTTAAAACACAAAATTGCAAAATATTTTCCATTAAAACTTTATTATAGCAAAATATTTTCTATTATAAATGAAATTTGATTTTCCAATAAATTAACTCATTTGGATACCATTGCAAAATATATTCCATTAATTATCTATTTATGTAGAATATTTTCCAGTTAAAATCAAGTTTATAGATAAAACTATTTAACAACAAACGGGGTGAATTTAGATGCTTTGCAAAGATCAATGGCAAAATACTTAACCAACAACTTTAGCCAATTAAACAGTACTTTTCAACTTTTCAAACCCAACAAACCGCTGTAATCCTCTGGCAACTCTGCATCAATATCCTTTAAATAGGTTTTAAGGGCTTTCAAAGTGGAATGCCCAGTAATAAGCATGAGTTTATCGCAGGTCTCGGAATATGAAAACTCCTCCCTAAATTTGCGGAAAAGCAGGGTGATAAATGTGTGCCTGAAGGAATAGACGGTATATTCTTTTCCTAATTGAAAGCTTTCTCCCTGTTCTATAAGGTAATCGTTATATTTCTCTTTCAGCTTTTTAAATCGTTTTGTAAAATAGTCCCGACGATAATTTTCTTTAATAGGCCAGGGACCGATTCCGTTCGGCGTAAACAGAAAATAATCTTGAACGGAAAAATCAAATCCCATAATTTCATTAACCACGATATCGGGTATGATTTTTGTCTTTGTAGGCTTGTTCTTTGCCTTAAATTGCAATTGTTTTTGGTCTAAATTAATATCCTTTATTTTTAAGCGGCAAACCTCAATAGGTCGCAATACATTATAGGAAACAAATTTAATGAACAGCAACAATAATGGGTCATTTTTCTTCATGTAGGCGAACAGGCCTTCTAAAACATCCAATGGGTAGGTTTGATGGCGTACGGAGTTTGTTTCAAGCACTTTTATATTGGCCACAAAATTCCTTGGAATGATATCGTTGTCCTCCAATACCCCGAAAACAGCACTCAAAACTATTCGGGTATTATTGCGGTTTCTGGCACTTGTTCCATTAATTACACCATTAAGGTAAGCATTGACAGTTTGTTTCGTTATTTCCAATATGTTTCTTTCCAGAAGCCCTTTGTCCTTAAGATAGGTCTTAAATTGGTTCAACCTGCTCCTGTAATCTGGTATTGAGGTCTGGCTCAAGCCCTTCACCTTAAGAGAATAGGCAAAGTCCAAGGCTGCCTTGGCAGTATAATCTACGGATTCCATTTTGAATTCGTCCTTATATGGGGAAAAACCACCTTTCAGCATTTCATGGAGTACGCCCTTTATGATTCCAAAATGAAAGAGTCTTTTTTCCTTGGTCTTGTAATTTCGGTTGACCTTTAAGGTAATAGGGGTTTGGCGCACCAACACGGGCCGCCCTTGCTTATCCCTTAAGGTAGGATGGGCGTATGAGTAATAGACATACCAGCGTTTGGAAAGGTCAAAATGCTTTCCTCCATGGTCAAAATGCTTTCCTCCATGATAGATTTTTGGCTCTGTAAAAATTTTTTCCACGCCGTGTTTGTATGCGGTATGCAATATATCAAAAAAATAACCCATTGACAAAGGCTTTAAGTACCTGTTGGTCAATGGGTTTCTTTAGTAGCGGGAACTGGACTCGAACCAGTGACCTTCGGGTTATGAGCCCGATGATAACTATATCAATTTGCAATAAAATAACTGAAAATCAATTACTTAATAATATTTTAATATTATATAATTGCAATTATCACCGCCTAAAATTAAACTATTCTGTACCTATTCTGTACCCGTTTTTTTCAAAAAAAATTCTTTATTTTTGGCAATGACAATAAAAATTTTCTCTATGTCGGCCATAAAAATTGTAAGACGAAAAAATAAGCAAAAGGCGGACGGTACTGCTCCACTGGCAGTTCGAATAAGCAAAGATTATAAAACAAATTATATTTTTACTAACCTGTATATATTGGAAAAAGATTGGGATAGTGTTAAGGGCATAGTCAAGAGTTCGTACCCAAATTCAAAAAAAGCAAACAACTTCTTGTTGAAAAAGCTAATTGAGGCGAACGAAATCTCCTTTAATACCAACGATAGCATTACTCCAAAACAGGTTAAGCAAAAACTGAAAGGGCCAAATGGTTCAAAGTCTTTTTTTGCTGTTGCTTCCGATCGCGTAAAAGGCAAATATGAGTGTGGTACTTTTTCTGTTGCAAAAGCGGAATTATCGATTCTTTACAATCTTGAAGAATTTTTGAACTTGCAAACCTCATTGGACAAAACTACAGTAATAAATGAGATCAGAGAACGTCGTAAGGAACGTATTAGAAAGGGTCGTAAATCGGACAATACTATTATGGATTCCGTTCAATATTTCAAAAAGAAAGAGTCATTACGGTTTCATGATATTAATGAGAGCTTTATTGATAGGTATAAAACATTTTGTACAGCTTATTTGCAACAAAAGACTCGTACCATTTCGAATCAACTAATTTTTATTCGAACTCTTTTCAACGTTGCGATAAAAGATGGGGCTGTTGATATAAAAAATTATCCTTTTGCTGGAGATAAGGAAAAAATACGTATTGGATCCGGACATAAAATCGGTTTGAATAAGGAAGAGATAATACGAGTTGAAAATCTAAACTTAGAAAAAGGCACATCCATTTGGCATACACAGAATGTGTGGTTGGTAGCATTTTATTTCGCCGGAATTCGTATATCCGATAGTGTACAGCTTAAATGGACTGATTTTAAAGATAATCGTTTGTTTTATGTAATGGACAAAAATGAAAAACCAGTGAGTTTAAAAATTCCGGAAAAAGTAAAAGCCATTTTGGAACTTTACAAAGGGGAAAAAGAAATCAATAATGGTTTTGTATTTCCTTTTCTCAGAAATGCTGACTTCAATAATCCTGAAGATGTTTTTGTTAAAATAAGAAATGCTACGAAATTGTGTAATAAGTTCTTAAAACGGATTGCCTTACTTTGTGATATTAATAAAAATCTTTCAAATCATATCGCAAGGCATAGCTTCGGAAATATAGCAGGAGACAAAATACACCCAATAATGCTTCAAAAATTGTATAGGCATGGAGATTTAAAAACAACAATAAATTATCAAGGTAATTTCATCCATAGAGAGGCAGATGACGCCTTAGATAGTGTAATAAATTTCTGATTTTCACAAAATATTTCTAAATTGAATTCTTAATCACAATATCATACTTTTACCCTTACATTTATAACGGTTTTCTTTTTTAATAAATATTGTTTGTTTCGCCAATCAGTGAGAATTCGTTGGTTGGATAGAGAACATTTTTAGGGAATAACCGTATTAACAACAGGAATTTAGATTTGGAAGTGTACCTATTGAAAACATTGTTAAAACTAATGTCAGCTATGACCTTATTTCTTCCTTTTTGTTAAAAATGCAAGATGAATATTAGCTGGATGTTTACTTGCACAGTTTTTTGCTACCCGAAACTGCCCATCATTCATCAACATTCTTAATAATAATACCGCTACATATCTTTCATGTAGAAATTAATCGCATCAGCCGCCAGATCAGCAAAGCAATAAAGCATATCCTCTCCGACATCAATGTTCCATATTAAAGTCTCACCCCCACCATATGTGACATGAGAGCCGTCTATCCCCCTTTTTTTCGTAAATTTTGTAACATAGACATCCGTCTCACAATGACTCCCCGTTACAAATATCTTAACCAAAAAAACCCAAGATTGGCCATTTCTGACTTCGGAATAAAAAAAATTTTGGATATATTTTTTATCAGAGGTTAGCACATTAAGCTCTATAGGACAGACATCCTGTCCATTAAGAGGCCCTTCCGCTAAAGATTGTGTTGATTTCAATGTATATTTCATAATTCGGAGTTATTAAATAATCAGGAAGTTTTACATCCTACACCACTGCGAGAAAATAAACTGGTTTAAATAATCTTTCGTTTACAGATTTACTTCACCTAATAAAAATAAGTTGTTGATTTTGGGTTCAACTATTTCTTCTCAGGATTTCTTACGTCAGAAAAACCAATTATTCTTATACCTATTATTTATAAGTCAATCTGACCATTCATAATTTAAAGATACATAATATTATTTCAATTTGTCAAAAGCGCCTGAACGGACGTCCTTAAACTCATTTTTATTATCATTCTGGATGCGTTTTGATGCAGCCATTTTTTTTTTGATTCTTTTTCAGTAGTTTTAACAATCCATTCCCTTTGAAGCACTATTCAATGAATCAATATCAGCTTTCTACTGCCATTCAATTCCTTCGCCTCGATATACAATTTTTCATTATCGCCCAAAACAAACTTGGGAAGAACATATACAAAACGTTTGGATTGTCCATTCTCTATGACATTAGGTATTTTGTATTTGTAAATGACATCTTGTAACAGTCTTTGATAAGAGGCTTTCCGTTTGTTATTTCCATTGGCTCTATAAACATTAAGGTTGTCGATTTCAAAATCAATTAAGGACTTGTTATTAACCTCCAAGACCAAATACACTTCAGAAGCATCATAGACCATTTTTTGCAATTGTATTTTGATTCCTTTCTTGCGTTTAGTTGCCAAGTTTTCATATCTAGAATTCAACAGATGGTCTCCCATTTTCTGAAAATGGGTTTCGTTCTTCGCATATTCATCTTGCGTTCCTGCAACTGGTTCCAGTTCAAAATCCATAGAAAATTCGTAACCGATGCTCTCATTTTCACTGATAAAATAATTTAGTTCCAATAGCTTTTCAGCGTACTTAATAATATATGAATACACCTTGCCATCATTGGTCACTGTGAGCAAATTACTTTCCTTCCCAGGCTTTGCCTGTAGCAATCCAAAATACTGTCCGTTATCCCTATTGTAAGTGAATGCGAAGTTTTCGGCACCTGTTATCGCTTGCCTTATTTGTTTCGGAAAAAACAGGGCTACATTCATTTGATCATTGGCATAAATAGTGTCCAAAGGTCTTTGGGCATGTGTCATTATTGATAAAATCAACAAAAAATAAATAAAAATAGGCTTCATAATTCTAAGTTTTTATTACCCATTATTGGGCTTTTAAGATTAATTGATAATTGTTTAATACCGTCACTTTAATGGTTCGGTTGTCACGCTGAAAGAGCTTCTTAACACCTCCGACTTGGGGCAATCCAGCAATGTTTACATCCTGGAGTACATCATCAACAACCTCACGGGTGGCATCTGCCCTGAAACTATTTTCTATATAAATGCCCTCATTGCCATCCTGCAGGTCATAAGCCTTGAGTTTTATTGGATGATGAGTAATGTTTTCAATATCTATGATGGTCCTGTTAGGCCTAAAACTCACAAATCCATATATAAGTGTATTCCTTGGTATATGAATACCATTGATATTGGTGTCTTCCATTAACCGCATATTCAATCTATAATTGGTCTTTACGGTTTGTGTGCCATCTACCATAACCATAATAGATGGATCCTCCAATATGTTATCATTTGGGATTTCCTTAGGATTTGAAGCAAAAAATAATTGATCTTCCAATCCCAGTTCCTTGGCGGAGATTATATCTTCCATTTCTGCTTCTATCGAATCCAACTTTATCGGTATCATTTCATTTGATGGTTTTGGGGAGTCTTGTTCTGAAATCCTTTCCGAATAGGTAATCCTGCCTTCCTTATAGATACTATCAATCATTTTTATCTTTTCCTTGTCCAGAAGATCAGGATCATATACACCAGTGGAATCCAATAACCTTTCATCATAGATACTTGGGGCATTGACCTGTTTAACATCCTTTAATTCATTAAGGGCGTCTAATTTGGATTCATATGTTTTTTGTCCCTCCTCCAATTTTGGTAACGGAATTTGATTGTTCTCAATAGTGGGTTCATCATTACTGTCCATAATGAGCGTAGCATATGCGACAATAAAGAGCACAACACATAATAGTGCTGTGGCAAATATGATTTTGTTCTTTTCAATTTTCATGGTATTTAAAATTATTGACAATGTTGCTATTCGTTTTTACTGTTTTCCAATTTCCGTAGGCTATTCTCAAAAAAGTTGGTGATCAATAGCCCATGGGTATTATTTGGAAAGTGTCTATCCACATGTATCAGGTTCCCTGAGGTCTTTAGTTCATAGGTATCGGTAATCGTTCCTCGATTGACTTCAAAAATGGTAAGGGTCTCAAACTTATAAGGTTCCTCTTGAAGGTCCAGAACTGATTTAATGGAGACTACTTTTTGAACGAGGGAATACTGAAGTAACCGATTATAAACACCGTCCGCTTTTTTTTGTCTGTAAAGGGCATCTATGGTGCTGTTTCCCAACCATAGTGCCTTTTTGAGATGTTTTTCATAGTTACTGGCATCCATATTGTAGAAATAGCTATGGAACAGTTCTAAATGAGACAGGGACTCAACCTCCAGATTTTCCTTTTGGTCAACCAATTTTAATGGAATCACGCTGCCTTTCGTATTCACCATAAAGGCACTATTGATTGTTTCTTTATGCAATGTGGTCACGGACCATACCGAAACAACGCAGGTTAAAACCGCTCCAATGACCACGGTCAGCACAATAAATCGGTTCAATTTTAGAACATTATAAATATTCATGTAAGGTGTTTTTGTTTTCATTTTTGTATTTCATTATTAATTTTTAATCCCACTATAAGCCTGTCATAAAATACCCTACTAACCCCCTGAAAAGAGTTTTAATGTAAAAGAGGTCGCCTTTCTATAAAGTTTGAATTTTAGGAGCACAACGAAGCCTATGGATCCCAATTGGATCACAGGGGCAAATACTTGACTGCCCCAATCTGTTCCAAATAAGGTATTCCAAAAATTGGTATTCACTTCCGTGTAGAGATTGTTCACAAATACATTGACCAGAAAAAAGGCCGGCACCAACATATAGACCCCGGCATATAGCTTAAAGAAATTATAGGCTAGTCCCCTAAACTTTTCAAATACGGCGAGGCTGATGACCAATGGAAAAAAAGCTTGCATGATCCCTAATAGAAAATAGCGTTCCGCTAGGAACAATGGATAGATAAAAATATCCAACAACCATAAAAAAAGACCCAATATAAAAGCGATGACTTTCAATCCGAAAAGTGGTGTCACCAAGGCTTCATAAAGCAATGCCATGGCCTTTTTGGCGGCTTCCAAGGCACCCACATCCTGTTCCATATCAATATCCTGCATCTGTAACGGGAGGAGTGCCGGAGCCGTATCCCTGTATTGGGTCTCGATGGCCACTAAAATGGTATCAAAAACGTTCAGTACCTGTGTGGAGAATATGACCAATAGGACTACCGCAAAATTTTTGGCTAGTTCCGTGGGCGTTAATCCCCAAGTATAGCCATCATTATTGGCAACACCTTCATTATATTTTTTAAGGATATTGACCAAAAAGAACAAAATGGCCAAGGTTTTCATGCCGGTAATGGTATACTCGGCAAAATCGCTATTCTTTATCGTGGTAAAGACCGCATCCACATATTCCAAGCCTATCGACATACCTAATAATTTTCCGTTCTATTATTGATCTTGTCCTGCATCTCCCTAAAAGCGATAATCTCTCGATAACGTCTGGTCTTAGCTTCGATTTCAGCAACCATTTCCTTGGACTTCAGTTCCTTTTCCCTCAAAAATTGGATCCGTTCCGCATCGGTCATGTTGAGGGTATTGTTGGCCAAAAGCTGGCTCACAAAATCCAGATCGTCCAGAGCCTGTTCAATGATGGCATTAAAGGATTCGGATATTTTATTGACTTCCACTGGTTTAATATATGGGGAGTTAAGTAACTCCCTCAGATCGTTCTGTACCATATCAAAAAGCCTCTGATTGTTTCGGGTCAGTTCCCTGACCACGTTCAATTGCTTGATGACGTTGCTAACCATTTCGATCCGTTCCTTTTGTTGCTTTAAAAACTCTACGGTCTTTAAAAGTTCCGAGGTTTGCTTGGCGGATTCCACCAAGGATTTTGCTAGGCTAATAAAATTGGTATTATCGTATACCGGCATTCCCTGTGCGTGTAGGTTGTTTTCCGAAACACACAGTATTAAGAGCCATACGGCACTCACCATTGCTTTCTTGATTACATGTTTCATTTGTGTTCTTTTTAAAGGTTAATTTTAATGCCGTCTAAGGCTGTTTGATAAACTCGTTTATGGCCAGTTCCATGTTTTGTGTCCTATCATAAATGGCCATGATGGCCTCGTTCTCTGCCCCATCCGTAAGATAAGCGGCATGTACTTCCTTGGGGACCTCCAACCTAAAGATGTTGCTGTCCTTACCTATCTTAATGAATATTTCAGTGTGCTTTCTTATCCCTGACAATTGGTTCCTTATGGATTTTAACTGGTTCAGGTCATGGCTGGATAGGTTCAGTCTATTTTTCAATGCTTCATAACCCTTTTCGTTACGGAGGCTATAGATGACCTGCGTGTTTTCCAGAATGCTGGCAGACGTGGCATTGTTCGGTAATTGGTTAATGGATTGTAGGATGATCCCAATGGCACCGTTCTGTTTCCTAATAGCCTGATAATAGAATTCAACACTTTCCAATACGTTCCCAAATTTCAACTGCTTGGCAAACTCATCAAAAAGGATGATGCCCTTTTCCGCCTTGTTCCTCCATATGGTACGCTGGATGGCCGATTTGATCAGTTTCAACATGACCGAAAGGATTTCCTTATTGTCCTTAACTTCATCAAGTTCAAAGACAATGAGCCTCTTATCCTCGATCTTGTAGGTTTGGTCTTCACTAATGCTGAACAGAAAACTATACAATCCAGGGCCAACATATTCGGAAAGGATATGCAGAAAATTATAGACACTGAAATGCGCGTCACTAATGTTAAGTTTGGTGGCCAATGTATCCTTGTTGGCATCCACGAATTGGTACAATGATTCCAAGGAATGATGGTTCCTAATGGTTGCGTAATAGTGCAGCAGCACCTTTTTCATCGCAACCTCCTCAGCTTTACCGGCTTCCCTTCCAGATGCCAAAAGTTCCAAAAGGAACATGGCCAGATCCTCCAATCGTTCAGGTGTCAAATCGGTATCCGTGGCAATATAAAATGGATTGATTCCCAAATTCTTACCTTGCTCATACCTCAGGATGATATGATCCTTTGGGTACAGTTTAGCAAATTTGGCATAGGAGCCACCCAGATCGATAATGACCAAACGAACACCACTTTCGAAATACTGCCTCAGGATGTTATTCGCCAAAAAGGACTTTCCTTCCCCAGTGGGCGCAAAAATGGCAAAATTCCTGGCCTTGATGCGTTTTTTTTTCTCGTCCCAAACATCCTTAAGTATAGGCACATTATGCTGTCTATCGTTGAAAATAATACCCTGTGAATCTGATTTATAATTTGTATTGTTTATATATAAACATAAGGCATGTTTCAAATCGGTCACATACAGGTCCTCATTGGCGAAATTGGAAGCAAAACAGCAATACGAATTCAGGAAGTACTGTTTCCGATCCTCTCCTTTCGGGTAATATGGAACCATGTCCAGTTCCTTGAACTCTGCCTTGATCTTGGAGGCGATACGTGGTAGGTCTTGGGCATCCCGACTCCAAAATACAATATTAAAATGGCCCCTAATGATCCTTGATGCATCATCGGCATTGATCCGGTCAACAATGTCCTCTATCTTTTTTAGGATGACCTTGTTCTGTGTACCAAAATTGGAACTTTTATTAAGTTCCTCGATTTTCTTCTCCAATAGTTTCCGCCATTTGTGTTTATCATCCAGATACATGATTTGGTTTACGATGTGGTTTTCATGGAGGTTTAGCCCTAAACCATCCATAAATCCTTGGTGGAACACAAAATCATCGGAGGTAAACCTATCATTGATCTTACTACTCTGTACCACCTCACCAAAGCAAAGTTCACTATTGATGGCCAATGCATCAAAATGGTTATCCCCAATGTCAACATGGGACGTCTTGAGTTGGATATCGGAATCAAAGCCCTCATTAAATCCATTGAAATATGTCCGTGTCAAACTAATGACCTCGTTTTCATTCAATGGCCTGAGGGACAACTTCCTGCCATTGTTTATAAAGGACACCGCATCGTGCACAATGGTACTAAACTCCCTTACTTTATGATCCATTTGTCTATGGATCCCTTTCCCTACAGGCCTAAACGGATTGACATACCTTGTATGGTTCAATGCTTTGTTATAAGGCAGTACAAAAAATAGATAGCACCGGTGTTCCAGATAGCCCCTTCCCTTAAAATAATCATGGGTGGCCCGTTCCAAAAAGCTGTTGTTTGGAATGTTATTGGCACTATAGGATGATTTGAGATAGATATCCTGTTTATGTATGATGGTGCCATTTGGCAAGGATTTGAATCCTTGGAACCATGCCCCATGGATATCCTCAAAGTCAGACTCAGACAATGAAAATATTTCAGGCAGGTCCACCCGGTAGCATAACAGTACATTGCCATTATTTGCAAATACCATGTTGTTTTGTATATCCAAAATGGGATGATATGCGGAAAGATTAATAGTCTTCATACTCCAAGAGGGTTTGTTTTTTGTTACTAATGGTTTGGGGAAATACCTTATTAAATCGCCAAAGGGATGGGTTTTTGGTCACATGGGTCAATATGATGTAGAGCATGGCATTGAAAAAAAATACCCCTATGATGGCCAACATACTGAAGGAAAAAATGATAAACAGCAGTGAGCCAATGATGGCCGTTACCATCAAGGCAAACAATGATATGGGCAAACCCATGATCATTGCCCGCTTTCTAATGTTTCGATAGACTTCGTACTTTTTCATGTGCTTTACAATTCTTCCATAGTGTTCATACCACGATGCCTATTAAATAGGTAAAGATGCCTACAACGGCCCCTGCGATGAGTACAAAGACCAATACCCTCGTAATGCCCTTTTTTAGATCGGCATTTTCCCCAAAGAAATGGCCCGCATTGAATAAAAAGCCTATCAAGAAGATGACGCCTAGGATGATCGGAAATATGGCACGTATAGTATCCGAAACATCATTAACGGAATCTTCAATGCCCCCAATTTGAGCAAATAGGGCGGTTGAAACAAAGCACAAAAGCAAGCTTAAATAGATTGATTTTTTCATAAGAACTAAAGTTTAAATTTTTAATAGTTTCGATGTATGAAAATTACAATATATTTACATTTAAACAATTGATTATCAATATTTTAAATAAAAATATTAATTGATTTGAATTGTTTTCAATTGCAAACAAAAGGCAATAAACCGTATGGATTTGTGCCCTAAAAAATCGCTGGATAATGAAAAAAAAAATAAAATGCCACCTCAAAAACGTCGTATTTCTTCTAGCCCTGGTGAATATGTGCTTGGTTTTTGGTCAAAATACGGAATCCAAAAAAAGAATCATTATTGATGTTGGGCATGGTGGATATGACCCTGGGGCGATAGGTATCCATGGCATCCAAGAAAAGGATGTTGTCTTGACCGTTGCCAGGAACATTTTGGATCTTAATGACATCCTATTGGATGGTAAACTGGATATCTATTTGACCAGATATCGTGACACATTTATATCCCTCTCGGATAGAGGGCGATTGGCGAAAGCTTTACAGGCCGATGTGTTTATCTCACTACATTGCAATGCCTCTTATGTAACTTCCAAGGGCATGGAGGTTTATGCCCATAGCTCGGACAATCCCCATCTCAAGGCATCTACTTCATTAAGTTTATCAATTTTGGATGAGAGTTATAAGAAATTGGGGGTTGGAATACGGGGTGTGAAGTTTTCCGATTTTCAAGTATTGCGCGACATGTCTGGTTTTTGTCCTGCGGTTCTTGTTGAATTAGGTTTTGTGACAAATTGGGATGAAGCCAGCTATTTCCTAAAACCCTCAAACCATAAAGCATTGGCTTTAGCCATACTGATGGGCCTAGTTGATTATTTGGGGATTTGAATGATACATTTCTAAGTTCTTACGAACATAAAGCGTTATAATCGGATCACTATTTTTTGTTCTTATATAACTTTGGCAAAATAAGGGGAAATTTGCCAAAGTTATATTCACCTTTCATGCCTTTTATGTACTGAAAATCAATATTTCTACCATCCAAAAACTTATATCCTTTTATCTTTGCTCCCATCATCAAACGCCACCAAATTAAACAACTCCCTCATACGTGAACGCACCCGAATGCCGTAGCGCTCTTCCAATTCCTGGGCATTGAGATTGGTGGTAGCGTGGGTTTTAACGCTGTAGCTTAAAAATAAATCATATCTGGAAAGCAGTACTTCCCCCATGACATTGCAATCCTTTCCATAATGGCGTCCCATGGGCTCCACTCCCAGATCATCAAAACAAAAGCATTGACCGTTCCCAAAATCCTCAATGGTTTTATAGCCAATGTGATTAAATCCAAAAACAATATTTCTGCAGGGCATCATTTTATAGGGCTTTTGGTGTGGTACTATATGTCTGAGCAACTTCATCAAACTGGTTTTACCGCACCCTACGGGACCGGTCAACAAAACGCCCTTACGCACATCCATGTCCAGCTTTTTACAGTTGGCCTCATCACGGATCATGTAATTACAGAGCCTAAAAATAATGTCCCGATCCTCATCGAATAGCTTAAAGGCATTACCGAACAATAGCTTCCCTTTGGCGTTCAGGTAAACAAGGATACTATCAAAATCATAAAGAATCAGATTATCCTTGATATGCCCTAGGGTATATTCCACGTTACCTTCCAAAATGATGTGTGGCTTTGTGATTTTCATAACGGTTCATTGTATTTTTTATCCGAACTTGTTTTTAAGTTGTCCTGATATGGGACACTTTCAATCCGTTTGCCATTTGTTTCAGGATTTTCAAAAATCAAATTTTTTAAATTTTCCCGTTTGTTTAGGTTTTTAATGTTTTCCAAGGTTTGTATATGTTTGTTTATAGGTACCAATGCTTGTCCACTGCTTGTCCCATTATTGGTACGGCTTTGGTCCAGAGCTTGTCCTGAACTTGTCCCAAAATCGAACATCTTTATACGGCTGCCCTTGAATGGGTTGTGGGAGGGCTCATATAAGATATAGCTCCAAAGGCTTAATTCCTTAATGCAACGATGGTATGTACTTTTGGACCCGATTTTCGAAAACGACATGACTTCCTCGCGATTGATATAGAATTCGGATTTAAAGTAATTCTGGTTCCATAATTGGAACAATGCGACATAGAGACTGATATGTGTTGGATTGAGCCTATTATCCTTTGAGAAACACAAAAAAACCGCATTGAGGTGCTTGATATAATTGATCTCCTCCAAAATGGTTGTTTAGAATTTATTATGAACCCGATTGCCTTCCAATAACTCCTGTATCTCTTTGTGTTCATAATAGAGTACCCCTCCCACTTTGGTATAGGGCAATGTCCCATTGATACGCAGGTTCTGTAGGGTTCCTGGGGAAATACCCAACAGCTCCCTGACTTCGGGTGATTTTAGCCATTTTTTGGGATGCTGTCCCGTATGGTTATTCAATAATTGTTTGATATCATTCAGTAATTCCTTCTTAAATTCCCGAAGATCTTCCGTAGTGATGATGGTTGCTCCCATAAGTAACATAGATTTTTAAAAAAGCAAAGCCGCCCGTATTATCATCCCTAAAAATAACGTTTAGGCGACTTTGCCCTGATTTAGCTCACGAACTTTAATATTTTAATAAATTAGTGTTCGTGAAATGAAAAATTTGCTTGCCAAATTTAAATTCGGCGAAGCCAATCTTCGATTTGACTTTCGTGCTACAAAACTCAGGAACAATTTTGAAGTTATTTCAATAGTCCACCCACAGGTGGGTATTTTTTATCATCATTTTTTTTGGGCATTTTTGGATCGGCATGGTACATACAAAAAGTCGGCCATGGCCTTAAATGCCCATAAATGACAACCATCCCTTTCCAAAAACCAAGTTCCCAACTTGGGGCGAACTAGGGATCAACTATCGGATTCATCAAATCGTTTACCTAGGGCCTCGATCAATTTATCCAAGAATTTTGTCTTACTGCATTTCCGAGCCCTTATTTCAATGAAGGTATGGTAATAATTTCCAAGATCGATATTGAACATCTGTTCAAATAAGGATGCCATCTCCTTGATATCCGCTGTTCCGCTATTGATGGCGCCACTGCTGTGCAGGGCATATATCAGTTCTATTAATTCCGTTTTGCTTCCCGTCCAGAAAAGCTTTGATATTTGTTTCATGGGGTTTATTTTTGGGTTTACTTCATGGGTTTCCAAGGATTTTATTTCCTGTTGTAAATACACAATAAGCATGTCATAAGCCATGATGGTAGCGACGGTACTATCCTGGCAAGTTGAAAATTGTTCATCGGTAAAAAAATGGAAGGATTCCGTAGGGGAACGCAGGTCTGATTTTCCCCTCACAAAATATTGTTCATCAAGGGCCGATGCGCCCCTTCGATAATATCGGTAGAATTCCAGGTTATCATTAAAAAAGACCTGTAGCTTATTGATTTGGTTGTTTAGGTACTTGACCTGAAACTTGGAACTGCTCCTTGGGCGTTTGCTCTCAATCTTATAGAGCTTGACATAGTAGATAAGCTTGCTGAAAATCTGTGGCTTAACGTGCTTAAAAAAATGGATTTCATCCTTTATTGATGGAAATCCATTTTGGACTATGGCTTCCCGAAGGCTCTTAATGCATTTTTCGGTGTAGGTAATCCCATGCTCCGCTTTATATAGAATATCATCATAACTGGCTTCCAAAGCCTCCAACTTCGTTTCAAATTCAGATATCAACGCTTGGTATGCCATACACTCGAATCATGGTTTAAGATGATTGATGCCCTTCCATAATGCCCATAAGTTCCAAGGTGTAATTGTCCGATGCTTGTATATAGGCATATTTTGGCTCTACCGCAGCCCCCAATTTTCGTTTCTCAAAAGCTGCCGTCATTCCAAAATCAATACGTTCCATCTTTAATGCCCAGGCACGCTTAATGGTTTGGTACAACAGTTGGCGATAGCAATGGTACTCTTTAAGGTATCCATAATCCAGTCCAACAAAGGCGGGGACAAAGGTTTTTCCTTGGTTCCTATAACAAAGCATGGCACCAACCATATGGTCAGGACTTTCATGTAAGCTGATGGTGATGAATTCCCAATTGGAGTGGTTGGCCATATTTTCAAACAGGGATTCCGGAAATGGAAAGGTATTGAGGCCTAAATTGTTTTGATGGACATTGGCGTATAGGGCTTGTATCTGTTTCAATTGCCGCCTATTGGCAGTCTTCAATATTTCAATTTTAAACCGTGGCTCCAAAGCCAGTATTTCCTTCCTTAGGTGCTGTCTATTTCGGGAAGATAATGTCGTAACATAGGCTTCCATGGTATCAAAATGACCAAGCTCCATGGTACAGGCATCGGGCATTTGAACCCTGACAAACCCCTGGCCCTGAAAATAGTTGTGCAAAGGTTCCTTTTCGGCAAAATCCCGGAGTACGACCATTTTTGCCCCCAAACCCACCTGAAGGGTTTCCAAGGTTTGCATCATGGCGGTAAGTGCCTGCATTTTCAAGGGATGCCCTTGATCCATATACAGATGGATACCTTCCGTAAAAAGAGAACCTAGACTGAGCACCTCAGAAGTGAGGTGGTACGGATTCGATATACGTTCCTTCTCAATGGTACTGGACACGTTAACAGGTGCCAGCATATCATCCTTCCATAGTCCCAAAGTCAGGAACGTTGATAAAATGGGGTTCCCTTTCCGGTCGTAAATCATCAGGTACCTAAACGTCCAGTTATGCTCCCTTAATACATGACCTCTAAAGGTATCCTCTAGAAATTTCAGACCTTCCCAATCATATACCCCATGTTTACCAACACAGTCATTCCAAACGGCCTTGTCCACTTTTGTTATTGAATCCTCCAATTGTATGGTAATATCCTTTTGGGATGGCTGATGGAGCGATGAAGCACTATCCAATTTAAAGGCGTGGAACACACGATTGCTATTCGTATGGGTATCTTCCAAGGCTTTTGGGAAATGGTAAGCCATGGCGGAAACCAATTCCACGATTTCCTGTTTCTGGTTGTGCCTTGAAATGGTAATCCGAACCCCAGTGTTCTTAACGGGCACTGCTGGAAACAATCCGAGATTGACATAAAACCCTTCCTTCATAAGACGGTTCACAAAATTATAGCCCGTTTGTGGCATGCCGGTTCCTATATAAAATACAGGAGACTTATTTTTATCAACCAATGGAAGTTCGGTCTGCTCCAAAAGCGCATTGAAAAATGTTATCCGTTCGCTTAATTCATCTTGAAGCGTATGGATTTCAGGGGAAAGATGGATCATGGCAGAGGCCGTTGCCGCAGCCACCGAAGCAGGTTCCAATTGTGCCGAAAATGTTAAGGGGCCACCAAAGGTCTTAATGCGCTTGTACATTTTCTTATTGGAACAGACCAGAACCGCCCCACTGGCACCAAAGGTCTTGCTCAACGTTCCAAAGACCAAAACATTATCGTCCAAATCGATTTCGCTCAACACATACCCTGTTCCGTTTTTTCCTATCCAGCTCATGCCATGCACATCATCAAAATAAAGGTGCAATTGGGGATATTTCAAACTTAAGGCCTTCAGTTCCTGAACCGGGGCATAATCACCAAACATGGAATAGATGCCGTCGGCCATGTACCAAATTCTTTGACGTGTATTGGCATACGTTTTTATCTTATCCTCCAACATATTCAAATC
This sequence comes from uncultured Flavobacteriales bacterium, assembly GCA_963976005.1. GTDB lineage: Bacteria > Bacteroidota > Bacteroidia > Flavobacteriales > Flavobacteriaceae > Yeosuana. The sequence continues at coordinate 160,319 of CAXBJF010000001.1, read as the reverse complement.
ATTATGCCGGATCATGTCAATGGGGACACTTCTGGTCTTCAATACCTTACTGGCACTTTGCACGCTCCAATGCACCTGATGGTCCAAAATAATGGCATCGCCATCATCCACGACACTTGGAATAACCCCCAAATGCCCTAAGGTGCTATTCTTGGTAATGATGGTTTCACATTGATACATTTGTGCCATGGCTTCCTCCAATGCCCTATATAATGGATGCGAAATATATGATTTGGATAACGGAAATTGGGTTCCATAAAGTTGAATGGCCCTAATGGCAGCACTCTTTAGTCTGGAGTCCTGCTCCAGCCCCAAATAACCCGTCGTTCCAAAATGAAACAACGTCCTATCCTTAACCCCAATCGTTCTTCCTGAAAACCGGCCCCCTTCTGCATATAAATGCAGTACGCCCTCCTGAATGGCATCCGTAAACACATCATTTACACTATCCAGAAAATTGTTTTGTTTGATTTTTGCCATTTTTATAAGTGTTTTAGAATTAAAATTTTTACTGAAATATTGTTTACTTTTCCGATGAATCTTAAAAGTCTTTATAAAAATTTAAACCATTTACATCAAAACCTTGAATATTCCATAAATGACAATTGAAATTCCCAAATACACAACAAATCCTACAAATCGAATCAAATTATCCCAAATCGACAATACTTTTCATACAAATTATTTTTATTTTTATTAAATTACTTTCAAAACCTCATAAACCATGATTGCAGCACATGACAGTTATGAGAATGATTATGCCAGATTTTGGTTTGCCGAACACATTCTCTTCATTGAATACAAACCCAAGACGACCATCAGCCTAAAGGTTGCCAAACGCGTGGTCGCCGATAGGATACTTTTGCAGAATGGGAAACCGTACCCTGTGTTATGTGACATCAGGGGCATTATAGATTCCGAGAAAGCTGGTAGGGACTATTTGGCACAATCCGGCTCCTTATTGATTACTGCGGCTGCCCTGATCATCCATGAACAGGTTTCACTGACCATTAGCAATTTTTATTTACACATCAGCAAACCCACGGTACCAACAAAATTATTTACGACACGGCAAGAAGCCTTAATCTATTTAAAGTCTTTTTTAGATGATTGAACAAAACCCAACATCGTATGATAGAACCACACAATAAAGAACGCGCTGTAGCGATCCATAAAATGTTATTTGAAATGGCCAGGGGCAATTTTAGCGGCCGAATCCCTTTAAGTTCCCATGACGATGCCTTGGAAACCTTGGTGGTATTGATAAACATGGTGGCGGAAGAGATGAAGGAATCCATTTTCCATATAGGTTATGTCAACCCACATCGTGGACAAAGGCTCATCAGTCACATGGCCATTATTATGGATACGTTCGGAACCATTAAAAGTGCTACCCCTAATGTCCTTTCCTATTTGGGATATTCAGAAGCTGATCTTCTCGAGCATCCCATCCAAGCCTTTATAACAGAAACCTCCAATGAACAATTAGGTCTTGAAAAAGCCACTTTAGAGGGTGGCATTCCTGTCCAAAGACCTGTTTTAATACAGTTCCATACGAAAGACCAAATAATGGCAGCAGCACAATGTACCTTATCCCCTCTTACCAATCGTTCGGAGATGGTACTCAGTTTTGTAACGACCTTCCCTCAAGAGAAAAATTATACCGCGGCGGCGAATGAAACTGAAACAATCACTAAAAAGCAGCCCGGTACACGACGTTCGGATGCCCTATTGATCCAAAAACTCTATGATTACATTCTCGCACATTTGGAGGAGCCCTTGCCGTCCATCAAGAAATTGGCCTTACAATTTGGTACCAACGAATTTAAGATCAAGGAAGGGTTTCGCTATTTTTTCAAGACCAGTATTTATAAGTTCTACACGGAGGAACGTTTGAAGCGTGCCCATTTAATGATAAAACAAACCTCCATTCCATTAAAAAATATTGCCAGCATGAATGGGTACCATGATTACCCTAATTTTTCCAAGGCCTTTAAAAAACACTTTGGACAGGCACCCAATACCCTGACCCGCCCAGAAATGGAATAATGCTTCGATTTTAAAACCGCTCCCTACTAGCTAAGCGGTATTCCCGATACCACAATTGGAAATGCTTTGGAATCCTGAATTTTACCCAACAGAATCCAAAGCAATACCATGATACCATTATCCATCCGCATCAAAACCATCCTGATTGAAATCATAAAATTACTTTTTATGGTACTTTTTGTATATACCGCGACCAGTAAACTGCTCGATTTTGAACATTTTAAAGTGCAATTGGAAAAATCACCTTTTATTTCAGGTCATGCGGATTGGATCATTTGGGCCCTTCCCATAGTGGAATGCACTATTGTTATATTGTTTCTTTTCCAGAGATATTTGGTATTTGCACTATATGCCAGTCTATTTATAATGACCCTTTTTACCTCATACATAGTCATGGTCCTTAATTTTAGCGATGACATCCCATGCTCGTGCGGCGGTATTCTGGAATCACTGGGCTGGAACGCCCATGTCGTTTTCAATCTGGCCTTTATGGCCTTAGCCGCTATGGGAATTTCATTATACCATAAAAAAAATTCACCAAAATAAAAACATACTGCGCAGAGTCAGGGGAAGGCCGAAAACCTGTAAAAAAGAGTAAGCCATAAATCTTTAAAACCATATATTATGAAAACAAACATTTTTAAAACCGTTCTACCCGCTATTGCCATTGTATTGGCCATGGGCCTTTCGTTTGCCGTGGAGTCAAACAGAGTTGTACAAACAGGTTATTTTGATGATCCTTTAGTTGCAGGAATCCAAGAAGAAATAACTGATTGCAATAAGAATAATCCTGACGACCTATGTAAATCCGAGTCAGGGTTTCAATTGTATGACAGCGATGAGCTTGATGCCATCCCAAACAATGAGCTTAGAAGGGTAAATTAATAGTCCCCTGTCCTACTGAAAAGGTGTCCTATCGGACACCTTTTTTTACTAATCCAAAATTAAAAAACAATGCGCTATTAAAGGTTCTTTAAGTTTTATTCTTTATTTACACATGCCTTCAGATTGAATACCTATTGGGCATAAATTATTCATTTTTTAGTTCCATGTATTTGGCTATCACGGATGCCAATTGTGGCATTTTGACATCCTGTTCCACCACCCTTCCCTTTCCATCCAATATCCAGAAGGTAGGTAAAACTTTAATTCCATAGAGTGCATGAAAATTAACGGAAGCCTCCCTGCCTTTATCCAATCGTTGTGGCCAATTGGCATTTGCTTTTTTCAATATTTTAAAAACATTTTCTTTGGCTCCTTCCCCATCATCAGCAATGCCTATGATTTCAAACCCATGGTTCCTGTACTTATCGTACAAGGCTTTCAATCGCGGCATAGATGCAATACACGCGGGACAGGTTGTTGACCAAAAATTGATCAATACCACTTTTCCCCGCATGTCCGCCAGATCCACTTGGTTTCCATCCATAGCCGTAAATGCCATTTTCAAAGGTTCATTAACATCCACCACTAGGGTTGCCAATGCATCCATATTATCCTGTAATAATTGATGCAATGTTCTAATGCCCTTATGACTTGACAAAGGGTTGGTGCTTCCTGACTTCCGGAAAAACCTACTCAGGTAGGAATTGGCCAGTTCCGTTGATAAACTTCTAATATCATCCAACACGACTTTGATATATTGTGCCATTGGTTCTGAATCTGGATAGGCATCCATCAGCCTTTCCAAACGCAAGATCATGGATTCGAAATAGTCCCTCTCAAAAGAGTACCAAAAATCCTGTTCATTAGAGTCCTTGGTGATATACATATACCGCCCTCTTGCCATGGAATAATCCCGATTGAACAACAATCTCTCCGCTTTTGCTTTCCGTTCCATGGACGTGTTTGAGGCCAAAATATGGTTCACCAGTTCCTGCCCTTTGTCCATCCAACGTTTCTCGGCTGCCCTATCGACAGGCATGAGTCGGTAGGCTTTTGACCATGCCCCTGCCTGACCTGTTCTAGGCAACTTGGATATGGCCTCTACCTTTTCAATTGCTATAGAATCCGGGATAAACTTTGGGGTGAAATAGGACGAAAAAAACAATACCAACGCTTCATCATAGTGGGGGTTGTTTGGGTATTTTTCCAAAAAGGCTTCCGCTAACTTTGATCGGTTGGTATATAGCCGATCCACATAGCGCATACCCTCCAACATGTTTAAATTATCATACTCCTTGCAACCTTCTGGAGCCTTACAGAAGAAGTTCTTCATATAATCCAAATGTTCCCAATCCCGCTGGGCATCGGATACATCTTCATTGTTTTGGGAATGGACGCTGTAACCGGCACTTAAGTAAAGCATCATTATTATAACGTATCGTATTGATTTCATAAATTTTAATTTTTAGTTGCTGTATTAAATTCAAATTCCTCGGTAATGTAGGTACACCTACCATCCAAGGCATTACATAATTGATATTGAAAAGTACCCTTTACCAATAGTGTATCGGAACAGACCTGTATCCTTTGACGGAACTCCGCCCGTTTCCCAAAGTAATTGACATCTACCTCAAAAACAGGCTCATACTCTTTTTTTGAGCCCACTGGCATTACCCTACCCAAAAGTTCATAACTGGGATGTGGCTCGAAACTAAAACTGGCGGGCAATGGCCCCATATCATAGTTTTGGATATTACTATACACTTTCCATGTATTGGACAGTTTCATAGTAAAAATGAGCGTGACTTCATCCCCCTTTTTAACCACTTCCTTTGATAGCTTGAAATCCGACTTTGCGGGAAGTGATGTTTGGGCAGTTAGGACTGCACTGCTAAGCATGGTACACAGCACCCATAGGTTTATAATTTTCATGATAGTGGTTTTTAGATTCTTAAACTGTTATGCTACATTCCAGAAGCATGATGCTCAATACCCTAAATTCTGTGGCTTTAAGTTGGGATTGGCCTCTAGGTCATTTCCGGGTATGGGCAATAATACGTTGGTTGACTTCCAATTAGGTTTGATAGGACTTAAGACGTCGTTCGCTTTATCAAATCTGTTAAGGTCAAACCATCGGTGTCCCTGTTCCGTAAACAGTTCCACTTGGCGTTCATGGAGCACGGCATCCAAAAGTTCCTCTTTTGTTGAAGCTGTTGTATCACCGAGACCGGCACGGTTTCTAAGCGTATTGATATCCCCTTGCGCACCCATAATATCCCCTAAATGTGCCCTGGCTTCTGCACGTATCAAATACTGCTCGGCCAATCGAAAGAGGATCGAATACTCCAAGGATTGGGTCGTTGTATTGATGGTCTGTTTATATTTATGGGCAAAGTACAAGGTCGTCAATCCGTCAGCAGAAGTGATACTTCCAACCCAATACGTCCGTCTTAAATCCCCATCTTCAAAAGCCGTCAGTAGGTTGTTTGATAATGCATATCCCTGTGTTGGAATGGCAGTAATAATCAAGCGTTGTGCCTCTTGGGTGTTCTTAATGCTAGGTCCTCCTGGCTTCAATTGCCATAGGGTTTCCGAAGCGTTCTTTAAAAACACTTTGCTGATATCGGTTTCCAACATTCGAGTTCCAATTACATCCCCCGCAGTTACCTCTGCAAGTTCCCAATCCCCATGGTATAAGTAGATACGTGCCAACAAGGCTTTTGCCGCAGACCTAGTGGGAACGACACGTTCCCCGACATTCCCATCATCCAATAGGCCTATCGCCCCGTTAAGATCGTTTATTATTTCTTCGTAAACGGTATGGATCGGCATTCGGGACACGGCTCCATTCTCTATATAGTTTTTTGTAGTGATATATGGGATATCACCATAAAGCCCGACCAACAGACTGTGTACAAAAGCCCGAACGAACAGTGCCTGTCCTTTAAACCGTTCACGATCCTCCACATTTAAAGTCGTTGCCTTGTCCATGCCCTGAATAATATCATTGGCGGCATAAATGAGGTTATAGGCTTGATTCCACCAAGACAAAACCGTTGGGTCATAGGCCGTGATGCCATGGTTATAAATATTCAATAGATTGGTATTCCTTCCATAGTAATCCAATTCATCAGCATAGGCACCCATGGAAACGCTCAATCCAAAGTTTCCAGAGACCATACCCTGTTCCCGCATTTTGTAATAGATATTGGCGAGGGCAGATTCCACAGTGGATGCATCCTCAAATACCGTTTCTGAAATCAACTTATTTTTTGGGGCATCTATCTCCAAAAATGATTCACAGGAGGTCATATTAATTGAGGTGACCAAGAACACCAACATTTTTATGGCGTCCATTTTTATTCTATTCAGGTGACCAATCGCTAATCCCCCCGATTTTAAATGATATATCTTAAGTTTCATATGTTCATGCTTTAAATTAAAATCCCAGTTGTACCCCTAACGTGATTTGCCGCAATGGTGGTAGCACACTATTCAGTGGTTGTTCTGGATCCAAACCTTCAAAATCGGTGAGTGTCCACAGATTTTGACCCTGTAAAAAGATGTTTATGTCCACGCCTTTAACATCTTTTTTTGGCACATGATAGCTTATCATGATATTTCGCAATCGAATGAATGAAGCATCAGAAACCACCGCATTGCTTTGGGCTTGGTTTTGGGCCGCAACCCCAACACCTGGGAAGCGACCGAAATTGGCACGTTGTATGGGACGCTCATCCCCTGGTTCCTGCCAACGGTCAAGGAACGAGACTGGTTTATTCTCCATAAAGCCAACGGATGCCCCATGATACACGTTGTTATAGCCCTTTTGCTTCTTAAACTGAAAGAAACATTCCAAGGTCAGGTTCTTATAGGTAAATGCATTTCCAAATCCACCAAAGTATTCTGGAGTGAGATCCTCAATCCATTGCCTATCTTCCACACCACCTATGGTACCATTCCCACTGTAGTCCTCAAATTGATAGAGACCCGTTTCGGGATCTACCCCCAAGGCGTGGTAGAGTCTTGTAATTCCCAAAGGTTCACCAATAATATACCTGTTTGCAAAGGTGGATGTCTCCAAACCGGGAAAGCTTACCAGTCTATTTTTGGCCACGGTAAAGTTGAACGTGGTGGACCACCTGAATTGTTTGGCCTGAATGTTCATGGAGTGTAAGTCAATCTCAAAACCCGTATTTTCAACGGTCGCATCAAAATTACCGGTCACCTCGGTAAATCCCGTGGTGGCTGCCAATGGAATCCCAATAAGTTGGCTGGACGATCGGTTTTGATACCAAGATGTATTCAAACGTAGCCTATCTTTAAAAAGTCCAAGTTCCAAAGCGACTTCCAATTTGTTATTGGATTCCCAACCAAATAAAGGATTAAAGATTCCCGAAGGCTCAAAAACGGTCGTCCCATCATAATCAAAACCCGTGACATTATAAGTATCCAGAAACCGATAGTCCCCAATATTGTCACTACCGGTCACCCCATAACTTCCCCTTAGTTTTCCAAAACTTAAAACTGATGATTCCTTTAAAAAGGGCTCCTCCGAAAATAGCCATGCCACGCCAACGGCACCAAAGTTTCCGAATTGCTTGCCGGGACCAAACCGTGACGATCCATCCCTCCTCCCAGTTAAGTTAAGGATGTATTTATGATTATGGGTCAAATTGATCCGACCAAAGAATGCCTGATAACGGTATTCACTATCCATTTCCTGAAGTATTTCAACCTCATTGGCGGCAGCAAGGTTACGTAACAAATTATTACTTGGAAAACCCGTTCCCCTGATGACGGACTGCTCCGTCACATCCTGTTGGAAGGTACTTCCAACCAATATATCCAAGGCGGTTTGCCCCCATTGGTGTTCCCAGTTGAGTTGTGGTTCGATGATCCACGATTGGCGAGTGCTGGCATTCCTGGTCAATGATGAGCGTTCAGACCCATACCCCAAACTTGGTCTGAAAGCCGTACTTGGGAAGGTAATGTAAGAGTCCAATTGATAATTGGTATAACCCAAACTCGTTTTTAATTCCAAACCTTGGGTCAAGACATAGGAAAGCCCCATATTACCAACGAGGGTATTTGTCTTTGCTTTATACGTCCGTTCCAAGGATGCCAAGGGATTGTCCCAAGTATTGTTCTCCCAGTTCAAACGTCCATTGGTATCGTAAAGGGCAGGCGCATTAGGCGCTAAGGTTTTTGCCAATAAGGTAAAATCTGCTAAAGGAAGTTTGTTATCCTCTACGCTAAAATTGGTTGACAGGTTGATTTTAAAGCGTTGGTCTTCGGATAGATGTGTGATGTTACTATGCAGCGATGACTTCTTATAATTGGAATCGCCAGGAAATACGGTGGTTTCTTTTTGGGAACCACCACTGATCAAAAATTGGGTTCTTTCACTACCTCCGGACACCGAGAGCTGTGCGTTGTTACGAAAGGCCGTACCTCCAATCAATTCCTTTTGCCAATCGGTATAGCGGTTCTGATCCCATGTTTTTAAGTCTGGCCATACAAAATCATAAGCGGGATTCTCCAGAAACGTGCCAAAATTGTCATTGACAATAGCTTCCCTACGAACCTCCAAATACTGTTGGGTATTCATTAAATCCAAATAATTGGAAACCTGCCCCAAGGTCGTGGTTAGGCTGGCTTGGAACCGTGTTTTCCCGACTTTACCCTTTTTGGTGGTAATCAGTACCACCCCATTTGCACCACGCGACCCATAAATGGCGGTGGCATCGGCATCCTTTAGTACTTCAATGCTCTCAATGTCGGAGGGGTTAATGGCATTTAGGGGACTGACGTTCCCTTGATTGATGGAAGATCCTAAGGAGGTGGCTTCCAAGGACTGTCCCCCAAACGGCACCCCATCCACAATATATAATGGTTCGGTAGCACCATTGATAAAGTTCTTTCCTCGAATCTCGATACTGAACCCGCCACCGGGTACACCCGTGGACTGTACAATATTGACCCCAGACATATGCCCTTGCATGGCAGCTAAAGGATTATTTACGGGTTGCTTATCAATGGTCTTAGACGTTATTCGGGAAATATTTCCAGTACGTTCCCGATCACTGACAGTATAATACCCTGCGTTGATTTCCACAGTGTTTAAAGCCGTGATATCGGTTTCCAAAACCACATCAAGCTCACTACCCGAAACAGCTATTTCCAGGGTTTTAAAACCTATAAAGGAGAATACCAGAACCTCATTGACATCCACTTTAATGGTGTAAAAACCATTAAAATCTGACACCGTTCCCTTTTGGGTTCCTTTCACACTGATTGACACCCCTGCCAACGGCATGCCTTGGCTATCTTTAATGGTGCCATGGACTTCGGATTGCTTTACTCCCACTGCCACGGTATTTACATGAAAAATGAATGGGCTTAAGGCAGTGGCATGACTTGGGACAGTCGAGAGATAAAAAACAAGAAATAGACTATTCCTGTAGATGGTCTTATGGTTATTTTTCATATGTGATACTTATTTGTTTTTCAAAGGTTATATGAATCACTTTTTTCATTGGTATTTGATTTACCAAGTCCTAGCGATTTCATATATTTGAATTAGAATTAAACATTTAGTGTTAAATCGAAGCCTCCTACAAGACCGTGCAAAAGTTTGTTGGAGGTTTTTTGTATTTGTTTTATATCATAGGCATAAAATTTAAAGGGTTATAACTAAGGAAAGCCCACCGCCGTTATCTGTTGCAGCCAGACGTTAGCGGTGTCCTTCCAATGACTAATCCAAAGGTTTATTTATAAGCTGCCCAAACGCAGGACGTTTAGGCATGAAAACCTTTGATGCTCGGATATTAAAATTTGTAGAATCGTGAATTATGGGATATTAAATGTAACGTTATCCGAAAATGGTATTTGAGAACCATCCCATATTAGGTGTCAACTTAAATTGGGTTTTTGGGCTTTTTACTAAATAGGATATCAAACACGGAAAGTCCAAGCATATAAACATATTGCGAAGACTCTCTTTGTATTAAATAACAAAACGTATTTGGCATGCGCTTTTTGGCTTAATAATGAACCCATGCAATGCTTCTATGGAAATTAAAACAACGCTAAGAATGCTGAAGAAAACCTAAATGTTGGAAACAAAAAAGGCGCGGAACTCAGCATATCGCATCAGAGGTACTGGTATACCGTGCAACGATAAGTGAGCCCACGCCCTAAGACGTGAGCAAATTTACTTATCATCTCGTTGCTTAAAAATTACCAGTTTTCTGATACGAGACTCAAAGCGAATGCTTCAATATTTTGATTTTGAAGAATCGCAAATTTAATTTAAAAAACGAATATATACAATTACATGTTGTAATCCAAATGGATTACAATATTTTTTAAAAATATCCCAAAATTGCAGCATGGCTGGGTTAGACAAAGATGATATTATTTTAAAAAATAAGATTGCTGAAAGAATAAAGTCTTTGAGAATTAAGACAGGTCTGTCCCAATCTGATTTCGCTAAGCTACATGATATTGATAGACAGATAATCAATCGCTGGGAAAGTAATCTTAATAAAAGGGGTATTACAATTTATACCATTAAAAGGTTTTGTAACATGCTTAATATTTCTCTAAAAGAATTCTTTGATTTTGATTCAAAATAAAGATCAATATCAACATAGATTTTCATCCTCAAAACTTTTTAATCTCTTAATTTTGTTCTTCGCATTGTCATATTCAATCACAACTAAAAATCCACTAAAGGATTAGGGAAGTTAAATATACACATCGAACATTTATTCGGTCCAAAATCCTTTGTAAAAAACCTATCCATTATCAAAATAAACCAACTAAAAAAACAAAGCTTTATAAGACGATTGCGTACTTAAATTATATAATCTAAAGTTTTTATTGACTTCTATGGAAATAATTAACTTTCGGCAATAAACCCCATTTACTGCCAAAGATTAACTTATAAATTATGTTCCATATCAATTTCGTGAGCTCAAACCTCACAATGCAACTATACAACATAAAAAAGCATGTAAATGTTGTCCCAATTATTTCCCATATTAGGAACAAAAAGACAAATTAACTTTCGGCAATAAAACTATTTTACTGCCAAAACTTAACTTTCAAAATAAAAGTATTATCTTTCATAAAATTTAAAAGCTAAGGTGACAAAAACAATAGAAAATACAATTCAAAGTTATTTCAAATCTATAGGCCAAATTTCTAGAGAAAAACTCGGTAATTTAATCAAAGAAGACTTTCCAGAACTTTCGGAAGGCACAATTACCGTTTACCTATCTAAACTTAAAAAAGCAGGTGTAATCAACAATCCGGAAAGAGGCATCTATTCCATTACAGACAAACAAATCTTCAATCCGGAAGTAAATCTAAATTTAAAAAAGTTATACAACAAAATCCATAAAGAATTTCCCTTTATAGAAATATGCGTTTGGAATACCAAATGGTTAAACGACTTAATGAGACACCAGCCATTTAAAAACTATACCATCATAGAAGTAGAAAAAGAAGCAGAAGAACAAATATTTAATGCAGTAAGCGAATGGAATAAAAACGTGTATTTCAACCCAGATGAAGAAATATTAGAACGCTACATCAGTCCAAATGTAGAAGAAGTCACCATCATTAAAAATTTAGTAACAGAAGCTCCAACCATTAAAAAGAATAAAATTGAAATCCCAACATTAGAAAAAGTATTGGTGGACATCATTATCGACAAAGAACTTTTTGCAGCACAACAAGGAGAAATCGATTTTATATACAAATCCGCTTTCAAAAAATACGTAATAAATACCGCAAAAATGAAACGGTATGCTATTAGACGAAACAAAGAAAGTGAGTTGGAAAAAATAATAAGTATAACCTTGGTCAATGATTAACAACGAGACCCATACAATAGATTGGATTCTTGACTTAAGAAACAAGTTAGGAAAACGCATTGATCCCAAATTAATTGAAAAGGTAATTTGGGCATTAACCCTATTGGAGCAATTAAAAATAAAAAGGTTAAACTTTACATTTAAAGGCGGTACAGCATTGTTATTGGCAACCGAAAAGCCAAAACGATTCTCAATCGACATCGATATAATAACAGAACATTCCGAAAAAGAAATAACAGCAGTTTTACAAAAAATAGTAGATGAACAAATCTTCATAGATTGGGAAGACGACAACGACCGTAAACATACACCCGATGCTCCAATCGGACATTTCAAAGCCTATTACAAAAGCGTAGTAGATGGTAATATCGAACCTATTTTACTAGACCTGCTCTACACACCAAACCCATATCCTCAAATTCACGAACTGCCTATAAAACACAATTGGATTTCCACTTCCGGAGAAGATACCATAATCGCAATGCCAACCTTTGATGCTATTCTAGGCGACAAGCTAACAGCATTTGCTCCCAAAACAACCGGAATTCTATACAGCAAAGAACGTCCGGTAGAAATCATAAAACAATTATACGACATCGCATTTCTATTCGACAACATAAGTGATTTATCAGTAGTAAAAAAAAGCTACAACAAAGTAGTTCAAGAAGAAATTGGGTTTAGAAAATTAGACATTACAGCAACAGAAGTTTTAGAAGATACCTGGCAAGCTTGCTATACATTAGCAGAACGCGATATAAAATCAGAAGAGTTTAATCATTTGCAAGTAGGCATTCGCAATTTTACGAACTTCACAATTGACAGATTCAACATAGACGAAGCCATAACAGCAGCAGCTAAAGTGGCTTATCTTACCAAATTATTACAAGCCAAAGAAGAAATAAAAATCGAAAGGTTTAAAAATCCATTAGAAATAAAAGATTGGCAAATTGAAGACCCGCAATACAACAAAATAAACAAATTAAAAAAGAATAATCCAGAAGCTTTTTACTATTGGTTTAAAAATTTTACTGTTCAATGATAGAAACAGCTTTAGATAAAACAATTTCAAAAATTACAGTAAGAATAAAAACTGCAAATAATGATTATATAGGGAGTGGAGTTCTTTACTATCAGGAGAACTTTAAAGACAAAGTTTACGTTCTAACTGCTTCACATTGTCTTTTTAAAGATGGTGACAAATTCCTAGACCAAAGCGATGAAATCTTTATCGATATTTCAAAATCAAATTCAATTGAATATGAAACTATTAGTGTTCAAGTAAATTCTGATTTATTATTTACAGACACAACTAAAGATGTTGCTGTTTTAATTTTGGATAAAAAAGAAGTTGAAAATATAATCGGAGAAATCCCAAAAATATCTTGTGTTAAAGAAAAAAGTACATATAATAGTTTCATAACAAAGGGCTTTCCTAAAGCAACTATGGGAGAGGAAATAGCTGTATTATTCCCTACTTGGCTACAACATTTTGAAAATAGTAGATTTCAAATCCAATTACATGAAGCCTATTCAGCCTATTCTACTCAAGGATTTTCTGGCAGTCCCGTTTTTTTAATTGCAAAAAATGAGATTTATCTATTTGGTATTTTTACAAGATTCAGACCTGAAGAAAAAGGAAAAGTAATCTATTGTCAATATATAGAAACAATTAACGAATTATTGGATAACAATTATTTACCAAAAATTTCATTTAACTATTTTGGAAATCATGGACTAACAAAAGATTTTTTCAAAAAACATATCGATCGCTCAATAGTTGGTCTTGGGCCAAGATTTACAGAAGAGCTTAATTTAAAACTTCCCATAGCTAAATATTTTAATGACATTGCAAAAGATGCTTTGTTTTTTAAAAGATTTTTAAAAGTGGTAGATGACTGGATTTTAAATCAAGGATATAAAAAAAAACACGATAATATTCATCTTGCACAAATTGAAAATGACAATGAAGTTTTAAAATCGAAAGTTATCAAATGGATAAAAGGATTAAATAATATAGTTACGGAAAAAATCGATGTTGAATGGATATATGATTCCGTTGAGCAATTAGAAGCTGTAATAAATTCTAAATCAGACGAGCTATATAAATTACGTTGGGCTGAAGAAAAGTTAACCAAAGACGTTAAAAAAGATTATAGTTATCGACCTCCTTATGAAAATGAAATAAGTAGACTTCGTGAGATTAGTAGAAATAATAATGATTTCATTCATGATCTAAGCAAAAAAATAAATATAAAACTGGCAAACAATCCTTATTTGATTATTAAAGGTGATGCCGGAAATGGTAAGTCACATTTACTAGGCGATATAGCAAAAACTAGAATAGATGGTAATTTGCCTACTTTGCTTTTATTGGGCCAAAATTTAATTAGCACAAAAAACATTTGGGAAAATATTAATTCTGAATTAGGTTTAGATTGTTCGAAAAAGGAGCTATTATTAGAATTAAATAGTATTGGTACACAAATTGGTTCTCGAGTCCTATTTCTAGTAGACGCAATAAATGAAGGAGGTGGCAAAGATTTGTGGTATTCAAAAATAGCTGAATTTGTAAATGATTTTAAGGAATATCCCTATATTAGTCTTGTCCTTACTATAAGAACAACTTATCTGAATCATGTAATTCCTGTTGACGTATTAAATAATCCTAATTTAACAATAATCGACCATGAGGGATTTAAAGGAAATGAATATGCTGCACTTAAATTATTTTGCGAACATCATGGCCTTAAACAACCTCATTTTCCTATACTAGCACCAGAATTCACTAAACCATTATTTCTCAAATTAATTTGTGAAGCGGTAAAAGATACTACAGAAAAAACTTTTCCACAGGGGTTTCAAGGAATCAGTAATATTTTTAAAATTTATATACAATCACTTAATAAAAGATTTGAAGAAAAAAGAACTGAATATAAAAATAGAAAGATAGTTGAAAAAGCAATTCATTTATTGGCATATGAATGCTTTGGTAAAGATAGAAGAATGTTACTTCTTGATGATGCATTTGAATTATTTGGCAAAAAATATCCTCAATTTATCCATTTAATTAACGATTTGATTGAAGAAAATGTATTTATAAAAAAAATTGATTATAAATATGAAACGCATCAGAATGAAGATGTTATCTATTTTGCTTATGAACGATTAGGAGACTTTTTTATTGCAGAAGAATTGTTAACTAAGTTCAAGACAATAGAAGAAATAAAAAACGCTTTTCAAAAGGAAAATGAATTTGGTAAATTAATCGATTATAAATATTGGCAATATGATGGTCTTTTCGAAGCTTTTGCAGTTTTATTACCAGAGAAGTATAACATTGAGATTTTTGAAGTCTATGACTGGGTTTTTGCTGAAACATCTGAAGATAAATTTTATAGAAATCAGAATAAAGATTCAGTTAATAAATTTTTGTTTGATAGCTTGAATTGGAGAAAGATAGAGAGTATTGATGATAAAAAAATAACGGATTGGTTAAGAAGCAAAAATTTTAGAATTGGTAATGATGAACTTTTCTTAAAATTAATAGAGCTTTCGCCTATAATTAACCATCCTTTTAATAGTGATCGCCTATTTGGAATTCTAAAGAGATACAAAATGCCAAAAAGAGATAGTTTTTGGCAACAACATATTCGATATTACAATGGATATGATGATAATGATATTGCTTTTCCGATACGAAGACTAATCGACTGGTCATGGACAACTGGAATATCTTTTAATATAGATACTGAAACTGCAAGATTGACTGGACAAACCTTAACTTGGTTTTTGGCATCTACACACAGGAAGTTTAGAGATCAAACAACAAAAGCTTTAGTCAATCTCTTAGAACAACAGCCAGATGCATTACTAGCTATTTTAAAAGCATTTAAAAACACTGACGATTTATATATTCTAGAAAGGCTATATGCAGTAATATATGGCTGTATTTTAAGAACTGAAAAAGATGAGAACATTGTAAAGATTTCTAAAGCAGTCTATAATTATGTTTTTAAAAGTGGTAGTCCAACAAAACATATTCTTTTAAGGGATTATGCAAGAAATACAATTGAATATGCTGTTTATAAAAATCCTAAACTAAAATTCAATTTAGAATTAGTAAGACCGCCTTATAAATCTAAAATGCCTGATTATTTTCCAACAGAAGAGGATGTAAATAAATTTGAGCTAGCAGATGAAAATCCAGAAATTAAGAGTAATAATGGTAGAATGAATAATATGATTAGTCATTCCGTTTTACATTGGGATTTTGGAAGATATGTAGTTGATAGTAATTTAGGTAATTTTTATTCTGTTCCATTTACTTTCGATGAAGAGTTTAAATTATATTTGAAAACATTAAATAAAAATCAAAGTAGTATTTTAAAAACATATAATTCTATATTACAAATACAGTCTAAATATTTAAAAAACAAATATAGAGTTAACGAAAAATTATTAAAAAATATTGAAGATTTTATTCATAGAATTATCAAGCAAATAAATATTGAATTTTCTGAATTTGAAATTATAAATTTAGAAAAAAACATTCTACCATTTCTTGAAAAGAAATATAGTAGAGAAAATGGGAGATATATTAATTCAATCGAAAAAAAGCCTATTAAAAGATGGATTGTAAAACGAGTTTTTGAATTAGGATATGATTATAAAATACATGGTTCTTATGATAATAGTGTTGAAAGTTTTAATGATAGAAGTGAAAATAAAATTGAAAGAATTGGGAAAAAGTATCAGTGGCTTGCTTTATTCGAAATACTCGCATCTATAGCAGATAATTATAAAATATATGATGATTGGTCAGAGAAACAAAGCTTTTATAAAGGACCTTGGCAGTTGTATTCAAGAGATATAGACCCAGCATTCACAAGAAGAACAATCGCGGAAAATGAAGAAGATGATGATATAAATAACGAATTAAGGATAAAAGACTGGTCGGATATTCCAACTTATAATAATTGGATTCAAAATGATGTAGATTGGGTTGAAAACCTAATTGACTTACCATCAATCAGTAATATAATTTATATTATAGATAATAACTCAACAGAATGGTTAGTGTTGGAAAGAAGTATTAACTGGAGGCAGCCAAAACCTATTGGGGAAGAAAAATACTTTGGAAGATGGAAGAAGGTTTCATTTTTTCTTCAGGCATACCTAATTAAAAAACAAGACAAGAATAAAGCAATACGTTTATTAACTAATCAAAATTTATACGACTTCAATTTTCCCGAATCTTCAAATCCTTTACAATTAATTAATCGCGAAAAATTCTGGTCACCAGCATATAATGATTTAGAAAGTGAGAAAAAATGGCACAATATTGAAGGCATAAATTTAAAAGTTGATAAAGCGTCAACCTATGCGGTAGGTGAAATGGCTGATGACAAATCAGATGCTCATTCGTATTATGACATGCCATGTAAAACACTATTCGAAGGAATGGAGTTGCATTATGCTTCCTTAGATGGAGAATTCAAGAATAATGATGGTAAAATTATAGTTAGAAACATAGACTTTAAGAATTTGATAGTAAATAAAAAAGAATTTATATCCTTTTTAGAAAAAAATAATCTTGATGTTTTTTGGACTTTAACAGGAGAAAAACTCTCTTTTAAATCAAATGATTATGAAAACAATTATTGGAAATATTTGAGTGGTATATATTATTTAGCAGGAGATGAAGTAAAGGGTGATATTTGTTCTTTTAATAGAGATTAAATATGAAATTTATGGAAATTAAGTTTTTTCAGGCAGAATGTGGAGATGCAGCAAGCATAAGATTTCTTGGTAGCGATAATAAATATCATAACATATTTATTGACGCTGGTTACGAAAGAACATTTCGTCATGCATTAGATACAGAAATTCAAGAAAACATAAAAAAAGGGGAACAAATTGACCTTTGGATAATCTCACATATTCATGATGATCATATTGGGGGTATAATAAAATATATAGATACAATTAATAATGGGGAATTTAAAGATATTGTAAATCAATATCTATATAATCCTCCTAGAATTTATGATTTCAAAAAATCAATTAATAATCCCAGTAAAATTGTAAGTATTGACCAAGGAGATATTTTATACGAATATTTAAAATCAACTAATAAATTACAAAATCATGAAATAATAAATTCTGTAAAGCCTCTTGAATTGGCAGGCTTAAAATTGACAATCTTATCGCCTAGCCAACAAAAATTAAATAAATTAAGAGATAAATATCATTTAGATAAGTTTAAATCTTTAGAAAGACAAGAAGATGAGTTAATAAGTGATGCTGTAGCTCAAAAGCAGAATGATTATAAAACTCTTATAAATGATTTTGATTTAGAAAAATGGAAAGAAGACAACTCGATTGAAAACGGTAGTAGTATTTCAATTCTTATGGAATACAATAATAAAAAAATAATTTGGTTAGCAGATTCCCATCCTTCTGACGTAGTAAACTCATTAACTAAAATGGGATTTAATAAAGAAAACAAAATAGTTTGTGAATGGGTTAAAGTGACACACCATGGTAGTAAAGGAAATAATAGCGATGCACTTTATGACTTAATAACATGTGAGAACTATTTATTTAGTGCTAATGGTGAAAATAAACACAATTTGCCTTCAAAAGAATGTATGGCAAGAATTTTAAGAAATAAAAATCGTTTGTTAAATTCTAAATATAAATTTTATTTTACTTATGATAATGAGACTCTGAGAAGTATTTTTAAAACTGAGAATGATAGTATTTTTAAAGAGTATAATTTTGAAGTCATTTTTAATAATAATAAATATTTAGCTTTCAATCTTTAGGTAAATTGTCGTTTTAGTTTTTCAGTTACCACTCCTTACCAACGCACCAAAAGTTTATTATGCCAGAAGTTAATCACTCAAGTAGACAAATAGTGCTAGTCAACAAAAACTTTTCCCAAAGCTTAATAATTACAAATAAATCTATCTAATTATTATCTGATTTCTCCGATAAACAGCAATTTTATATTCACTAGTTTCTCTTAAAGCATTTAGAAACAATTGTATGTCATCCTTACTTAATTTTGATAAAACATCATAGCTCTTTTTATGGCATTTTCTATATTTTTTACCGCTGCCACAAAAACACATGGAAACCCTATTTGTTTTTTTCCCTTCAACAATTTTATTTAATCCAAATTCAATATTAAAAATATTGTCGGTCATAAAAATTTCTTCAAAAAACTCAATCCAACCTTTATCGCCGTGTGAACGTTCCTTTAAAAAATAGCCATTTTGATTTCTGAAAATTTGGCTGTAAAAATAATTTTTAATTTGATTGTCAATAAAAGAAAGTAAAGTTAAACCGCTATTGCATATTATAATTTCTTCTGGTTCTGAAGCTATACAACAATTTCCAGTTGCTTCAAAAATATGCCAATCTATATTTCTAGGAATACGACCACCGGTTTCAAATATCAATGGAAAACTATTAGGGTAATCTTGTACGGCCTTAATTTCAATTTGATAGGTGTCTTCAATAATACCATGTTCATCAGTCAAGTTCAAAGAACCAAAAACACAAGGAATTCCATTGTCATTTTTACATGATAACTCCTTGTGTTTTTCTATTACAGCTGGTATGTGTTCTTCAAAAATGGTATAGCCCTTCATTTATTATTTTCCCCAAGGTCTAGATAAGGCCGCTCCACTAGTTGTAGCCGCACTACTATTTGATTGTTCATTTTTATCTTCACCATCAGGGAAACGCGTTCCTAAATGCTTTTTCCATAATCTACTAGCCTTTAGTTGATTTTGCTCTTTTAATGCGGCTTCTGCATCCGAGACAAAACTATCTAAATTATTTAGAAAATTACTTTTCCTAGTTTCATCATAATCTGCAAATAAATCATCTTTTGGTGCTGCGGGAACTATACATTCAAATTTTTGAGCTAATGCTTTTTTAATTTCCCTTAAAATATCGGTCAATAAAATATCATCCCTATCATTAAAAACAATTTTAGCTTTGGCATTCATGGCTAAAATAGTCATGGCAAGTCCACTCGGCATTTTGTTTCTTTTATGGTCGCACCAGGCTTTTAACTCCTTAATCGCTTTAATCATTTTTCCATTTGCATCCTTGTTATTATTGAACCAATCAATGAGTGCTTTTGGATCACTATCTTCCCAACCATTATTTTTTACAGCAAGCTGATATTCCTTTCCGTAAATTTTGTAGTAAACAGGAATATCAATTTCGTAATCTCCAGAAAAGATATTCCGAATACACTTTTTTCTATGTTCGGGCGTAGTAGAAGTATAACCGTTAACAGCATCCCAAATCCAATTCTGTAATGTCGTTGCAGTAACATCAGGAGTTCTAAAAAAGTAAACACCATCATCCAAATCACAAATATCATCTTTAGTCCTAATACCAGTCTTCATTTTATAGGAGCCTTGTATATAAAACTTAGGTACGTATTCGGGATGATGCTCCTTAAAATATTTTCTAATACGCTCTCTCAACCCATCCTTTGATGTGGTCATCTTTGTTTTTTTATTTGACGTCAGAGAAATTTCTGTATTGAATTCTCCAAACAAGTGGTGACAATTTGCCAATTTTATATGTTTTTATAGTTCTTAATAGATTTAAAAAATTCTAGAATTTCAGGTTTTGTGGCATATGTATTCCCAACTTGATTTCCTAAGGATTGTATAGTAGATAGTGTTTTTTTATCAGCCCTATCCATAGTAATAACATTCATTTGAGCTTTCGACAACTCAGGTGATTTTATTCGAAAATATTTTCCCTTCGGATTTATTTTGGGTACAATTTTCAATAAAAAGTAATCAGTAAAATAAGACTGACCATCTAATGCTGTCTGAAACATTTTTTCTTTCCAACCAATAATCGATTTAGACTTATTTGAAGTAGATACCCAACCATTTGGGGTGGTTATACTTGAAATTGATAAGATGCTGAAATCATCAAATTCTTTTCCCTCTCCAACATAATAATCAATAGCTTCCAATAGTCCGCATAGTGAAGGATTATTTGCCCAAACCCCTCCGTCTGTATATAAAAAATTGTTATGTTCATGAACTGGATAATAACTTGGTGCAGCAGAAGTGGCTAAAGCAATATCTACTAGCTTAATAGTTTTATCTACAAAATGTTCCGTTTGATTACCCGATTTTTTAAAAACCTTTGGTTGGCCATTTGTCAAATTAAAACTTGGTATGCAAAGCAAATTAGTAGCATCATTCATCGTTTTGTCTCCAAACAAATCCTCAAGGATTCTTTTTAAAGGCTTAACAGAATGTTTGTTTGAAAAGAAAATTTGCCTGAACGATTTATATGAATTCTGAAAACCTCTAATTAAATTACTATTTGATGTGGGGAAAATTTTAGAACCATTCGCTGTATATAAATCAACCAAATCCTTAGCACTCATTCCATTGGCAAGTCCAATGGCAATTAATCCACCTGTTGAAGTACCACATATCATATCAAAATGATCAGCAATATTTTTACCTGTTTTGTTTTCAAATGAAGCTAAAATGGAAGCACTATAAAGTCCTTTAATTCCGCCACCATCAATCGATAGTATTTTAAATGTTTTGCTTTCCATAATCCGTATTAATCAGAGCAATCATAATTCCAATAAAGCATATAAATAATCCAACAGATGCTTGGAAACTTTTGATTACACTATACTGAATGTCATTACAGAAGCTTTCACAATTATAGTTTATCAAACTATAAGGCATCCCCAATTTACTTAAAGCTTTCTCTACTAATTTTCCCCTTTCAAAGCTGTCTCCTTCAAATTTTTCTACACGTGATACACGAGTTATATTTTGAAAAAAATCTTCAACTCTAGTTAGTTTTACTCCAATTCCAATGATGTTTTCACAAATAAGATGCTGTCCTAAGCTATTATATCCAAGATATAATGCATGATGCTGAATAATACCAAACAAACTTTTAGGGACTACTATTCTGTCTCCATGTTCTAAATTAAATTGTCTTATTAATTTTAATTCTCTATTCATACACTTTATATTATTTAATTGCTTTCATTGATATTAAATTATCTAAATTATCTTTTGTAGTAGCATTTGCCTCACTCCTCAAATATTCTTTTCCAAATGACTGAACATAGGTTAGTTTTGATTTTATAGTCCAATTTGGATAATTCCATACTATTGTTCTAATAACATTTCCTCTCTTTAGTAAAGCTATCGTACTCTCTACTGATGTTTTGTCACCCATATTCCATGAATCCCCATCATTAACCGTATGCAACATTACATACATGATGTTATCATTAGAATCTTTCCATACTCCAGATATTACATAATTTGCTGACTTGCCCATTGGTTTATTTTTATAGTTAATATCTTGGTATACATTGTAATGCTATAAAAATTTAATAAATTGCCATCGCTATGGAAATTTTTTATAAAATTTTAGCATTACTATATAAATGGTATCCAATAATAGAAAAGTTGCGTCCTTTGATGAGATATGTCGTGCAATTCAGGAAGTTTACACCTCTGAATTCTACACGATTCTTTTGAAGCACGCGGTGGTGAGACTTAAAACCGTTTTTAATATCAAATACAATCCAGAAAAAGGATTCAGGGGAATCATGGTGGAAGATATGATAAACGATACTATGGAAGCATTTTTAAAAGATGGAGGTCGTAAATGGTATATTGAAAAGTACCCTGATTTCCGGAAGCAAGTTATTAGTGCATTGGACAGTGTAATCTCAAATACCCTAAGCACGGAACTCGAAAAGACCTATGACACATTTGAGCTTTTAGAAAATGATTCAGAAATGTATTTCGATGATTCAGATTATCAAACCTTGTTGTCGGCATGCCATGAAGAATTGGAATCTATGGGAGCCACAGATGATGAAATACTATTATTCGAACCATACACTATTAACGGGATGAAGCGAAATGATTTGTCAGAGTTGCTCGGTATTAGCAACGAAGAACTAACAAATATCAAAAAGCGATTAGATCGTAAACTACCCTTTATCAAGGAAAAATTGAAAGCGTTGAATTATGAAAAATAACTTCATCAAAAAGATTGACGAAGCCATTATCTCAAAAATTATTGAAGGGGATTCTAGTGCTTATGACGAAATTCTTAAAGAGCAGGGTTACAATATAAATGAAATAGAAAACTATGCAAATAAGAATTTCAGGAAACATTCATTTCTCTTAAAAGGCCTTATTAATAAACAAAAAGACCTAGCGCTATTGGAGAAGGCTTCCTTATTATTACATAACGCGATTGAGAAAAATATTGATAAACCAATCAGTTATTTAAGAAATCTAATTGCCAACAATCAATTTCAGGTACAGTATCGCAATCTTGATAATCTTGGTATTGAAGAAATAAAGGAAATTATTAAAGATCAAAACTTATTGGAATTATTGGAGCAGCTAGAAGATGATCAAAAATAAACGAGGCTCTATTAGAGCTAAGACGCTACTTGAAGAAATTGGTTTTGAGGAAATAACAGAAATTCCGATGGATATATTTGTTGCAGCACTTGGAGCAACATTAATTGAGGAATCTCTTCCAAATTCTGATGGAAAAATTATCCGAGGTAATACTAAAACATTAATAAAAGTTAATTCAGATATTAAATTTGAGGAAAGAAAGCGTTTTACTATTGCGCACGAAATTGGCCATTATCTTCTACACAATAAACTTGACTTGGAAGTACACAATGAAACTTCCAAGTCCTTAAATTGGTTCAACTCGGCAGAACAACAGGCTAAAAAAGGAATTCAGGAGTGGGAGGCAAACGATTTCGCAGCAGAATTGCTTATGCCTGAAGCACTAGTTAGAAAAGAAACCTTCAAGAAAAAATTTTCACCAGATTTAGTTAAACAGCTATCCATTCGATTTAAAACTAGTTTGACATCAATAATTTATCGGTTATTATCATTAGATATTTATCCTCTGTTTGTAGTTTTTATTAGCAGTGGAATTGTTAAGTATTGGAGTAAATCAAATAATTTTTGGGTAAGAATTCAGAATATTACAAAACTTCCACCTCCTAACAATTCTGTTGCTGAAGAGTATATTGAAGCAGGTTATGAATATATTTACACAGGTAATGATAAAGCTCAAACTATTGATAAATCTGTCTGGTTCGAGTTAAAAGACGACGAAGATGATACGGATTTTTTTGAGTATTGTATCCCAACAAAGCAGTACCAAACAATTATTTCAGTAATCTGGGAAGAATAGAAAGACTTTTTTTTAAATCCGAAACAAGTTCTGATTCAAATTGCCAACACTTCCCAACGCTCCAAAAACTTTTTATATCAGAAGTTAATCACTCCAAATAACTAATTAGAATGTTATTTTTATTTTCTATTAGCTAGCTGTATAAACATTTAAATCTGCTAAAATATAAATACATTAATTCATCTTTCCAACAAGCCCTTAATATCCCGATAAACCCCTTCATGGTGCCATCGCAACTCATCATCGGAATATAACCAATTGCTCTCGGGCCTGGTCTTTTCTATTTTCTGCAATTTAAACTGCACCTTCCGATCCTTGCCATCGGCAAAAGCCACAAACTCACCTTCCCGCAATCTAAAGAATATGCCGGCACGTCTTTTGGACACCTCCTTCTCCCCTTTGGTGATGCGGCTTTCGAGAGTCAAACCACTGCTCCGACTGATACTTTTGGTGGGTATCTTGATGATTTCAAAGAACTGTTCATAGTATTTTGCGGTATCGGGATCGTTGACCTTGCCAAAGAACTGATAGGACAGATTGCTTAATATGGCCTTACTGGCCTTGTCCCCATAGAGCATGTCATTTTGAATCTTGTCCTGCATGACGTAGATGGTGGCAATATCATAACTTCTGAGCGTTGCGGGAATGCGGTGCATATTGGGCAATTTGATGGTCGGGGCTTCTTCCATGAGCACAAAAGCTGATTGTTGGTGCCTGACACTCATTTGCTTAATGACGGTGTGCATGATGGTGGCAATAATCGGCGCATAAGCCGATTCGTATTTTGGGTTATTGACAATGGAGATGACAGACGGATTGTCACTGCTATTGATATTCAGGGGAACACCATCCTCCGATAGTACCATGAAGAGTTTTTGGGAGCTAATTTTTTTAAAGGCATTGGCTAGGGTACTTTTCACCCCGGCGGTCTGCTTTTCAGATTCGATGCCATTGATAAAGGCACTCGCCATGCTTTTTGAGGTCAGGTTGGAGTTTAGGAAGGCCACCAGCTTTTTGGTGGACAAGCTTTGAAAAGCTGCAATGACATGGGGCAAGGTGCAGTACTTGGGATAATCGGTTTTAAGTTTCCATATCAAACCCGCCAACAACCCTTCCACGGCATCGTTAAAAAAGCGGGATGTGGCGTTGCTTTGTTCGCCTTGTTCCAACAGATTCTCGACGAGTACCCGGGCAAGTTCATTGACACTCTCCTCGTTGGGCAGGTAGCGTGGTGCAATGGGGTTGACCTTCTGATGGATGGTATCAAAAGCTATGGTATGGAATTTCACCTGTGTACTGTCCTTAAACAACGGATAGGCAATTTCAGTCAGTTCAAAATCCTTGTAGTCGTGGATGATGCCACAGAACTGATGCTCGCTTAAGTGTCTCAATAAATTATAGACCACACTTTCCGTTTTTCCACTGCCAGCCGAACCTATGATGGAAACGCCCCGTTTCAGGTTATCCAGTTTTAAGCTCCCATATTTAATCTTAAAATGCACCTGATACTTTTTATGGATGGCATTTTGATCCTGGAGCAAAAACACATAAACAAGCATCCCCACGAGGAGCATGGCTATTATTAGATACACTATGTTAAAACCACTGACCATCATTAAATCCCTATGGAACCCGATTCTATGGCTTTGCCAATATCATGCTTGATTTGCTTGATAGCCTTGAGTACCAATTGCACCTTATTCGTTGGAATGTTTGCAAGCGGTGTATGCAATCCTGATTTCCCAAGCAATTTCAGGGCTATGGCCTTTTCATTGGTCGACAACCCCAGAATATTGGCATAATACTTTTGTGGCTGTTTGACCAAGGTCTTTCTGGCCTGGTAGGTTTCCACATAATTACGTTTATACGCAAATAAAGTATCAAAGGTCGATTCAGAATTTTTAAAGAATGTATCCCTATCAAAACCACGCTTGACCGTCTGACCATTCATCACCACTTCCGAGGCCTTATACTTGCTTCCTGGGGATAGGCTATATTGGTTGGATTGGTCCTTGCGGCTGACGATGATATGAATATGTGATTGGGATCCTTCCTTGGCCATACCCTGAGTAATTATTTTGCCATTCCGTTTATGCGGAGTATCCTGTTCCAATTGCTTGATCTGTTGCTCCTTGGTTTGGATGTCGCCTACCAATGATCCATTTTTGATTTGTATGATTTCGTGGCGCAACGCCAAGATTTTCCCATGGTATGGCGCGTTTTCCCGAATGGCCTTATCATTCCCTTTATAGGTCCGTTCATGTTCGATCTTGGCATAGTATTTAATATCATCCACATTGATGGGCCTGCCTTGGATCTCCCGATTAAAGGATTCCGCATAGACTTTCATGACGTCCCTGGTATACTGCTTTAAGGCTTCCGAATGGTTTTTCAGGTGCATGAGTTCCTGTTGGCTTGGGTTTAGGGTAATGGAATAGAATTTGGGTTCCGTTTTTTTAAGCTTGGCGGTATTGTTATCAATATCACGAATGACTTCCTTGCTGGAGATATGGTCACCATACTGGTTAAAGAACGGTTCCATGTCCTCAAGGGCCTTGCCATCATTTTCCTTTTCGAGATAGGCCACAAAATCAGCCACGCTCTGGGTATAGTTATCCCCTAGTTTCTGTGGGGTTATGGTGATGTACATGTTCCAATTTTTGTTTTAAGGTTTCCAGTGCTTCCTTGGTGATGTTCAATCGGTAATGTCCGATTCCGAAATTGTTCCGGACGAACTTGACCTTTTTGAGCAATCCTAACGTCTCCTGTTTTAAATTTTTATGGGCCTCTTGGGCTTTGAAATAGGCATTTTTGTAATGGACAAGTTCCTCGTTTTCGGTAAGGAGCTTGGGCGTTCCAAAATCAAAAGTCTCTTCATTCTCCTGTTCCATTTGGGACATCTGTTCAAATAGGGTCTGCAAAATGGCGGTGGTCGGTTTGTGGTGCATCTTCTCAATGCTTTTTATGATGGCAATGACGGCATTCGAGCGCTTGATGATCTGTCCCTTCAGGGAGGCTATGGTCTCGCCTAGATGGTCCTCGGGCGAAACACCGTTGTTCTCAAAAAACTCCACCATCAGGCGCAGGGCCATGGACTGCGATTTTGCAATGCTTTTGCAGTAGTTCCTAAATTTTTTGGCAACGGAGGTTTTGATCTTGATGGTCTCAAACCGCTCCCTTTCATATCCCTGGTCCATTTTTTAGTAAAAAATTTGTTGATTTTACTGGGCTGCGGTGTTTTTTTAGTAAAAAACCCCTTGCCCCTTATTTTTCAAATCTCCTCAATCCCTTTTAAAAAAAGGGATTGCGCAAAAAATCGATTCCTGTAACGTCGCATCGCGTGTTACCCTCTTGCTTTTCGATTTCGTCCCGCCAGGGACCAAAATTTTAAAACAACCATACCATGTTGGTTAGTTGCTTTTCCTTGCGTTACGGCTCATTTAAAGTTATAGGTTTCCAATATATTATTCAAACAAGGATTGTTTTCAAATGATTGGTTTTGGTTACGGAACGTATGATTTTTTGGGATGGCTTTCATCTGAACGTCAGATTGCTTTGATTAGCCCTAACTTTTTACAAAGAAAAAGACCCTTGAAATCCAAGGGTCTTATCAAATGGGCGCTTTATTTCAATATCTAAGGTTTATATGTTAAACACATAGGTGTAACTATATAAATTCTTTACAGCTTCCTCATGCAACACGTCTTCAAAGTTTAGATAGTGTTTTTCTGCATAAGCTTTTAGGTCTTTCCCAAACCGTCGCTCCACATCGGCTCTTGAATCGGACAGTAAGCGTTCTTGGGTCTCGGCATCCAGATTGTTGTAATTGAGGTAAATCATAACACGCTGTTTTACGTTCAGTATTCACTGGGAAGCATGAGCGTATTATTCACAAAATACAACCGTAACTCGTCCAATGGAAAATCCGATACGTTATAGCGGTGCGTTTCCAATAGGGTCTCATTGCCATCGGTATAATTGATGATAGCTTCACAGCCTTTTTGCTGACTTTCCGATTTCGATAGCCTTTTAACATCAATGGTTATAAAATAGCTTTTGTCCATAAGGCTCTTGGCTATTACCGAAGCATCGGTTATCAGCCAAAAACAGCCAGCTTTTTTCGCCAAATAGTGAATACCATCCGTGAATCGTGTCTGTATCAAAGGCAGTTGAAAAAATTGTTCCGTGCCACAAAATTGTTGCAGGCTTTCCTGTAATGCTTTATTTTTGTCGTTCATTGTTTCCATTTTTAAATGATGTGAAATAGTTAAAAAAGAGGGTGTTAGGTAAAAGGGAACACCCTCTTTCGTTTAAATTATTCGGCACTTCCCAAAAGGAGCAGTTCACCCACTACCACTTCGGTCACATAACGTTTTATGCCATCCTTGTCCTCGTAACTTCTTGAGGTCAATTTGCCCCCAATAGCTATCTCTTTTCCCTTGGTTACATAGGTTTCAATAATGTCTGCGGTCTTGCCCCATGCCACAAGGTTATGCCAATCGGTGTTCGATTGCTTTTCGCCTTTGGTGTCCTTGTAAGATTCATTGGTTGCCAATGACAGGCGGGCGACTTTCTTACCGCTGTCCAAGATGGTAATTGTTGGCTCTTGACCAACGTTTCCGATTAACTGTACATTGTTTTTTAGTGTACTCATAATTAAAAAATTTAAAGCCTGCCTTGTCGGCAGACAGGGTTCATACTATGCCCCCTTTTGTTCTAAAACGGTTCGCATTTTAAGGGGTGCGTTGTTCGATTTCCTCAAGCGCAGCACCATGGATGGCGTGGGTTTTGTCAAGACTTTTGGGAAAAAATCAGGAGTGTCTGCGACGTAGTAAAACCTGCCTGCCTATCGGCAGGCCCTTGGGTTTTCAAGGAAGTAGATACCTTATTTTTTTTTCAAAACTCCGCAAGGTCTTGACAAGTTCCACTAGGGCATTAGCAATGCTTTTAAACGCATTTGCGACCCGAGCGTACCGGCAGTTAAGCGACGGAAGCACATGTGTTTATATTAGCAGTGCTTATGCCCTGCCTGTTTTTCGATGCCCCGAAAAACAAACCAATGCGCCATACATTATAAACCCCTTGAAATGGCTCATGACAAGCTTTGGGTTTTTAAGGATTGGCGAGCAACGCCCAAGGAAGGTGTTGCCGACAATCCTGTATAAAAAATCCAAGGGTTGTCTTTCCGTACTCCTCTTTTTAAAACTGTATTTTGATTTTAGTTGTGATGAAGCGGACTCCATGTTGCGGTTTTGTATTGGGAGCGTGCGTGCCTGCCTTTTCGGCAGGGGTTAGCAAAGCGGAGATGCAAAACCGTGGCATGGTGTCCAAGATTTTTCCATGAAGCGCATGTTCCGAAATGGAGTCCAGCGGAATGAAGCGGACATGGGCTGCAATGGTTTTAAAAGTGATGTTTCAAAATAAAAACTCCAGTTTATAGGTACTGGAGGAACCTTAACTTATGGATCAAGCCATACTATAAATCTCATTAAAGAGTACCCTATCCAACTTTTCCTGTTGTGAGAAGGTCTTCTTCAATGTTCCATGCAGTACGGCATTAAACGCATTGTAGCCCAGCCATAAATTTGGTGCTTCGTCCAACAGGATGGCCTCATGGTTCAGAATCTCTATGACCTCTCGTGATTTCTTGGAAGGACTATCATTCTTATCACTGCATTCATACCTGAACAATTTTGTTTTTTCGAGAATATCCCTAACGAATTTTTGAGTATCCATAATCTCAATGGTCTTCATGGTATCAAATTTGTTGACCACGGTATAAAATTCATTATCCAGAAACCGTTCAAAAAGCTCTTTTAATTTGGGTATGACAAGGTGTGTACTGTTCTTGCTGTGCCTGATGGAAAACTCTAGTTTGGTCTCTGAAACGTGCAGTCCATTGGAGCAGACCTTTCTATAGAATCCAAAATGACCTGAGGTTTTTTCGCTGCCATCATAGGAATTTTTGAAACGGAGCATCGGCAGTATGACATCACCATCCTTCTTTATGGAGAATTGATGGGCATCCTCAATAATAACATCCATGATAAAGGAACGGTCGTCCCTATTGATAGTTCGTTTCTGAAAATTTAAGTTGGAATCCATTAATATCTGTTCCGCTTTTTTAAAGAACGCATCGTTTGGAATGTGTCCGTAGCTATTGGACACGATATTGACAATTTTGCCGTTGGATATGATGACCTGTTCCAATCCCCTTCTGGGCTGCATGCCGGCTATGTCCTGTAATGCCTTGATTTCAGAAGGCACAAAAATGTCATCTTGCTGTAAGTTGTTTAAATACATAATTAAAAATTTTAAGGTTAAAAAAAAGCCCACTCTTGCGAGCAGGCTGGATACATGTGGTTTTTAAGACCGCCATTAAAGTTCAAATGTCACGATCTGTTGCTCAATCTCACCTTTACGGTGTTCCAATGTGCCTTGCAAATGGTTCGTTACCAACTTAATCAGATTGGAATTGGTGGTCTTGAATTCCAGATTATGGGAATCCCTGATGTGAAAGGAACAAGAACCATCTTGATTGTAATTGAACTTGGTCAATTCGCTAAGTGTTTCCGTTAATCGTTCCCGCTGTGTTGCCAATCCTTTCAACTTTTCAAAATTTTGGATGCGTTCATCCAAGTTGATCATTGGCTTTTCGTTCACGATAGGCTTCATTGGTACAGGAGGTTTACCAATGGCTTCATTGGTCAGCTTCCTTTGTACGTCTTTTTTAACGGTGGCCGTTTCTTGGTTTGCGCTTCCGTTCTGTTTTACTTTTGTTTCCATAATTGAAAATTTTTAAATTAAACAATATTTGAGCGCGCATCAAACGGAAGACAAAATTTTGGAGCGGAAAGGAAACGGAATAAATAGTGAGGTACGAACGGCTTTATGCCGTCCCTTTTTAGACAAATATTTTGCGACGTTTATTTTTCGGGAATATTGTATGAATAATATATTTTATAATATTTAATATTCCTTTAGACTTTTACGGAACAGAAAAAATTTGATGAAATAAATCAGTAAAAAAATATACTCATTATTTTATACTTGGTGCTGGAACTAACCAAGATAATAAAGCTATAATTACAATACCAATTGATATAACTATAATGTAAAATTTCCGATTGCTCATATTGTAACGCCTTTTGAGAATTTTTAAATCTTTATACTTGTTCAAATAAACCGTGAAAGTCACAACTCTTACGGCTATTAAACACAAAATCAAAGTGTTTTTTATTTCTAACTAATAATTTATGATTTTGTATTAATAGAAAATCATTGGTGTACTGTCAATACAGTATTTGTATTCAATTTTCTTAAAGTTGATAAGACCTTAGATTTCAATAGTCCCATTTTTCTAAAAAAGTCTGGCTTTTTATCTATAATACAAACAATAGCATCTGGATAAGTTTTAGTGTAACCTAATAAATCATTAGTCGACTCTAGATGACTTATATATAAAGAAGTACTTAAATAGTGCCTTAAATACCTAATATAAGACTCTAAGTTGTAAGCAGCATTAGAAGACATTTTACTATGTTTTAATACCAAGATTTCAATTTGAATATTTGTGTTTTCTAGTGCTTTGATAAAATTGTGAATTTCTACAGTACTATTTTGCTCTTTAAAATCTGATACAATCGAAAGATGTATACCTTCATTCATGGAAGCATGTGGTGGTACAACTAAAATAGGACAAGTTCTCACTTTTTTTAATATACTTTCAGTGTTCTTTCCTAGATTTTCTTGAGCTCTACCTGTAAGTATAATTAGGTCTATATTTATTTCTTCAACATTTTTTTTAATACTATCTGTTAGGTTCATACAATCTGAAATAGCATTAAACTCATGTTTAGTGTTTTTAGACTTAAGTGTATATCGCTCAACTAGTTTCCCTAGCTGTTGAATCGATTCATCTTTTGGTTTTTCGAACCACTCGTCATCTGCTTGAAGCATTTCAATTGCATTTAAACCTGATATGCCATAATTATATGCATTCAAAAAATAAAATTCACAATGCTCATTCGTAAAAAGTTCAGTCACGTAATCAACAGTCTGA
Organism: uncultured Flavobacteriales bacterium; assembly: GCA_963976005.1. Lineage (GTDB taxonomy): Bacteria > Bacteroidota > Bacteroidia > Flavobacteriales > Flavobacteriaceae > Yeosuana. Next base: position 128,171 of record CAXBJF010000001.1, on the reverse strand, counting down.
TAACTGTTAAGGGAAAAGTCTGTGGGAATTAGAATTTTTTTCATCTCGTTTAAAATTTAAATAATTAGTATCTTACTGTTCTAAAATTTATCAATGACAACCGCGAAAGAGAGAACTTTCACTGTTATTTAAAAACAAAAATATTGGGGTATATTTGCTATTAATCATTTTTGCTAGTGTGTTCCCTTAACAGAGTTATTGAACTTATACTTTCATCTTTTCAATCATTTACGCTGATATTTTCTTATTAAGAAATAGATTTGAGTTCTAAAGCTGTTACAATCATCAAAAAGTTTTAAATAGTCAATGCGTTTTTTCTCATGAATTTTTAATCTATTCGCATCGTATTCAACTTTTCCGTATTCATATTCAGTTTTAAGCTCTTGCTCGTACTTGCACAAGTTTGCCATGATTAACACATTCTTTCTACGGATGGATAGAATTGTATTTGAAACTGAGGAATTTTTTATCAATTGCTTTTCAATAACTGATATATGTTCCAATTCGTTGTTGAACGCTTCCAATGCAGACATCCAAGTTTGCAATTCGTTTAAATCCTTTTGTATACAAAGGTTTCTATGCACATTGATTCTATAATTTAAAATGTTGCTCAAGTATTATTTTTTATAAAAAATCAGTCAGCATTTAAGGGTATAAACTGGCCTTGTACTTTATTAAAAAATTCATCTTTAAGTCGCCTATATTTATCCAAATGATATAGATAGCTTCTGCGATAACTCTCATGTTCTTTGATATAAACCATATCACATGCTGTGTCCTCGCATTCGACAATACTTTCTCTAGAATTTGAGTATTTTTGAAGCGCATTCAATAAGGTTTCATTTTCCATTTCCTTCTTCTGAAATCGCTCTGCAACTCTGTCATCATCTAATTTGTTCCTTAAGTCCTTATTGCATAGCACAATGAGATTGACTAATTCTTTTTTGATATATTTTAAATGATTGATCCAATTATCCAACTCCATAGTGTTGATTTTATGTGTTACATCTACGTCAGTGTCGTGATTATATATTGCTGTATTTAAAGTTGTCATAGTTTTTCTGTTTTTATATTACTAGATCAATATCACTAAAGATTTTCTCTTGTATTACTTCTTTAATTTTAAGTTGTTGTTTACCTAGAGGAAAGTCCCATAAAATCGTATCTCCTTTTGAATATCCTATTAAGGCAGAACCCATTGGTGTGAGAATAGAAATTTTGTTTTTGCTCAAGTCTTTATCTGTTGGAATAACTACTTGAATTATTTTTTCGGTACCATTTTCAAATACCACCGTAACCTTACTGTTAAACCTTATTACATCTTTAGGCATTTTTTCTTCATCTTCGATATTAGCAGTTTTCAATTCTTCAGATAATGTTGTTAAACACTTTTGAATTTGATGATCTCCTACATAACCCGATATGTTGAGTATCCGTTTTAGGTATACATACTCTTTTTTTTCTAATATTAAACCTCCGTATTTCATGATTATATGTTTTAAGTTTTATGGGAAAATCCCTCTTTGTATATAGGCTTTTTCAATGCGTTCTATAGCAATACAAAACGCTGCTGTACGCATATCCATGCCTCTATTTTTAGAATAATCATAGACCTTGTTAAAAGATTCTTTCATCTTTTTATCCAATTTCGCCATAACTTCATCTAATTGCCAAATCTCTCCGTTTCTGTTTTGTAACCATTCAAAATAACTACCAACTACTCCACCCGAATTGCATAAAATATCCGGTATAATAGTGATGCCCCTCTCTAACAATATCTTCTCGCCTTCAACATTTGTTGGCCCATTTGCTCCTTCAGCTATAAGTTTCGCTTTTATTCTAGGTGCATTTTCTCTAGTAATTTGATTCCCTAATGCTGCTGGGATGCAGATATCACAATCTAAAGTGAAAAATTTATTTTTTTCTACAGGCTTTGCGTTTGGAAAATCTACAATACTAGCATCATTAATTTGAATGTATTTAAAAAGATCTTCAACCTTTATTCCTTTTTGATTTTGAATACTTCCATAAGCATCCTGAACCGCAACTAACTTAGCGCCATCTTTCTCTAAAAAATAGGCCGCCCAGTAACCTACATTACCAAAACCCTGAACAATAAACTTCTTGCCTTCTAAACTTATGTTGTTTTTCTCAGTCCAAAATTTAATAGACAAATACACGCCGTAACCCGTAGCTCTATCACGTCCTGCCAGGCCTCCAATTCCATCTGGTTTCCCTGTAACAACATGTTGGTTTGCTGTTCGTTCAGCTGGTGGACGCGTACTCATGTAAGTATCTGCAATCCAAGCCATGGTTTGACTATTTGTGTTTATATCTGGCGCCGGTATATCATGTTCTGGTCCAATATTATCCGCCAAAGCAAACGTGAAACGTCTTGTTATACGCTCTAATTCTGCTTTAGAATATTTTGTGGGATCCAACTTGATGCCTCCTTTTCCTCCACCATAAGGCAATCCCGATAATGAAGTTTTCCAGGTCATCCACATGGCCAAAGCTCTTGCTGCATCAATATCTACTGTTGGGTGGTATCTTAACCCTCCCTTATAAGGGCCTAATGCATTGTTATGCTGTACTCTATATCCTGTAAATATTTCCACATCGCCATTATCCATTTTTACTGGAAAATTCACAATGATTTCATTATTGGTAATGCTTAAAATTTTTCTGATGTTTGGATGGAGGTTAATTTGGTCAGCAGCACTATTAAATTGCTCCATAACATTTTCCATCATACCTTTTAAAGGTTGTTTTTGGATTTTACTATTTACTTTTTCTATTGTAATCATTACTTTTTTTTTAGTGGAATTATAACCCCAATCATAGAATATAAAATTTTGCTGATTGGGGTTCAATAGTTTGTTATAACTTAATTTCTTTAGCCGCTAAAGCTTTTTCTAAACTAATATTTAATGTAGATACTGTATTAAAAAATCGCTTTCCATCTTTCCGTTTTACACTAATTGTAGTGTTTCCATAATATATTGTTTTTATATCGGTTACAACAACCTCATTTCCTAAAGCCGATTTATAATCAGCGATACCATTTTTTGTTACCACAAAATTTCCTCTTGGGATTTTTATGTGCCTATATTTGCTTGTTGAAGGCTGTCCTATTTCTATAATATCTCCTTTTTCTACTGTTGCCGGTTGAGCAAATCCATCCTGCGCGTTCATAGTTAAACCTACTAAGGCTATAAAACCTGCTAATACATACTTTCTCATAATTACTTTGTTTTTTAAATTAAACTCTATTTCAATTTCTATTTGAACGAAAATCAGCTTTCGTTTTTCCTTTTTTTTAATCTGTTATTATTATTTTCATTTATAATATATTTTTCTCATTATCAGGTTAACCGTACCTACTATATCTACCATTATTTGAGAATTTGTAAGGACTATTCTTAATAGTTTCAAATATTAATTTTCCTTCGGATGTCCTTGGATTTGTGAATATGTTTGAAAGTGTTTTAAAATTCATAATTTTATTTTTATAATTAAACCAACGTTATAAGAGATTGGTTTTTAAAAAATCTGTTGTTTCATTACTTATGTCCGTTTTTAACGGTCCTATCTAAAGATCCTATTGGCAATGGATCGTTCATTGTATTTCTCAATAATGTATTTATACCTAAGTGTTAGATCTTTCGGTTTTTTACATATTGCTTTTTGAACTGTTATTGCTATTATTATTGCGTAAAAAATCATTGTCTTTAGAATTAAATAGTTAAACTAATCTTATTATCTGTTTTTGTTGTTATACTAGTTTTCGCACTGTCTCAAAATTGTATTTGATTGGAATTTCCTCGTCAAACTCGCTACAAGACCAGACTTTATCTTTTTGTGTTGTTAATACACAAGTTTTGCGATGCATACAGCTTGGACAGATATTAAAGTGATTCATAATAAAACTTATAATGTTATACACATGCCAAAATGCAATCCGTATGCCAGAAGGATTGTAAAATTGGGCGTAAAACACCAAAACCCTTTTAAATAAAGGGTTTCCAGTATCGAAAGTGAATTTTAACCGAATATTATAGTGGTACAAAATCACCCATAAGGGTAAAAATGTATCAATACAAATGGTCTATTCTGAAAGTTTTTGTCGAATGGTTTTTCGGTCTATTTGAAGAATTTCTGCTGCTTTGGTTTTATTATTGTCGGTGGCTCGCAATACTTTCTCAATGTATTGCTTTTCAATAACTTTAAGTGGCACTAGTGCTTCCGTAGAAAAAGCAATGGTATGTTTTAAATGGTCTGGTAGATGCGCAACATCCACAACCTTGTCGCACATAATTACAGCACGCTGAATGATGTTTTCTAATTCCCTGATATTTCCTGGCCAATTATAACGGTTTAAAATTTCTAAAGCTTCAGGTGTTATTTTTAAAAATCGATCTTTGTATTCTACACCATATTTATAAAGAAATTTATCAACTAACAATGCAATATCATCCTTTCGGTCTCTTAATGGTGCTACGTTGATTTCTACAACGGTCAATCTATAATACAAATCTTCTCTAAAAGTTTGCTTTTGTATCATTTCTAGCAAATCACTATTTGTAGCTGCTATAATACGTACATCTACTTTTTCTGCCTTTGTTGAGCCTACACGAACCACTTCTTTTTCTTGAAGTACGCGCAACAATCGTGACTGAACCGTTAGTGAAGCGTTTCCTATTTCATCTAAAAAAATAGTGCCTCCATTTGCCGCTTGAAAAAAGCCTTCTCTGTTGGTTTCGGCTCCCGTAAATGCACCTTTTAAATAACCAAATAGTTCTGCTTCCAATAAATTTTCTGGAATACCTCCACAATTAACCGCAATAAAAGGTGCTCTAGAAAACTTGCCATGATAGTGGATGGCACGAGCCACCAACTCCTTACCCGTACCACTTTCTCCTTTAATAAAAATGGTAGCTTTGTTATCTTTTACACGCTCTATAACTTGTATGACGTCATTTATTTTTTCTGAATTGCCAATAATTTCGCCATAGGTTTTATTTTTTTCTTCGGAAGAATTTTTAGACTGTACTACTTTCACTTGGGAAGTAACTAAAGACTTGTCCAAAGCAGATTTAAGCTCGTCTTTTGTAAAGGGTTTGGTTAAATAATCGACCACTCCAGATTTAATTGCGGCTAAAGAACCTTGAACAGATGGATAACCAGTAACAACTAATTTTGGTAGTTTTGGGTAATGCTCAGACACAAATTTTATAAGCTCAAAACCATCAACTTCTGGCATTTTTAAATCGGTAATCAATAAATCTATTTGTGTGTCTCGTAAAATTGTGACTGCTTCTTTTACTGATATTGCTTTGAACACATGATAATTCCAAGATTGCAGATGCCGTTGTAGAAGTTCTAGAATATTGACGTCATCATCAACAATAAGTATGTTTTCCTTGCGTAGCTGCATCTATAATTAATCTTTTGGAAGTGTTACGGTAAAGATAGCACCTTTTTTAACGCTATTTTCAGCTGTGATGGTTCCTTTATGGGAAGCGACAATACCATGAACGACGCTCAAGCCCAAACCAGAACCATCCCCAATAGGTTTGGTAGTAAAAAATGGTTCAAATACTTTATCAATATCTTTTTTATCAAAACCTTTTCCTTCATCAGAAATTTTAAGGATGATTTGTTTTTCATTTTGAGTAGCCTCAATTGTGACCAATCCATTTTGTGGAGAAAAGTAAATAGCATTCATCAAAAGATTGAACATAATTTGGGTCATTTGAACGGTGTCCGCACGCAAGGTCATGGATTCATCTTCAATTTTCACTATATATTTTACCTGATTTTTACGAAAGGTCGGCTCCAGCAACTTAATAGCATCTTCAATAATGGAAATTAAATTAATGTGCTTCATTTCCTGTGGCATAGCGCAAGCAAAGAACATCAGTTTTTTAACGACCTCTCTCGAAAAGATGGCGTTGGTGATGATTTTATTCAAATCGTCGACTGCTTGTTTATCATTTTCCAATTTAGCCTGTAATAACTCTGCAAAGCCAAGGATATTTGCTAAAGGTGTATTGAGTTCATGGGCTATTCCCGCGGTAATTTCTCCTAAAATTGCCAGTCGGTCAGCACGTTCCATTTGACGCTTCATGGAAAGCTCACTGTTTTTGATTTCTATTCGTTCCAAAAAATTGCCAACCTTTAAAGCGATGTTATCCAGTAATAATTGTTCTTCATTAAGGAAACTAACCGTATGTTTATCTGAACCATTCATTGTCGCTGTAATTTTACCTTTAGGCTCATTAAAAATTAAAATGTCACTAAAAATGGATGTATTCTTTGTCGAGGAATTATCTGTTTTTACAGTTGCAATTGGAGACTCAATGGAAATATTTGTTTGTTTGGGAAATTGAAATGCTTTTTTGAGACTGAAAGCCACTGCTTTAAAAGTCTGTTCTAGTTGACTGGAGTCGGCATTAACGATAATTGATGTCACTTCATAGAGACAGGTCAATTCTTTGATACGCTCTTTTAATTCTTGTTCTGATGTACTCATGTGACAAAAATAAATTTTTATTGTCTTTAAAGTATGGATTATTTTCGCATCATCATAACGTTATTACAAAAACCATAACTAATCCCTCACAGGTTCTGGAGCGGTTTGTTAATAATTTATTATTGACCGAGCGTGTATTATCAACCATCAAGGCTGTTAGTATGGCAACTATGGGGGTTTGTGGCAACCGTGGGAGTTTGTGTGGACACGATGCGAGTTTGTGTGGGTTGGTTGTGAGTTGCGATACTCATTCAACTAGGTATACTCCTCTTAACGAATATAAACTGGTTTCATCGTCATTAACTACTTGACTCCACAAAAATTAGGTATGTTTGAGTTACTCTCCTAGGTACTTTATTGCAACCAATTATTGTTTGTGCGGTTTTCCGTATGGCTTTTTATGCTATTATAATTAACTTGTTATCCAAACTAAACAACCTTTATGAAATTAGAAACCATCCTAGACAAACTCGGCTCATTAGAAAAGAACTCCTTCATTAAGATTATTGACCATATAATCTCTAAAAACCCCAAACACGCAAAAGAAATAGAGAAAATATTAAGCTCAACAGATAAAAGCCTCAAATCCGTCGACAGCATCAACATCTCTAAAATTTTCAGTTTAACGTCAGATGAGTTTACAGATTACGTCCTATGCGAATTCCAAGAAGTCAATTCACAATTGGATATCCTTATCGACATCATAATACGTGACGGCAACTGCATCATGAGACAAGATTGGTTTTCAAGGTTGTATGATACCGAAATCAAAAATTTAAAAGGAAAAATCAAAAGTCTGAATACGGAATTAGACAATGAAAAATCAGAGTTAAGCGAATCAAGAAAAAGAGATTACAAAATTTATAAAGCATGTTTAGAAACTGCCTATACTAACGATGTTTCAAATAACAGGGAAGCCAAAATCACGTCTGATGAGTTATCAATCATTTTAACCCTCTCGAAACAATTAGGTTTATCACAAGAAGACGTCAAGCTCATTAACTACTCCATTTTACCAATTAAGAAAGTGGACATTCAAGAGGTCATCACTAACCTTAAAAATATTGGTGTAGTGTTCTTTTCAAAAAAAGAAAACACAATATACGTCGCTGACGAAATGGTAAGGCTCTTAAGAAAAGTCCGTAAAAAAGACGTTGCCGAAAAGTTCTATAGACGTACCTTAAAACTATTGAGAGAACCAATCATCAACCAGATTGCCAAGGAACACAACATCGATAGAAAACTGACCAATTCACAAAAGATAGAACACATCATCAAAGAAGGCATTGACTTTACAGACTTGCTTACTAACGAAATCTACAAATCAGGAATCACCCTTACCGAAAAGAAAAAGACACTTAATGAGCTTTGCGAAAAAGGCCTTAACATCCCGAACCTTAAAGGCAGTACGTTGGAGGACAAAATCAAAAGCCTTATTGAGCATTTTGATGCAGTAGAGAAGGACGAAAAAGTAGGCATCTCCATAGATGGTTTTGACAAAATGCTCACCGAACTCCATCAATCCTTGCCAAAACTCAACAAGGAATTAAAAGAGCAGTTTGAGCTACAGGACGAATATGTCATGAACGCCGAGTTTCTCCTTGCCTATAACATAAAACCAAGGGATATTTTGGATTTACTCACCAAACCAGACCTCTCCAAATTCATTAAAGACAATGGCATCAAACAGCGTGGCGATGACATCCTAAACATTCTTGAGCACTACAAAGATGTCGAAAACCTCTACCTCGAAAACTATGAAAACGTTGGCTACCGCAACCTCAATCTATTAAAAGAAAACGGCATCGTAGTCAAAGAAAGTGAACTCGGTTTAAAGTTTGAAGAACTCACAAAAATCATCTTCAAGTCATTAGGTTTTAACGTCGATGATAAGTTCAAAAACCAACTGAACACCAATAAGGATATGATTGATATCCTTTTAAATTTAGGAAACAACGAAGTCATCATTGTAGAGTGCAAAACAGTAAAAGAAAAAGGCTATAACAAATTCAGCACCGTATCCCGGCAATTAAAATCCTACCAAAATCTAGCGCTTAAAAACAACTTGCGCATCGTTAAAATACTATTGGTCTCCCCAGAGTTTAGCGACGATTTTGTGACCGATTGTGAGATGGATACCGAAATGAATTTATCATTGCTGACCGCAACAACCTTATCTAAAATATTTGCAGCTTTTAAAGAATCGAAATATCAAGAATTTCCGCATGTCTTGTTTAGGGATATTGTGATTAATGAGGAACGGATTATTAAGGCGTTGACGAAGTGAAATTCTATTAAATAATCTTATCGAAAATATATTTTTCTTAAATCGAATATAAATAATAATAAATATTATGTGGGCAGACAATGAGACATCAGAAGATCTTTTAGGATTCAAAGTACACGCCGATCTAGTCGTTGATGTTATCAACGATGATAAAGTTCTACCAGTAACAATTGGAGTATTTGGTGATTGGGGAAGTGGTAAATCAAGTATTCTGAAGATTGTTGAAGAAGAATTAACTGGAGGTAATGAGGATGGGCTAAATAATGGAACTCTTGTTTTGTTTTTTAACGGATGGGTATTTGAAGGATATGATGACGCAAAAGCTGCCTTACTCGAATCTATAATTGAAAAATTTGACAAGCATAAAACTTTAGGAAATAAGGTTAAGGATAAAACGGCAAAACTCTTTAAATCCGTTAAATGGATGCGTTTATTAGGATTGAGCTTCAAAAAGGTTATAATCCCAGGAGCCGCCGCATACTTTACAGGAGGGCTTTCATTAATTCCTTATCTAGTAAATGAATTTTCTCAGCTTAAAGCAGAAGATTTAGCAGCAATGCTAAAAGGTGATGGAGCAGAAGATTTTTTAGAAGATATAATAAAAAAGAATGAAGCAGAAGAAATAACAATGGTTAGGGAGTTCCGTGATGATTTTAAAGAAATGATAGACAAATCAGGTATAAAAAAGCTTGTCGTGATTATTGATGATTTAGATAGATGTGAACCTAACCGGCTTATTGAAAATTTAGAGGCGATTAAATTATTTCTAAATGTTGAAAAAACGGCTTTTGTAATCGGTGCAGATCCACGAATTGTTAGACATGCCATTGAACTCCGTTATAAAACTGATAGCATTGAAAATTCTGATGATCCTGACAGTAGAAACAAGCGTATCGTAAGTGACTATTTAGAGAAGTTAATCCAAATACCATATTATTTACCAAAATTAACAGATAACGAAGTTGAAACATATTTGACATTGCTTTTCTGTAAAAAAGTAATGGATAGTGATTTTGATAAGGTAATTGAGGCATTTAAAAAAAATAGAGAAACTAATCGGTATGATGTTTATGGATTAGGCGATCTCCAAAGTATATTGAGTGAGGAGCAAAATAAAAAATTAGCAGAAAATGTTTCTTTAATTGCCTCTCTTTCTCCGATTATCACAGAAGGATTAAAAGGAAATCCACGTCAAATAAAACGTTTTTTAAATACATTCACTTTAAGAAATAGACTTGTAAAGGTTGCAAAATTACCAGATTTCAAAATTGATATTCTTGCAAAATTGATGGTATTAGAATACGCGGAGACAAGCTTGTTTAGGGAAATATATAATTGGCAATCACTACAGAAAGGTGAACCAAAACAAATAATAGAACTTGAAAAATTAGCATTAGATGAAAATGAGGGTGAGATTAAAAAACAATTTTCTGCACAATGGTCATCGGAAAAAGTAATAAAGTGGATAAATGCAGAACCTAAACTTTCAAATGTAGACTTAAGAGATTATTATTGGATTTCACGAGATCAATTATCTACAACAATTAGTGGTGCATCTCTAATAGCGCCCCACATTAGAGCATTAACAAAGAAATTAATCGATCATGGTTCAGGCACTATTCTAACTAATACAATAACTAAAGAAATTATCGGAAAATTAAGTGATGGAGAAAATGAAACCTTATTGTTATTGCTTGAAAAAGAATTACTTAAGTTTCCAGAAAATGACAATATTCACAAAGTTTTCATTGAAATGATGGCGCAAAATGTAATTGAAATTATGGATGCATATAGGCGAGTTATTAAGAAAGTTGACAACAGTAAAATACCATTTAGTTTGCGAAATCAATTTTCATTAGCTGAAGACAGAAATCCAGAAATTAAAACTTTATACAAACAATTTGAAAAATCATCTCAAATTTATATAGCATTAAATCCTAAAAAATAATGGGCACAACTCAAAGAATGACACCTGGTGTCTCTCATGAACCTAATTGGGTAGACTTGAATAAATCTATAACCCATATTTCTAAAACAGTAGAAAAGGAAAAGGAACTAGATGAAAATAGTACCATAACACCTGTTAATGAGGCTAAACAATACAAGCTTATTTCGGATAGAAGGAAAGCGCACCTTTCATCAACTTTCAGAAATCTCGTAAAAACAGGAGGAGGTAGGTCTAATATTAGTGGCGGTAAATCTAAATCTATTGGTAGAGCAGGTCTTAAGTCCGCAGGAAGAATTACAGGATTCTTCACTAGTGTAAGCGCCAATGGATTAGAAAAAACTCTAATTGAAGTTGGCTTTGGTTCATTAAATGGCAAAACTTTTCAAGAGGTTTTAGATTTTCTGTTAGTGTTTAGTTCAGAGTCAAATGAAGGTATGGATGAAACCGCAGCTAATAATGCTTCATGCGAGATTATGAAAGAACTTGCCGTATTAGCAGGAAATGACCTTAATAATTTTGAAATACTTATCAAAAAAAATGTTGATGAAAGTGGTTTGGCAGATATACTATGTAGGTTTTGGGGGCTTTATATTTTTGAACATTTATCCCAAAGATTCGAGGAAAAGGTTAAACAGCAAAAGGGTGTAGAAATTGGTAAAGAGACCTTTAAAATAATTAAGGAAGATATTCTTGGTCAAGTTAAAGTATTGAACAAAAAAAGAGGTGTTGTCAAAATTAACTGGAAAAGTCAAGCAGGTAAAAAAGAGATTGAAAATATATTTGACTCTGTAATTAAAATAATATGCAATGAAGACAATTAACGTAGAGGCACCCATTTATGAACCTAAATCAGGTGCTAGTCTTATAAAAATAACGGATAATACAGGTGGAACAGCGGTAATAAACATTGATTTTGAAACCTTACTTCCTTTTGCAAATAAGGCTTCCAAGGAAGTTCTCGACTTTTTTATTATTAGTTCAACTGTTTATGGAATCGATAGATTTGTAGAAAGAAAAGCTAATTCTTTAGATGGGTGGTCAAGAGAACTAAATGTATCTTTACCCGTTCATGACCCTTTAAAATGGAATCCTTGTAAAGATGAACTTAATAAAGTGTTGTCATTTTTAACTGGTGACTATTGGGATGTTTCTTTTAGAAAAGAAAATTTTAATTTTCCCAAAGCCAATTTAGCTAAAGAATTTCTTACTCCGTTTTCTCAAGTAAATTTGTTTTCAGGAGGTTTAGATTCACTTATTGGTGCTTTGGACTTTCTTAAATCCAAACCGAAAGAAAAAGTTCTTTTTGTTTCTCATTATGACTCTCAAATGAAAGGTCCTAAAGGTGACCAAAAAAATTTAATCAATGAGTTGGAGAAAAAGTATCCTAATCAATTTTTATATATTCCATCCATCAGAGTATTTCTAAAAAAAACAAATAGGAATAGGGAAACTACTTTTAGAAGCAGGTCAATTCTGTTTATTGGGATTGCATTACTAGCAGCTGAAGCCACAAATACGAAAAAAATAATCGTACCTGAAAATGGTACGGTATCATTAAATTTTCCATTAAGTACGTCCAGAAGAAGTTCTTTAAGTACTAGAACAACACACCCTCATGTTTTGGAAACAATTCTTTCTATTTGGCATAAACTGTCTATTTCAAAAACTGTTCAAAATCCTTATGAGTTTAAAACTAAAGGGCAAATGGTTAATTCTTGCCTCGATGCAGCTAATCTTTCAAAATTGGTCATTATGTCGAATTCTTGTGGGAAAAGAGGGCATAGAACTCACTGGCAAATTCCAGATGCATCACATTGTGGAGTATGCATGCCATGTGCGTATAGGCAAGCATCATTAGCAACGAAGGTGGATAAAACTACTTACGGAAATTCAATAAATTCATTAACCCCATTTTTAAGTAAAAAATCTCAAGATGTAGGAGCTTGTTTAAACTTTTTAAAAGAACATATTACGAAAGAGGAAATTAAGCAAGAATTAATTGTAAATGGAATTAAAAATCAGACCAAATTAAATTTTTACGTAAACGTAGTTTGGGATACTAGAAAAGAACTTACAAAATGGGTAAAAAAAGTCGGAAATTCTACTATAAAAACGAAAGCAGGCCTTTAAATGATAATTGATACGCATTGCCACATTGATTTATACTCAAAGCCAAACTCAATTATAAGTGAGTTAGAAAAACAAGGAATTATTACCATTGGCATGACAAATCTACCAAGTCACTTCAGAATGGGATATTCCCATACGAGAAACCTAAAAAATATCAGATTAGCTTTAGGGATGCACCCATTAATGGTTTCAAGTCATATTAAAGAAATTCCTCTTTTTATGGAGTACCTGAATTTAACTTCATATATAGGAGAAGTTGGTTTGGATTTTTCAAAGGAAGGTATTTCCACCAAAAACATTCAACTAGATATTTTTGAAAGGATTTTAAATGCAATCTCTAATAAAAAGAAATTATTGAGTTTACACTCAAAAAATGCCGAGAAGGAAGTTTTAAATATGCTAAAGAAGCATAAAATAAAAAATGCAATCTTTCATTGGTATTCTGGTGGATTAAAACTAATTGATGAAATTGTTGAGGCAGGATATTATTTTTCAATTAATACAGCGATGATAAAATCTGTTAAAGGACAAAAAATAATAGACAGAATTCCTAAAGAATATATTCTGACCGAAACAGATGGTCCATTTATCATTTATAATAATAGAATCGTAAAATCTTCGGATATTAAAGTAATCATTGATTTCCTTGATAAGCAAAAAAATTTTAATCAAATGGAAAAACAAATATTTGAAAATTACATGAGATTAATTAAGAAAATCAAATAATTGAGAACAGCTTTTTTTAAATAATAACAGTTTATATATGACCAAGAAAAATATCGATGACTTCTTATTAACTAAAAAAGTTACAGTAGCACAAGCGCGTCAATGGATAAAAAAAAGGATGTCGAATCAAAGGACAGCTTAATTACATTCATCGAGCATAGATTTAAAAAAAGTTATCTAATACATCTTGACGAAATTAAAAGTGGTTTTCTTAAAATGGCGATTTCATGTTTAATGATTGAAACGTTAGAATCATTTAAGCAAGGACTTAAAGATACTAATGGAAAAGGACGAAAGATGTTTAAAGATTTCTTTGATACTGAAGCAATAAACTTTCCTGGATTCAAGGATATTTCATTAGACTTTTATTCAAGCATTCGATGTGGAATCTTGCATCAAGCTGAAACAACAAATGCTTGGCAATATTAAGAAATGGCCCTTTACTCGATATCAACAACAGAACAATCAATGCAACAAGATTTGTAAACGCCTTGGAAAAATCTTTAGAAAACTATGTTATGCATTTGCGGGCAAATGATTTCAATTCAGAAACATGGAAAAATGCCATAAGTAAAATTGAAGACATCTGTGAAAACTGTAATACCTCAAGATAGCCTAATAGTCTGAATTAATTGTGTAAAAAACCAGATTAGACAATATATACCATTCCTTCAAATCTTCGCCTGATACGTATACAACTCAAAATACCGACCTCCTTTCGCAATCCATTGGTCACAAGTGCCACGTTATACCCTATGCGCCAGCTTTAAGCCTGTTCAAATGAAGAATTAACTCATGAATCCTTACTTTTACAGAACTTATGGATTCATTGACACAAATCGTACTGGGAGCTGCCGTTGGCGAGGTTGTTTTAGGCAGAAAAATAGGCAACAAAGCGATGCTCTATGGCGCTATTGCTGGTACGATTCCTGATTTGGATGTGTTGGCATCTCATTTTACGGATACGGTTACTGCTCTGGAGATGCATCGTGGATTTACACATTCCATTCTTTTTTCGATACTGTTTGCACCTGTTTTTGGTTGGATGGTGTCACGCTATGAACGCTATACCGATTTTAAGGGGTGGTCGTGGTTATTCTTCTGGGCTTTTGTCACCCATCCTATGCTGGATGCATTTACGACTTGGGGAACACAACTTTTTTGGCCATTGGATGTACGGCTTGCCTTTAAAAGCATCTTTGTCATCGACCCGCTTTATACCTTGCCCTTTCTGGTGTTCTTGATTTTAACGCTATTTCAAAAGAGAACCTCCAAAAAACGTCGGATTTATAATTTGGCTGGACTTACTTTAAGTACTTCCTATTTGGTATTCACACTCCTCGCAAAGGGGATTGCATACACTAGAATTGAGAGTGCCTTAAAACTTCAGGCCATTGATTATAAACACATTGACATCAGGCCTTATCCCTTAAATACGATTTTATGGAGTGCAAACATTGAAACCGATGATAGCTATTTGTTAGGAAGTTATTCCTTTTTTGATACTCAAGACATCTCCTTTGACACCCACCCTAAAAACCATGACTTATTAGGTGACCTCAAGGAAAATGAAAAGGTACAACGGATGATTGCTATTTCTGAAGGCTGGTACACTATTCAAAAAGCAAACAACCACTTATACTATAATGATTTACGTTTTGGCTTGCTGAACTTAAAGCCGCAATCGGAAGATTTTGTGTTTAAATACTTGATAGAAGAAGATCCTGATGGAACCGTTCGTTTTATTGAACAGGAGAAAACGCCGCGAGATGGGATGCAACTTATGTCTGATTTATGGCAACGGGTGAAAGGGAATTGAATTTTTTATAGAAGGCAAAGTGACTTAAAAGTTGTAAATTTAGTCTTTACAATATATCAGTAATTAAGCAATGGACCAGCCGGTAAAAATTTTTAGGTTTGATATTGGTAATGCAAAAAAAGTTGCCTCTTCACCAAATGAGCCCCATAATCACGATTTTGAAGAAATCCTCATAGGTATGGAAGGATCTATTGAACATTTCATAGATTTTGAAACCACCACTGTAGATGCTCCCTATGTTTGTTTTGTAAGCAAAGGCAAGGTTCATAGAGTAAAACCTATCATAAAAGATGGTAAGTGCGATGTTTGGGTCATCAGGTTTAGTAGTGAATTTGCAGCTGAAATCATTTTTCAACTTTACTCTGCTTTCCATAATAAGGCTAATATATTTTGGCCAGTTGAAAGGCTTACGGGAAATCTTCCGGTTTTGACTGAAATGATGTCTAACGAATTAAGGCAATCAAATCCTGATTTTTCCATCATTCGCCATTTGCTCAATGCTATAATTTCGATAGTTTTATCAGAAAAACAGAAACAACAGACCGCAGATATTTCCTCCAACCAAAATGAGACGTTTACCAATTTTCTTACCATTTTGGAAGAAAATTTTCGGCGTCCATTGAGCGTTGGCTTTTATGCTGAAAAGTTGTTTATGAGCACACGGAACTTAAATTTGATTTGCCAAAATATTCTACAACAAAGTGTGTCGGAAATCATTGAAACCAGAAAATTGATTGAAGCCAAAAATCTATTGACTTCCACAGACAAAACCATTGCCGAAATAGCCTATGAATTGGGTTATAATGAAAATTCATACTTCTCTAATGTCTTCAAAAAGAAATCTGGACAAACACCTGGTGAGTTTAGGGAAGAGATGAGAAGCCTATTGACTTCCTAAAATTACACTTCTACTACCTAAAAGTGTAATACATACCATAATCATTCTAAATAAATTTGTAAACAAATAAAAGTTTAACAGAATTTAAATTATTTGATTATGAAAAAAGTATTGATATTAATTGCTATGACCTTTATTACCATAGGTGCAACTGCGAAGGTACAATGGAAGGTAGACCCATACCACTCGTCTTTGAATTTTAATATTAAACATTCCGGAATTAGCTTGGTAAATGGAAAATTTACAAACTATTCAGGTGGCTTAATGACTAATGGCAGTGCTTTGGCCGATGCACAATTTGACTTTACTATACAAGTTGAAAGTATCAACACCAATGTAGATGCCAGAGATAAGCATTTGAGAAGTGCCGATTTTTTTGAAGTTGAAAAATATCCAGAAATGACATTTAAAAGCATCAAAATTCTAGCAACGGGTAAACCAGACCATTATTTGCTATATGGAAAGTTAACCATCAAAGATGTCACCAAAGACGTGGTTTTTGATGTTTATTATGGAGGTACGGCGAAAAGTGACCAAGGGGAAAAACTGGGCATGAAAGCTAAAACCACTATTAACAGGTTTGATTACAACATTAATTACGACCCTACAGCAGCTGGTATTGGAAAAGATGTGAGCATTGTGGTTCACCTACAGTTTGTCAAACATTAAGATTATAACTCATTGAATTATTAATAGTTAAAGTTTAGAAATTATGAAAAATTTTAAAACACAAAAAATAAGTAAGCAGGATCTTTATGTTAGATATTGGATTGCGGCTTTTCTAACTCTAATAGTATTAAAATTAGAATTGGTGGGATTTCTATTTTTCTTTCTACTTATAGTAGCAGGACTACTATTGTTCACTGGGATCGTAGAAAAGAGTATTCTTAAATCAAAGTTATACCCAGATAAATAACCATTCTATAAATGGATATTAAAAGATTTAATTATAAATTAAAAAAACAAAGTTTATGAAAGCTGAAATAAAGAATCCGTTGATTTGTGACCCAAAAACAGGGATTTGTGAAGTACCTACTGTAGAGACTATTACTCAAAAAGTTGATGCCACGAACGAAATAATGAAGCCCATTCGTGTGATTTATTATACCGACCCTATCTGTTCAAGCTGTTGGGGCATAGAGCCCCAATTGAGAAAGTTAAAGCTAGAGTATGGCCATTTACTTAACTTTGAATATAGAATGGGTGGTTTATTACCCGACTGGAATTATAACGGCGGTGGCATTAGTAAACCAGAAGATGTTGCACGGCATTGGGATGATGTCAGCTATTACTTGCAAATGCCCATAGATGGAGACATTTGGTTGGAGGACCCTCTGCATTCTTCCTATCCGCCCTCAATAGCCTTTAAAGCTGCACAGTTGCAGGACGACCAAAAAGCGCTCGTATTTTTACGACGACTGCGCGAACTGTTGTTTGTTGTAAAGAAGAATATCACCAAATGGGAAAACATGGCCATGGCGGCTGTTGATGCACAATTGGATGTGAATCAATTAAAAGAAGATTATCTGAATGGAAACGCGGAACAAGATTTTCTTGAGGATTTGGAACTTGGTCGCCAATTGGGTATTCGCGGTTTTCCTACCATCATATTTATAAATGAAGACGGAAACGACCAAATTGTATATGGCGCAAAACCTTATGCAGATTATGAGTTGGCTATTAAGAAGTTATTGCCCATAAGCAAGAAAAAGCCATATAACAAATCGTGGGAAAATTTGATAGTCCATTATCAGTCACTTACGTTAAAGGAATATGCAGTATTATCTGATACCAATATACTGATAGCCCAACACACCCTGGATGCGTTGAGCAGTAGCACCGTACTCAAAAAAAAAGAAACCAAGAATGGGCATCTTTACAGCCTATAATTCGAAAATAATTAAAAAAATATAAACATGAAACTTACATCCACCAAACACCCCGAATTCTGTAATGTTGAGACCGGAATATGTGTTCTCCCGGTTCAATTTATAGAACCTGTTGAAATTAAGGACGTTCATTTATCTATGGAATGTTTTTAGAGCGGGATTAATTATATAATAATAAAAACTATGAAAGCATATACAACCTTATCAGAAGTCAACGATTTAACCCGAAGAGGCTACGCTTTCAATTTCAATATAAAAAACGATTTTGTTGAAAGCATGTCAAACCATTTGAAAATTAAACCTGATGAATTTGAAATTGATGAAGTACATCGTTTTCTAAACTTGATAAGCAAATCAATTAGTACAGTTACTGAAAGAAACCTAAATAATTAAGACTCAAATATCAAAAATTAGATGAAAACACTAATTTCAATTTTAGCAAAAAGCCAATCAAAATTTATCCACCTCACACGGTTTTCCATATTTATAGTTATGGTTTGGATAGGAGGTTTAAAAGCATTTCAATACGAAGCGGACGGTATTGTGCCATTTGTAGCCAATAGTCCTCTGATGAGTTTCTTTTATAGTAAGGAGGCTCCTGAGTATAAAATGTACAAAAACCCAGAGGGTAAAACTGTACAAAAAAACATTGACTGGCATAAGGAAAACAGAACTTATATTTTCTCCTATGGATTGGGAGCGATGATTATTGTAATAGGTCTACTTACTTTATTAGGAATATGGTATGCTAAAATCGGGTTTATTGGAGGCTTATTGACCTTTGGAATGTCATTGGTTACACTTACATTCTTACTAACCACGCCTGAAGTATTTGTTCCTAATTTGGGAGGTGACTTCCCCACACCAAACTATGGATTTCCATATTTATCAGGTGCGGGAAGATTGGTAATCAAAGACATCATCATGCTTGCTGCAGGATTAGTCGCTGCTTCCGAAAGTGCAAAACGAATATTGAAAACATAATAGACAGAAAAACATTTTTAAAAACTTTGGCAGTATTGCCATTAACAGCAGCAGAAATGAAACTTGAAGTATTAAATAAATTAACAGAACCCATGAGCAAAACCGCTAAAATGCCTGTGTTATTTCTTGGTCATGGTAGTCCGATGAATGCTATAGAGGAGAACGAGTTTGTATCTACATTCAGGAAATTAGGGCAAGAATTGACACGACCAAATGCTATATTATGTATTTCTGCTCATTGGGAAACAAATGGCACCTATGTAACCGCTATGCAAAACCCGAAGACCATTCACGATTTTGGTGGTTTTCCAAAAGCTTTGTTTGAAGTTCATTATCCCGCTCCAGGGAGTCCGGAATTGGCCAAAGAAACTAAAGACATCATTAGTAAAACAGAAGTAAAATTTGACGATAAATGGGGACTTGACCATGGTGCATGGAGCGTTATAAAACACTTATATCCAAATGCAGACATTCCTGTTATACAAATGAGTATTGATTACACAAAGCCGGCCAAATACCATTACGAATTAGCAAAAGAAATTAAAAGTCTACGCCACAAAGGTGTTTTGATTATAGGAAGTGGAAACATGGTTCATAATCTTCGTAAAGTGGTTTGGAACAAACTTAATGAGGATTTTGCTTTTGATTGGGCAATAGAGGCAAACGAAAAAATGAAAAGCAATATTTTAAGTGGCAATCATGAAAATCTAATCAATTTTAAATCCCAAGGGAAAGCCTTTGATTTAGCAATTCCAACACCAGAACATTATATGCCGCTGTTATATACATTGGCATTAAAAGAAGAAAACGAATCTATAGAATTATTTAACGATAAACACGTTGGGGGTTCACTTACAATGACTTCGGTTAAAATAAGTTAAAACGTAAAAAATATAAATTATGAATACGATTGAATTAAAGACACGAACAGTACATATTACTTTGGTAATAAGAGTAGGGATTGCTTTATTGATGCTTGGTCACGGCAAATCCTAACAAATTAAATTATGTACATCAAAATCGTAAAATGTTGTACCTATGTTGTACCTGTGAAAAAAGATAGCTAATTTTTGAAATGAAAAAGCCGAAGAAATTCTTCGGCTTTTTGTACGGGCGGGGAGACTCGAACTCCCACACCTCGCGGCACCAGATCCTAAGTCTGGCGTGTCTAACATTTCCATCACGCAGGCATTTTAAAATTTTTTTGCCTTTTGCTAGGTTAAGTACTAAGTGTATCGTTAAAACGATTATGATGCAAATTCTCTTTTCTTTTTTATAAATATGAAGTAATTCTTCTCAACTTCTCTAAATTTCCTTTAATCATTAATCAATTATTGGCCCCCAATTTAAATCTTCATATTATTTAGTATTAAAAGATGGTTTTTAATTACAGATAAAATGTTGGAATTTAAAGTAGCATAATTCTGTACCTATTCTGTACCCATAGAAAATAAAAAAGGGTCTCAATCTCTTGAAACCCTTGATTTTACTAGTAGCGGGAACTGGACTCGAACCAGTGACCTTCGGGTTATGAGCCCGACGAGCTACCTACTGCTCTATCCCGCGATATAATTCCAAATGACTTACTTAGCTTTTAACTTTCGGTTCATAATACCGACAAACTCATTTAGGACTGCAAATATACAACCCTTTTTAATTTTTACAATAATAATAATTAAAAATATTACTGCTCAATGTTATCTGCCTGAAACTCCATTAATTCTGAATTTAAAAACCTGGTTGTGACTTGTATTGGGTTACAACAAACCTCACAATCTTCAATATATGATTGAACTTCGTTGGTTTTATCTAACAACATAGAAATATTTTGCCAACAATACGGACAAATAAAATGATGCTCATACATATTACAATTAACAAAAAAATAGGCAACATATTTTACAATGTTGCCTATTAATTAAATTTATAAACTTTAATTTAAATTATTCCTTTTCAACATCCATTGTGGCCGTTGCTGTTTCTCCTTGCATGCTCTTTAAGCTCACCGGATTTTTTCTAGAAAAACTAACATATTCTTGATTTAATCTGTTATCACTTACCATCATGGTACTTAACTTAGCTAAACTCATAACTTCCACAGGCAAATTACCTGTAAACTCATTGTTCGATAAAATTAATTCACCAAGTTCTTTTAGTTGAGCGATTTCTACAGGAATTTCCCCTTGCATTTTATTATCCATTAAACTTAACTTTTCTAATTTAGTCAATGCATTAATATTATTTGGGATGGTTCCTGTTAAAAAATTACTTCCTAATAAAAGTTCTTTTAAATTGGTTAATCCCATAAGAGACGCCGGAATTTTTCCTGATAGTTTATTACTGTATAATTTTAATGATTCAAGTTTTTTTAACTCCCCTAATTCTGCCGGTATATTACCTTCCAATTCATTCATAAATAATTCCAAAGAGGTTAATTCTTTTAAATTCTTTATAGAGGTTGGTATTGTACCGGTCAATTTATTAAACCCTAAATTTATTTTTTTTAAGTTTACAAGATTACCAATTTCTAACGGCAAAACACCTTGAAGATTATTAAACTGAAGGTTAATTTCAACTAATTTGTTATTTTCAATCTTAATACCATACCATGTATCTTCCGATGCATTTAAATCCCAGGTGGAATTCCAATGGCTACCTTGTGTTGCGTTATAGAAAGCTACTAAAGCGCTTTTTTCCTGTGGAGAAATATTTGCAAATGAAAAAGCCGTTGATAAAAAGAAAATTGCTATGTAATTAAAAGTTTTCATACAGTCTTAGATTAGGGGTTAATTCTTTTATTGGGTTAAATTCTCTTACGAAGATAGCCCAATGACAGATTAAAAACTATTTTAATCGATGAAATGCTTAAAATTTTAACATATGTCAATCGGTAAACTACATGATTTTTTAAAAAATATTCTATGTAATAAAACAACTTCGTGAAATTTTAACGATTAAAAACTCACGTTCAAAAGCTCTCCACTTATTTGTAGCATTTGTAACTCTGCCAATTTAGCTTGGTATTTAGCCTGATTTCTGCTTAACTCAGCATTTAAAAGATTAAGTTGTGCTTGCCTGAATTCTATAGAATTTACTTGACCTAACTTAAACTTTTCCTGAGTACGGTCAAAGTTATTTTGGGAGGTTAAAATATTGTCTTCCTGAATTTTATAAATTTTAAATTTATTTTGATAATCATCCCAAGCATTATTAAAATCCCTATCAAGGGTCATTAACAATTGTTCTTTTTGCAATTGCTGATTTTGTAAATTAATTTGAGCATTTTTAACTCTTGTAATGGTACTTCCTCCATCAAACAAATTCCATGATAAATTTAACCCACCTGAAACACCCGTATTAGTTGAAACAGCCAAAAAAGAAGCCACATTATTATTATTCTTGTTCCAACCGTAAGTCCCTGTTAAACCAATAGTAGGAAGATACGCGGATTTTCCTGATTTGATATCATATCCAGAAATAGTGATGTTTTTTTCTATTTGTAATAGCGCTATATTTCTAGATTTGGCTTTTTCAAAAAGCTCTTCTTTGTTAAACAACACATCAAAATTTATTGTCGTATCTACCTCAAAATCATTTTCAATAACATGACCTAAAACAACATTTAAATCTCGTTTGAAATTTTTTAATTGTTGTTGGGCATTAATTAAATTAATACTATCATTATTTATATCAACCTCTGCATTAAGTACTCCTAATTTAGTGCTTTGACCATAATCAAACTGATATTTTGCACGTAGCAATCTGTCATTTGAAATGGCAAGGGTTTGATTTAAAGCCGATGTATTCTCTGTTAATTGTGCAACATTATAATAAATAGTAAATAATTGAAAAACGGTATTCTCAATAGTTTCCCTTGCTTGTAACTCTGTTAACTGGTAACGTTCTTTAAGTTGTTTATAATCATAACTTCTTCCTAAACCATCAAACAATACATAGTTTAAATTAACTGAAGCATTGTAACGAGAGCTTTCTGCACTATTTAAAATAGCCACATTACCATCTGAAAATACAGCTTCTGTATTATCAATATTGTATGTTGCTCCTGCATTACCGGTAATTGTTGGCAAATAACCAGAGTTCAAGATACTTGCATTATTTTTTGCAACTTCTAGTTGATTATTAGCTAATTTAATTCCATAATTATTACTTAAAGCTAAAGTAACGGCTTCATTTGGTGTTATAATTTGTTGCTGAGCTACCGCATTAAAAACAACTAGCAACACACACAAAAACATCCATCTATTCTTCATTTCCTTCAATTTGTTCTTTAATGGCCCGTTCAACCTCTTCTTTTGTTACTTCATTTCCTGTTGCTAACCATTTAACATTTTGCTTAATACTATTGCTGAAGGATAAAAATATAGGTAAAAGCAACAATGTTAAAATTGTAGCATAAAAAATTCCAAATGAAATTGAGATGGCCATTGGCTTTAAAAATTGAGCTTGACGGCTTTTCTCTAATAAAAGCGGAGCTAAACCTGCAATAGTTGTTAACGAGGTTAAAAAGATTGCTCTAAACCTTGATTTGCCAGCATCTATAAGTGCCTCGTCAAACTTCATCCCTTCTTTTAAATTAGAATTAAATTTTCCTATTAATACCAGCCCATCATTAACCATAATACCTATTAAAGCAATAATGCCCAAAAGTGATATCACGTTTATTGGAAACCCTAATAACCAATGTCCCCAAGCCACAGCTGTTAAACTAAATGGCACTAACAAAATCAGCAATATAGGTTGACTATAACTTCTAAACGTAAAGGCTATGGTTATGTAAATGAGCAATAAAATAATGCCACCAGCACTTTTTAAAGATCTGGATAATTTTGAAGCTTCTCTGTTCTGTCCTTCAAAAGAGGCTGAAATGGTAGGATATTTTGATTGTAACTCAGGTATAAATTCAGTTCTAATATCATCCAAAATATCTGTAGCACTATTACTAGGATTCTTTAAATCTGCAGACACTTGTATTTCTCTTTGTCCTTCTAAATGGTTTATGGCAACGTCACCTCTTTCTATTGTGTATGTTGCAATATCTTTTAAATTAACCCGTTCACCAGTTGGTGTTACAATACGCATATCATCCAAATCATTGATGGATTCTCTGTTGCTTCTATCATACCTTACCCAGACTCTAATTTCATCTTGACCTCTTTGAAAACGTTGTGCCTCGACTCCAAAAAAACCCGCTCTTACCTGACTCATTACGGTTCTTAAATCTAAACCAAGTAAATAGGCATTTTCCTTTAATTCCAAACGAATTTCTTTTATTCCAGCCGGATCATTATCTTCAATGTCCTTTAGCAAAGGATTACTTTCCAGAAAAGATTTTAACTCTAGTTTTGCCACTTTTAATTCAGAAATATTGTTGCTTAGCAATGATACTGAAACCGGACTTCCACCAAAATTTCCACCAGAACCAAAAATCAATCGTTCCGCACCAATAACCGGACCAACCAATTCACGCAATCTGTTGGCCACTAACGTTGAGCTTATAGCATCGGGACGTTCTTCACCTGGCAATAAATTAATCTGTAACCGTGCACTTGAGCTACTATTTAACGATAATATGGTGTTTTCAAAAAGCACTTTATCGGTTCCTTTTAAATATTCTTCTGTAAACTCTTTATTAACAATAAATGATTTTTCTTCAATCATTGAAATAATAGAATCTGTAACCTTTACATTAGTTCCATTAGGCATATCCAATTCAATGGAAACAGTATCACTTGCAACCGAAGGAAACAATGTTACCCCTATGATTCCGCCGCCTATAGACCCAAATGTTAAAATTAATAATACCACAAAAATGGATACCGAAAGTATTTTGGATTTTAAAACAAAATTCAGAGTAGGACTATAAATTCTGTCTCTTAAATAACGCATAAACTTATCACCCATTTTGTTTATTTCTCTCATCTTAGAGAAAAACTGTTTGATTTTTGATGGATGTTTTTCAACTACAGTTTTATGCAAAGCCTTTGAATGAGCTAAATGCGCCGGAAGTATAATGAGCGCCTCTATTAACGAAACTGAAAGAGTTAACATAACAATGATAGAGACTTCACCAAAAAACTCACCTATTCTACTATCTAAAAACAAAAACAGTGAAAAGGCTAATAACGTTGTAATAATAGCAGAAACAACTGGTGGAATCACTTCCATAGTTCCGTCAATGGCCGCTTGAATGGGGCTTTTTCCCTTTTCATAATGCTGGTAAATATTTTCTCCAACAACAATACCGTCATCAACCAGAATACCTACAACGATTATCATTCCAAAGAGTGAAAGCACATTAATGGTAACATCAAACTGACCGGCAAAAATGAACATTCCTAAAAAGGATATAGGCAAACCAAAAGCTACCCAAAAAGCGACGCGTGTATTTAAAAACAATGATAAAAACAACAAAACCAACAACATGCCTGCAATGGCATTTTTTGTAAGCAACTCAGTACGCTGGTTTAATGTTATTGATAAATCCCTAACAACATCTAACCGAACATTATTATATTTTTGGTTATACGCTTCAATGTATTCCTTTACATGGTCTGCTGAAGAAATAAGATCTTCATTATTGGTGCTTGTAATAGTAATATTAACTGAAAGTTGTTGATTAAAATAGGTGGCATTTGGTGTTTCAGCGAATCGATCACGAATGATGGCAACATCTTTTAACCTTATGGTCTTACCGTCATTAGATGCTTTAATAATTAAATTTGAAAGTTCATCACCATAATAATTCCTGTTATTGGCCCTGATTAAATACTCTTCAGCATCTGTTTTAATATTACCTCCGGTCACTAAAATATTGGAAGCGCTAACAGCTTGTGAAACATCATTAAAAGTTAAATTATAGGCTAATAAGCTTGTCTCATTAACAGCAATTTCAATTTCTTCTTGTGGAAAACCAGACAATTCAACTTGAGAAATACCATCTATGGTACGCAGGTCATTTTCAATTTGTCTGGCAATTTGCTTTAACGTAGATAATGGAATATCTTTTCCGTTTACAGCAAATGAAATGGTTTGCCTGACTTCTTCTTGTTTGGCTACTATTAACGGTTCCATACCTGTTGGAAAAGAAGGCACCCTATCAACGGCATTCTTCACTTCAAGAAGCATGAAGTCAATGTTTTCTCCTTTTTGAATTTCAACAGTAATGGTTCCACTATTCTCTCTTGATACAGACGTTACCCGGTCAACTCCTTTTAATCCTTTTAAATTATCTTCAATTTGAAGTACAATCCCTTCTTCTATTTCTTGTGGTGAAGCTCCAGGATATGTAATACTGATGTTGATTATTTTTGAATCTGTTAAAGGAAAAAAGGACGATTTAAGTGATAATAAACCAATGATACCAAAGGCAAAAAATGCTATGATAAAAATATTTACCGCAACATGATATCTAATAAAATAGGCAATTATTTTTCTCATAGGTACTTAGTTAGCTTCATCTTGAAAGGGTTTCACCAACATCCCTGCATACGCACCGGGAACAGGTTTTTTAAGAATGATAGTTCCGTTTGGAACGCCTTTAACTACCATTTTAGTTTCAGAAAAATAGACTGGCTTAACTGGTATTACATTCAATGTTTCATTTTTGACCACAAAAATTTGTTGATTGTCAAGTAATAAATTCCTGTCTATTTCAATAGCATCTTCTACAGTTTCTCCACTTATATGAGCTTCTAGGTAAATACCTTCTTTTAAATTAGAATCTTTAACGTCAATATAGGCTGTTATAGTTTGTGTTGCCTGATCTACACTTCCATTTACTCTTGAAATTTTTCCTTGGTACGTTTCTGTATTATTCAAATTGTTTAACGATACCTTTTCACCAACTTTTAACAAATTGGCATAGGTTTTACTAACAGCAACTTCCATCTCATATTCAGTAGGATCAATAAATTCCCCAAGTTTTTGTCCATTTCTTATTAAAGTTCCTTCAGTAACCAATGCTTCAGTTAATATTCCTGAAAAAGGTGCTGTAATATTATATTTTGACAACCTTTGTTCTAAGTTTTTTAAATTATAATAACTGGAAACGATGCCTCGTCCGGTTATAAAATAATTTTCTTTTTCTGAAGACATCCCTGGCAATTTTGGAGCCGATTTACTCAAATCAAATTCGTTTAGGTAATCTTGCCATTTTTGATAAACTTCTGGAAAATCCAATCTTAAATCTGGCATTATGGCTGCTATGGCGTTGTATAAATTACTTTTTGCAGATTGAACACTGGCATAATACTCTGAAGCATCAATACGAATTAATGGTTGCCCTGCTTTGAATTTTTGACCAGGTTTAAACAGTACGTTTCCTGTTTTAAAAATACCTTGAACCTCAGCGTAAATTTCCACCCGGCGTTTTGCAACCAAGCTACCATTAGCAGGAAGCTTTATTTGTATAGGCCCATTTTTGACCGTATCAACAAATACCGTTTTTATGACTTTCTCAACAACTGGTTTTGGTTTGTTTTTGCTTGCTATTAAGGATTTTGCAAGATATAAGGAAGCTATAATAAGAAAAATGCCAATAACAGAAAGTATAATTTTTCGCATGCTTTGATAGTTTAAAGTGTAAGACTACAAAACTATAAGTAAGTTTAATTTAAATATGTTAATAAAAACCTAAAACTAAGAATTAAAAGCCTCTATTTCCATTTGAATGTCTTCCCATTTTTGCATTAAGTCTTTTAACGTAGTTTTCTTTTTTTGATAATTATCAAAAAAATGAGGTTTTGACGTAACTTCTTGATAATTAACTTCAAGAGAAAGATCAATGTCTTTAATGTCTCGTTCTAACTGACTAATTTGTGCTTCAACATTACTTAACCTGTTGTTTAATGACTTTGTTTTTTTCTGTTCTTCGTAGGATTGTTGCTTTTTTTCTTTTGGGACTTCAATGACCACCTGACGTTTTTCAACTTCCCGTAAATTAAGAACGTTTCGTTGTTCTAAGTAATAATCAATATCACCTAAATATTCTTTAATCTTATGGTCTTTAAATTCATACACTTTATTAGTTAAACCTTGAAGAAAATCACGATCATGAGATACCAAAATTAAAGTGCCTTCAAACTTAATTAAAGCATCTTTTAAAACCTTTTTTGATTTTATATCCAAATGATTGGTTGGCTCATCCATGATAAGGACGTTAAAAGGTTGAAGCATTAATTTTGCTAAAGCCAATCGGTTACGTTCTCCTCCTGAAAGTACGCGTACGTACTTTTCTGCTTCATCACCTCTAAACAAAAACGACCCTAAAATATCCCGTACTTTACTTCTATTGGTTTCGTTAGCAGCATCAATCATGGTATCTAAGACCGTCTTACTTCCGTCTAAATATTCCGCTTGATTTTGAGCAAAATAGCCTATTTGAACGTTATGCCCCAATTTTAAATGGCCTTCAAATTTAATATCACCCACCATGATTTTTGCTAGGGTAGATTTTCCCTGACCATTTTGCCCTACAAAAGCCGTTTTACTATCTCGTTCAATAACAATATCAATGTGTTTTAATACTTGATTTTTGCCATAATGTTTTGAAATATCATGAGCTTCCACAACTACTCTACCAGGCGTTACAGATACTGGGAACTTAAGGGTCATGACGCTGTTATCATCTTCATCAACTTCAATTCTATCTAAACGATCTAACTTTTTTATAAGGGATTGCGCCATGGTTGCTTTGGAAGCTTTAGCACGAAACTTTTCAATTAACTTTTCTGTTTGTTCTATTTGTTTTTGTTGATTTTTTTGAGATGCCAACTGTTGACTTCTTAATTCTTCCCTAAGAACCAAATATTTTGAATATGGTTTAGGATAATCATAAATTCTTCCCAGTGAAATTTCTATGGTTCTGTTGGTTACATTATCTAAAAACATTTTATCATGAGAAACAATAACAACCGCCCCTGGATAGTTCTTTAAAAATGACTCCAACCAGATTATTGATTCTATATCCAAATGGTTTGTAGGTTCATCCAGTAATAAAATATCATTTTTTTGCAACAGTAGTTTTGCCAGTTCAATACGCATTCTCCATCCGCCTGAAAACGTATCCGTGAGTTTATCAAAATCTTGCCGTTGAAAGCCTAAACCTTGAAGAATTTTTTCAGTTTCTCCCTGATAATTATAACCGCCTAGAATTTCATATTGATGATGATGGTCATTCACGTCAACCATGAGCTGATGATACTCATCACTTTCATAATCGGTACGTTCAGCTAGTTGTTTATTGATTTCTTTTTCTTTGGCTTCCAGTTCCTTTATTTCTTTAAAAGCTTCGTAGGCCTCTTCAAGCACTGTTCTTCCAAAAACAAAATCTATATCCTGTTTTAAAAAACCAATTTTCAGGGTCTTATCCGCAGCAATCTGACCAGAATCCGGCTCCATTTCTTTAGATAATATTTTGAGCATGGTTGATTTTCCAGCACCATTCTTACCAATTAACCCTATTCTATCTCCATTATCCAATTTAAAGGTAATATCTTCAAAAAGATAATCACCTTGGAATGAAATTGATAAGTTGTGAATGTTCATCATAGAAATGTAACTTATATTACAGAATCTTATTATTAAAAACTTAATTTCGCTTTTTTAATTGCGAATGCAAAAGTACATTAAATTATATGTTAAAAAAAGGGACAAAATTATATAGTATTTTAACTGGAAGTTGCCCCAAGTGTCAGCAAGAATCCATGTACACTTATAAGAATCCTTACAATTTAGGAAACACCTTGAAAATTAACGAGCACTGTTCAAAATGCAACACAAAATACCGTTTGGAACCTTCATTTTTTTATGGTGCCATGTATGTAAGTTATGCAGTTGGAATTGCATTTGCAGTAGCGGCCTTTGTTATTAGCAATCTTATCTTTAAGACAAATTTAAACTCTTCATTTATAGTTATTGTAGCTATATTGGTGGTATTTATGCCTATAATTATGCGACTTTCCAGAAATATTTGGATAAACCTTTTTATTCATTACGATCCATCACTAACAAAAAAATAACAATTTAGCTTCATTTATTGAAATCGTTTGATATCAATTTCATTTTCTAAAGGTAATCCGAATTCAATAAAATTAAAAAGCTGTTCTGCTACATACGGACCAATCATGACCCCTCGCGTACCCAATCCGTTTAGAACAAACATGTTTTTATGAACGCTATGTTGTCCAACTAATGGTCGCCTGTCCTTCACTGTTGGACGAATTCCTGCTACATGATTTACTACTTCAAACGGGCAGGTTATGACAGTTTTTAGTTTTGTTAACAATTCTTCCTTGCCTTTTATTGTAATATCATTAGTAGTATCATCCCAATTGTAGGTAGCACCAACAATGTATAAATCTTGCCCTAAAGGAATTAAAAAAACAGGCCCTTTTAATACATAATCCATATTCAATCCGGGAGCATGAATTGTAAGCAACTCACCCTTTGTTGCTGCTAAAGGCAGTTCTTTAAAAAATGGGTTTTTATGGACGCCATAGCCTTCTGTAAAAACAATATATTTTGCTTGAATATCCTTATACTCAAGCCCACCATTATGAATCTCAAGTATATTAAAGTTAAATTCCTCATTAAGGAATCTTTTGGTTTTCATTAAATACAACTTATAAGTATCTATTAAACACTTAACATCTATTCTACCAGTTTGCAATACTTCGCCAAAACCAAAAGGAGCTTCAATACAAGCATTTGTGTTTTTAATAAGTTTTGTTGATAAATATCCTGATAATTGAGGTTTATCAGAAGCTGCAAACCAATTATTTTGCTCCTCCAGTGATGTGAATTTTCGCAAAACAGGAATTTTATAATCCAATTTCACCTTAAACCCTTGCTCAATATTCCGGTACATTTGTAAAGCCATTTGCAATTGCTCCTTACTTTTCCAAACCGGGGTAAATCGTTTCAAAATAACTGGATTATATAGTCCTCCTGCAACCACAGAAGATTGCTGGGATTGATCATCAAATACAACAAATGATTTATCATGAGCCTTGAGTTGTTCACAAAAGCTTATACCCGCTAAACCGCTTCCTACTATTATAAAATCTACTTTCATTTTAAAAGCTAAGGTAAGCAGATAATCATATTTTTAGGCATAAAAAAAGAGGCTGTCTAAAAAGCATATATTATCCGTCATTACGAGAAATTTTTATTTCGAAGTAATCTGTAAATCAACAACTTGCGATTTACAGATTGCTTCATTTCATTCGCAATGACTACTTTTTAGACAGCCTCTTTTAATTTATCTAATACATTATGTGATTAATAGGTCCACATATCAAGTTCAAAGTCTCTGATTTTATCTTTAATTCTATTGGATTCCAATAACTGCATTAATGCATTTTGAGCTATATATTCACTAACGGCTCTATCTCCATGGACATTTTCTTCTTTGTAAATGTAACCTTGAAAACGTCGGGCGTTTAAAATATGGTCAAAAGAATATGGCATAGAACTGTTTTCATTATTGAAAGCTTTTGCTTCATGTAAAACATTTCTGGCATCTGGGAAAAACACCCAAAACAAAGGCACCAAATCCGGTACTTCCTGGTCTATCGTATTCACATCTGGTGCTACGGGTGCAATACCCAACAGCCTGTATTTCATCTCAGCTTGACGCTTATCAAAATACCAAAGACCTTTTATACGATATTCCTTAATATCGGCTGCCGTTATTTCTCTTCTGTTAATATATTCAGGAGACAATTCTTCTCCAGCGTTAATTTGTTCAATACCTAATTCTGTGGTATCAATTTTAACTAAAGCAGACTCAATATCCTTTAATGTGCGAGTCGCAGTAAAATATGAATCATCATAGATGTTTTTTATATTACCATCCTTGATATTCTTCATAAGCACATCATACAATGACCGTCTGTTTTTACCTATATTGTTTGTATCAATAGGGTAATACAATGGAAAGTTGGCGCGCTCATCAAGAACAACTTTTTCCCAAGTCATTTTTGCAAAAAGGATATCCCTGTCATCAACATAACCATATTCTAATGGTTTGTCATTGTCAATTGCCTTTTGCGCTTCGGTTCTTAAGCCAATCTCCTTCGGACTTTTCGCATTTAGAATATTTGCCTGAGCAAACATACCTGATACTGCAAAAACAGTAGTTGCGGTTAATAAAAAACTTCTCAATTTCATCTGTTATACATTTTAATTTATTAGAACCTTTTAAAATTCAATCCTAATTTTTTAGTTCGTAAGCTCAATAAATACTGGTGATACTTTCTTAAGTATAATACTAACACCCTTAGCCTTGGCTTCGATATCAAATATTTGAACACCAGAGCCACGTTTTGCTTTACTTAAAGCTTGTTTAGCTCTTGCGTCTAACTTATTACCATTTACATCAATAGTTGGTTGTCCAGGAACTTTAAATTTAAACCCTGTAACATTCAATGGCAACTCAAAATCAAAGTCATCAAATTTAGCTCCAATGGTAGAGATTTCAAGACTGTTACGTTGCATGTTTAATGCACCATCTTCACCTCTAACTGTACCTGTTGGTTTTGGTAAATCTTTAATTCTGAAAACAGCATTATCCCTAACAGTTTGTCCATCAGGAAGTGTACCATTTACGTTAATAGTCACTTCTCTTCCTTTTATAAGAGAAGCATCCATAATATATTTGCTGCCTCCTGCTCTACTTAATCCTTCTCCACTGGCAACTACTTTATTATCAGAAACTCCTGCAAATGATATAGTCATTGGGTTTTTAACACCACGATATACTACATTCATTTTATCAGCAGAAATAGTAGCTGCGTTTGGTTTTGGTACAGTAGCAAATGATTGTTCCACTTTAACTGGTTTTTCTTCACCATTTTCCAGAAAAACCAATTGTCCTGCAATTTTATGTTCGCCGGCTGCTCCCGCATTCACCTTCAAGTTTACTTTACCTCCTTCAATAGTGAAGTCTTTATCTTCAACCAATTTACGACCATCTAAAGTTAATTCAACTCTATTTGGCTTCGTTGATTCATCAGTTCTACCTAACACAATTTGACCATCAAATTGTTCGCCATTAAAGTAAGCCGATTTGCTTGTTTTCAATATGGTAGCATAATTTGTCATGGACACCTCGCTTGTTAGTGTGCCTTTTAACATAGTTGACATTACTTCAGATTCTGTTGTTTTAATATCAGATTGAATTTGCGTCATTTTAGTTAAAGATGCCACTAATGGGAATCCTTTATAATTATGATCTAACCATCCAACAGTTCCAGCTCCTCGTTTTACGGCATCTGTAGCAAATTTAGCTTGCACGTCTTTAACTACTGTAGCCATTTCTGGATTGTCTTTTAAAACTTCTGCAACACCATTTCTAAATTTGGCAATTTGAGCTAAATACTCTTTGCCATCTGGTTTAATTGCATCTCCTTTGAAAAAATGTTCATCAAGGTAATCACCTTTGTCCATGATTTCATAATCTGTAGGATCCTTAATTTTTGCAGTCATCTTACTTTTTAAATCTTCCAAATAACTATTAAAGTCATTTGCCAATTGTTTAATTTGACTGGCTTTAGCTTTTAAAGATTCATATTTAGCTGGTTGTTCACTGGCTTTTTGTTCTAATCCTGCCATAAAAGTTGCATTTCTATCGGATGCAGCTTCGTTAGACTCGGTTAGTTTTTCGTTCATTAATCCAAATGCTGAAAGCACTTCTTTTGACATATTTAATGCTAGCATCGCTATAAATATTAAATACATCAAGTTGATCATTTTCTGTCTGGGTGATAATTTTCCTCCTGCCATGTCTAATTTAGGTTTTAGTAATTATTAAAATTTGGGTAAAAACCATAATTAGTTTTTGTTCATTGCAGATAGCATACCACCGTAAACGCCATTTAATGATGAAAGGTTAGAAGCTAACGATTGCATTTGTTCTTTAAGTTTAGCAGCATTTTCAATAGATTCTTCGTTGATGGATGCTTGACGATTTACGCTATCTAACTGAACTTTATAAAGGCTATTTAAAGACTCCATTTGAGCCGCAGCTAATGATAATTCCTCACCATATTTTTTAGTTGCCTCAATTGAATTAACCGTTGGAGACATGCTTTTTGCAACACCTTCAAAGTTTTTGATGCTATCACCTAAGCTTGACATCAATTCACTATCAATTTTAGCGTCTTTCAATAATTCGTCTAATTTTTTTGATAGAATCCCTTCAGCGTTTTTGGATTCTTTTTTATTGGCTGTAGATTCTCCTCCAGCTAATTCTGGATAAACTAAAGACCAATCCAAATCACCATCAACGGGTTCAAATGCGGATAGCGCAAAAATAATTGCTTCCGTTACAAGACCTATGGTTAACATAACGTTACCTGTTAAAGGTCCAATTTCAAAATGGATTATTTTAAATAGTGCTCCAACGATTACCACTGATGCTCCTAATCCGTAAGCCATATTCATAAACTTTTTTCCTGCTCTTGACTGTGCCATAATTTTCGGTTTTTAATTTAAGTATTTAATACTTAAGTAGGTTAATTAATAGATTTAATGTTAATAGAATTGATTTTAATAGATTTAATTTTATTTACCATTTTTTGTTACTTGTGTCCCCATGTAATCTTGTACTGTTCTAAACCCTATGTAGCATCTTGCGGAATCTGCATATTCATAGTCTCTTGAACTAACTTGTAAAAAATATGCAACATCTTTCCAAGAGCCACCGCGAACAACTTTACGTTGATTATTATTGTCGTTTACACTTGGGTTTACTGTTGAAACGTATTCATAAGAAGAAGGATCATAAGCTGCATTTACCCATTCTGAAACATTTCCAGCCATGTTATATAGGTTATAATCATTGGGTTCATACGATTTTGCTTCTACGGTATATAATGCTTGATCTGCTGCATAATCTCCTCTTACAGGTTTGAAATTTGCCATAAAGCAACCTCTGTCACTTTTGGTGTAAAAATCGCCCCAAGGATATGTTGCTGCTTGCAGCCCACCTCTTGCGGCATATTCCCATTCTGCCTCAGATGGCAACCTGAAAGAATTCACTAATTGTGCTCCTTTTCTGGATTTTTGATAAGAATTTTTATATAATGTTCTCCATTGACAAAATGCTTTTGCTTGTTCCCAAGTTACACCAACTACCGGGTAGTCACTATAAGCATCATGCCAAAAATAATCATTATGCATAGGCTCATTATATGAGTAAGCAAAATCCCTAATCCATGTTGTGGTATCTGGATAAACCTGTATTTCTTCCTTTATTAAAACGTCTTTACGTTTTAAATTTCGGTTTTGTGCCGCTTTTTGAATATCCATGTAGGTAAATTGAAATTTAAATTTCTTAACATCCCAAGTACGTTGCCCATTATATGACTCTTCTATTGGAAGGTACATGGTATCCATAACTTCAGCATAATACTCATCTGGATAGTCATTGGTGTCAAAAATTAAATCAACATCTTTATTCAACTTTCGGCCTTCATAACCTGTTGGTCCTAGACCAGTATAGTTTTCAAACATATACTTTTCATAGACAGACATATTTGCTGTATCTGCATCTTTAAATGCAAACTCACCTATGCCACCATCTTCAGGGACTTTACCAACTTCATCTGCTAATATAGCCAATCTTGTTCTTAGAGTAGAATCTCTTACCCAGTTAACAAACTGACGATATTCACTATTGGTGATTTCAGTCTCATCCATATAAAATGCCCTAACAGTAACTGTTTTTGCTGGAGCATCATGAATTCCGGCTAAATCATCATCTGCCTTACCCATTATGAAAGCGCCTCCTGGAACCAATTCCATTCCAAAGGGCTTTTCTGGGTGCCATTTCTTTCCTTTAACACCAACTAGCTCACCTCTATCTTTAGAGCCACAACTAGCAAACAATGTTAACAATGCGGTTAATAAAATAAACTTCTTCATATCCATAGAAAACTCGAGGTTAATTATTTAATCTTTATTATTTGAGAGCGTAAACATATTTATATATTTTTAATAAAACAACTATTTTGTAAAAAAAATTACATTTCATCGTAAAAAAAACACATTTTACCGATGAAATGACTCTTTTAAGCTGTTTTAGACTATATACAATTTTTTTGAAATGCCTTATACCATCTATCAGGTATCTTATTATTACAAGCGTCTAAATAATCCTGATGCATGCAAGATAATAACGTATGCCGCTTTAATTTATTATTGACTTCTGTTAAAAAAGGGATCTCAATCCACCATCTCCCTGTTTTAATACTCTTATAAAAAATCAATTCTTGATCTTCTACTAAGGTAATATACTTTTGATACGTGTTTTCATCAATAAAATCATCATCTTTTACTCTATAATTAACGCCTTCAATAAAATACCATATCATTTGAGCCATCAACATAGATGTAATTTCATCGTCTTTTGAAGGTTTATACTCATAAATTCCAAATGAAGATACTTTATTGCTAATTCCGGCATATCTGGCAATGGCACAAATTTCTTTGCCATCAAATCCATTTGGAGAATACTTTTGATTTAAACTCAACTCAGCACTTTTAATAGAATTCAAATCTATACTTACAATATTTGCATCTCTTAATACAGGTTCTACAAGTGCAATATTTGTTGAAACCTGTCCTAGCCGATAGTATTCAAAATATAGTTTTTCCATTAAATCTATTTCTTCCTGTGAATTAAAATAGGTCTGATATCCAATGGTGGCATAATTAAATAGATTATATGGTTGATCTAAAATTATTTTTCCGACAAAACTATTGTTTTTAATGGGTTTTGCTGAATCACCCAAATTGAACTTGCAATCAACATTTACAATATTTACCATGGGCATTAAAGCATCATATGCTCTATAATTTGCATACGTAAGGTCTTGTGTCCCCCCTATAATGACAGGAATTATTTTCTTTTCAATTAATATGGCAATTGTGGTTTTTAAGGCAAAATAGGTGTCTTCAACACTTTCTCCTTTATTTATATCACCTAAATCTGCAATAATAGTATTCCAGCTTCCATGAAAAAGTGCATAAAATGCTTTTCTGATTTCATTTAATTGAAATTCTTCTCCTATATAATTATGGTCATTCCTGTTTTCTAAAACACCTATAAGTGCAATGCTTACGCCTTCCAGGTCTGGAATGCCCTTTTGTTTGGAATGAATCCTTAATTTTCTTCCTAAGGCTTGTTGAGACAACAATTCATTGTGAGCTAACACTAAATCTGAAACTGGTGAGAGAAAATTAAAGTTCATATACTACTTCTTTTTTGCAGCGGTTTTTTTCTTGGTTGCTTTTTTCTTTGGTACTTTTTTCTTTGGGGTTTTTTGCTCGATAATATCTTGCACTTTTTCCAAAGTTAGCTTAGATGCATCGACTGATTTATCTAGTTCAATTTTTATTTTTCCTTTTATAATATTATGTCTTCCCCATCGGGCCTTTTCAACTCTAATTCCTTCATTTTCCCAATTATGGATTATTTTATCTATATCTTTTTGAATTTTTGTTTCAATCAATTCAATAACATCTTTTTCAGATAAATTATCCCAATCATATTTACTATTTACATTAATAAACATGTTATTCCATTTTATAAAAGGCCCAAAACGACCTTTACCTTTTTGAACTGGTAATTTTTTGTATGTGTAAATTGGTGCGTCAGCTTCTTCTTTTTCTTTAATTATAACAATGGCATCATCTAGTTCAACACTAAGTGCATCAACCCCTTTTGGTAATGATACAAATTTTTCACCATATTTCAAATAAGGGCCAAAACGACCATTATTTACTTCAATTTCCTCTCCTTTATAAATGCCTAACTTTTTAGGAAGCTGAAATAAATCCATAGCTTCTTCATAAGTGATGGAATTTAACTGCTGATCTGGTGATAAACTAGCAAACTGAGGTTTTTCTTCATCATCAACGGTACCAATTTGCACCATAGGCCCAAACTTCCCTAAACGCACACTTACTTGCTTGCCAGATTTAGGATCTGTTCCAAGAATACGCTCTCCAGATTCTCTATCGGCATTTTCTTGAACATGTTCTACTTGTGGATGAAATTCCTTGTAGAATTTCTTCATCATTTTAGTCCAATTTAGCTTTCCATCAGCAATATCATCAAATCCTTCTTCAACTTTAGCCGTAAAATTGTAATCCAATATATGTTGAAAATGAGTTACTAAAAAGTCTGTAACAATCATTCCAATATCTGTTGGCACCAGTTTTCCTTTATCAGACCCCACTTTTTCTGTTAAATCTTTCTCTTTTACAAGTCCTTTTTTAAGCAATAACTGCTTATAAGAACGTTCAACACCTTCAACATTTCCCTTTTCTACATAATTTCTATTTTGAATGGTTGAAATAGTTGGTGCATAGGTTGAGGGACGACCTATCCCAAGCTCTTCTAATTTCTTTACTAAAGAGGCTTCCGTATATCTATATGGTGGGCGTGTATAACGCTCAGTTGCCGTAATGTAATTATTGTGAAGGGTTTCATTAGCTTTCATAGCAGGCAACATGCCTTCCTGTTCAGCATCTTCATCATCACTTCCTTCTAAATATACTTTTAAAAATCCATCAAACGTTATAACCTCTCCATTTGCAATAAATTGATTATTATGGGTAGAGGCATTAATTTTAACATTGGTACGTTCTAGTTCTGCTTCACTCATTTGTGATGCAATGGCACGTTTCCAAATTAAATCATATAATCTTGATTGATCTCTATCAATATCAACTGAATGCAATGAAAAATCAGTAGGCCTGATAGCCTCATGGGCTTCTTGGGCTCCTTTTGATTTTCCTTTATAATTTCGAGGCTTACTGTATTTTTTACCAAAAGCACTTACAATAGCAGTTTGCGCACTGTTTTTGGCTTCATCAGATAAATTTACACTATCTGTTCTCATATATGTAATGAAACCCGCTTCATAAAGGCGTTGCGCCATGGTCATGGTTTTAAGCACCGAGAAATATAATTTTCGCGATGCTTCTTGCTGTAATGTAGAAGTAGTAAATGGTGCAGCAGGTGATTTTTTTGCTGGTTTTTTTTCTAATTCTGAAACTTTAAAAGAAGCTTTAGCATTTAATTCTAAAAATTTATAGGCCTCTTCTTTGGTTGCAAATGTTTTTGGCAATTTGGCCTTAAAAGTCTGACCGGCTTCATTTGAAAACCCTGCATCAATTCTAAAAGACGCTTCTGAATTGAACTCTTGAATTTCACGCTCGCGCTCTACAATTAAACGCACAGAAACAGATTGAACCCGTCCAGCAGATAGACCTCCTTTTACTTTTCGCCAAAGCACCGGAGACAACTCATACCCAACAATCCTGTCTAAAACCCTACGGGCTTGTTGTGCATCAACTAAATGGTAATCAATATCCCGTGGATTTTCAATGGCTTTTTGAATGGCAGATTTAGTGATTTCATGAAAAACAATGCGCTTGGTTTTAGTTTTATCCAAATTCAGGTTTTCTGCTAAATGCCATGCAATAGCCTCTCCTTCCCGGTCTTCATCACTTGCCAACCAAACCATATCAGCATTTTTAGCTAATTCCTTTAGCTTTTTTACAACTGATTTTTTATCTCTGGAAACTTCATATTTTGGTTTAAAATCACCTTCTACATCAACCCCTAATTCCTTTGAAGGAAGATCGGATATATGCCCGAAACTTGATTCAACCACATAATCTTTACCTAAAAATTTTTCTATAGTTTTGGCTTTTGCCGGTGATTCTACAATTACTAAATTCTTCGCCATACTTCATTTTTTGAAGCTACAAATGTATATGAAAAAAAGTTTATGTTCCTAATTTATGAACTAAACTCTATTTAATCCAAATTAAAAAACCCTTTGTTTTGAACTTAAAACAAAGGGTTTTTACTATTTTACCGTATGCTTTTTACAGTTGATACTCGCTAATAAGGTAAATGTCGTTATTTTTATATTCATATTGATATAGCATATTTTCCCCTATCATTAGTAAAATATCATTCAAGGGAATCACATCTTTTGCTTGTATTGCCTGAAATTGTTTTATTAATTTAATATTTAAAGGATCTGCCTTGTTAAACAATTTTAAACCAGCAGTACCATCGCTAACAAAAAGCAGGTTGTCTTTAACTCCCAATCCGTATGGGTTAACCAGTTCATATCTCGCTGCTAAGGTTGGATTTGCTTTGTCTTTTATATCAATAACTTCCAATACACTTTCTTGTTGTCCACAGGCATTACCTCCACGCAATGTCACATAGGCATAATCGCCATCTACAACTACAGGGTCACAACCTTCCCAATGTGTGAATTGCGAAACAAATTCTGGTAACGCAGGATTTGAAAGACTATAAATATACATGCCATTTGTGCTACCTAAATACAGATAACCATCTGCCTGAAACATGGTTTCAATATTCCATCCCGAATATTGTGTGTTTGCCAAAGCGGGTTGCGCTGAATTTTGGATATTAAAAATAGCCATTTCATAACTTCCAACAGTATATAAATAGTTGTTTACAATTTGAAAACGTGCCAATGAGCCTCCTTGACCAACACGAGCCCCATCCATATTTGACGCTTCACTAAATGCAACTACATCTATAAGACGATTATCATCATTGTTTTTCAATCGTCGTTCTTGTTTTATTTCCCATCCTACTATGACTTCAGAATTAAAATCGAACCCGCTATAGTCCGCATATTCCACACCTTCAGGAATTTGATGGTCATATACCGAAAACACATCTTCCAAACGGTTTACAAATACAATATTATTGATATCCGAAATATCAAACACCACTAAATCAATAGCGCTATCGGCATACAAATAATTGTTTTTTACAGAAATATCTACATTCCCCGGGATTTTTAAATACGCCTTAGCTTGTGGGTTTTTAGGATTGGAATCATCTATAATGTGAATGCCTTTAAGCGCATCATTCACAAAAATAAAATCCTTGTAAGCATAAATTTTACCCGCTTCTTCTATGTTTTGTGGACCTAAAACCTCAACAGAACTCCTGAATTCTGCTTTACTCATTAGTTCTGGAGTAGCAATACTTATAATCTCGTAATCTGAATCATCCTTATTACAAGACGACCAGAGCATCGCAATAAAACTGAACAAAATAAAATGTTTGACTTTCATATCATATAAATTTTTGATTATTGTTTATTATATAGATACAAAGTTCTTGTTAAGGTTGCGTTAAACCTATTCGCTTAAATTTTTAATGTCTTCAATTTCATTTTCGCCATCAAAACCTATTGCCTTTTTATAAATTAAATACAACGGGTGATAAACAAATGCAGCCGTAAACAGCAAACCAATGCCGCATAAAAGCAAACCAATAATTTGCGACAGAATTGAAGACACGATTAACAACCCGAAGGCGAGCAGCCATTTTTTATGACCAAGCTTAAAACTTGCGTTTACAATATCTCCAATACTTAACTCCGGATTAAATGCAAAGATTATTGAGAAAAAAGACATAGGCACCATAACATATAGTAAAGGAATATAACACAGTAACGCTGCTGGTATTGCTATTAAAACGGTTACCAGCATTAACAAAAAGGTTTTATTAAAATATTTTGCCTTAAAAAAATAAAAGAAATCTGTACTTGAGACCTGTTCATTATAATCCAGTTTTTTCATAATTCTAAAAAAACCCGCATTTAAGGCTAACTGAACTGCCGCCAATGCAAAAATTGCAATAATTATAACAATAATATAAAATACGGACATACCGGTAAAAAGATCAGAAAACGCATCTGGATTATCATGTCCACTTTCTGATTGGGCTAAAGCTAACCCAATTATAGGCATATAAACCACTATTATAATTGGCAATACAATAATAAAAATAATTAATTGAAGCAAAAACCCTTGAAGCCACGTTTTTTTAAAAAGCTCTAAAGACTCATTAAAAATAGCTCCAAATTCAAGTGGTCTGGCATTACTTATTTTTTCTAATAACGAAGTAATCGTATTCATTTATATAATTTGTTTGGTTATATTCAAAGTAAGCACTTTCTAAAATGTTTCACAACTTTATTTCATTTTAACATCTGACACTTTGTCAGAAACTATAATTTTATCGTATCTTTGCATCTGCATATTAACAAGCAGGCATAAAAATTGACCAATAGCTGTTTCAATACATTATGGAAAAGATTATAGACGAAAACAAACAGGGAGAGTCACTGGTTTTAGAACCTAAAAAAGAGAATACAAGAAAGCTTTTTATTGAAAGTTATGGCTGCGCCATGAATTTCAGCGATAGTGAAATTGTGGCTTCTATCATGGCAAGCGAAGGATTTAACACCACTCAAAATCTTGAGGACGCCGATTTGGTTTTAGTAAATACTTGTTCCATTCGTGATAAAGCTGAACAAACTGTTAGAAAAAGATTGGAAAAATATAATGCCGTAAAACGTATCAACCCAAAAATGAAGGTTGGGGTTTTAGGTTGTATGGCTGAGCGGTTAAAACATAAATTTCTTGAAGAAGAAAAAATAGTTGACCTGGTTGTTGGTCCTGACGCTTATAAAGATTTGCCAAATCTTATAACTGAAGTTGAAGATGGAAGAAATGCTGTTAACGTTACTTTATCAAAAGATGAAACTTATGGTGATATTTCACCAGTGCGATTAAATACCAATGGCGTTACAGCTTTGGTTTCCATAACACGTGGTTGTGATAACATGTGCACATTTTGCGTGGTCCCTTTTACACGTGGACGAGAACGAAGTAGAGATCCACAGAGTATTCTTGAAGAAATCAATGATCTTTGGGATAAAGGATTTAAAGAAATCACACTGCTTGGTCAAAATGTTGATAGTTATTTATGGTATGGCGGAGGTTTGAAGAAGGATTTTGAAAAAGCCAGTGAGCTTCAAAAAGCAACCTGCACCTCATTTTCCAATTTATTAGAGATGTGTGCCAAGGCACAACCCAAAATGCGTATTCGTTTTTCAACTTCAAATCCACAAGATTTAACGTTGGATGTGATTAAAACCATGGCAAAATTTGATAACATTTGTAATCATATTCATTTGCCGGTTCAAAGTG
Organism: uncultured Flavobacteriales bacterium; assembly: GCA_963976005.1. Taxonomy (GTDB): domain Bacteria; phylum Bacteroidota; class Bacteroidia; order Flavobacteriales; family Flavobacteriaceae; genus Yeosuana. Next base: position 84,862 of record CAXBJF010000001.1, on the reverse strand, counting down.
GTAGTAATCGTGTTTTAAGAGAAATGAACCGTTTGCACACTCGAGAGGAGTATATGGCATTGATTGATAACATCAGGAAAATTATTCCAAATTGTGCAATAAGTCAGGATATGATGGTTGGTTTTCCAACCGAAACTGAAGAAGATTTTCAAGACACCATTTCTTTAATGAATTATGTAAAATATAACTTTGGCTATATGTTTACATATTCCGAAAGACCGGGAACACTGGCGGAACGAAAAATGACGGATGATATTCCGGAGGAAACTAAAAAACAACGTTTGGCAGATATTGTGGAACTTCAATTAAAACATAGTGATATTAGAACCAAAGAACATCTAAATACCGTTGTGGAAGTTTTAATAGAAAAAGAATCAAAAAAATCAAATAAGCAGTGGTCAGGACGAACACCTCAAAATATTGTGGCGGTTTTCCCAAAGGAACATTATAAAATTGGTGATTTTGTAAAAGTAAAAGTGAATACGTGTACCAGTGCTACACTAATTGGAGAAGCCATTGGTTTAGCCCCTTAATCCCCAAAAGGAAACGATTGCTCATTTTTAAAAAAGTATTAAATACAATAATAAAACCCAAATGATTGAACATACTAAATTAATTTTTAACAAATTTAATTTCCCCATCGGGGATTAAGGGGCTTATGGAATCAGTTCAAACAATAAAACAACGGTTTGGTATTATTGGAAATAGTGCCACATTAAATCGTGCCATAGAAAAAGCCATTCAAGTGGCACCTACAGATATTTCAGTGTTAGTTACTGGTGAAAGTGGTGTTGGTAAAGAAAGCATTCCAAAAATAATACACCAACTTTCACACAGAAAACACGGTAAATATATTGCTGTAAACTGTGGCGCCATTCCAGAAGGAACCATTGACAGTGAATTATTTGGGCATGAAAAAGGATCCTTTACAGGCGCAACCCAAACCAGGGAAGGTTATTTTGAAGTTGCTGATGGCGGCACTATTTTTTTGGATGAAGTTGGCGAACTGCCGCTTACCACACAAGTTAGATTATTGCGTGTTTTAGAAAATGGTGAATTTATTAAAGTAGGTTCCAGTAAAGTTCAAAAAACCGATGTTCGCATTGTAGCAGCCACTAATGCCAATATGTTTGACGCTATTAAAAAAGAACAGTTTCGTGAGGATTTATATTACCGATTAAGCACTGTAGATATTCATTTACCACCTTTGCGTGAGCGGCAAGAAGATATTCACTTACTGTTCAGGAAATTTGCCAGTGATTTTGCTCTTAAATACAAAATGCCAACCATAAAATTAACGGATGCCGCTGTTCAAATTCTTACAAAACATCGTTGGAGCGGAAACATTCGGCAGTTACGCAATGTGGCCGAACAAATATCTGTGTTGGAGCAAGACAGAATCATTTCCGCAGAAACCTTAAGCAGTTATTTACCAACCTATGGTAGTAATTTGCCTGCCGTTATCAAACATACAAAATCTGATACTGATTTTAGTAGCGAGCGCGAAATTCTATACAAGGTTTTGTTTGATATGAAAAGTGATTTAAACGACTTGAAAAAACTTACCATGGAACTCATGAAAAAAGGGAATGTGGAAGAAGTTGAAAAAGAACATAAAGGATTAATAAAGAAAATTTATGGCGGTGCTGAAGATGAAACAGACTATGAAGACGCCATTGATGAATCTGAAGTATTATCAATTCCAGAACGAAGTAAAAATTTACAAAATCCTAATAGTACCCCGGATAAATATCATTTTGCCGAGGAGATTGAAGAAGAAGAAACCTTGTCATTGCATGATAAAGAATTAGAATTAATAAAAAAATCGCTTGAACGTCACAGTGGAAAACGTAAATTAGCTGCCGAAGAACTAGGAATAAGTGAACGCACCTTATATAGAAAGATTAAACAATTTGATTTATAATTTTAATTCATGAAAACAACTAATTATATTGTTCTATTCTTAACATCCGTACTTGTTTTAAGTTGTGGCGCTTATTCGTTTACAGGCGCATCCATTTCATCAGACACCAAAACATTTCAAGTCAATTATTTTCAAAATAACGCCATTTTGATAGAACCGCAATTAGATTGGGATTTTACCAATGCCCTAATTGATTTATTACAAAACCAAACCAATTTAAACCTTATAAAATCAAACGGAGACATCGTTTATGAAGGTGAAATTACCGAATACAGAATATCACCAACCACGGCGACATCTGAAAATACAGCTGCTCAAAACAGGTTAACGATAGGTGTTAAAGTTCATTTTATGGATAAGCATGATGAAGAAGCTGAATTTGAACAGACTTTTTCATTTTACTATGATTACCCTGGGAGTTCTGAGCTTATTGGCAGTGTAAAAGCCGCGGCTATTGCCGAGATTTTTGAACGTATTACGCAAGACATCTTTAATGCATCACTGGCGAAGTGGTAGATTTGGTTGTTGGTTGTTGGTTGTTGGTTGTTGGTTGTTGGTTGTTGGCAAAATATAATTTCTTATTTATTAACTTTGAAACTCTGAAACCCTGAAACTTTGAAACTTTGAAACCCTGAAACCCTGAAACTTTGAAACTCTGAAACCCTGAAACCCTGAAACTTTGAAACTCTGAAACCCTGAAACTCTGAAACTTTGAATAACACCAATTTCACATACATACTTCAACATCCTGAAGCGGTCACACCAAAACAAACCGAAACAGTGAAATCTATTATTAATCAATTTCCATACTTTCAGTCTGCCAGGGCCTTATATCTTAAAGGCTTAAAAAACCAGGAAAGTTTCAATTACAATCAAGAGCTAAAAAAAACGGCTGCCTTTACCACAGACAGAAGCATTTTATTTGATTTTATTACATCAGAAGTATTTCTCCAAAATGAAATTTCACAATTCATTAAAATAAATAGTGAACATGTAAATGATATAGATGTTATTATTGAAGACATTTCAATTAACAAAAAAGTCGTTATTGATGCGCCAACAGCACAAGACATTAAAAACAGGTTGGATGTATTAGACCCTTCTCTTTTTCAACCAAAATTTGAACGGCCAAAAATAACGAGTTTTGGATTGGATGAATCTGAATTAATCGAGCAGGTAACCCCTGAAACCAAAACACAAGAAGCCTCAGTGGCTGATATCTTAAATTTAGGCAAACCACTTCAATTTGCCAAAAGAGAAAACCATTCATTTAACGAATGGTTAAAAATCGCAAGGTTTAAAACTATAAAAAGAGATGAAGCTCTAGCTAAACATGACCCTATTGTAGAAGATGCTTCCCAATTAGAAAGAGATAAAAAATTTGAATTGATAGATGAGTTCATTGCAAAAAACCCAAAAATCAATCCACACAAATCAGCAACACCTACACATAATATGGCCAAAGCCCAATTAATTCAACCAGAAGAGTTAATGACAGAAACTTTAGCCCGTATTTATGTAGAACAAAAAAACTATAAAAAAGCAATTCAATCTTATAAAATATTAAGTTTGAAATATCCAGAAAAAAGTAGTTCCTTTGCAGTCCAAATTAAAGCAGTAGAACAATTACAAGAACAAAACAATAAAGAATAATGAATACGTTTACCATATTTTTAGCATTAATTGTTGTAGTAGCATTTTTATTAATAGTAGTAATTATGGTGCAAAACCCAAAAGGCGGCGGATTATCCTCTTCTTTTGGCGGCGGCGGAACCCAACAACTTGGGGGCGTTAAAAAAACAACTGATTTTTTAGATAAAAGCACATGGACATTAGCAACCTTGCTTTTGGCTTTGATTTTATTATCAAATGTTGCCATTAACAGAGGCACTAGTGACACAGATTCTAAAGCCTTAGACGCTGATGAAAGCACAACTACATTACCTGTAATTCCTGTACAACCTGCAGCCAATACTGCAACAATAAAAGACTCAGTAAATTAATTTGCAATAAATAAAAACAATTGAATGCCAACTTGAATAAGTTGGCATTTTTTATTACTGCAAGTTTGTCAGTAATCTGCTATTGGCACAATTTTAGAACAATCCAATATCATTAAACATAATTCTAATAAAAAACAAAATACTCACATGAGCTTAAACATTAAACCATTAGCAGACCGAGTTCTTATTGAACCTGCTGAAGCTGAAACCAAAACAGCATCGGGAATTATTATTCCAGATAATGCTAAAGAAAAACCACAAAGAGGAAAAGTTATTGCAGCTGGAAAAGGCACCAAGGACGAGCCTATAACCGTGAAAGTTGGCGATACTGTTTTATATGGTAAGTATGCTGGCACGGAGCTTAAACTTGAAGGTAAAGATTATCTAATCATGCGTGAAAGCGACATTCTTGCTATAATTTAAAGCTATATGCTTTAGGCAATAAGCTATAAACCAATGAGAGACTTTAAAAAGTATGATATTTGGAAATTGAGTCATGAATTGACATTGGAAATCTACTTGATAACTAATTCATTCCCAAAAGAAGAAATTTATGGATTAACCTCTCAAATTAGAAGATCTTCTTCCTCTATACCTACAAATATTTCCGAAGGTTGCGGTAGAGATTCAGATTTAGAATTTAATAGATTTCTAACTATAGCTTTAGGATCTGCAAGCGAAACTGAATATTTAATCATTTTGGCAAAAGATTTAACTTACATAGAAGATAATCAAGCTAATATTCTCATTGAAAAAGTGAACATAATTAAAAGAAAAACACATCAATTAAAACAAAAATTAAAATAACGCCTAAAGCATAAAGCCTAAGGCATAAAGCAAACAACTATGGCAAAAGATATAAAATTTGATATTGACGCACGTGACGGATTAAAACGTGGTGTAGATGCATTGGCCAATGCAGTAAAAGTAACCTTAGGACCAAAAGGTAGAAATGTTATAATCAGTAAATCATTTGGTGCACCTCAAGTTACCAAAGATGGTGTTACTGTTGCAAAAGAAATTGAGTTAAAAGATGCTCTTGAAAATATGGGAGCTCAAATGGTAAAAGAAGTGGCTTCAAGAACCAATGATTTAGCTGGAGATGGAACAACAACTGCAACCGTTTTAGCACAAGCCATTGTAAAAGAAGGATTGAAAAATGTTGCTGCAGGTGCAAATCCTATGGATTTAAAACGTGGTATTGATAAAGCAGTTGCTGCGATTTCTAAAGATTTAGAAAAACAATCAAAAAAAGTAGGCAACTCTTCTGAAATGATTAAACAAGTCGCTTCTATTTCAGCAAATAATGATGAGTCTATTGGTGATTTAATCGCTAAAGCATTTAATAAAGTTGGAAAAGAAGGTGTTATTACTGTTGAAGAAGCAAAAGGTATGGAAACCTATGTAGATGTTGTTGAAGGCATGCAATTTGACAGAGGGTATTTATCACCTTATTTTGTAACAGATGCTGATAAAATGATTGCCGATTTAGAAAATCCTTACATTTTATTGTTCGATAAAAAGATATCAAACTTACAGGAAATACTTCCAATTCTAGAGCCTGTAGCGCAATCCGGAAGACCTTTATTGATTGTTGCTGAAGATGTTGACGGTCAAGCCTTAGCAACTTTAGTAGTAAACAAATTAAGAGGCGGATTGAAAATTGCTGCCGTAAAAGCACCAGGTTTTGGTGACAGACGGAAAGCGATGTTAGAAGACATTGCAATCTTAACTGGTGGTACTGTGATTTCTGAAGAAAGAGGTTTCACTTTAGAGAATGCCGATTTAACCATGTTGGGTACTGCTGAAACAGTCACTGTTGATAAAGACAACACTACCATTGTTAACGGTGCAGGTAAAGCAGCTGACATAAAAGCAAGAGTTAATCAGATTAAAGCTCAAATTGAAACGACTACAAGTGATTACGATAAAGAAAAACTTCAAGAGCGCTTAGCTAAATTAGCTGGAGGTGTTGCAGTACTTTATGTAGGTGCAGCCAGTGAAGTGGAGATGAAAGAGAAAAAAGATCGTGTTGATGATGCATTACATGCAACCAGAGCTGCCGTGGAAGAAGGCATTGTTGCTGGTGGTGGTGTAGCTTTTATTAGAGCTAAAGCAGTATTAGAGAAAATAACTACTGAAAACTTGGATGAAGTAACCGGTATTCAAATTGTGGCACGTGCCATTGAAGCACCTTTACGCATTATTGTTGAAAATGCAGGTGGTGAAGGAAGCGTGGTTGTCTCAAAAGTGATGGAAGGCAAAGGATCTTTTGGTTATGATGCTAAAACTGAAACGTATGTTGATATGTTGAAAGCTGGTATTATTGATCCTAAAAAAGTAACACGTATCGCTTTAGAAAATGCGGCTTCTGTTGCCGGAATGATTTTAACAACCGAGTGTGCTTTGGTAGATATTAAAGAAGATGCTCCAGCTATGCCAGGTGGTATGGGTGGCGGTATGCCAGGAATGATGTAATGGCGAATCGCCATAGATAAGTTTTTAAAAAACGCTTCAATTTGATTTGAAGCGTTTTTTTGTTTTTCAAAGGTTCGTTTAACGGCTATGTATATGAGCAGTAAGGGGAAAAGTTTGCGATTATTTTCTGCCATAAACTGAACTTTGCAGAAAGATAGTAACTTTGGGTTAAGAAACAAAGCCCTTATTGCTTATATACGGTGTTACCCAACGTATTTTTATTTTTGCCTTTTTATTTGCATATTTACAAATAATTATTCAAATTTGCAATAAATCAAATCCATAATTATGTCAGATTGGAATGATAAAGTCAAACGTTTATTAAAGTCAGAATTGGTTCGTAGAGGAATTTCAAATTCAGACTTGGCTAATATGCTTGAGCAAATTGGAATTGAAGAAACCAAATCGAGTATCGATAGTAAAATCAGTCGAGGTACTTTTAGTGCATCTTTCTTTTTACAATGTTTAACTGTTATTGGTTGCGAAAAAATAGAAATTGAAGAATACGAAAATCAATTATCAATCGCTGCTGAACCACAAGTAGATTATAACCTAAAAAAATAATAAAAATGCCAAAAGTTAAATTTATAGACTTATTTGCTGGACTTGGAGGAATAAGATTAGGTTTTGAAAAATCTTTTAACGAATTAGGTTTTGAAACGGAATGTGTAATGACTTCCGAGATTAAACCATATGCGGTTGAAACTTTAGCAAAGAATTTCAGTCACGATTATTTTGTAGGAGATATTTTCCAAGTCGAAAATGAACAAATTCCAGATTTTGATTTTTTATTAGGCGGTTTTCCTTGCCAATCATTTAGTGCAGCAGGAAATCGTCACGGATTTTCTGAAACAAGAGGAACATTGTTTTTTGAAATTGAAAGAATTATAAAGGATAAAAATCCTTATGGTTTTATATTGGAAAATGTTGAAGGTCTTGTCAAACACGATTTAGAGAATACGCACGACAAAATCGGGAAGACTTTATCGATTATTCTAAATAAACTTAAAAATGAATTAGGTTACAAGGTTTCTTGGAAAGTTTTAGATTCTATTGAATTTGGCTTACCACAATCTCGCAAAAGAATTTTTATAGTTGGAACGAAAGATGAAAAACCAAATCTTACTTTTTCAGACAAAGAATTTAAGCCTTTAAAAACTATTTTAGAAAACGGTTTAGAAACAATTAAATCTGACTTTACAGAAAAGCTTTTTCGTCATTTTGAAATGGAAGATTTGTATGGAAAATCCATTAAAGATAAAAGAGGAGGAGATAACAATATTCATAGTTGGGATATTGGAATTAAAGGGGAAGTTTCAGATGAGCAAATAATTCTACTTAATAAACTTTTTAAGGAAAGACGCAAAAAGCATTGGGCTGAAAAAATTGGTATTGACTGGATGGATGGAATGTCATTGACTTTAAAGCAAATCTCAACGTTTCATAAAAATGACAATCTCAAAGAATTATTGGACGATTTGGTTAAAAAGGGATATTTAAGATTTGAGCATCCTAAAAAGTTGGTCCGAGAGAAAACGGAAAATGGAGAAAAAAAGTTTCGTGTTTATGATGAGACAATGCCAAAAGGTTACAATATTGTAACTGGAAAATTGAGTTTTGAAATAAATAAAATATTGGATCCAAACGGTATCGCACCAACGCTTGTTGCTACGGATGTTTCGCGTTTGGCTGTTCCAGATAATGGTGGTTTAAGAAGATTGACAATACGTGAAGGATTACGCTTATTCGGTTATCCAGAATGGTATGAAATTCCAGTTAAAGAAACCGAAGCTTTTGATTTATTAGGAAATACAGTTGCTGTTCCTGTTGTAGAACACGTAGCTAATCAAGTCGCTGAAATCTTCAAAGCAAACTATCACTTCAAGGATTTGCCTGTCGAAACAGTATAACCCTTTTTAATTTTATCTAAAAACAAAGCAGTTCCTTTGTCGTGCCTTGTTTTACCATATTTATATTGGTTTTCTTGAAAAGCGGTCAAAAATTCTAAAGCCGAATTGAATGGTTTATACGTAGTTCCAGCGTTGTTATACCATTTAATTGGACGAATATTTACTAAATCCCCTTGTTTTACCTGACATTTTAATGGCCAGTCTCCACTAGGCCCAGTAATTTCCCAAATTTTCTTTAACCAAACATCAGCAATTTCTATTGCTCCATCAACCATTCTATAACCAAAAATCAAATAATCGGAATCCAGCCTGTAAGGAAAATCAATAATTGACCTTCGGTAAGCCATAAAGTTAGCAACGTCAAAATTTGCAGCCTTGTCATAATCAAAAGATTTTATTTCAACTAGTCCTTTTTCCGGATTTTCAATATCTAAATTTAAGTCGGGAAAAACTTGTGAATTTGATTTTAGAAAGAAATCAATATCATTTGTGTTTAGCCAAGCTACTAACCATTCCTGAATTAAATTGCCAACCGTATCTTTAGTCTTAACAGTAATCGTTAGGTCTTTCAAAGTAAACTTTATACTTCCTTTTTCGCCTATTATTTTGTATTCTTTAGTTAGTTTATTGTATAACTGTTCAGGAGTTAATTTCATTTAATAATGTTGGTTTATTTAATTCTCAAATACAGATAAATTTTTGTTGGCATCTCGATTTTCATATGTTGGGTAATGTTTTGATATAGACTTTTTTAATTACCTATATCAACAGTTAAACGAAGTTAGTCAATTTTTCTGACAAAATCAATAAGCCCATAAAAAATCCGAAGCACAAACTACGGATTTTAAAATATAACATTTAATTCTGTCCTCGAATTAGTTAACCTTTACAGAAGTAACAACCGTTTTTATCTGCCTCCTGGAGGACAGTAAGTCCTTAAATAGTTAGTATACAAGGTTTTTAAATGTTGCGTTGTTCCTTCGCCTTCTCTTAAACTATGTGACCGGTTAGGATACGGCATAAACTGAAACTGTTTATTGTATTTTACCAATTCATTTACCAACATTTCAGCATTTTGGTAATGCACATTATCATCGCCCGTTCCATGAATATACAATAGGTTTCCTTCTAGATTTTTTGCGTAAGTTATTGGTGACCCATTCACAAAATCCTCCATATTTTCTTGTGGTAAGCCCATATAACGCTCTTGATAAATATTATCATAAGTAAGCTGATTGGCAACTGCTGCTATTGAAATTCCTGTTTTATAAATTTCAGGATGTTTAAACAATAAATTTAAGGTTGCAGAACCACCACCACTCCATCCCCAAACAGCCACACGGTCAGGATCAACAAAATTCCATTTCAAGATTTCTTTTGCTGCCATGGCTTGGTCGTTGATATTTATATTACCAATTTTTCTGTAAATACTTTTACGCCATGCACTGCCTTTTGGCGCTGGTGTTCCACGGTTATCAAGTGAGATATAAATATAGCCATCATCAGCCATATCACCTATATAATTTCTGTTTCCATCAATTCCGTAAGTATCTGTAACGGTAGCCCTGCCTGGTTCAGAATAGACATAAAATACTACTGGATATTTTTTTGAAATGTCAAAATTAGTTGGCTTTACCATCCATCCATCCATTTCAACACCTTCGGCAGTAGTCACTTTAAAAAATTCTGATTTTGGTGCTTCCTGAAGTCTAGATAAGTTAGCTTCTATACTTGTTTCAACATTTAAAGGTTTATGGTTTACAAACGAAATTATTTCCGCTGCAGGTCTTGTAAAATGATTTGAAAATGTATGAACCGCATAGGTTCCAGTTGTTGATACATTATAACCATGTGTGCCTTGTTCAGATTTTGGACTCATCAATTCCAGCTTACCTTTACCATTTAATTTGGTTTTATACAGATAACTCTGTGTTGCATTGGTTGGGGATGCCATAAAATAAACGTATCCGTTTTTGTTGTCTATATATGATAAATCAATAAAATCATAAGCACCATTAGTTATTAGCTTCTCTCCTTTTCCTTCTAAAGACACATCGTATAAATGTCTCCAACCATCTTTTTCTGACGTCCACAATATGTTTTTACCCTTATTATACCAAATAAAATTATTGGTAAAATCAACTTCGTATTTGTTTCCTGTTCTATAAATATCAACCCAAGCAGCATCAGTTTCTTCTTGTATAACTTTTGCCTTTCCAGAAATTGGGTCCGCAATAAAAAGTTTGCTTTGATTTTGCTTTCTGTTTAACTGTTGAATTAATAATTTTTCAGTGGATGGGATAAATTCCAAACGCACTAAATAATGCTGGCGCGGATCACCAGGAATATCCATCCAAGTGGTTTTGGCATCATCAATTGATACCACGCCTACTTTAGACGAAGAGGGTGTTTCACCTACCTTTGGATATTCAATGGGGATGATTGTAGAATAAATAGAATCTGTATTATTAATCATGTAGAATTTCTTGGTATCACTCGCATCAATTTGCCAATAGGCTATCGATTTACTATCCGGGCTCCAGCGAAAACCGTCGCGACAGTAAAATTCTTCTTCATATACCCAATCGAATGTTCCATTAATCAATGTTATGGTGCCATCTGTTGTAAGTGCTTTAACTTCTGAAGTTGCTAAATTTTCTACATAAATATTATTCTCACTTACATAGGCCACTTGCTTTCCGTCAGGCGAAATTTTTGCAAACATAAGGGATGATTCTGGCATGCTTTTACCAATTTGTTGCAACTTACCAGTCGCAATATTTAAAATCCAATAATCACCTTTAGTATTGATGCGCCATACACGTTTGGTATTTGTAAACAGTAACACTTTTTGTTCGTCCTTTGAAAAGGTGAAATGACTAACATTAAGTGGAAATTCGCTCTCCGAAGGTGTTAATTGCTCTCTCGAAATTATAACTTCAGGATTATTTGACGGCAATGTGTATTGAACGATGCCATCACTCTGGATCCTATAATAAGAATTGCCTTCGCTAGACCATTTTATATTACCTCTTTGTGAAAAAATCTGGAAGGATAATAAGCTTAATAGGGTAAAAACGAATACTGTTTTCAATCTAATTTTTGAATTGAAAATCAATTTGATAATATACATATAATGGTGTTTTAATTGAATGATAGATAATTTTTTGAATTTAAATAAAAGAGCGTTTCAATGTAATATTTTATTTTCATTTGGAGTTGGTTTTGGTTCTGTTTCACAGAATGTATTCAATGTCAAAATTACAAAGATCCAAGACATTTATAATTACAGAAACCGAACTAAAAACCATGGCGAAAACCCCCAATTATTGGTGACAATAAAAAACAAAAAAACGCTTTCATTTAGTTTGAAGCGTTTTTTGTTTTTCGATTTGTTAGGTTAACAGTCAAGTATAAAATACCTAGGTTTCAAACGTCTCAAAAGTTACTGCATTTAAATAACCTTTCAGCTTAAACTTTGACTGCTATTGTTTTATGTTTGCTTGACACAACACAAAAAACCTATTGGATTTTTTACTGATTATCATTTAGAATCAACTATTATAGGTAATCCATCCTTTCCTAAAGGAACAAAATAAAACTTAGCATTATTGCTGGTAGATAATTTTTCTTGAACTTCAAGGGCTTTATATTGAAGATAGGTCCTTGATAACCCCGAGTCTATAATCTTTTGGGAATCTTGTTGTCCTTTTGCCCTAATTCTTTGTATCTCAGCATCTCTTTCAGCAATTTCAATCTCATAGTCCTTTTGTTCAATATTTTGTTGAACCGCTAACTTTCTATTGACTGCCGCCGTTACAACTTGTGGGTAGTCTATATGATCTACCGTTATATTGTCAAATTCAAGATGTTTCCCCTTTGTTTTTACAATCAATTCATTAAAAATGGCCATTTCTATCTCTGGGCTTTTAGGAGAGACCAAGGTATAATCATAATTTGAAAACACATTCCTTGTTATACTAATAAACTCTGGTCTAACTACCTCATTGTAGTAATTTTGACCTACTTCCAATTCCAGTTTTGGCAACTCGGGCTCAATAGGCCTCATTGTAACAGATACCGTTAACCTTATATGTAGTTCATCTTTAGTAAGTATATCTACATTTTCACTATAGGTTTGCCATTTTGTATTATACGTTACCACCCCGTTCCACGGCCAAGTCCAAACAATACCGTCTTTGTAAACTTTTTCAGTCACTAACCCTTTGCCATATGGGTTCCATCTCATGGCCTGTTGTCCTGGTTGAATCACAGAACAACCTATAATCCCAAAAGATAAAAACACGCCGAACAAAAAATAATTTAATTTTTTCATTTTTATATTAATTTAAAATTTATCTAAATTTAAGATGTTAAAATGAATACAGGCGTTAAATGTTTATTAAAAACGGTGTTAAATGTTTATTAAAAATACAGTTCTCAATTAATACAGCTTTCTGGGATCATATTCAAGTAAAATATGAAACAATCAAGCGTTTTTTATGTAGGCCTTTTATGTTTAAATTTTCTATTGGATCATTATATTTCATTGGTTAACTGCATATAATTTGCTTTTGCAAATTATATTAGCTCTGGCCATTTTATTAAGGTTTAAGTGAATATCTGATTATTTAATCTATCAACCTTTAAAAATAAAGAGGTCGTTTTAAAATTGAATTATTGTCAATCTGAAAAGAATTCAGAATGATTTTTTTCAATACTTAAAACAACCTCTTTTAGTTGTTAATTCTATTTCTGCCTGAAGAATTAATTAGACGGCATCATATTAAAATTTATACTCATTGTGTCATTTGACATCATATTAAGTTCACCCATATTTTGTTCATTCCCTACAGGATCCATGATATAACTGTCTAACTCAACTTTTATAGTATAGGTCCCCTCAGGAATACCTATTAAAGCATAATCTCCGTTTGCATCTGAATGAGTGCTCGTATAAATGATGCCATTTTGCATCAAGGAAATGGTTGCATTTGGTAAATTCCCAACTGTATCATGTACATTTCCGTGAATGGTTCCAGAGGTTGACATATCTACAAAACGCATGGTTGGCATAAAGGTAAAACCAGTCATACTCATCATCATATTAGGTCCAGATCCAGTAAAGTTTACACCCTCTAGCATAAAAGACTGATCAACATCCATATCCAGCAAAAACTCGCTCATACCACCTTCTGAAATAATTAAGGCGTTATTTAGAGTAATATCAACACTTCTATTGTTTGAATTTAACATCATTCCATTTTGCATCATTCCATTTCCAGAATAACCATCCCGATTCATATTATAAGTAAACGAATCACCATTTTTCATGACCATTTCGGTTGAAGAAATATACAAGCGCATCAAATCATAATTTCCTACTGGCATTTCGGCATTTGCCATGGTTGTAGTAATTCCATTTACCAATTCCAGTAAATTAAATTTCATAGGGGCATTCATAATTGTTATCATAGAATTAACATTGGCACCATTACCAATTTCTATTTTATCAATGGTTACGCTTGCAGACATGAACTGATCATAATGCATGGGTGCATCAGTAAGCTTAACTGAAAGAGTCCCTGTTGGTTCTGTTGGTTCTGTGGTATCGTTAGAACAACTTGCTACAACCATTACTAATAGTGTAACAATAAAATATTTAAGAGTTTTCATTTTTTGTGTATTTTAAAATTAGTTTTCATTTTTTTTTAAGTTTGAATACTTATAATTTTATGTGCGGTAGTTTGAACATTTTAATTCTTAAGATGCTCGATTAAAAGAACCAGAAAAATATTAAATTCGAAAAACTTGATATAAAATATTGAAGTTAGGGGTTATTGGTGGCGGAAAGTAATTTTTGTAAAGTGCTATTCTGTTTGGTTTATTAAAAATTGAATTAACATCAAGCAAAACTAAAACAGGTAAATCTTGTTGTTGTTTTCTTTCTATTTTTATAGCTGTTTCTTTTTTAAAAACTGAACCCCTTATGAATTGAATTTCATCTTCGCAACACGATTTTTTTGAAATAGAAGGGTTGTTGTTTTCTGCTTTACAACATGCCACATCCATTACGCATTTATCTGCGTTTCCAAAAAAGGATTCAGAAAAAACCTGACCTTCACAGAAGTGTTTTTCAATGGTAAATGACGCAGACAAAAACAGCAACAATGCTGTTAAAAAAAAGACGGCTATGTTAGAAACTGTTTTTTTCATTAATTTGCTTAAAAAGAAGTGTTTATCATACAAATATTAATAGTCAAAATTAGGGAATAAAAGGAATATAACATGTAACAAAAGTTACATATAAACATTACTGATGATCTCTTGATTTAATAAACCAATTAATTATTTTCTCTTTATTTTCACCTGTGAGTTTGGCATTACCAAGTATTAAAACATATGAATAAAGTGGCATTTTACCGTCTTTAATTTGATTCATAATTGCCTTAAGTTTACTTTTTTATTTACGTTTAGAGTAACTTCCCAAATCACTAAAATTCAACTCTTTTTTTCCTTCTTTTAATGAAGTGCTAAAAACCAACTTATTGGCTAAACTTTACTATACCATGTATAATTAGTATGGTTGCTATGGCAATAGTAACAAGAATTTTTAAGAACATGTTGATGTTATTTGTTAGGCGTCAATAATTGACGTTGTTGCTTGATTTTTTTTGATTTGAAGCGTCTAAGTTTCTATCGTGGTCGCCGATTCATGATTCATAGATGGATGATTGTGAGATCCATCGCCATCATGATTCGCTCCCATTACTTGCACATTTCATTTGAATCTGTCTTTTTTGCATCGTTTTTATACATATACTTTTTGATTTAGTGTATACATATTTCAGGTCGGGGTCACTTAATGTTTGAGCTTAAAATAATAAAAAGCTGGTAACAAAACCATTAAGATAATAGGTTGAATTAAAAATCGGCGCACATTAAAGAACAAGTAATATTGCTCTTGTTTTGGGTTTACTACAAAGTATAAATATATCAATATTAATATCAAGAAAGAAACTACGTAAATAAGTACCGAGAATTTAATAATGCTTTTATCTTTAAAAACCACATATAAAATACCCAATGACACTATGGTGTTTAAAGCATACCTTAACGTTGTAAACATGGTTAATTTAAAAATTTCGCGCCTAGGATTATCAATGTATAAATAATCATTTTGAAAAAATAAAAGATATGGATCATAAAACAATTGGTTTTCAAATACCCGAATTAAAACAAGTAATCCAAACAAAACAAAAAGCCAGATGTATTTAATGCGTTTACTCATTTTTTTTGATCATATTTGAAAACCGATTTACCCAAACTACCCATAACAAAAATACCATCCCATAAATTATTCCCGGAAATATAACCGTATGCAAAATTTCTTTTCGCCAGGGATAATGATATAGGCCAATAGACAAAATAACAATTCGCAGTAAATTTGCTGTATAAATCAATACACTTCCTGCAAGCAAGTACATGAATGTTGTTTTTGGTTTTCCGGAGAAAGCCATAATAAAAGACACAAACAAAATGATAACACTTATTGAATTGCAACCTTCAATTATTCTGGCCAGATATTTATCATTAATGATGAGTTTCATGGAAGCTTCATCTGGATGGGGTATTATTTTAGCGTTATATCCCATAAAATCAATTAAATCTACGCTCTGACGAGCTACTAAATTAGTGATATAATCAGGATAATATTTAGAGTCTTTTGAATAATCTAAATAAAATTTATAGCAAATGGATAATGAAATATATACTACCAAAAAAGTAAGTATGAATTTCAGGACCGATTTATATTTTATGATGAGTGCTTTCATCTATTGCTTTTCATTGGTTATATCCAACTCGCATATTAACCATTTTTTCAGAATTAAAAATTATTTTGAGCTCATTTCAAAAAAAATTGCTTGATCGTGATTAAGGAATATCGAAGTTACGTCTTTTTCAATACTTTTACCAAAACTTTTGAATGATGATTTTTGAATCTTTAAAACCACAAATATTACAGATAGTTTCCAGTAAAGAAAATACCGTGGATGAACGATTACTGGATATCTGCAAGTTGCTTGAAAAAAACATTTCCTATTATAATTGGGTTGGTTTCTATTTTAGAAATGGCAATAAAGAAGAATTGATTTTAGGCCCATATGTTGGTGCACCAACTGACCATACTATCATTCCCTTCGGAAAAGGCATTTGTGGTCAAGTAGCGGTAAGTAACAAAAATTTTGTAGTTCCAGATGTATCGGCTCAAGATAATTATATTGCCTGTAGCATCACGGTGAAAGCCGAAATTGTGATTCCTGTTTTTGTTGATGGTAAAAATATGGGTCAGATAGATATTGACTCCAATACACCAAACCCTTTTACAGAAGCTGATGAGCGCTTTTTAGAATTTGTTTGTGAAAATGTGGCAACAATCCTTTAGCAAATCGTAATTATTAAAATTACATACCGCTTCTTATAGCTTCTACAGGATCCAGTTTTGCAGCTGAAGTTGCTGGTAATATCCCAGACACCAATCCGATTATCGTGGATACTGAAAAGCCTAAAAACATGTTTTTAAAGGATAAGATAAATTTAAAATCGTCTGCTAAATACGTGCCAATAAGAGTGCCTATCCAAACTAAAAACAATCCTACAACGCCACCAATTACTGCCAGAATAACGGCTTCAAATAAAAATTGAAATAATATAAATCGGTTTTTGGCACCCATCGCTTTTTCTATCCCAATTAAGTTGGTTCGTTCCTTAACACTTACAAACATAATATTTGCAATTCCGAAGCCCCCAACAAGGAGTGAAAATCCGCTTATAATCCATCCAATAAGGTTCATAGAGCTAATAATACCATCTATTAAATCGGTAAAACCAGATAATTTATTGATAAAGAAATTATCGGGTTCACCATATTTCAACCCTCTGAACCTTCGGTATTTTTGCTTTAAAACTTCTTCAAAAGCACCCATATCAACTCCTTTTCTTGGTTTGATTATGATCATGGTCAAAGTTCCTTTTGAACCGGTGTTCATAAACCTCCTAGCAAAATTTGCAGGCACAAAACCCTTTTCATCAGGCGAATCCATATTAAGGCCACCAAACTTATCCAAAACACCAATAACCGTTAATTTTCTTCCAAAAATCCTAACTTCTTTGCCAACAGGCTCAGTGTTTTTGAACAAATTTTCAGCAAGAGAATAACCCAGTACTGCAACAGGGGCACCAGTATTTGATTCGGTCTCATTATAAAACCTGCCCTTGTATAATTTCAAATTATCAATTTCATAAATTTCATTGGAAACTGGGGTAATTTCTACATTTGTAACCGTCCTGTCCTGAAATTTTATAGTTTGGAAACTCCCTAAAATTGCAAAAGCACTGGCATCAATATCGGCTACATTTCGTCTTATAAATTCATAATCATCATAACCTGTTTGTGGAAAATTATCGCGTTGCCAACGTGGAACCGTTGTTGGGCCAAATGAGAACCTGGTAATATACATGGTGTTTTTATCAATACCAGACAATTGGCTTTTAATACTTTGGTCCAGTGAATCCACAGCAGCCAAAACAGCAATAATCGAAAATATGCCTACTGTAACCCCAATAAGAGATAAAAAAGTACGTAGTTTGTTGGTTCTTAAGGCATTTATTGCAAAAGAAAAACTTTCTTTAAAAAGGCGAATATAAAGAAGCATACATAGATTTTTATTGAATCATTCTGGCGTTATAAAGGTATGACGTTTTAATAAAATATTCGTTACAAAAAAATGAAAACAAAAAACATTTGTACAGTACATTTTTGCTTTAAATAATTACTTTTGCATTTTAATATGCTATCCATCAATAATTAAGAAGAATATCATTTAAAAATTGCTATCTCAAACACTAAAAAAACATTAACAACACAACACAAATGAGCAACCTAAAAACTATAAAATCTGCACTGATATCCGTATTCAGTAAAGATGGATTAGAACCCATTGTAAAAAAACTTAACGAACAAGGTGTGACCATATACTCTACTGGTGGAACACAAAAATTTATAAATGATTTAGGCATCAACGTCATTCCTGTAGAAGAGATCACTTCA
This sequence comes from uncultured Flavobacteriales bacterium, assembly GCA_963976005.1. Classification (GTDB taxonomy): domain Bacteria; phylum Bacteroidota; class Bacteroidia; order Flavobacteriales; family Flavobacteriaceae; genus Yeosuana. Next base: position 66,436 of record CAXBJF010000001.1, on the reverse strand, counting down.
TACCCATCCATTCTTGGCGGTCGCGTAAAAACCTTACATCCAAAGGTTTTTGGAGGTATTTTAAACCGGCAAAATAATGATACTGATATGGCCGAATTAGCTGAGTTTGAAATCCCACAAATTGATGTGGTGATTGTTGACTTATATCCGTTTGAAAAAACGGTTGCTTCCGGTGCCAGTGAACAGGATATTATTGAAAAAATAGATATTGGTGGCATTTCATTGATTAGAGCCGCCGCTAAAAATTATGCTGATGTAATTTGTGTTGCTTCCATGGAAGATTATTCAGAATTCTTAAATTTAATAACCGAAAAAAACGGCACACTTTCTGAAAGTGACAGAAAACGATTTGCTTCAAAAGCATTTAATGTCTCTTCTCATTACGACACAGCTATTTTTAATTACTTCAACAAAAATCATGAAGAAGCGGTTTTAAAAATTAGTGAGACCAATGGTAAGGTATTGCGCTATGGTGAAAACCCGCATCAAAAAGGGTTTTTCTTTGGGAATTTTGATGACGTATTTACAAAACTTCATGGTAAGGAATTAAGCTATAACAACTTGCTTGACGTTGATGCGGCCGTAAACCTCATGAATGAATTCAAGAAGGACGCGCCTACGTTTGCTATTTTAAAACATAATAACGCTTGTGGTTTAGCGCAAAGAGCTACTTTAAAACAAGCCTATACAGATGCTTTAGCAGGTGATCCTGTATCTGCATTTGGTGGTGTTTTAATAAGTAATTCTGAAATTGACAAAGCTACTGCCGAGGAAATTCATACCTTATTTTGTGAAGTTGTTATTGCACCTTCATATACTCAGGATGCTTTGGAAATTTTACAAGGAAAAAAGAATCGAATCATTTTAATTTTGAAGGATATTGAACTTCCTAAAACCAGTGTTAGAAGTTGTTTAAATGGCACGTTGGTGCAGGAAAAAGATAATATTACAGATACTGTTGATCATTTAACTTATGTTACAAACAATAAACCAACAACTACCGAAATAGAAGATTTGCTTTTTGCTTCAAAAATTTGCAAACACACCAAATCAAACACCATTGTATTGGCAAAAAACAAACAATTGTTAGCGAGTGGAACTGGACAAACCAGTCGTGTAGACGCCTTAAACCAAGCCATACACAAGGCACAAACTTTTGGGTTTGATTTAAATAATTCAGCCATGGCCAGTGATGCTTTTTTCCCGTTTCCTGATTGTGTTGAAATTGCAAAAAATGCGGGCATCAGAAGCGTCATTCAACCAGGAGGCTCCATAAAAGATCAATTGAGCATTGACTATTGTAATGAAAACGAGGTAGCTATGGTATTAACTGGCACGCGTCACTTTAAACATTAAAATTACTTTGAAGTCCGAAGAAATAGCATTAACTGAACAGTAAATCAATTTTTTAATCTAAAAACCGTTAAACCGCGTATAAGTAGTAAACATTAAATTCTGATTGTATTTGAATATCATTAAAACTTAATATATTTACTAACTTTTATTACATTTACGGAATACGTTTTTTAACCCTCTAAAATCACTAATCACACATGGGCTTTTTTGACTTCTTAACTGAAGAAATTGCAATCGATTTAGGAACCGCAAACACTCTTATTATTCATAATGACAAAGTGGTTGTTGACGCACCTTCCATAGTTGCACGCGATAGAATTTCTGGTAAAATAATTGCTGTTGGCCAAGAAGCCAGTTTAATGCAAGGGAAAACTCATGAAAATATTAAAACCATAAGACCACTTAAAGACGGTGTAATTGCAGATTTTGATGCTTCAGAACAAATGATAAGCATGTTTATTAAAAACATACCAGCATTAAAAAAGAAATTTTTCACACCTGCGCTTCGAATGGTTGTATGTATCCCTTCCGGAATTACTGAAGTTGAAATGCGTGCCGTTAAGGAAAGTGCAGAACGGGTGAATGGTAAAGAAGTTTATTTAATTCATGAGCCTATGGCAGCCGCTATAGGTATTGGTGTAGATATTATGCAACCAAAGGGTAATATGATTGTTGATATAGGTGGTGGAACTACAGAAATTGCAGTCATAGCTTTGGGTGGAATTGTTTGTGATAAGTCTGTTAAAATTGCCGGAGATGTATTCACCAATGATATTGTGTATTACATGAGAACTCAACATAACTTATATGTGGGTGAACGTACTGCTGAAAAAATTAAAATTCAAATTGGTGCTGCCACTGAAGATTTGGATCTACCTCCAGAAGATATGAGTGTGCAAGGAAGAGATTTATTAACAGGAAAACCAAAACAAGTTCAAATAACATATAGGGAAATTGCAAAAGCATTGGACAAATCTATTTTAAGAATTGAAGATGCCGTCATGGAAACCTTATCCCAAACGCCTCCTGAATTAGCCGCAGATATTTATAATACCGGTATTTATTTGGCAGGTGGTGGCTCTATGTTAAGAGGCTTAGATAAACGCTTATCACAAAAAACCGATCTTCCTGTTTATATTGCTGAAGATCCGTTGCGTGCTGTAGTTAGAGGTACGGGCATTACCCTTAAAAACTTAATTAAATACAAAAGTGTATTGATTAAATAGCCTTATTAATTTACCATGCAACAGATTATAAATTTTATAATACGGAACAAAACATTTTTGTTGTTCTTGTTGCTGTTTTCTATATCAGTAATATTTACCATTCAAACACATTCTTACCATAAAAGCAAGTTTATTAACTCAGCTAATTTTATAACTGGAGGCGTTTATAATTCTGTAAATGATATTAATAAATATTTTGATCTTAATACTCAAAATAAACTCTTAATTGAAGAAAACAATAAACTAAAATCACTTTTATACAACAGAAATAGCAATCCGGATTTTAATTATATTGATAGCTTGACCTATGTTAATTCGTACCGTTTTACAATTGCCAGTGTATTAAAAAACAGCTATTCGTCTGTCAAAAACGTATTGCTTATAAATAAAGGCTCTAAAGATAGTATTAAACAGGATTTTGGTGTTATTACCTCAAAAGGCATCGTTGGAATTATTGATAATACCAGCAAACATTATGCAACGGTAATTTCTATATTAAATCCTACCAGTAAAATTAGTGCACAGTTAAAAAAAACAAATCATTTTGGAACACTAACATGGAATTCAAAATCGCCATTTTTTACGCAATTATTTGATATTCCTAAAATTGCCCCGGTTAAAGCTGGAGACACTATAGTTACTTCAGGTCGTTCTGCCATTTTTCCTAAAGGTATTCCTATAGGCACCATTCATGATTTCAAACTTGATGCTGCAGAAAATTATTATGAGATAAATGTTAAGTTATTTAATGACATGACCAGTATTGAACATGTATATATTATAGAAAATGTAGATGTTGAAGAAATAACCAATCTGTTAAATAACAATTTAAATGAATAGAGTTGTATCTGCAAATACTACACGTTTTATCCTGCTTATTTTAGTACAAGCCTTGGTGCTCAACCATATAAATTTTTTAGGGTACATAAACCCATACCTTTATATTCTGTTCATCATATTATTCCCTGTAAAAAATAATCGAATGTTGTTTATTTTTTTAAGTTTCATTTTGGGGTTAACCATGGATTTTTTTTTAGATTCTGGTGGCATTCATGCAGCTGCTAGTGTAAGTATTGCATATATTAGACCTGTAATCTTAAAGTTTTGCTTTGGAACGGTTTACGAATTTCAAACTGTAAAATTTGATACTGTTGCGTTTAGCTCAAAAGTATTATATATTACCATACTAACCGTAATTCACCATTTCATATTATTTTCATTAGAAACATTTAACATTTCAAAAGTAATTTTTATCCTTCAAAAAACGTTCTTCTCAAGTATATTTACTATCATACTCTGTGTTTTGGTAACCATTATTTTTAGTAGAAAAACTAAATGAGAAAAATTTTACTTTTTTTATTCATCATTCTAGTAAGTCTTATCTTTATTTTTAGGCTTTTTTATCTTCAGGTATATTCTGATAAAAATCATGATTTAATTGAAGATAATGCCATAAGAAAGGTTTATGACTACCCAAAACGCGGTTTTGTTTATGACAGAAATGGGGCGCTATTAGTTGCCAATCAACCGTCCTATGATGTTATGTTTATTCCACGAGAGGTAAAACCTTTAGACACCCTTGAATTTTGTTCTTTATTAAAAATTGATAAAGAGCAATTCACTCAAATTTTTAATAAAGCCTATCGCTATTCTCCATGGCTTCCATCGGTATTTATTCCACATCTTTCAAAGGAAGATTATGCCGTGTTGCAGGAAAAAATGAGAAAATTTGAAGGTTTTTATATTCAAAAACGCTCCTTAAGGCTTTATCAAACAAGTATTGGCGCTAATGTTTTAGGAGATATTGGGGAAGTAAATGATGCCATTATTGATAAAGACCCTTATTACAAAATGGGTGACCTTATTGGTAAACAAGGGGTTGAGGCTTCATATGAAAATGAACTCCGTGGAAAAAAAGGAATTAAATTTATTCAAAAAGACCGGTTCAATAGAGATATTGGGCCCTATAAAGAAGGTATTTATGACACCTTACCTACGCCTGGTGAAGACATAACCATAACTATTGATGCCAAATTACAAGAATACGGGGAATTATTAATGCAAAACAAGCGAGGTGGTATTATTGCCATTGAGCCAAGTACCGGGGAAATTTTGGCAATGATATCGGCACCCAGTTTCAACCCTAATTTATTGGTAGGCAGAAATCGTTCCAAAAACTACTCAAAAATGCATTATGATACCATTGCAAAACCTTTGTATGACAGAAGTTTACTAGCACAATATGCACCAGGATCACCCTTTAAAGTATTAAATGCACTGATTGGTTTACAAGAAAAAGTAGTAACCACTCAAGATAAATTTTCTTGTAGAATGGGTTATTATTTAGGTAGCCGAAAATTACTTGGTTGCCATAGTCATTATGGGCCGTTAAGTATGAATGATGGTATTGCACAATCCTGTAATTCTTACTTTGCAAATGTTTATAGACGCATCATTGATAAATATAAGGACCCTCATGAAGGAATGGATGTGTGGAGTAACCATGTTAAAAGTTTTGGCTTAGGAAATTATTTAGGATACGATTTAAAAATTGGAAGTAAAGGCCGAATTCCAGATGGTGATTTTTATGATAAATGGTATGGTAAAAACAGATGGGTTTCTACATACAACATTTCAAACGCCATTGGTCAAGGCGAAGTGGAAGCTACACCAATTCAATTGGCAAATATGGTAGCTGCCATTGGCAATAGAGGGTTTTTCTACACACCACATATTATTAAAAAAATTGAAGGGGAAACCATTGATAAAAATTTTACAACGCCAAAACACACCACTATTGATAAAGAAAATTTTGAACCTGTTGTACAAGGCATGTTTGATGTTTTTAATAAAGGTACAGCAGCTGGCTTGCAAGTATCAGGTATTGAAATTTGTGGAAAAACAGGAACGGCCGAAAATTTTGTCAAAATAAATGGCGTAAAAACACAATTGACTGACCATTCCATTTTTGTCGCTTTTGCCCCTAAAGACAACCCTAAAATTGCCATAGCTGTATTTGTGGAAAACGGATATTGGGGAAGTCGTTTTGCTGGAAAAATTGCCAGTTTAATGATTGAAAAATATATAAAAGGCTATATAACCAGAACTGATTTAGAAGATTGGATTTTAACCCATAGCCTAGAGCATGAATATGAAAAACCATATTCAGGTGAACCCTTTGGAATCAATAACCAAACCACTTTAGAAGTTATTCCATTAGATGAATCATTACGATCTAAAAAACAACCCAATTTCAAATAATAATATCATGGTAAGAACAACACATAGATATTTTAAATTTGATTGGATAACCATTATCCTGTTCCTTATTTTAGTTGGTTTTGGATGGTTAAATATATTATCTGCTTCGCATACCGGAGAAACACTGGATTATTTGGATTTTACTGAACCCTATGGAAAACAGCTTATGTTTATCCTTTTAACCTTTGGGTTAATAGTCATCATTCTATCTATAGATTCTAAGTTTTATGAACGCTTTTCCAGCATTATTTATATAATTTCCATGTTATCTCTTGTTGGTCTTTTTTTATTTGGTAAAAACGTGAATGGCGCCACCTCATGGTATGCCATTGGCGGCATGACATTTCAACCCAGTGAATTTGCCAAAGCAGCCACAGCATTGGCAGTTGCCAAGTATTTAAGTGACATGAATACAGACATAAATAAATTTAAAAATCAAATACAAATTTTTATAATCATTGCCTTACCAGCCATATTAGTACTGTTGCAAAATGATGCCGGAAGTACTATTGTATATGCGGCGTTCTTTTTTGTATTGTATAGAGAAGGACTACCAAAATTATATTTAATTCTTGGTATTGGCCTTGTTATTTTAGGCCTTCTTTCATTAAAATTTGGCACCTTAATAACTTCAATAACAGCAGCGGTACTAATTTTTGCAAATCATTTTATAACCAAAAAAAAACCTCCATTATTACAACCCATATTGGTGCTATTGGTAAGCATAGTTTTATCATCAGGCATAAAATTCTTTTATCAACATGTGTTACAACCACATCAACAAGACCGTATAAGCCTTTGGTTAAGATTAGAAAAAGATCCGGTTAAGCTTGATAAAATGCAAAAAACTTTTGCCTATAACTTAAATGAATCTGAAAAGGCCATAAGTTCTGGTGGTTTTTCAGGAAAAGGGTTTTTGGAAGGAACCAGAACCACTGGTAAATTTGTGCCTGAACAACATACTGACTATATATTTAGTACCGTTGGTGAAGAATGGGGCTTTGTTGGAAGTGCCTTTGTAGTCATTCTTTTTGCGCTATTATTAATAAGGATCCTTCATTTGGCTGAGTTGCAAAAAACACAATTTAGTCGTGTTTATGGGTATTCTGTAGCGGCCATCATTTTTATGCATTTTATGATAAATATAGGCATGGTAATGGGTTTAATACCTACCATTGGCATTCCTTTACCGTTATTTAGTTATGGTGGTTCAGGCTTATGGGGTTTCACTATTTTACTTTTTATTTTTATTAAATTAGATTCCAATAGAATTAATGAGTGGTAAAATCTTTTCTAATTATTTTAAAGAAATATTTATTTCAGCAATACTATTTGTTGTTTTATTTAGCTGTTCAAGTGTAAAGTTAAATGAACAAAAAAAGGTTTTTGTAAATACATTTTCTGCAGAAGAAATGCAATTAATAAAATCTTCAGATACTTTATCACCTATGAGGGTTTATAAAATAACCAGCAATAGTGATTCTTTACTGCTTAGAACAAAAAGCAGCTATATAAAACCAGATGCTCAAAACCTCTTGCTTCAAACCTTTGTTAAAAGACTTTATAGAACGGTTACTGATAGTTTGTCATTGGGTGTAGGGATAGCAGCACCACAAGTAGGTATCTTAAAAAATATTATATGGGTGCAGCGTTTTGATAAGGAAAATTTTCAGTTTGAAGTGTATCTAAATCCAACCATTATTCAATATTCCTTAAAAAAACAAACCTATAGAGAAGGTTGTTTATCAATTCCAAATCGAAGTGATATTGTAAAGGACAGAGCCTATGCTATTTTAATTGAATATGACATGATAAACGGTGCACATAAAACAGAAATGGTTGAAGGTTTCACCGCAGTCATTTTTCAACATGAAATTGATCATCTAAATGGCATCCTTTATTTAGATCATCTTAAGAAAGAAATAATGGATGCTCAAAAAAGTAATTAGATTATTTTTTTATTTCTAACTTTTCAGCAAAATAATCACAAAAATCTTTCATGGTGGCCGTCATCTTTTCATCTTGAGTTGCTCTGTTAAAGGTATCACTCATAGCTACCAACGTTTGATGAAAAAATACTTTCATTTCATCTACAGGCATTTCTTTTGTCCATAAATCTATTCGCAATGTTTCTTTTGTTTTTGCATCCCAAACTGAAAGCATGATGGCCTTTGCTTCTTCATTGGTAATACCACCATCTTGTGCAGTCCAAAATAATTTTTCTGGAACTTTATTGGCATCAAGTTCTACTTTCAACTCAATTCTGGATGTTTTTTTATCAGGCATTATTTATTCGGTTTAAATTTTGAATTATTAAAAATTTCTTCAGGCGAAGTTATTAGCATTTCCTTTAAGGATATTTTATTGTTTTGCATATAAGCCTTCATAATTTGCCAACCCATATATTGCCCCAATCTACCTGGTGATTCACTGTCAATTTCTTCCAAGTAAAATTTGGTAAATGGCGCAGGATTAATAAATCTGCTTGGTAATTTAGAGTCTGTACTAAACAACAATTCACGTTCAACAAAATAGCGCCAAATGTAACTTTCATTTACATGGGCCCAATCTAATTGCGCTTCCGTATATCCAATTCGCTCAGCTTTGGTTTTAAATGGTATCACCTTATCTTTAAAATACAATTGCTTTCCAAAATAAATCATTTCATCCAACAAGGTTTTGTTTTGTTTTTGATAAATATATTTATTGGCATATTCCGTTGCTAAATCAACCACGATATGATCTCTATTAAAATCCTCTTTTATATATTTTTGAATGCCCTCATAAAATTCATGATCACTTCCCAAATAACTGTCAATAGATATTAAGGCAATGGTATCCGTTACAATAATTCTATTTCTATAATCAACAAAAGACGTTGTGGTTATAACTCTTGGAGGCGAAAACTCAGGAAAATAAAATTTTATATGCTTAAATAAGGAATTTATATCCTGCTCTTCCTTATTCATTTCAGGAAAAACTTTTAAAACTTCTTTAAGTAATTCAATTTGAAGGGTATCTTGAGTTCTTGCCATCCAAAATGAATCCGTATATTTTTTTGAAAACATAAACGGATATTCCTGTTTGAGTTTGGGCAAATTTTCCAGATTTGCTTCGCTGAACATTTTATCAAATCGCTCAATCTTGACATTCATAGGGGTTTTTTCAATCTCCTCTTCCGATTGATTATCTCTTTTACAGGAAAAAACCATGAAAAAAAACAAGAAAATAACTATTACATTTTTCATATAAAACTTAAAGGTTCTAAATTTTTATTAATTGAAGGGTTTGCCTTATTTTTGTTACAAATGTACTATTCTTTGATTTAAAATCATTTAAAATGCAGACAGAAAAAGTTGTTGATTATATTGTAAATTGGCTAAAGGATTATGCCTTAAAAGCTAACATGAACGGGTTCGTTATTGGGGTGTCAGGCGGTATAGATTCTGCAGTAACATCAGCACTTTGCGCAAAAACCGGCTTACCGCTACTTTGCCTGGAAATGCCAATACATCAAGCAAAACCTCAAGTTGACAGAGCCTTAAACCATATCAACTGGCTTAAAGCTAATTATAATGCAGTTTATGTAACCCAAATAAATTTAACACCAGTTTTTGACAGCTTAATATCCTCTTTACCCCCCGTTGCGAAAGAGGAAGACCGTTTTATGTCATTAGCAAATACAAGAGCGCGTTTACGTATGACCACTTTGTATTATTTCGCCGCAATAAATAAATATTTGGTTGCAGGAACCGGTAATAAGGTGGAGGATTTTGGGGTAGGTTTTTATACAAAATATGGAGATGGTGGTGTAGATTTAAGTCCAATTGCCGATTTACTCAAAACTGAAGTTTATACCATTGCAAAATATTTAGGTATTAATAAAGAGATCATTGATGCAGCACCAACTGATGGCCTTTGGGGAGATGACAGAACTGACGAAGATCAAATAGGCGCATCCTATCCGGAGCTTGAATGGGCTATGAAAATGGATGGAAAAGGAAAAACTTTTGAAGATTTTTCTGGGAGAGAACAAGAGGTGTTTAAAATTTACAAAAGATATAATACAGCTAACAAACACAAAATGAGTCCTATACCCATTTGTGAAATTCCTAATGAAATACTAAAATAATTGTTATATTTTTAAAATTTTCATATATTTACACTTATAATGACTCTTAATTATGATGGTTTCCCTAAAACTTCATAATTTAAAACCCAACCGTTATGATTAAATTATTAATAGCCGATAATCACCCGATTGTAAGAAAAGGATTAGAACTTCTCTTCTCGTCGTCATCAAACATACAAGTTATGGGAAGTGTTGATAATGGAGAAGCCGTGATTGATTTTGTTAAAAAAGTACCCATAGATATTATTTTATCTGAAATTGATTTACCAAAACTTAACGGTTTAACGCTATTAAGAATTTTAAAAAACAACCATCCAGATATTAAAACTATTATTTTTAGTGGTCAGCCAGAAGAAGTTTATGCCATCAATGCTATTAAAGCAGGTGCTTCCGGATACATATCAAAAACAGTCAATATCATTTCTATAAATGAAGCTGTTTTAAAAGTTAATGAAGGTGGCATTTATTTAAGTGATGCTATAAACCAACAAATAAATCTTGGTAAAAAGGTTAATAAAACTGGAGCTTATTATAAAAAATTATCAACCAGAGAAGCTGAAGTTTTGAGACTTTTATGTGTTGGTAAGAAAAATAAAGAAGTAGCCAAAGAACTAAATGTTAACGAAAAAACCATAAGTACCTACAAAGCCAGATTAATGCGGAAATTAAAAGTTACTAATTTAATTGATTTGGTAAATCAAGCTAAAATAACAGAATCATAAGGCTCTGTTTAATTTTCTAGATAACAACATTTTCAATCCTGAATAATCTTTAACTTCTTCCAGTATATTTTTATTGACTTCGGTTTTATTTTGTAAAGTTTTTTGTTGAAACTCTATGACTTTTTGGTCAATTAAAAAGCATCTTAAACTTAAAATTGTTTCACTAACCAGTTGCGCAATATTTTTTGTTTTTTCCTTCGGAAAAATGTTCATACGTTCCCAATCATCCAATGAATAGCGTTCATCTTCCATTAAAATAGTGGAAATTTCATTCGCCATTTCTGAATCAACAACATTGATGAAATTCTTAAGTTGAAAATCGGGATTTTGGTTTAAGGTATCAATAATGGTGTAATACAGGGATTTAAATTGTTCATTTGAAAATTCCATTTCATCATCCTGTAAGTCCAAAAATATCTTTTCAAAAACTTTTGCTTGATTAATTACTGGTTCTAAAACTAATTGCCCTTTCTCATTTTCCTTTAAAACCAAATCTTCAAAATCTTCTGTTTTATTACCATAAAGCAACAATACTTCAATAATTTTTCGTTCCAGAATATATTGAACATCCACTTTCTTTATAGGTTGTAGATGTTTAATAACTTCAAAAGCCTGTTTTTCAGTTTTGTATTGTTTATTGGTTTCTTGAAATTCCTTTTTATTGATTTGTGCCAAGGTACTAAACAACACCTCCTCACGAATATCCATAATTTTTGAACACTCCTGGATATAGATTTCCTTCTTGATTCTATCCGGGATTTTAGCGATACTGTTAACAATATCCCTAACGGTTTCGGCCTTTTTTATAGGATCATTTTTAGATTCTTCAAATAGAATGGAAGCCTTAAATTGAATAAAATCCTTAGCATTATCCACTAGATATAATGATAGCTCTTCCAGGGTGTTTTGCTTTGCAAAACTATCAGGATCTTCGCCTTCAGGGAACGTACATACTTTCACGTTCATCCCTTGTTCTAAAATAAGGTCAATACCGCGCAAAGATGCTCTCAATCCGGCAGCATCACCATCAAACAATACGGTTATGTTTTTTGTTAAGCGGTTTATTAACCTGATTTGTTCAGAAGTTAAAGCGGTTCCAGAGGATGACACCACATTTTTTATTCCCGTTTGGTGAAACTGTATGACGTCTGTATACCCTTCAACCAAATAACAATTATCTTCTTTAGCTATACTTTGTTTGGCATGAAAAATACCATACAAGACCTTACTTTTATGGTAAATATCACTCTCTGGTGAGTTTACATATTTAGCCGCTTTTTTATCATTACCTAAAATACGTCCTCCAAACCCTAAAACACGTCCGCTCATGCTTTTTATTGGGAACATGACTCGCCCTTTAAATCTATCAAAACGCTTCTCATCTTTTACAATGGTAAGTCCTGTTTTTTCTAAAAAATCAATTTTATAACCTTGTTTTAAAGCATCATCAGTAAAAGCTTGCCATGCATCCAGGGAATAACCTAAATCAAACTTTTTTATGGTTTCTTCGGTAAAACCACGTTCTTTAAAATAACTTAATCCGATTGATTTTCCTTGATCTGTTTTATGAAGTATGTTTTGGAAATATTTACTGGCAAATTCACTCACCAAATACAAACTTTCACGCTCATCCTGCTGCTCTTTCTGTTCATTTGTTTGTTCTGTTTCGTCAATTTCTATATTATATTTTTTAGCTAGATATTTTATAGCTTCCGGATAAGTAAAATGCTCATGTTCCATTAAAAAGGCCACCACATTACCTCCCTTGCCACTACTAAAATCTTTCCATATTTGTTTTACAGGCGATACCATAAAACTTGGAGAACGTTCATCACTAAACGGACTTAAACCTTTAAAGTTACTTCCGGCTTTTTTAAGATTGACAAAATCTCCAATAACCTCCTCAACCCGGGCGGCTTCAAATACTTGGTCTATGGATGCAGGTGATATCAAATTGTTCTATCATTCCTGTGAAAGCAGGAGACTTTTAAATTGGAACTGTTATACATTAATGGATTTCTGCCTTTACAGAAATGATGACGTAAATGTAATATAAAACTATTGATTTTATTTACCAAAGCGATTTCAAATTTGAACTTAATCGAAAAACAAACTAAGTCGTTTAACTGTAAATATAGACAACTACAATGACTACATCCTAGAGTTACTGAACAAAAAATACTTCTATAATTAAAGATGCTTTCTTAATACTAATCCATATCAAACCTAACACCAATGGAAACGTTACGTTGATTGATTGCTTGATCTTTAAATATAGGTGACAAATCATATTTAACATAGAGGGCTGTATTGTCAAAAGCTATATAACCGCTCAAACCATAAACCAAATTACTGGTATTAAAATCACGTTTTTGCTTGTCTTTAACCGTTTCACCATCAATAGTATATTTTAATTTCTGGCGCGTACCAATATTAAAACCCGCATAACCACCAAGACCAATTTTAAATTGATTATGCGTGGAATATCTAAAATAAGTGTCTTTTTCTATTTTCTTTGAAGGACCAAATTCAAAATGTACCGGAAACACTAAATTGGTAATAGATAGTTTTGCCTTTTTTAAATCAGAAGGAAATGCTTCTAAATATGTTCTATTTGCATCTTGTACAAAATATTGATTATTGGTTGGTTTTAATCCATTAATTTGAAATGAATACCCATATTTTAATCTTAAAAAATTAGAATTTTCAAACACACGGGTTTTCCAAGCCCAACCGATTTCAAAAAACCTGGAACCCCCAAATTTGTATGGCGAATCATTAAGGTTTTCGCCATCAACAATAGCATTGTTTAAACCAAAAGCCAAAACCATATCACTTGAGGTGCGTTTATCATATTTTTTGGGTTTGTTTTTAGCATTAATTTTGAATCCTGCAAAACTTCCTTCTTCTCCTCCAATACTTATTCCAATTTTAGAATCATCAGGGTTTTCATCATGTTTATAATCATCTTCATTACGTTTTAAAAGTGCAATTTTGTTGTCAATAATAGCGATTCTGTTTTCAATGTTTAAGGCTCGTTTTTTTGCTGCTTGCATTTTTAAATCCTCAGCTTCAGTAGCGGTAATTTCTCCTTTATCCAGCCTAATATTAACGGCTTCAACTTCAGCTTTTAAAAAATCGCGTTCTTCTGTTTTTATTCGTTCTTTAATAGTCTCCAACGATTCTATTTTTTCCTTGATAACAGGATTTGAAATGGTGTCTTGTGCATTGATGACGTGCACACATAGCAATAGTGTTAAAAACACATAATACTTAGTAATTGTTTGCATAACTGTTCGTTTTTTGTGATTTAATTAATTGATGAATATTTAGTCATTACGTTGTGCAACGGCCGTTTTTACAAAATTGAAATTAGATTTTAAGGCTTCAAATACTTTATCTCGAAAAGATTTTTCTAAATCTGCTTCCACATTTTCCAGAAGTAATCTGGCATCAACAACACCTGTTTTTTCATTATACAATTGTTGTTTTCTTATGTCTTTTAACGCTTCTTGTAATAAAGATTCAATTGCTTCATCTGTAATAGTTGAATTGTTTTCCTTTAAGATTTTAACCTGTGCGACTACATGATTAATTTCTTGGTCCTCAATACTTAATGCTTCTTGTTTTATTGGAAAAGCCGGAATGCCTTCTTGGTTAACACTTTTATCTTCTACCGAAGCAACATTATTAGAAATGATTTTCCCTATTTGTATTTTAGTTGATGCCTTAACGACTTGTTGAGCTTTTTGCGGATACGTTTTCAATTCAACCTTGTTGGTTTTAATGTTGTTTAAAGTGTCATTATCCGTTGATTCTTCCGCTATAACTTTCATACCCTTATCATTATTAATTACGCTTGGAGTTTCAACAATAACAGGTGTTATTGTTTGAATCTTTTCGTTATTTAAAAATTGAGATACTACCAACAAAACGCCTACAATACTAGCCGCCATTCCTAGCCAAAAAAATGATTTAACTTTCTTTTGTTTTGAAGCCTCTAATCTTACTTCCAATCTCTCCCAAGCATCTGATGATGGCTGAACAGTTCTTTTTTCAAGAGTGTTTTTTAAACTTTCCTCAAACTTATTTGATTCCATAACTCATCGTATTTATATCATTGATTTTTTGTTGCAGCAAGTGTCTTGCTTTAAATAACTGCGATTTTGATGTGCCTTCTGTTATATTTAGCATACTTGCAATTTCATGATGCTTATAGCCTTCAATGGCATACATAATAAATACTATTTTGTAACCTTCAGGAAGCTCATCTATCAATTGTTGAATTTGCTCAACTTCTATATTGGTATTAATATTATTGTTATAATCATTTTGATGTTCCGCCGTTTCCATTGGGAACTCAATATGTTTTTGTAGTCTTAAAAATGAAATAGATTCTCTTATCATGATGCGCCGTATCCATCCTTCAAAACTCCCTTCAGCCTTAAAATTTTTTAAATTAGTAAACACTTTGAAAAATCCATTAAGCATAGCTTCTTCAGCATGTTGCAAATCTTTAATATAATAACGGCAAACACTTAACATTTTTGGTGCATGTAACTCAAATAATACCTGTTGCGCTTCACGATTGTTTTTTATGGCTTTATCTAAAAGCGTGTTTTCGTTTTTATAAAGTTGGATAACTTTCAAAAGATGTTTCATTTAGTCTTCTAATTATATAGACGCAAATAAAATTGAAATGGTTGCCTAAAGGTTAAAAAATATTTTAACCCTAAATTATACATTGATTATTTAATGAACTGGTTTAAACTTTTTTGATTGAAGCGAAAAATAGAGATTTTTTGATCAATTGAAGGCTTTTTTGAACTGCATAGCATCGTTACGGAGAAAAAAAAGACAAAAAGTGAATGAAAAATATCATTTTGCAGCCAATTGAAAAAAGTTTAAACCAGTTCAGTATCAGAAAATTGACTATCAAAATAATTTGGAAATCATTTTTCAACAACAGCAACAATAAAGCACTTTTAACTTAAATTCACTTTCAAGTCTTACTAAGCAAAAGATTGATTTTGTAAGATTTTTTTACTAATTTCGTTTAACGTCTGATATAAAACATTAAAACGATTTCATATCACTATAGTTACCAAAAATAGCTCGACAGAAATTGCAAATTCAATGATTGATATTTTAAGAGAGATTAATTTAAATTAACATTAAAATGATAAATGTTTTACTGATAAATCATTATGCTTTTATCATAAGAAAAACCTTACATATTTTACGGTTTTACCGTAATGTTGTTACATTTAATTTTAATAAATTTAACTCATAGTATTTGTTATTAACAACATTTAAAATTTGATAAATTATGAAAACAATTAAGTTGCTTTTTTTTACATTTTTATTTTTTACAATAACTGTAAATGCTCAAATTACCAAAGGAAATTGGATGGTTGGGGGAGATATAGCATTTTCATATTCAAAGACTAAACCGAAGTCTATTGTTGAAGCTAGAACATTTAATATGGATATTTCTCCAAATATTGGTTATTTCTTTTGGGATAAGTTAGCTTTTGGTACAAAAGTAAACTATACGATATCTCGTTATAGGTCTAATTCAGGCGATTCAGATTTTGATCGTCTTTTGGTATCTCCTTTTGTTAGATATTATTTTTTAGAAACCGAAAAACCTACTAACGTCTTTTTAGAAAGCTCATATAGGTTTGCAGTATTAAATGAAAATAACTCTACAGAATTTTCGATAAAAGGAGGTGCGGCAATTTTTTTGAATAGTAGTGTAGCGTTTGAGATTGCTCTCGAATATTTGAACTCAAATGCAAATAATACCTTTGTAGGCGAAAACACCCTTCTTTTGGGCTTTGGAGTTCAAATACATTTAGAAAGAAGATAATAATTAATTAAAATTTAAAATTATGAAAAAGATAATAACCATAATCTGTTTTGGTCTTATCAACAATTATTTATGGTCAAAATGTAACTGTTTCAATTGAAAATGTAACAGTAAATGGAGTTGGTCAATCAAACACAGCAACTATAGAAATGGGAACAAGTTCATCTGTAAATGTAATATTTAGAGTGGATTTATCAAAATTGGCATCTTATTCAATAGGACCAAGTAAAGTTTGGATTAGTGTCTTTAATAGTTCTGGAGGAAGAACAGATCACTACATATCTGACGTTTCTGAAAGTCAATTTATTACAGGTGCTTCTAACAATTATAATTTTCCTATTCAAGCATCAGAAATTGATTTTGGAAATGGTAATTATTTATCAGCTCTACTGAAACAAAACAATTCGCCAGGAGCAGAGTGGGAATCTCAACACATACCCATAAATAAAACACCAACTTTTGAACTTTTACCAACTTCATTAAATTTGCCTTGTAATGATACAAGTCCTAGAATATTTACTGTTAGTAATCCACCTAGTATTAGCGGTACTTTAACCTATAATTGGCAAGTTGGTAATGGTTGGGAGTATGAAGGTAATGCAGTTTCAAATTTCACTACAAGTACCAATAGTGTTGCTTTAGTACCAACAAGTTTTCCTCCAAGTAATGTAAAAGTTACTCCTGTTTTAAATGGTGATAGTTACTCTCAGTTAACTTCTACAGTTAGTCTAAAAGATTATAACCCTTCTTACTCAATAAGTGGCAACAGCTCAATCTGTTTGTCTTCAACACCAGAAGTTTATAGCATTGCAAACCTTCCTAGTGACGTAACCGTAACCTGGAGTTCATCAAATACCGCAATAGCAACTGTTAATTCAACAACAGGCTCTAGTACTACTGTAAATTTACTTTCTAATGGTACTTTTAATCTTAATGCAAGAGTTACAAATTCGTGTGGTCAATACTTAGATATCCCTCCTAAACGGATTTCAGTAGGAAATCCTGAGATAACAAGATTAATGCATATTTCAACATTTGGCTGCACTATGGGAGAAATTAATGTATCAGTAAATGGAAATGCTGAACTGTTTGAATGGCAAGTTTCTGGAGGTGAAATAGTAATCCCTAATTCTGGAACATCTTATATTGGTGGTGGAACTATATTTGTTGACCCTAGTGATACTAACTTTGGGTTTACAGTAAAAGTTCGTGCCATAAATAGTTGTGGATATTCTTCTTGGTATACAGAATATATTCCCACTAGCTGTGATCCAGATGATGGCGGAGGAGTAACACCTTTATCCATCGATCCAGAAACGGAAATCTATAATACAACAATTGAAGTTTATCCAAACCCTGTTGATACCGAATTAACTATTCTCTCTGGTAATAATATTCTTAGTAAAATAGAATTGTACAACTCAAAAGGTAAATTAGTTCTTAAAAAATCTAATCCTCAAAATATAGAAGTAATAAACGTATCAAAAATACCTAATGGTATCTATTCTTTGTTGTTATTGGGTGAAACCAAAACAGTTAAAAAAATAATTGTACAACACTGATAACCTTTTTTGGAGATATAAGAAAAATGGTTTTAGGTAAGTATCTAAAACCATTTTTATTTTTTGAGAATAATAAAATCCTTAGATTTTTCCAATCATTACATATTTATGCAATTAAATAATTTGATTGCTAAGAATAAAATTAAAAATATCAGAATTTGAGCAATTAAATTTAAGAAATTACCCGAGTTAAAAAAGAGTAAAATGATAAATAAATATTAACCAACCTGAGAAATTTTCTAATTTTTCCGTGTAAAACTTGAAAACTTAGAGCGTAAAGAAATAATAAAGGAAAATTGAAATTAAGGTTGACAAATCTCTGAAAACACAAAAATTCAATGTTAAGCAGAACGTTTCGCTAAATTTGGTAACACCTCATATAATTTATGCTTAAATTTGAACTAACACAAACGATAAACATTCAACAAACGATTTGCTACAACCGAAAAATCTTTGATTTTCCAGTCGCACAAATCATATAAATAATCGTTAAACGAACATATTAATAAAGCATTTTACTTTTTCCGATCAATCACATAATTAACCATTAATTCCAGTGAGTTTCTATACTCAGATTCGGGGTAATTTTGAAGCATTTGTAATGCTTCCAATTGGAATTGTTTCATTTTTTCTTCGGCATAATCCAATCCACCATTATTTTTTACAAAAGCAATCACTTCTTTAACACGTTTGTAATCTTTATTATGATTTTTTATGGAATTAATCAGCCAGTTTTTATCTTTTTTTGAAGCCTGATTCAAGACATATATTAAAGGCAACGTCATTTTTTGTTCTTTAATATCAATTCCTGTAGGTTTCCCTATTTGCATATCAGTATAATCAAACAAATCATCTTTTATTTGAAACGCCATACCAATAAGTTCACCAAATTTACGCATGGTTTCTACATGTTGGGATTCTGGTTTTACTGACGCTGCACCCAAACTACAACAAGCTGCAATAAGTGTTGCTGTTTTTTGCCGAATGATCTCATAATAAATAGCCTCCGTAATATCAAGCTTTCGTGCTTTTTCAATTTGTAGTAATTCTCCTTCACTCATTTCACGCACCGCAATCGATATGATTTTAAGCAAATCAAAATCATTATTATCAATAGATAACAATAATCCTTTTGATAATAAATAATCACCAATTAAAACCGCTATTTTGTTTTTCCAAAGCGCATTTACTGAAAAGAAACCGCGGCGCCTGTTGCTGTCATCAACCACATCATCATGAACTAAAGTTGCCGTATGGATCAATTCAATAACAGAAGCACCTCTATAAGTGCGTTCACTTATCTCACCATTTGAAACCATTTTAGCCACCAAAAACACAAACATGGGACGCATTTGTTTGCCTTTTCTATTCACTATATAATGGGTAATCCGGTTAAGTAAAGCTACTTTACTGGACATGGAAAGTTGGAACTTTTGTTCAAAAAGTTCCATCTCATAAGCAATAGGTTGTTTTATCTGCTCTACAATCTTCATATGAAGAATCAAAGATACTATTTACAATGAAATTATTAATATTAATATTCCTACCGGAACTGTAAAAATTAAGATTTATTTGCTAATTGACCGCAAGCCGCATCAATATCTTTCCCCCTGCTCCTTCGCACATTTACAACAATTCTGTTTTTTTCTAAATTCTGAATGTATAGTTGTATGGCTTCGCCTGAAGCTTGTTGAAACTGACCATCATCAATCGGATTGTATTCAATAATATTCACTTTACATGGCACATATTTACAAAATTTTACAAAGGCATCTATATCCTTTTGCGAGTCATTAATACCCTTCCAAACCACATATTCATAACTTATTTGACGTTCGGTTTTTGCATACCAATACTGTAAAGCTTCTTTTAAATCCTCCAGTGGAAACGTTTCATTAAATGGCATAATGGAGGTGCGAACCTCATCAATGGCTGAATGTAGGGATACGGCCAGATTAAATTTCACGGCATCATCCGCCATTTTTTTTATCATTTTAGGAACACCAGAAGTAGATACGGTAATACGCTTTGGCGACATGCCTAAACCTTCCGGTGACGTAATTTTATCTATGGCTTTAATAACATTGTTATAATTCATTAAAGGCTCTCCCATACCCATAAATACAATATTGCTTAATGGTCTTTTAAAATATAACTGGCTTTGTTTATCAATGGCAACCACTTGATCATAAATTTCATCCGGATTTAAGTTTCGCATGCGTTTTAATCGTGCTGTGGCACAAAATTTACAATCTAAACTGCAGCCAACCTGACTTGACACACAAGCTGTTGTGCGTGTTTTAGTTGGAATTAAAACCGACTCAACTATTAAACCATCATGTAATTTAACTGCGTTTTTAACCGTGCCATCACTACTCCGTTGCATGGTACTGATTTCTACATTATTAATTACAAAATGATCTTCCAATATTTGCCTTGTTTCCTTTGATATATTGGTCATATCTTCAAAACTATAAGCAGCCTTTTGCCAAAGCCATTCATAGACTTGATTGCCCCGAAAAGCTTTATCACCTTGTTTTTCAAAGAACTCCCGCAATTGCTCTTTGGTTAAAGCACGTATGTCTTTTTTTAATGTTGTCATAAGTTTTGCAAAAATAGTAAAAAAAGCCTCCTTAATCCTCTAAAGGAGGAAACTCTTCTCTTATAGATTAAAAAATTTCTTGAAACCGACTATCCTCGAGGCAGAGCCATAGAGGTATTTCGCCGGTTTCATTTTGGCCTTGGGGCCAAAAACCGAAATTTTATATTTTGCCCCACCCGGAATTGCGAAAAGGCAATTCCGACCTCCCCAAAAGGGAGGTAAATTCGGAAACCCCGAGGTAGAACCGTCGGGGAATTATTTAGATTAAACATTGAAGTTGTGATTTGCATTAGCGATTGTAGCGGCATCCTTTTTGCCATAGTAAATAAACGTCATTACGAGGAGGTACGACGAAGTAATCTCTTTGAATTAAGAGATTGCCACAGAAAATTAGAAATTTTCTTCGCAATGACGCAAAAAGATATAGTGGAAAGCGCGACCTCCCGTCCCGATAGCTGTCGGGAGCTATCGGGAGTGGTAATGCCAAAATACATGCATTAAAAAAGCCCTGTAAAAACAAGGCTTTTTTAAATTTATATAATTAACATGGCGTCACCATAACTATAAAATTTATAATTTTCTTTTATAGCTTCGGCATAGGCCTTTTTTATTAAATCGACACCAGCAAACGCTGAAACCATCATTAAAAGTGTAGATTTTGGTGTATGAAAATTAGTCACCATACAGTTAGCAATACTAAATTCATAAGGAGGAAAAATAAATTTATTGGTCCAACCTTCAATTTCATTTAGCTTGCCATTTGATGATACCGCACTTTCAATTGCACGCATTGCGGTTGTGCCTACAGCACAAACACGTCTTTTTTCTTTAATACCTGTATTAACAATTTCAACTGCCTTTGCATCGATTTTTAGTTCTTCACTGTCCATTTTATGCTTAGAAAGATCTTCAACCTCTACTGGGTTAAAGGTTCCTAATCCAACATGCAGCGTAACTTCAGCAAATTTAACCCCTTTAATTTCCAATCGTTTTAATAAATGTTTTGAAAAATGCAATCCAGCCGTTGGTGCTGCTACAGCCCCTTCATTTTTTGCAAAAATAGTTTGGTAGCGCTCTTCATCTTCTGGTTCTACTTGTCGTTTAATATATTTTGGAAGGGGTGTTTCTCCTAATTCTGTTAACTTTTTTCTAAATTCTTTGTAAGACCCGTCAAAAAGAAACCGTAGGGTACGCCCTCTGGAAGTTGTATTGTCAATAACTTCAGCCACTAACATGTCATCATCACCAAAATATAATTTATTACCAATACGAATTTTACGCGCCGGATCAACCAAAACATCCCACAAACGTTGCTCTTCGTTTAATTCTCTTAATAAAAACACTTCAATTCTTGCCCCAGTTTTTTCTTTGTTCCCGTATAATCTTGCAGGAAAAACTTTGGTATTATTTAATACAAGTACATCATCTTCTTTAAAATAGTCAATAAGATCTTTAAACATTTTATGCTCAATAGTTCCCGTTTTTCTATTAACGACCATTAAGCGAGACTCATCTCTATGTTCGGCAGGGTATTCTGCTAGTAATTCGTCTGGTAAATTGAACCCAAAGTGTGATAATTTCATACGTGTATATTGTTTGTTTTTTAACAAGGCAGCAAATATACAATCTCAAGATAGGCCTTGTCAAGTAATTAGACGTTTATTATTTATCTATTTTAAAACCAACCGTTTTTAAGTCATCCCAAAAAGTTGGATATGATTTTGAAACCACATAGGCATCTTCAATAAATAATGATGTTTTTAAAGCCAAAGGCGCAAAAGCCATAGCCATTCTATGGTCGTTATAAGTAGCTACAGCCTCCCCAAACCCCTCCAAAGGAGGGGAATTGATTTCTTGTAGAAAAAGCCTATTAGGTTTTAAATGTAACGATTTATCGGTTATAGCAACTTCCCCACCTAATTTTTCTATTTCAGTTTTTAAAGCAACCAATCTATCTGTTTCTTTAATTTTAAGCGTATGAAGTCCTGTTAAATCGCAGGCTATTCCTAAACCAAAACAAGTTACTGCAATAGTTTGGGCTATGTCAGGTGAATTTGTTAAATCAAGTTCTATTTGCTCCTTTCCATTTAAAATTGACGTCTTTTTAAGTTGGATAGAATTTTTATTATGAACTGTGGTAACCCCAAATTTCTTGTAAATTTCTACAAGACTTGAATCTCCTTGCAAAGAATTTTTCTTATAAGAAGAAAGAGTGATTTCAACCCCTACTTCACTTAATGCCACCATGCTATAAAAATAAGAAGCTGATGACCAATCTGATTCTACAGTTAAAGTTGTTGGTTGTTGGTTGTTGGTCCCGATAGGTATCGGGATTGGTTTTACTTTAATTGTATTCCCAACAAAAGAGGATTCCACACCTATTTCATCTAATAAACTTAGAGTCATATTAATGTATGGAACGGAGGTTATTTCTCCTTCAAGGGTTAATTCCAAACCATTTTCAAGTTTTGACGCAATCAATAATAACGCCGAAATATATTGACTGCTTACATTAGCTTGAAGTGTTGCTTTCGATTTTGTTATCTTTTTTCCGTTTATTTTTAATGGTGGAAATCCGGTATTTTCAAGATACTCAATATCTGCTCCTAAAGATTTTAATGCTTCAACCAATATTTTGATGGGCCGTTCCTTCATGCGTTGTGAACCAGTAAGCGTCATATTTCTTCCATCTTGAATAGAAAAAAAAGCGGTTAAAAACCGCATAGCTGTTCCTGCATGGTGGATATCTATAAAATCTGATTTAGACTTTAATGCGTTCATCATTAACTGACTATCATCAGAATTTGATACATTTTCAATAGTTAATTCTGGGTATAAGGCTTGCAACAATAACAACCGGTTCGATTCACTTTTTGAACCTGTGATTGTGATTTTAGAATTGTGATTTATCTTTTTTAATTTATGAAGTGTAATTTGCATCTTCCTGTTTTTCGCTTTAAAGAAGCCGCTAATTTACTTTAATTTTTGATTATTATGATGTCTGTCATGGTCTCTCTTGGTTTTTTTATCCATACGTTTATCAAATGCAGCTTGTAAATCAATGTCCGTTTGGTTTGCTAAACATAACACAACAAACAATACATCTGCAAGTTCCTCACCAAGGTCTTTATCTTTATCGCTTTCTTTTTCACTTTGTTCGCCGTATCGTCTGGAAATAATACGGGCCACTTCACCTACTTCTTCAGTAAGTTGCGCCATATTGGTGAGCTCATTAAAATACCGAACACCGTGTTCCTTTATCCAGGTATCAACTTCTTTTTGCGCGTTTTGTATGTTCATTTTAATTTTTTAAATACATATAAAATTAATAAAATTAGACTGCATGGAATAAAAATATGCTTAAATTCACTAAAAATTACCTGAATTCCCCATTCTGAAAAAAACTTTTTTATCCCTAAAGGTGATACTTTTATTACTTGAAAAGGAAAGAAAAAACGATCATTATCAAAAGGAATAAAAAAACCAACTCCCATTCCGCCTGTGGTCATAGCATCTAAAATTCCGTGTGAAACAGTCGACAAAAAAATAACCAAAAACCAAAGTTTTTTATTTTCTTTGCCTAATGTTATCATTAACAAGGAAGCCCATAACAGCGCAAATACTATGGAATGCGTAAAACCTCTGTGACCAAATGGACTCATATAAGGAATTCCCATTTTAAAACCAATCACATCAAAATCTGGCAGGATGGCTGAAAAAATTGCTGCTAACAATAACCACTTTGTCTGTCTACTATTTATGCTTTTGGTTATGGTATAACCAACAACACTATGACCAAATATAGACGCCATTATTCTCTATTTTTAGAATCCATGATTATTGTAACAGGCCCATCATTTATTAACTCTACTTTCATATCCGTTCCAAACTCACCGGTTTGAATGGGCTTACCTAAATCTATTTCAAGTTGTTTTACAAAAGCTTCATAAAGTGGAATTGCTATGTCAGGTTTTGAAGCTTTAATATAACTTGGTCTGTTTCCTTTTTTTGTGGAGGCATGCAGTGTAAACTGACTGACAACAATAACTTCTCCTTTTGTTTCTAAAACAGATAAATTCATCACATCATTTTCATCACCAAAAATGCGAAGATTTACTATTTTGTTACTTAACCATTTAATATCTTCCATGGTATCGTCATCAAC
The DNA here is from genome assembly GCA_963976005.1 of uncultured Flavobacteriales bacterium. GTDB lineage: Bacteria > Bacteroidota > Bacteroidia > Flavobacteriales > Flavobacteriaceae > Yeosuana. Next base: position 41,538 of record CAXBJF010000001.1, on the reverse strand, counting down.
TATACCTAATAGAATTAAAAGTCCTTTTGCTATGGATGCAACTTTTTTTTCCTCAATAACCACACTTGCTTTTGAAACCCTTTGTACAATTATTTTCATTTTTCCTATCCCTAACCCTTTCCAAAGAAAAGGGAACTATTATGTTTAAAAAGTCTTCCGTTTTGGGGAAGATTTAGATGGGGCTATTCCCAAGTATCCGTCCTATAATTTTCATCTTCACCTTCAAGTATCTGTAAATAACTCCTATATCTTGAAAATGCTACGTCATTATTATCCAATGCTTTTTTTACAGCGCAGTTGGGTTCATGAACATGCAAGCAATTATAAAATTTACAGTCTTGTTTCAATTTAAAAAACTCAGGAAAATAATCGCCTACTTCTTCTTTATCCATATCAACCACCCCAAATCCTTTGATACCCGGCGTGTCTATAATTTTTGCCCCAAAACTTAAGTCGAACATTTCAGCAAACGTTGTTGTGTGCTGTCCTTGCATGTGAAGCGTTGAAATCTCCTTCGTTTTAATGTTTAATGTTGGTTCAATAGCATTTACAAGTGTTGATTTTCCAACTCCGGAATGGCCTGCAAACATACTCACTTTATCATGCATTAAAGATTTTACTTTATCAATATTCTCTCCGGTTACAGCCGAAACCGAAATACATTCATAACCTATCTTTCTATATAAATGGGCCAAATATTTAACTTCCATAAGAGTTTCTTCATCATAGGAATCAATTTTATTGAACAGCAAAACTGCTTTCACAGAATAGGCATTTGCTGTAACTAAAAACCTATCAATAAAACTGGTAAGCGTTGGTGGGTTATTTATGGTAATCATTAAAAAAACCTGATCAATATTGGCTGCAATAATATGTGTTTGCTTTGATAAATTTACCGATTTACGTACAATATAATTTTTTCTATCATGAATATGATGTATAATCCCAGATACTTGATTGTTATCTGTTTCCAATTCAAAATCTACAATATCACCAACTGATATTGGGTTGGTGCTTTTTATGCCTTTAATACGGAATTTACCTTTTATACGGCATTCGTAGGTATCTCCCAATTCGGTTTTTACCGTGTACCAGCTTCCTGTAGATTTATAAACGAGTCCTGTCATTAAATTAATTTATACGTTACAAAGTAACAACTTTTCAATGTAACAAAAAGCGTATATTAGAGCCTTAATCTAAAAATCCAACAACAAAATGAAAAAATTATTATTAGTTACGGCACTAGCCCTAATGTCTTTTACTGGAGCACAATCTCAAGTTGAATTCAAGGTTGTTACTAGTGTAGAATCTATTGTTCCTAATGGAATGGGGCGTTCAAGATTAATTAGTGCCAACGAAGTTAAGGACCATAAAGAATTTACAACTACACAAACGGAAGATGATAACGGCCGTAATAAATCTGACCGTGGAGAAATAAGAGTGAAGGATTTTGACGAAACAAAATTACTAAACTTTTATAATATTGGTGGAATTCGTTTTCAAAATATTGCAGCCAATGATGCCTTAATAACTTCAAAAATCAATACCATGATTATTGAAGGCTGGGAATTAGCTTTTGTTACCAGTGCTGTGGAAAGCGAATGTGGTAAAGGTGATGGACAAGGCATTTTTATTACACGCTATATTTTTAAAAGAAATCTTTAATGAAATTAAATAAAAGTGGCTGTCTTAAAATTATGATGAGAGGTCGTATTAAGCTTGTCAAAATATATCAATTTATTGATATTTTGAAATTGGTTTCGACAAGCTCAACCTGACAATTCGAAAATATTGACTATAGACAGCCTATTTTATTATTTACCCATTGATAATCTTCTCTTGATGATTAATGGACTCTTGATGAATGGCCTTAAACATTTTCAAAATAAATTCTTCGCTCAACCCTTTAGATTCTCCTTCCAAAACCATATGACCTAAAATTTCATTCCAACGTTTACTTTGTAACACAGCTACGTTTTTTTTCTTTTTAAGTACCCCAATTCCATCAGCAGCTTTCATACGTTTTCCTAGCAGATCAATAATTTGATTGTCTACCACATCAATTTGAGCTCTTAAATTATTCAGGGATTTGTTAAATTCGGCTTCTGGATCTGTCTCTTTTCTAATTTTTAAATCCTTCATAATCTGAATTAATGTTTTTGGCGTTACTTGTTGAGACGCATCACTCCATGCCTTTTCAGGGTCAAAATGTGTTTCAATCATCAAACCATCAAAATTCAAATCCAATGCTGTTTGAGATACATCAAAAATCATATCACGTTTACCTGTGATATGTGATGGATCATTTATTATTGGTAAATCCGGGAATTTTGTTTGCAACTCTATAGCCAGTTGCCATTCTGGATTATTTCTGTATTTAGATTTTTCGTAAGTTGAAAACCCTCTATGGATCACTCCCAATTTCTTGATATCAGCTGTTGCTAAACGCTCAACAGCGCCTAACCATAAAGCCAGATCTGGGTTTACAGGATTTTTTACTAATACAATTTTATCAGTTCCGCGTAAAGCATCAGCTATTTCTTGCACAATAAATGGACTTACTGTTGAACGGGCACCAATCCATAATAAATCTATATCATGTTCTAAAGCCAATTTTACATGTGCTGCATTGGCAACTTCTGTTGCGGTTTTCATTCCAGTTTCTGCTTTAACTTTTTGCAGCCATTTTAATCCTAAAGACCCTACGCCTTCAAACATTCCTGGACGTGTTCTTGGTTTCCAAATACCAGCCCTAAAATAACTAACATCTGTATCTTTCAGTTCATTGGCAATTCTTAATACTTGCTCTTCTGTTTCAGCACTGCAAGGACCTGCAATGACCAATGGGTGATTTAATTTTAAATCATCTAACCAGGTTCTTAATTCTTTTTTGTTTTCCATAGCCCTTTTGTCTTTCAGACATTTTCCCAAAGGGAAAAAATCTATTTAATTATTAATTTAGTTTTTAATTTTAATGTTTACTTATACTTTAATTGATTCCTTTTAAAATATCTTTTATGTGATTGGCGTTTTTCATCTCATTATAAATGGCATCAAAATCATTTTGTCTCATCATGTCTTTAAATTGAGTGAGATTATTAATGTATTCTTCTAACGTTTCAATAACGTTGTCTTTATTCTGTTTAAAAATAGGTGTCCACATTTCGGGTGAACTTTTTGCTAATCTTACGGTTGATGCAAATCCACTGCCAGCCATATCAAAAATATCACGTTCATTTTTCTCTTTATCAATGACAGTTTTACCTAACATAAATGAGCTAATGTGCGACAAATGCGATACGTAAGCAATGTGTTTATCATGTGCAACCGGATTCATATAGCGAATACGCATCCCAATGTCTATAACTAACTTTAAGGCTTTTTCCTGGAGCTTGAATGCTGTTTTTTCAACTTCACAAACAATATTTGTTTTCCCTTCAAACAAACCGCTAATTGCTGCGCTAGGGCCTGAATGCTCAGTACCTGCAATAGGATGCATGGCTAAAAAATTTCTGCGTTTTGGATGATTTTCAACCGCTTTACAAATGGCTTCCTTGGTTGATCCTGCATCTATAACCAGCCCTGTAACCGGGATCTTATCTAAAATTGCAGGTAATAAATTTACCGTTGCATCCACTGGAATGCATATAATTACTAAATCAGCTTTATCAACATCATCTAAAGTTGCTTTTTTATCAATTAATTTAAGTGCTAATGCCTCATCAAGTGTTGTTTCCTTTCTACTGATACCATGAATAATCACTTCTGGATTCTTCTTTTTAATATCTATAGCAAGGCTGCCACCTATTAATCCAACCCCTATTATGTATATGTTTTTCATGCCCATCTGTCTCTTCGAGACATCTTCCCTAAGGAAAGAATTATTAACTGTTACACTAATTTCACTATTTAACACTACTTGCTTACTGCGACTGCAAACTACTTTACCCGTGCAATTGCTTCTATTAAAACTTCTGTGGAAGCACATAACGAAAATCTGATATATCCTTCTCCTTTACTTCCAAAAACGGTTCCTGGAGTAATGAAAATATGATTGTCTTTAAGTACTTTATCTATAAATTCTTCTGATTTTAAATGTGCCGGTAATTTAGCCCAAACAAAAAGTCCGGTAGCTTGTTTGTCATACGTGCAATTTAAGGCATCTGCCAATTGCCATACTAAATTTCTGCGTTCACGATATACATTATTTAAGGTTACAAACCACATTTTTGTACACTTTAATGCTTCAATAGCACCTTTTTGAATGCCATAAAACATACCAGAATCCATATTGCTTTTCACCTTTAAAATATTACTGATATGACAACTATCTCCAACCACCATACCAACGCGCCAACCTGCCATATTAAATGTTTTGCTCAATGAATTGAGCTCCAAACAAACTTCTTTTGAGCCAGCAACACTTAAAATACTTTGTTGATTATCATTTAAAACAAAACTATACGGATTATCATTCACTATTAAAATATGATGCTTTTTTGCAAATGCCACTAATTCTTCAAATAAATATGTATTTGGCAAAGCTCCTGTGGGCATATGTGGATAATTTACCCACATTATTTTTACTTTACTTAAATCTAATTTGGATATTGCCTTTAAATCAGGCGACCAATTATTTTTGGCGTCCAATTCATAAAAAATGGGTTTTGCCCCTACTAATTTGGTAACAGATTCATAGGTAGGATAACCAGGATTCGGAATTAAAACTTCATCCCCTTCATTTAAATAGGCCATGGAAATGTGCATAATACCTTCCTTACTCCCCATTAATGGTAAAATTTCTGTTGCAGGACTTAATGATACTTTAAAGTGATCTTTATAAAATGCTGCCATGGCATCCCTAAGTTCTGGTAAGCCTTGATAGCTTTGATATTTATGCGCATTGGGGTCTTGAAAACTGCTTGTAATAGCATCAATTACTTTTTGTGGCGGCTGCATATCTGGGCTACCAATACCTAAATTTATAATAGGTTTCCCACTGGCAATAAGCAAATTGACTTCTCTTAATTTTTTGGAGAAATAGTATTCTTCAACGGTGTGCAATCTGTTGGCTACTTCAATCATAACTTTGCATTTTTGTATTCACCAAATATTTTTAATCCTAGAGTCATGATTTTTAACACCGCTTTTGCCTTGGCAAAGTCTTTATAATCTTCAAAAGTAACATCCACAAAAAACGCGTATTTCCATGGGGTTTCAATAATTGGTAACGACTGAATTTTTGTTAAATTCAATTTACAATCGCTCATCACATTTAATATGGTTGCTAAACTGCCTCGTTTATGGTCAGTTTCAAATTTTAAAGACGCTTTGTTTATTTCATTCTCTGGAATTTCAGAATTTGTACGTTTTACAATCGCAAAACGGGTTTCATTATGTTTTATGGACTGAATACTTTTAGCCAGAATATTTAATTCAAATATTTCAGAAGCCATAACACTTGCGATTGCGCCTACCTTTTTTAATTGATGTTTATGAATACGTTCTGCAACTTCAGCAGTATCTTTATCTTCTACCAGTTTAATATGAGGATAATCCCTGAAAAACTCCTTACACTGCAACAATGCCATAGGATGCGAATAAACTTCTTTAATATTCATGATACTTTGATTAGGCAATGCCATTAAATTATGCTGAATATCCAAATAATGCTCACCAACAATATGCAAATTATATTTATCAATTAAGGCGTAATTAGGAATAATGGAGCCTGCAATAGAATTCTCTAAAGCCATAATAACAGCATCGCTTTCCTCACTTACCAACGATTCAACAACCCGGTCAAACGTTAAACATTCAATGGCCACAACCGGCTTATTGAAATATTGTTGAGACACAATATGATGGAATGATCCTTTTACTCCTTGTATAGCTACTGTCTTTATCATATAAAAAAAGTCCCGATTTCCATCGAGACTTATATTAAATTTATTTATTATAAATTACACATACAATGTCCCGATTTCTTTGCTAAAAAAGAAATAAAACCAGTTGTTAAAATAAGTGTAACCTTTTGTTGCTTTCATAATTGTGTGGCTAAAGTAAATAATATTTCCACAAATCAAAATACAACCTGCGTTTTTTTACTATTTAATTAAAAGTTTTAAAGATATTAAGGCAAAGCCTCGTTTAAATTATATAATCATTATTTTTGAGTAAAGAATTTCAATATGTCAATAGCGGTAGAAGGTGTTTCAAAACTTTATGGAAACCAAAAAGCACTAAATAATATATCTTTTAAGGTAGGGAAACCTGAAATTGTTGGATTTTTAGGTCCGAATGGCGCCGGAAAATCTACGATGATGAAAATTTTAACCACTTTCATCCAAGCATCTGAAGGTCAAGTAAAAGTAAATAACTTTGATGTGAATCAAAATACTATGGACGTTCAAAAAAGCGTTGGGTATTTACCGGAGAATAATCCGTTGTATTTAGATATGTATGTTAAAGAATATTTAGCCTTTAACGCACAGATTTTCAATGTATCAAAAGCCCGAATTCAGGAAGTCATTGAACTCACTGGATTGTCTCCTGAATCTCATAAAAAAATAGGGCAGCTTTCAAAAGGATACCGCCAAAGAGTAGGATTAGCGAATGCTTTACTACATGACCCAGACGTTTTAATACTTGATGAACCCACAACAGGATTAGACCCAAACCAGTTGGTTGACATTAGAAACCTGATAAAAACCATTGGCAAAACAAAAACCATTTTTCTGTCAACGCACATTATGCAAGAAGTTGAAGCCATGTGTGACCGGGTAATCATTATAAATAAAGGGAATATTATTGCTGATAAAAAATTGCATGAACTCCATGATGGTAAAGAGCAAACCGTAATAGTGGAGTTTGATTATAGAGTTGAAGATGCTTTTTTAAAGAAGTTGCCGAAAGTTAAAACCGTTACAAATACACATGGATTTGTATATGAAATTACTTTTAGTACCTCAGAGGATATGCGATCTCATGTCTTTGATTTTGCACATGACAATCAGTTGAAAATTTTACAGCTTAACCAGAAAAATGCTAGTTTAGAAAGTTTGTTTAGGGAATTGACAAGTAATTAATCACTCAAAAATTAGTCGCCCTTTATATTGTTCTTCAACGTCAACAATGGGTGGACGATTTACACAAATCACATTACCGGTTCCCGATATTTTTCCTGTTATTTCTTGTTGTGGATTAACAATCATATCATTTGAACTCCGGTTCCATACATTCACCTTTTGAGCCATGAGGTTTCTTCCTTCAAATCTGGATAAACCCGCTGCAAAAGTTATATTTAAATTATCTGTTTTTCCTGAAATGAAGCAATTTGATAAATTATTAAATACCACATGAAGGCTCAAATTATCAATTTCCAGATTAAAATTGCCAACGGTAAAGGTATCTGGTTCATTATAGTCTTCAGATAAAATAGTTAAGTTAGGATAGGTTAACACACCATCTGAGCTAACATCATATTGGGTTGAACTTCTTATTTCTGTAATATTAGGAGCGGTAACATATATTTTGGTGATGCCATAATCACGCACATAATTACATGAATTATTGTCTGATAAAATCAATTTACCGTCAACTACAATGGCTTCAACATCATTCATTAAATTTTCACCGGTTTCTATAATGACGTTTTGAGGACTACCTTCTTTAAGAATCAAAGCAACATCCCGATTCACCAAAATTTTATCAAAAACATCTAATGTGATTTCCTGCTGAATCATGGGCCCCGATGTTTGAAAGCAATCACTCGCATTTTCACTATTACATGAAGTCATTACTATAATTAAAGCTATGAATAATACGTTTTTCATTTTTTGTCATGCCTGCGAAAACAGGAATCCATTAGTTATTTTAAATTTAAATTTATAAGATTCCTGCTTTCACAGGAATGACAGTTTTCATAATCTTACCCCTATACCAAATTCAACGGCTTCAGCTTTTGCTGCATGTGTTTTTAAGGTCAAAGCCCCAAACCATTTCTTTCCAAAATAATGTTTTAAACCTATTCTAAAGTAGGTTCTTCCTTCAAAATCAAATGGATAATAAACATAATATCCTATCTGTGTTACTAAGGACGTGTTATTAACAAACAACTCATGGCCAACAACTAATCCGACACGCTTATAATCTTCATTACCAGAAGTAGGCTCTTCGGGAAAAGAAACGGACCGGTAGTAAATATATTCCTTTAAAAAATTTGAAAAAAACACATCTGCGCCAAACTGTAAGGCACTTTTCTGGTTGAAACGTTTATCGGCATACGCCGAAACAATATAAAATGGAAATTGACCACTCCCTACTATATCACTTTCATTAATACCGCTTCTAAAAACAAGATTGTATTTAATGGGTTGAGTAAATTTTGTATTTGTTTGAGTGCTGTCGGCTATGATAAATTCCGGATCTACTTTTTCCAAATTATAAGTAACCCCAAGATTTAAAGTAATAGAATTTATGCTTGTATTTGGCGCTTTTATATTTGCATTTGAATAATGTATAAATGAAAAACCGGCCTGCAAACCAAACTGATCAAAAAGTTGTTCCTTTTTATAATTAAGCATCATATAGGTACTGCTCATAATTTTTGAGCCAAAGGCATTATTTCTGTAATTTGATTCCTTATCGTACGGATTTGTAGTAAAGGCTAAACCTTGACCAATACGAAACATGATATTTCGTTTTAAAAAATAAAAATTATAATGCCCATACAGAGAATAATTATTTCCTAAAACATCATTTTTAAAATCCTGATATATGAAAGACACACCATATTCCGGATAATTAAAACGTTGCTCCCATGAATTATACCCAAATGTTTTTTTGTTATAACTTAAAATAACACCTTCAGGATGCCCTTTTATTAAATGAAGAATATCATTATTATGTAAAGCAATATTTCCTTTAAAATAATTAACATCCAGATAAGATGATTGCTGATTTTCTTGTGAAAATACAAGTGTTGTAAAAACACTTAACATACAGAAAAAAAATAGCCTCATTAATGGTTGTATTGTTTCACAAAAGTATAAGAATTATTAAAATATCTGTGATGCAATGGCTTTTATGTTATCACTTTTTCCCATGGAATAAAAATGCAAAACCGGAATCCCTGCCTTTTGTAATTCTTTTGATTGTTGAACCGCCCAATCTATACCAACTTGACGCACGTCATTATTGGTTCTACATTTTTCAACTTCGCTAATTAAAGCTTCTGGTAAATCTATTTTGAAAACCTGTGGTAATAACTGCAAATGCTTTTTTACAGCAATTGGTTTTATCCCCGGAATAATTGGAACATGGATTCCTGCTTGTTTTGCCTTTTCAACAAAATCAAAAAATTTCCCGTTATCAAAAAACATTTGAGTCACAATATAATCAGCGCCGGCATCCACTTTTTCTTTTAATCGCTTTAAATCATTGGTTAATGAAGGCGCTTCCAAATGTTTCTCAGGATACCCGGCAACACCAATGCAAAAATTTGTTTTATAGTCTGATTCAATAACTTCATGTAAATATTTACCAGCGTTTAAATCTTTCATTTGAGCAACTAATTCCGTAGCATAAGTATGGCCCCCTTTGGTTGGCTCAAAATATTTTTGGTGTTTCATGGCATCGCCTCTTAAAGCCATCACATTATCAATACCTAAATAATGGCAATCAACCAACAAATATTCCGTTTCCTCTTTGGTAAATCCACCACACAATACATGCGGAATGGTATCCACATTATACTTGTGTTTTATAGCGGCGCAAATGCCTACAGTTCCTGGTCGCATGCGCGTAATTTTTCTATCTAAAAGCCCTTCGCCTTTATCAATATACACATATTCTTCTCTGGAAGTCGTGACATCAATGAATGGCGGATTAAACTCCATTAATGGGTCAATATTATCATATAATTCTTGAATATTTCGCCCTTTTTGAGGCGGAATAATTTCAAAAGAAAACAATGTTTTGCCGTTGGCTTTTTTTATGTGTTCCGTTACTTTCATGTATGCTGAATTTATTTCAGTATCTTTTTTAATATTTCTTTTTTTGGCGTTACCACAAGGGTCGCGCTTTTCGCTATATCTTTTTACGCTATTGCGATGAAAATTTCTAACATTCTGTGGCAATCTCTTTATCTGATGAGATTACGTCGTCGTCCCTCCTCGTAATGACGTCTATTTATTATGGTAAAAAGGATGCCGCTGCAATCGCTAACGCGGGCTACACCAACAGTTTTTTCAACTCATTATAATCTTCTTCATATTCCCAATAAATCCATCGTCCATCTACATAATCTGTCAAAATATATTTTTCACTAATCGATTTTATTCTGGAAACAGGAATTATTTTCTTCGAAAATTTTTCTGACGGAATGTGTTCCATCATTTCTTTATTCTTGGCATTATAACCGTGTGAAATTATGTAACTTCCCAATGTTAATTCAATAAATTCAGATTTCATTTTTTATATTTTTATAATCGTCATTGCGAAAGTATTGAAGCAATCACAATAATTTTGAAAGATTACTTCGTCGTGCCCTCCTCGTAATGACCTAATATTTTAATCATCTGCAATCGTAGGATGCAACCATTTTCGAGCTTTTTCATTAGAAATCCCTTTTCTAACAGCAAAATCAATAACTTGATCTTCAGTGATTTTTCCTAAACCAAAATACTTTGCTTCTTGATTTGCAAAATAATAACCCGAAACAGCCGCCGCAGGCCACATAGCCATACTCTCGGTAAGGGTTACACCAATTCTATTTTCAACATCAAGTAAACTCCAAATAGTTTCCTTTTCTAAGTGATCCGGACATGCGGGATACCCTGGAGCCGGACGAATACCTTTATAACTTTCTTTAATTAAATCCTCATTTGAAAGGGTTTCATCTGCAGCATACCCCCAATGTTTGGTTCGTACTTGTTTGTGTAAATATTCGGCAAACGCTTCTGCAAATCTATCGGCAATGGCCTGCGCCATAATACCACTGTAATCGTCCTCTTTTTCTCTAAAGGAAGTTGCCAATTCCTGAGCTCCAAAAATAGCCACGCAAAACGCTCCCATATAATCTGTCACTCCGGTTTCTTTAGGAGCAATAAAATCTGCTAACGCTATATTAGGAATACCATCTCTTTTACTTAATTGCTGACGCAAGGTCCTAAATACCGTGATTTCTTTTCCTTTTTTCTGAATGGAAATATCATCATCATGAACCGTATTGGCTTCAAATAGTCCAAAAATAGCTTTTGGTTTTAATAATTGCTTTGCAATTATTTCACTAATCATGGTTTGCGCTTCATTAAACATAGTGGTAGCTTGTTCACCAACAACCTTATCGGTTAAAATGTCTGGATACTTGCCATGTAAGTCCCAACTTCTAAAAAACGGACTCCAATCAATAAAGGGTACTAATTCTTTTAGACTTAATTGTTCTAAAACTTGAATTCCCAATTCTTTTGGTTTTATAATCTTAGAGGTATTCCAATCAATATTATATTTTCTTTTTCTGGCTTCAAGGATAGAAATATAATCTTTTGTTTTTCCTCGCTTTAAAAATTTCTCCCGAAACTCATTATAATCTTTTTTCATGGCCGTGACGTAGGTTTTGGTTGTTTTTTTATTTAACAAATCACCAACAACCGTCACTGCTCTTGAGGCATCATTCACATGAACTACTGCATGCTTATATTGTGTATCTATTTTAACCGCTGTATGTGCTTTTGAAGTTGTAGCACCTCCAATAAGCAATGGAACTGTAAAATTTTGCCGCTCCATTTCTTTTGCCAAATACACCATTTCATCAAGCGAAGGTGTAATTAAACCAGATAAACCAATCACATCAACATTTTGTTCTTTAGCCGTAGCAATAATTTTTTCAGGGGGCACCATAACACCTAAATCAACTATTTCATAATTATTGCAAGCCAGTACTACACTTACAATATTTTTACCAATATCATGCACATCTCCTTTTACAGTTGCCATCAAAACTTTCCCAATGGGTTCTAGCCCCCCAACCCCCAATGGGGGAGCAAGCAATGCTTCTTTTATTTCTTCTATAACTGCGTCAAGATTTAATAACACTTCTTTATTTGTGAATCTAATAACACGGTACCCTTCACCTTCAAGCCATTTTGTGCGAGCTTCATCAGAAGTTTTATTTTCAGGCAATTGATGAATCAATCCATCTACTTCAATAATCAAATTAGTTTTTAAGCATATAAAATCTGCAATATAATCACCTATAATATGTTGTCTTCTAAACTTACATCCATCCAATTTTTTTCCACTCAAAATCTGCCAAAGTAATCTTTCAGCTTCATTAGGTTGGTCTCTCATTGTTTTGGCAAATTCCTTTAACAATCCATATAAAATTGGATCAGCAGTTTGCCAGTACAAAGTCCCCTTTGGGGATTTAGGGGCTATTTTCGCTTCTTCAATAAACGGATTTAAATAGCCAACTGCTTTTTTCATGACGCGCGCTGATTTCACAACCTGAGGCAAGAACATTTTTCCTGCACCAAATAAATCGCCAACCACATTCATTCCAATCATTAAATGTCCTTCAATGACATCAATCGGCTTTTCAGCTTGTTGTCTTGCAGCTTCCACATCTTCAATGATAAAGGCATCAATGCCTTTTACCAAAGCATGTGTAATACGATCCTGAATCGGGTTTTCTCGCCATGATAAATCCAATCCTTTTTCAACTTTAGACCCTTTAACGGTTTCAGCAAAGTCCAATAATCGTTCGGTGGCGTCATCTCTTCTATTTAAAATAACATCTTCAACACGTTCCAATAAATCCTTAGGAATGTCATCATAAACCTCTAAAAGTGCCGGATTTACAATTCCCATATTCATGCCCGCTTGAATGGCGTGATATAAAAACACGGAGTGCATGGCTTCACGAACACCATCATTTCCCCTAAATGAAAATGACACATTACTAACACCACCACTCACACTTACATTGGGCAAATTTTGACGTACCCAGCGTGTGGCTTCAATAAAATCAATGGCATTTCTTTTATGCTCATCCATTCCCGTGGCCACCGGAAATATATTTAAATCGAAAATTATATCTTCTGAAGGAAAGTGGACAATGTCCACCAATATTTTATAAGAACGTTTAGCAATCTCTATTCTTCTATCATAATTATCCGCTTGACCAACCTCGTCAAATGCCATGACAATCACTGCAGCTCCGTAACGTTTAATTTGTTTAGCCTCCCATATAAATTTTTCTTCACCTTCTTTTAATGAAATGGAATTCACAACGCATTTACCTTGTACTACTTTTAAACCTGCTTCAATAATCTCCCATTTAGAACTATCAATCATGATGGGTACTCTGCAAATATCAGGTTCAGCAGCAATTAAATTTAAAAATCGAACCATGGATTCCTTTCCATCAATAAGACCATCGTCCATATTAATGTCAATTATTTGTGCCCCACCATCTACCTGATGACGTGCAATATCCAATGCTTCATCAAATTTCTCGTCTTTAATCAATCTTAAAAACTTACGAGAACCAGCTACGTTAGTACGTTCACCAACATTAATAAAATTGCTGTTTTTATTTAGAATTAATGGTTCTAATCCTGATAAGTGCAAGTATTTTTGCCCCACTCCAACCTCTCCCCAAAGGGAAGAGGCTTTTTTATTTGGATTACCTTCTACTTTATTTTTCATTATTTATAATGCTCTACTATTGGAAATGGTTCATAATAATGGTGCAATAACGCCTTCCAGACTTGATATTCTTTTGATTTTCTAAACCCTATTTCATGGTCTTCAATCGTTTCCCAATTCACTAATAAAATGTACTTATCTTCTTGCTCAATACATTTCTTTAATTCATGAGAAATATATCCTTTCATGGAAGCTATTATCTTTTGTGCTTTATGAAAACTTTTTTCAAAATCTTTTGAAAGCCCTGTTTTTATATGTAAGGTTGCTACTTCAAGAATCATAATTAAACGGTCTCTAATATTTTTCTAGGTTTGTATTTAGCCGCTATTTCAGCAATCACTTTTATATGTTCTGGGGTGGTGCCGCAACAGCCTCCAATAATATTGATTAAATCTTTTTTTAAATATTCTTCAATCTGTTCACCCATTTCTTCAGGAGATTCGTCATACTCTCCAAAAGCATTTGGCAATCCGGCATTAGGGTGTGCTGAAATAGCAAAGTCCGTTTTATTGGCAATGGCTTCTAAGTGTGGCTGCAATAAATTAGCTCCCAGAGCACAATTAAATCCTACCGATAATAATGGAATATGTGATACTGAAATTAAAAATGCCTCAGCTGTTTGCCCTGATAAAGTTCTTCCAGAAGCATCTGTAATTGTTCCGCTCAACATAATTGGAATATCTATACCTCTTTCATCTTTCACCTCTTCAATTGCAAATAAAGCTGCTTTGGCATTCAAGGTATCAAACACGGTTTCTACCAATAAAATATCAACGCCTCCATCAATCAATGCTTCTACTTGTAGTTTGTAAGCAATTCGTAATTCATCAAAAGAAACGGCTCTATATCCGGGGTCATTTACATCTGGCGACATGCTTGCTGTTTTGTTTGTGGGTCCAATGGAGCCTGCTACAAAACGAGGTTTATGAGGTTCCTTTAAGGTAAATGCATCAGCAACTTCTCTGGCTATTTTAGCCGATTGAAAATTCAATTCATACACCAAATCTTCCAGGTGATAATCTGCCATGGCAATGGTAGTCCCTGAAAACGTATTGGTTTCAACAATATCAGCACCTGCTTCAAAATATTTTGCATGCACATCTTTTATGGCTTGAGGTTGTGTAATGGAAAGAAGGTCATTATTTCCTTGCAACGGTGACGGATAATCTTTAAAACGTTCGCCTCTAAAATCTTCTTCAGTAAATTTATAGCGTTGAAGCATCGTACCCATGGCACCATCAAGTATTAAAATACGGTCTTGTAAAGCTTGTTTTATGTTTGACATTTTGATATTCTTTATATCAATATATCATCAAGAAAAGTAAAAAACACTTTTCGTTATCTTTCCAACATTCCATTAGAATATTAGTAGAACGTAGCACCTTCTTTAAAAGAATAAAGGGTTGCCAAGGCTTCACAGGTTCTATTCCCTCTGCCTTTCTTGATAACTATATTAATACGTTAATGAACTAGCGAACAAAAATACTAACAATATTTTTTTTATTCGCATTAAATTGATAAAAATTGTATGCTTTTATTCGAATAAGTTTGACGACAAATAACGGTCTCCTCTATCGCAAATAATAGCCACTATAACACCTTTATCCATAGATTCTGCAATTTTTAATGCACTATGAACACATCCACCACTGCTCATTCCTGCAAAAATGCCTGCTTCTTTCGCCAATCGTTGTGTCATGGTTTTAGCATCTTGTTCACTCAATTCAATGACGAGATCTACTTTTGACCGGTCAAAAAATTTGGGAATATAATCTGGAGACCATTTTCTGATACCTGGTATTTTAGCTCCATCTTCCGGTTGTGCACCAACAATCGTGATATTTTTGTTTTTCCCCTTCAAATAAGTCGAAACTCCCATAATGGTTCCGGTCGTTCCCATAGCCGAAACAAAATGTGTGATTTCACCATTGGTATCTCTCCAAATCTCAGGACCTGTTGTTTTATAATGAGCCCTCCAGTTATCATCATTTTCAAATTGATTGAGCAAGGTATATCCTTTTTCATCACGCAGTTGAAAGGCTAAATCCCTTGACCCTTCAATACCAATTTCAGCTGGTGTTAAAATAACCTCAGCACCATATGCACGCATGGTTTTTACACGTTCTTCAGTTGAGTTTTCTGGCATAATTAAAACCATATTCAAACCAAAAAGATTTGCAATAAATGCTAATGCAATTCCCGTATTTCCACTGGTTGCTTCAACCAAATAACCACCTTTTTTTATATCGCCTCTTTTTATGGCTTCATTAATCATATTAAAAGCAGCACGGTCTTTAACACTTCCTCCAGGGTTATTCCCTTCTAATTTTAAATAGAGCTTGACCCCTTTTTTTGAAACCAGATGAGAGGCTTCAACAAGCGGCGTGTTTCCTATTTGATTTAAGATTCCTTTAATGGATGCCATTGTTTTTTGGTCTGATTTTAATTTCTGTTTGATAGGTGACTAATGAATTTTCAGGAACTGATTGTGTAATCCAAACATTGGCACCAATGGTGCTATTTGCACCTATGACTATATCGCCACCTAAAATAGTAGCATTTGCATAAATGGTCACATTTTCTTCAATAGTTGGATGACGTTTGGAAGACTGCATGCTCTTTTTCACCTGAAGACCTCCTAAGGTAACCCCTTGAAATATTTTCACATTATTTTTTATAATAGAAGTTTCACCAATGACAATTCCGGTCCCGTGGTCAACAAAAAAAGACTCCCCAATAGTTGCTCCCGGATGAATGTCAATACCTGTAACGCCATGCACATATTCGCTCATCATTCTTGGCATAATCGGAACTTTTAAAAGATATAATTGATGACTTAATCTGTAAATTGAAATGGCATAAAACCCTGGATAGGCTAAATAAACTTCCTCAATACAGGTTGAAGCAGGATCATTTTTTAAAAACGACAGAGCGTCTAAATTTAATTTTTCCCTAATAGTTAAAAACTGATCTTGAAATTCATTCCAAATTCGTTCTCTTTCTTTTATATCTAATTTTGAAGTAATTTCCAAAAAAGTCTTTTTTAAGAAAACCGTTTCTTCAAATTGTTCATCAAACAAGTTATAAAACAATCGTTTGGTAAATGTTTTTATAACTTCCTTTAAACGTATATTATAATTTATCATGGTTAAGTAGCACTAATAACGTCGCAAAATTACACAATTAATAATTTTTATGGTATAGATTGTATAACTGCTTTTGGAGCTTCTTTGCGTGTTCCGTCAAAACCGTCTACCCCACTTACGGTGGTATACTTTAACACATGTTTTTTACCCGGATTGATAATTCTATAAGCCGCTTGACACATTAGGGTTGCTTCATGAAACCCGCAAAGAATCAATTTTAATTTTTCAGGATAGATATTCACATCGCCTATGGCAAAAATGCCCGGAATATTGGTTTGATAATTTAATGTATGATCAACTTTAATAGCATTTTTTTCTATTTCTAACCCCCAATCACCTATGGGACCTAATTTTGGAGACAATCCAAATAACGGAATAAAATGATCTGTTTCCAGTTCTATTTTTTCATGCCCCTTAGTAACTGTTACACGCTCTAATCTTTTATGACCATGAAGGGCGGTTACTTCTGATGGTGTCATTACATTAATCTTTCCTAAAAGTTTTAATTCACCTACTTTTTCTACTGAATCTAAAGCACCCCTGAATTCATTTCTTCTGTGAATAAGCGTTACTTCTGAAGCTATATCAGCTAAAAATATACTCCAATCTAAAGCAGAATCTCCTCCGCCAGAAATAACCACTTTTTTATTTCTATAAACTTCAGGGTCTTTAATAAAATACTCAACACCCTTTTCTTCAAAGAATGCCATGTTTTCAATCAATGGTTTTCTTGGTTCAAAAGAACCCAGTCCTCCAGCAATAGCAACTACAGGCGTATGGTGTTTTGTGCCTTTATTAGTGGTTACAATAAAAGTTCCATCAGTTAATTTTTCAATAGTTTCAGCACGTTCACCCAGTGTAAAACCTGGTTTAAATTGCTTGCCTTGCTCTAAAAGATTTTTTGTTAAATCACCCGCCAATATTTCTGGAAAACCGGGAATATCATAAATAGGTTTTTTAGGGTATATCTCAGAACATTGACCACCTGGTTGTGGTAACGCGTCAATTAGATGACACTTCAGTTTTAACAATCCTGCTTCAAAAACTGTAAATAGCCCTATTGGTCCTGCCCCTATTATTAGTATATCTGTTTTAATCATTTTTAAGATTCTTTCTTTGCAATTAATCCTTTGGTAAATTCGTTGAGCGTTTCTACTTTTTCTTCGAAATCCCCTTTAATTGTTTTTCTATATTTATTTAAATTTTTAACTAAATCATCCACATTTTCTGGAATGACATCTTCAAAAAACTGACGTAATCGTTTGGCAGTTGTTGGCGATTTTCCGTTAGTCGAAATTGCTACTTTCACATTACCTTTAGTAACAATGCCTCCCATATAAAAATCACAATACGGTGGATTATCTGCAACATTTACTAAAATGTTTCTTTTTCTACAATTATGATACACTTTAACATTCACTTTTGGAACATTAGTTGTTGCAATAACTATGTGTTTCCCTTTTAAAAATTTTTTATTGTATCTCTTTTTTATTAACGTGACATCGCCTTTTTTCGCCAGTTCTAAAGTTTCTTCCTTAAACATGGGTGACACCATGGTTATATGGGCATCTGGACTTGATTTTAATATAAATGATAGTTTTTCCTCAGCCACTTTTCCTCCTCCAACAATAAGTGCTTTAAGATTGTTTAGCTTTATAAAAATAGGATATAAATTGTTTCTTTCTCCAAGCCCCCTAACCCCTGAAGGGGGAACTTGCTCACTCATATCACTAATATTTACATCTTCTTTTCTCATGAATTATGAGCTAATTCTTTATAAATTGATGTTAATTGAACCCGCTCTTTTACAACTTCGCCAATAACAATAATGGCTGGAGATGCTAATTGTTTTTCTGCTACCACTTCAACAATATTGTTAATGGTTCCATAACCCACTTTTTCATGTACGGTTGTGCCATTTTGAATAATTGCAATTGGCTCATCATGTTTGTTTTGTGATTTAAATACCTCTACTATTTCATTCAATTTACCCATTCCCATTAGAATGACAACGGTTGCTGTTGATTGCGCAGCTAAAAGGATATCATTGGATAGTTGATGCAATTTTGTAGTGCCAGTAATGACCCAAAAACTTTCTGAAGCCCCTCGTTTTGTTAATGGAATTCCTTGATATGCCGGTACTGCAAAAGCTGATGAAATTCCAGGAACCACATAAGATTCAATACCAAATGGTTTCACATAATCAATCTCTTCAGCGCCTCTACCAAAAATAAAAGGATCCCCACCTTTTAACCTTACAACATGGCCATGACTTTTAGCCCTGCTTACAATAAGTTCATTAATTTGATCTTGTTGAAATGCATAACAACCTTTTCGTTTGCCTACAAAAATGATTTCAGCCTTTGGAGATGCATATACTAATAATTCTACATTTATTAATGCGTCATACAAAATAACATCAGCAGATTCAATGGCTTTTATGGCTTTAAGCGTAATGAGCTCCGGATCGCCCGGTCCTGCACCAACAACGGTTAGTCGCCCCTTAACCCCCGAAGGAGGAATTGGATTATCGTTATAAATATTTTTTTTATTGTTCATCTTTTTAATTCATTTGCAACCAAATGAATACAATTTTAAACTGCTTTGTTTTCAAGCTTATTTTCTGCTTCTCTAAATGCCCTCACTTTTTCTAAAAACTGATTGGCATTTTCAATATATTTTGATGCAAATTCTTGAGTTGGTGCAAACTCTCTTAATTGATATATTAAATCTGAAAAAGAAACCCCTAAATTTAATTTTCCGCTAGAAATAAAGGTTTCTTCAAACTGACTTATAATACCTGCCTGAGTATTGGTGCTTATATTTTCTGAAAGTAACAGCGCTTTTGCCGAATTTACCATAGAACTATAGGCCTGATAAATAGCGCTTGAATACACCTTATCATCAAAAGACGTTTTGGCATCTTCAATTTTTTCTTCGCTTTCTAAAAATAAGGTCGAAATCAAATCAATGACAACACCTGCACATTCACCAACACCAATGGCTTTTTCATATTTTTTATCGGTTCCCCAATCAATAAAATCTGCTTGTGTTAAATTGGTTACGTCCTGAAGACTATTTAAAAGGTCATAATAATAGCGTTCTCCAGTTATTTTATAATACTCAACAAATGTTTTGCCTTGCGCATTTGCTTCAAAATCATTTAAAATAGTTCGCAATGCATCAGGGCCTCTTCTGCTAGGGATTTTTACAACTTTATCAGCAAAAAGTCCGTTGCCGTTACCTAAATTTCCACCACCTAATAATACCTGCAACGCTGGTGCTACTAATTTATCGGGAGTTCGGACTGACATACCTTGAAACCCAATATTAGCCATGGTATGTTGTCCACAGGCATTCATACATCCACTAATTTTTATAACTAAATCATTATTATTCAAATATTGTGGGTATTCTGTTTTTATAACGCGCTCTAATTCTGCAGCGATACCGGTACTACTTGCAATCCCCAAATTACAGGTATCCGTTCCTGGGCAAGCCGTAATATCAACGGCCTTATTATATCCCGCCTCAGCAAAACCAAGTTTATCTAATTCTAAATAAAAAAACGGCACTAAATCTTCCCTAACAAATGGAATTAAAATATTTTGACGCAATGATAAACGTATTTCACCGGCAGCGTAATTTTCAACCAAATCGGCTAACAATCTGGCTTTATCAGTATAAAAATCACCTAAAAGCACTTTAATACCAATAGCTACATACCCCGCTTGTTTTTGAGGGATAATATTAGTAGCCTTCCAGGTTTCAAAGGCTTTTTTGTCTTTTATATTAACTTTTGGAGTTTTAATTGACACAGGTTTTGATGGTACATAGGATTCAAAATCAATTGCTACAGATTTAAATTCGATGGCATTTTGTTCTGTTTCAACCAATTCTTTAAATGCCTCTACACCAATATCTTTGATTAAGAATTTAATTCTGGCTTTGGCTCTGCTTCTTCTTTCACCATGACGATCAAAAATCCTTAAAACCCCTTCCATTACCGGAATAATTTTATCAGCTTGCAAAAAACCATATAACTCATCTGCATGGCGCGGTTGAGAACCCAATCCACCACCAAGCATCACTTTAAAACCTCGAACTCCGTTTTCAATTTTCGCAATAAATCCCAAATCATGCATGTATGAAAGTCCTGTATCTTCATCAGATGAAGAAAATGATACTTTAAACTTTCTGCCCATTTCCTGACAAATAGGATTTCTTAAAAAGAAACGAAATAATGCGTCTGCATATGGTGACACATCAAAAGGCTCGTTGACATCTATACCCGCCGTTTCAGAAGCGGTTACATTTCTCACCGTATTACCGCAGGCTTCCCTTAGGGTTACGCCATCCTTTTCTAAATCGGCCCAAAGCTCTGGTGTCCTGTTTAAATCCACAAAATGAATTTGTATGTCTTGACGTGTAGTAATATGCAAACGACCACGAGAATATTCGTCAGAAACATCGGCAATTCTTCGTAATTGATTGGAAAACACTTTTCCGTAAGGCAATTTAATACGAATCATTTGAACACCTTCTTGACGTTGCCCGTAAACCCCACGAGCTAAACGAAGGCTTCTGAATTTTTCTTCGTCGATTCTACCCGTATTGAACAGCTCAATTTTTTTGGCCAATTCAATGATATCCCTTTCGACAATAGGATTTTCTATTTCCGTTCTAAAACTTTGCATTTTTAATTAAGTTTTAAAGTTGAAAGTTTTAAAGTTGAAAAGTAAAATGCTTTTAACTTTTCAACTTTCTAACTTATTAACTTATTTATTGAATAAACCCTGCTCCAACAGTGCTATTTGTTTGTGTATCTATTAAAATAAAGGATCCATTTGTTCTGTGATTTTTAAACTGATCATAAAAAATTGGCTTGTTTAATTTAAAAGTCACTTGTGCTATATCATTCACAT
The DNA here is from genome assembly GCA_963976005.1 of uncultured Flavobacteriales bacterium. Lineage (GTDB taxonomy): Bacteria > Bacteroidota > Bacteroidia > Flavobacteriales > Flavobacteriaceae > Yeosuana. The sequence goes on along the minus strand of CAXBJF010000001.1, from coordinate 19,757 downwards.
TTAATCCTGTTACATCCGTTTCTATACCTGAATAATCCGGATTTATTTTATGGTGAATTTTATCAACTTTTGCTAATACTTTATTTATTCCATGCTGAACAATATATTTTCCACCCGTTGTTAATTGGTTTGAATCCATCCAGCAAATATTGGCGGTAAATTGCTTATCAATAGTTGGTAAATCGCCATCTTTCACAATCATATCACCTCTGCTTACATTAATATCATTTTCCAAAGTAATAGTTACTGATGAGCGTCTAGAAGCTGTTTGATATTTTTGATCATAGAAAAAAATATCTTTTATTTTAGATTTAGTTTGTGATGGCAATACAACAACGTCATCTCCCACACTTAATTCACCACCATAAACTTTACCTGCATAACCTCTAAAATCATGAAATTCTTCCGTTTTGGGACGAATGACAAATTGCACCGGAAATCTAGGTGTTCCTATGTTATAAATATCTTTTTTATCCAATTCTTCTAAATGTTCCAATAAACTTTGACCCTGATACCAAGGCATGTTTTTAGATCTGTTTACTACATTGTCACCTTTTAAAGCACTTACCGGAATAAACGTTATTTTTTGATCTTGATAATCTCTTTTGCTCATCAATTCAGAAAAATCTGCTTTAATTTTATTATAAACATCTTCTGAATAATCTACCAAATCCATTTTGTTAATAGTCACTACAACATCTTTTATACGAAGAAGGTTATTGATAAAAAAATGACGATTGGTTTGCTCAATAACTCCTTTCCTTGCATCTATTAATATGACTGAGGCTTGTGATGTTGAAGCCCCGGTTACCATGTTTCTTGTATATTCAACATGTCCCGGTGTATCTGCAATGATGTAACTTTTTTTAGCTGTTGAAAAATAAATATGCGCAACATCAATGGTGATGCCTTGTTCTCTTTCAGCCACTAATCCATCCGTTGCTAATGAAAAATCAAGATAATCATAACCCTTTTGCTTACTGGTTTTTTCAATAGCTTCTAACTTATCTGTTGTTAATGATTTGGTGTCGTAAAGTATTCTACCAATTAAGGTGCTTTTTCCATCATCTACACTTCCTGCTGTTGCAATTTTTAATACTTCCATGGCCTCTCCCCAACCCTCTCCTTTGGAGAGGGAGTTTGTACGGGTTATATTTTAAAATTTGTTTTTATTCTTTTATCTTTTCACATCTACAAGATTTTAAAACCTTGAAGGATTTCATATTCGCAAACTTGCGAGTTCCCCCTTTGGGGGCTAGGGGGATTAAAAATACCCTTGTTGCTTACGTTTTTCCATAGCTGCTTCTGAACGTTTATCATCTATTCGTGCACCACGTTCTGATATGGTGGAATCTCTAATTTCTTGAACCACCGTTGCAATATCTGATGCTTCGGAGAATACTGCTGCCGTACAACTCATATCACCCACAGTCCTGAATCTAACAACACGTTCTAAAATTTCTTCATCTTCTTCTTGATATACATAATCAGAATGTGACCAAATAAGGCCATCTCTTAAAAAAACTTTTCTTGTGTGTGCAAAATATATAGATGGAATCTCAATTTCTTCTTGTTCAATGTATGACCAAACATCCAATTCTGTCCAGTTTGAAATTGGGAAAACACGCACATTTTGTCCTAAATCAATTTGCCCATTTAACATATCAAATAATTCCGGACGTTGGTTTTTTTCATCCCATTGACCAAAATCATCTCGAACAGAAAAAATACGCTCTTTAGCTCTGGCTTTTTCTTCATCACGACGCGCACCGCCAATACAAGCGTCAAACTTAAACTCTTCAATAGCATCTAAAAGTGTGGTTGTTTGAAGTTGATTTCTGCTTGAATATCTTCCAGATTCTTCTTTTACTTTTCCTTGATCTATAGAATCCTGTACATTTCTAATAATTAATTCCAATCCTAATTCTTCCACCAATCTATCTCTAAATTCAATGGTTTCAGGAAAATTATGACCCGTATCAATATGCATTAATGGAAACGGTATTTTTGCCGGATAAAATGCCTTTACTGCTAATCTTACTAAAGTTATGGAATCTTTTCCTCCTGAAAATAACAACACAGGTTTTTCAAATTGTGCCGCCACTTCTCTCATGATATAAATGGCTTCGTTTTCAAGCGAATTTATGTTTGATGTATCTTTATTCATAATAAGCCCCTCCTAACCTCCCCGAAGGGGAGGAATTCTTACTTGGGTAATGTAAGAATATTGTTGTTTTAATTTTATTTTTTTATTACTGTCTACTGCGACTGCAACTGTAAACTTTTTTAAGCATGTAAACCACACTCTCTATTTTCTAATGCTTTTGTTGGGTCAAAATACTTAAACTCGTTGGGTAACGTATGTTCCTCTAAATACACATCCAAATCTGCATCAGACCAATAATAAAAAGGACTTACTTTTAAAACCCCTTCTTTACTAACACTAAAAATACCAATGCTATTTCTAAAAGCTGTTTGCCCTTGTCGTAAATTAGTGAACCACACTTTTGGTTTGTGAAATTCCATAGCACGTTTAAACGGCTCTAACTTTACTTGTTCTGTAAACAATTCATGTTCTGGAGCATCAATACTTGGAATTCCCATAACCACATCTCTATGTGCAGACGTTTGTTTTGGAACATACAGAAACGCATTCAATTTTAAATCTTCAATGACTTTATTGGCGTGTTGGTAAGTTTGTGGTGTGTTATAACCTGTATCACACCAAACCACAGGAATATTTGGTTTTACTGCATTCACAGCATACAAAATGGCTGCTTCATAGGGTCTGAAATTAGTTGTCACCACTGCATCACCGCTAAGCTCAAATGCTTTTTTAATAATTTCAGATGGTTTTGCTTCTTTAAATTGACTATTAAGCTTATTTATTTCTTCTTGTTTAATCATCATGCTTTCTTTTATCTACCCCATTTTATGGAATTCCAAAAACGCTCATGAAAAAAGTATAAAACCATTTTTGTTACGAGCTCTACTGAACCAATTGAAAAAGCTAAACTTAATTCTCCTGTAATTAACCAAGAAATTAAAATGGTATCTAAAGTTCCTATAATTCTCCAACTAACTGATTTAGCAACACTTCTTAAAGGCTTATCAGTTGCTGCATCTATTTTATAAGAAGATTTCTCCTTGTCTCCAACGTTTGTTAATATTTGTCCAATCATTTTTAGTCGTATTATATTATTCCTATCGATTTAATAGGAATTACAAAAGTAGAGCTTTTTATTACTTTTCAAAAAGAATTAATAACTTTTTAGAATAATGAAATATTTATAAACTTACAGTCTTAAAAGTTCAGAAATAAGGGAGCTTTTTTGAGAAATTCTCACCTAGTTATCACAAGATAGATCTTCCAAAGTGTTATTTCTTAAAACCTGAAGCGTATTGTCCCTTACTTGAATCATCAATTTATTGACGCTGCATTTTTGCTCATCAGGACAATCTTCACACTTTTCATAAAAGTTCAAACTGACACATGGTACCATTGCAATAGGTCCTTCTAAAATCCGCATGACATCTGCCATAATAATTTCTGAAGGAAGTTTTCTTAAATAATACCCCCCATGTTTGCCTTTTTTAGATCCCAAAAAACCTGCTTTTCTTAAAGAAAGTAATATACTCTCTAAAAATTTTTGAGGAATTTGTTCGTTTTTGGCAATTTCACCAACCTGAACTGGTATATCGCCTTTGGTTCTGGCAATATAGCAAAGCGCTTTTAATCCGTATTTTGTCTTTTTTGAAAGCATGCTGCAAAGATACTTAATTTAAGGCTTGCTTCAAATCTTGAATAATATCATCCACATGTTTTAATCCTACCGAAATAAAAACTTGTTCTTTGAATATAAATAGTTAAAATATAATTTATTAGAATTGTTATTGTTTACGGAAAACTTTATCTAACTTAATTACAAATTTGTATTACTAACAATGCAGATTTATACATTTTAAGTGCAATTTTTGCTATATTTGTTAAACAGAGCCAAAGATTATGGATTTAGCCGCTAGAAAATACCGATTAATTGAACGCCTTACCAATTTAGTAAGTGCGGAAAAATTAGATAAAATAGAACAGTTTTTAAATAAAGAAATATTTGAAGACGAATTACACATACTAACGCAGGAACAAAAAGATTTATTGGATGAACGTTTAGCTAATCATAAAGCTAACCCAAATACAGGTAAAAATTGGAATACTATAAATTCTGATTTATCAAAATATGCCTCATGAGCTTATCATTAAACCTGAAGCTGAACTTGAATTGGTTGAAGCTTTGGAATGGCATGAGGAACAATTAGCTAGGTTAGGAAACAGATTATTTCAAGAATTCAATGATATTTTTAATGAAATCGCTTCAAACCCAGAATATTTCCAAAAAAAGTATGGTAATATCAGAATAAGATACACCTATAAATTTAACTATGGCGTACATTACATTATAGAGAAAGATACTGTTTTCATACTCGCTATACTCCACACAAGTAGAAAACCCAGAAAATAAAAACATCTTAAATTATTTAGTATTTAAAGCTTGCTCCAAATCTTGAATAATATCATCCACATGTTCTAAGCCAACAGAAATTCTAACCAATCCATCAGTAATACTAACTTGTTGTCTGTCTTCTTCTGATAATTTACTGTGCGTTGTTGATGCCGGATGCGTCACAATACTTCTGGTATCACCTAAATTGGCAGATAAGGAACATATTTTGATTGCATTTAAAAATTTGCGTCCTGCCTTAATACCACCTTTCACCTCAAAGGCCACAATATTACCACCTAGCTTCATTTGTTTTTTAGCTACTTTGTACTTTGGATGTGATTTTAAGAACGGATATTTTACCCAATTTACTCTTTTATGACTTTCTAGAAATTCAGCTACTTTCAAAGCGTTTTCACAGTGCTTATCAACTCTTACTGCAAGCGTTTCTAAACTTTTTGACAAAATCCATGCATTAAAAGGTGATAAAGCCGGACCTGTATTTCTGGAAAATAAATAAATCTCTCTTATTAAATCGGCTCTACCAACCGTAACACCTCCTAAAACGCGCCCTTGACCATCCATTAATTTAGTGGCTGAATGTATGACTAAATGCGCACCAAATTTTATTGGTTGCTGTAAATATGGTGTTGCAAAGCAATTATCAATTATCAAAATTAAGTTATGCTTTTTAGCAATTGCTCCCAACAGCTCTAAATCAATAATATCAATTGCTGGATTCGTTGGTGATTCGGCATATAAAATCTTAGTGCTTGGCGTAATGAAACTTTCAATGGTTTCAGGTTTATTGATATCAAAATAGCTTGTTGAAATCTGCCATTTTGGTAAGTAGGTTGTAAACAATGTATGTGTTGAACCAAAAACCGAACGCGAAGACACAATGTGGTCACCACTTTTAAGTAAGGCAGCAAAGGTTGAAAACACAGCAGCCATTCCTGTAGCAAAAGCATACCCGCTTTCGGCTCCTTCCATCTTACATACTTTTTCTACAAACTCCGTAGTATTTGGATTTGTAAAACGACTATAAATATTACGGTCTTTTTCTTCTGTAAAAGACGCACGCATATCTTCGGCATCTTCAAAAACAAAACTTGATGTTAAGTATATTGGACTGGTATGCTCTAAAAACTCCGTACGTTCTAATTGGGTACGAATGGCTTCTGTTTCAAACTGTTTTTTTTCTTCACTCATTAATTATTATTTTTATGTCCTCTGAAAATTTATTCTCTTTTTTGTCAGGCTGAGCTTGTCGAAGCCTATTTTATTTATAATAATAAAGCCAAAATATTTCGACAAGCTCAATATGACTTTAAATAGATGTTTCAGGCAAATATTTTAGGCCCTGAACTCTAAACCTGACATTAATTTATATGTTTTGACAGTCTTAATATATCTCCAAAAACACCTCGTGCGGTTACTGCTGCTCCTGCTCCTGCTCCTTGAATAACAATAGGTTGCTCTCCATAAGATTCTGTAAATATTTCAAAAATTGCGTCTGATCCTTTTATGTGACCCAACGTACTATCTTCTGGAATGGATATTAATTTCACTTCTAAATTTCCTTTATCTTGTGATAAATCTCCGGATAAATCACCAATATATCTTAAAACATGTCCGGGTTTTTGATTATCTTTTATTTTCTGAAATTCAACATCCAATTCCTTTAATTGCTTCAAGAAATCTTCTACAGAAATCTTTTGATAGGCTTCTGGGATTAAATTTTGAACTGAGACATCTTCAAATTCATTTTGCAAATCTAACTCTCTTGCCAAAATTAACAACTTTCTGGCTACATCATTTCCTGAGTAATCTTCTCTTGGGTCTGGTTCTGTAAAACCTTTATCAATGGTTTCCTGAATGATTTCACTAAATGGTTTATTTTGTACTGAAAAATTATTGAACAAATAACTCAATGTTCCTGAGAACACACCTCGGATTCTGGTTATATTTTCACCCGATTCATGTAGCAATTTAATAGTATCAATTAAAGGTAAACCAGCACCAACAGTAGTTTCATATAAATACTGCTTGTTTTGTTCTTTTAATTTGGTGCGTAAATCTGTGTAAAACTTATGTGAAATGGTATTGGCTATTTTGTTGGACGAGACTAAATCAAAACCTGCTTCAACTAATGGAATATAATTAGTGTAAAAATTTGAACTCGCTGTATTGTCAACCGCAATTAAATTTTCCAAATGATGTGTTTTTGCAAATGCAATAACATTTTCAATGGAACTATCCAACGAAGACGTTTTTATGGTTTCCTTCCAGTTTTCACCAACACCTTTTTTGTTTAAAATGAGTTGTTTAGAATTTCCAATAGCAAACACATTTAGGTTAATAGCTTTTCTGTTTTCAATATCATCTTTTGATTTTAAGATCTGATTTATTAATGCGCTACCAACTAAGCCATGTCCAAAAATGGCTATATTTATTTTTTTTGAAATTCCGAATATTTCACCATGAATCACGTTCATAGCTTTATGTAACTGACTCTTTCTAACAACCAAACTAACGTTTCTGCCCGTCACCGTATTATTGAATAACAACGGCGTAATCTGATTTTTTATAAGTGCGTTAAACGGTTTATGAAATGAGCTTAATTCAATCCCAATTATTGAAATGACAGACACATCATCAATGATCCCAATCTTATTAACGTCTTGAGAATAAAAATCATTTTCAAATTCGCGCTCTAATGCTATGACTGCTTGAGTAGCTTTATCAGCATCTATTATTAATCCTATACCGCGTTCTGAAGAGCCTTGAGAAATAATACTCACACTGATATTATGGTCGCTTAAGGCTCTAAATATTCTGGCATCTACACCAATTTTTCCTAATAATCCGCGCCCTTCCAAGTTTAATAAGGCCACATTATCTAAAACAGATAAAGAAGTTACTTCTTTTGAGCTTGGTTTAGCCGTGATTAAAGTGCCTTCATCATCTGAATTAAACGTGTTTAAAATACGAAGACTTATATTTTTTTCAACTAACGGAATTATGGTTTTTGCATGTAAAACGGTGGTGCCAAAATTGGCCAGTTCATTGGCTTCACTAAATGACAACTCTCTTATTTTTTGTGCATCTTCAACTAAATCAGGATTTGCCGTAAAAATACCATTAACATGCGTGTAGTTTTGCAATTCCTCAGCATCTAAAAAATTTGCTATTAAAGCAGCAGAATAATTGCTTCCGTTTCGACCTAAAGTAGTTGTTTCATTTTTTGCATTTGAGGCAATATAACCCGCAACAACATGAACAACATCACCATTATTCTCTTTAAAATAACGCTTTACATTATCCTTTGATAATGGAATTATAGGTTGCGCATTTCCGAAAGTGGCATCCGTTTTTATAAGTTGCCGTGAATCTACAGCATTGGCTTTAATATGATGTTTATTAAGAAGTCCCACCAATAGTTTAACCGACAATAATTCACCTTGTGCTAGCACTTCATCTTTGATTTTTGGGCTATAATCCCCTAATAAACTAACCCCTTCAAAAAGTTTGTTTAAAACCGAAAACTCTGCCGTAAAATCAATAGTTTTCAAGGGTTCCTTTTGGTAGGTTTTAAAAGCTTCTAACTGTTCTTGATACGGCTCTCCTTTTTGGGCTTTATTCAAAATAGACTCCAACTCATCTGTAGCATGGTTTCTGGCAGAAACAACCACCGTGATTTTTTCACCATCATGCACTTTCTTTTTAATAATAGAAATAACCCTTTTCAAGCCATCGCCATTGGCCAAGGATTTCCCTCCAAACTTTAATACTTTCATTTTTCTTTTTTTAGAATTTGGCACAAAAATGCCTTCTATTATTTTTTCCAACTGCTCATATTCCATTAAAAAGGCATCGTGGCCATGGACAGAATTAATTTCATTATAGGTCACATTCGGGTTTGTTACTGCCAACTGTTTCTGAGTCAGTCTATTTTCTTCTGCCGTAAAAAACAAATCAGAATCAACACCCACAAGATGAATATTGGCATGAATATTTTCCAACACATTAAAGTCACTTCCTCTGTTTTTAGTGACATCAATGGTTTTAAGAAGTTGATTCATCAATTTATAAGCAGATAACTGAAACCGCTCTTGTAATTTATTGCCATGATGCAACAACCAACTTTCAACGTTAAAAATTTCTAATTCTTCATTTTTAGAGCGCTGAAAACGTTCCTTAAAAGACGCCGGAGTTCTATAACACAACATGGCGTGCATTCTGGCATCATGCACAGGATTGCTAGAATTTATGAGAAACTGCTCTTGAATTTGACAATTGGCAATCAACCAATCGGTAGATTTCCAATCGGTTGCCACAGGAATTAAATGTTCAGTAATATCAGGTGCTAATACCGCCATTTCCCATGCAATTCCACCACCCAAAGAACCACCAATAACGGCAAAAAGCTTCTGTATTTTTAAAGCTTCAATACCTTTTAAAAACAAATGCGCTATATCTCTTGAAACAAAATCCTTATAGTTTTCTATAACAAAACCATCATATCCATTTCCTGGGATATTAAACGCTAAAATGGTATATAATTTGGTATCAATGACTTTGTCAATTCCAACTAGATCCTGCCACCAGCCATCCTCTCCAGCCACATTACTATTGCCTGTTAAGGCATGATTAACCAAAACTATCGGAGAAGTTCCCATGGCTCTTCCAAATAATTGATAGCTTAACTTTATTTCAGGATAGTGGGCTTTACTTTCAGTGATGTAATCCTTAATAATAATATGTTGCAATGCTTTTTCCAAGATTACTTTATTCTTTTTATATGTTGCTGAATGCTGCTTTTAAATCGGCTTTTAAATCTTCAATATCTTCAATCCCAACGGATAACCGAATTAAATCTTTTGACGCACCTGATGATTCTTGCTCAGCATCCGTTAATTGTTGATGTGTAGTACTTGCCGGATGAATAATGAGCGATTTAGTATCGCCAATATTTGCCAATAATGAAAATAATTTAGAATTATCGGCAATGGCTTTTGCTGCATCATAACCTCCTTTGGCACCAAAAGTTACAATACCACTTTGACCTTTTGGTAAATATTTTTTGGCTAATAATTTATATGTACTAGACTCTAATCCTGGATAATTTACCCAAGCTACTTCATCTTGTTTTTGTAACCATTTTGCAAGTTCTAACGCATTTTCACTATGTTGTTTAATTCTTATCGGCAAGGTTTCTAAACCTTGAATAATTTGAAACGCGTTAAACGGACTTAAAGCACCACCAAAATCTCTTAAGCCTTCTAAAATTAATTTAAAAGTATAAGCAGCAGCTCCTAAAGCCTCATGATAAATTAAACCGTGATATCCTGCGGAAGGCTCTGTGAATTCTGGGAATTTACCATTTGCCCAATTAAAGGTTCCCGCATCAATAATAGCGCCTCCAAGCGAATTTCCCTGACCTCCAATATATTTAGTTAATGAATGAATGACTATGTCAGCGCCATGTTTTATGGGATTTAATAACACCGGAGTAGCAACTGTGTTATCAACTATAAATGGAACACCGGCCGCTTTTGAATGTTTAGAAATGGCTTCTAAATCCAATACATCTAACTTAGGATTCCCTAAAGATTCTACAAAAAAAGCTCTGGTATTATTCTTTATTGCTTTTTTGAAATTATCAGGATTATCAGCATCCACAAACGTGGTTGTAATGCCTAATCGAGGTAAGGTTACTTTTAATAAATTATAAGTCCCTCCATACAAACTACTTGAAGCTACAATATGGTCACCAGCTTTTAAAAAAGTTAACAGTCCCGTTGAAATGGCCGCCGTTCCTGAAGCAAAAACAACAGCACCTATCCCACCTTCAACAGCGGCTAATCGATCTTGTAAAATTTGATTGGTTGGATTATTAAGTCTGGTATAAATAAACCCTAACTCCTTTAATGAAAATAAATTGGCCGCATGATCTGAATTATTAAAAACATACGATGTTGTTTGATAAATAGGAACTGCTCTGGTTCCTCCTGTTGCGGTGACATCATGTCCTGCATGTAATGCCTTAGTGGCTAAATGTTGAGTGCTCATTTTTCTAGTTTTTTTGAGTTAATATTAGATTCCCGCTTTTGCGAGAATGACAATTTAAAAGGAAACTTCGATATCATATATCTCAGAATTCTTTTTCGATTAAAACAAATCCCGATAGCTATCGGGACAAATGCCCTTTCGCTAATGTACTTAATAGAAAAATGTTAAAAAGAAACTATAAAATTACTTGAAGTAATTTCGTTTAGTTATCTATCCAAAACAGCAGTTAATGTACTGTTTAAGTAGAATTTAGCACCTTCTTTATGAATAAAGGGTTGCTAAGGTTTCAAAGGGTCTAATCCCTCCACCTTTCTTGATAACATCTCAATAAGTTATTGAACTTTGTGAATGCAAATATTCGGTTAGAAAAATTTAAAATCCTAATTTTTATACAAAAAATTAATAAAAAATTTATTTTCTTAATAAACTTGCTTCAAATTTTTCTTTAATAATTAATCCAATAGGTTTATTTTCTATTTTGGATTCCAGCCATGAAATAATATCTAAATATAAAAAGGCACGACTTTGATATGGATCATCTTCAAACTGCTTTAATTTATGATGAAGTTTCACAAATTCCGCCTTTACTTCATTAGGATAAATATCACCCAAGCCTCTTAAAAACCTGATGAATTCTTTTTGAACTTCATACAAATCCTCCATTTTAATTAAAAACTTGTATGTGCTTTTTATGAGGGATTCCAAATTGTAATCCATTCCCGCTTCATAATGTGCTACCAGATTTAATATTCTGGCAAAGCACAATAAATCTTCACGCATTTCAAGAGATTTATTGTTAATGATTTTTTCTAAAAAGAAAATACATTTTTTATTTTCACCGGCTCCAAAATATATGCTCGCAATTTTATAATAAAACACCATAACGTGATGCTCATCAATTCTATCCTGGTATTTTTTTAAATTTTCTAAAACCTGAGTCACCATAGGTAAACCCTCTTGAAAACTGCCTTCAATAAAATGAAGGTTAAACCTATTGTTGTAAATGTATAAAAAGGCCAATCCTTCAACATTGTCATCCACCGGAAACCAAGTTTCTTTGGTTACAGATTCTAACTCATGTAGTGTTGATTTAAATTTTTCATAATGGCGTAGATAATATAGCGACTCTAACAAGTAATGATTCCCTTTTAAAAAAAATACCGGATTCAAAACAATCTGATCTTTATTGTCATAAAAAAGAGCAACCCATTTTGCCGAATATTTATAACATGATAAAAAATCCTGAGTTAAAAAACTATACCATAAATATGCTTTATAAAGCCATAATTTTTCTCTAAAACCCAACTTATTAAATTTGTATTTAGGAAGCCTGTCATTAAAGTAATCAGTAATTCGTTTCGTCTCCTTATCATTTTTTACATAACCCGTTTTAAGGAATAAACCATATAATTGTAATGATAAATTTGATAGTTTACTTGCTATTACATTTTGTTGACTTAGTTCTTTTGCTTGTATAGTCAGTTCATCTGCCCTATTACTTATACTTCTTGTAATGTACTGTGATTCAATGACTTTTTCAAGTTCAACAATTTCATAAGCAATGTTTTTTTCTTCATTAGCTATCGCTACACTTTTAGCTTTATCCAATATCTTAAGGCTCTGTTTATATAACCCTTTATGATACAAAATAGTGGCAAAATCTAACTGCTCTCGAATTTGAATTCTTATATTTTGATGTGATGGATTTAATCTTAACGAAATAAGAATTTGTTTATATAAATGCGCTTTTAAATTTGATAATTGTTGTTTTTTTACAATGCCTTTTTTTAGAATAATGGCTTCGTCATAAAACGGCAACTTTTCTAAAATATTAAATAACATTAAAAATTTAGAGTCATCATTCACCCCTAATCTGCCAACATATAGTTTAAACTGTCTCTTCTCAGATTTTGAGAGGGATTTAATCAATACAAACAAATTATCTTTTTGCTCTTTTGTCATAGTTGTAATACTAGCTTTAAATCATTGAAATACAATATTTTAAACTAAGTATAATCTAGTTAAACATCGTAAAAAAAATGTGACGTATTCTACATTTAGGAAACCAAAATATACATTCGTAGAACAATAAGAAAATTTATTTGAATAAATGTTAGATAAGAACGTACAAATTTTTGATACAACCCTTAGAGATGGAGAACAAGTTCCTGGCTGTAAATTAAATACGAACCAGAAATTAGTGATTGCTGAACAGTTGGATTTTTTAGGTGTAGATATTATTGAAGCAGGTTTTCCTGTGTCAAGTCCTGGTGATTTTAAATCTGTTGAAGCCATTTCAAAATTAATAAAAAACGCTACGGTTTGCGGACTTACAAGATCGGTAGAGAATGATATAAAAGTTGCTGCTGAAGCCTTAAAATATGCTAAAAAACCTAGAATTCATACAGGCATAGGAACTTCAGACTCTCATATAAAATTTAAATTCAAATCCAATCAAAAAGATGTTATGGAACGCGCCTTTGCAGCCGTAAAATACGCAAAATCTTTTGTTGAAGATGTAGAGTTTTATGCTGAAGATGCCGGCAGGACAGATAATGAGTATTTAGCCAGAGTTTGTGAAACTGTAATTAAAGCCGGCGCTACGGTTTTAAATATTCCAGATACCACTGGGTATTGCTTACCACATGAGTATGGTGCTAAAATTAAATACTTAAAAGAAAACGTAAAAGGAATTGAAAGAGCTATATTATCCTGTCATTGTCATAATGATTTAGGATTGGCAACAGCGAATTCCATTGAAGGTGTTATTAATGGGGCAAGACAGATTGAATGTACCATAAATGGTATTGGTGAGCGCGCGGGAAACACCGCTCTTGAAGAAGTTGTAATGATTTTAAAGCAGCATCCTTATTTAAATTTAGATACAAATATCAAAACTGAAATGCTATACGGTATTAGTCAATTAGTGTCTGATAGTATGGGTATATATACCCAACCAAATAAGGCCATAGTTGGTGCCAATGCCTTTGCTCATAGTTCTGGTATTCATCAAGATGGGGTTATTAAAAATAGGGAAACCTATGAAATCATTAACCCTAAAGATGTTGGTGTGACCGATTCATCTATAGTGCTTACAGCAAGAAGTGGTAGAGCCGCTTTAGCTTATAGAGCAAAGAATATTGGTTATGAATTAACTAAACTTCAATTGGATGAAATATATGCTAACTTTTTAGATTTTGCTGATAAAAAGAAAGAGATTGATGATTCAGATATTCATCAAATTATAGAATCAAGTATAGTTTATAAAGAAATTATTTCAGCCTAATAATTAATGAAATGAAATTACATATTGCTGTTTTACCCGGTGATGGTATCGGACCAGAAGTGATTGCCCAAGGTGTTAAAGTTTTGAAAGCTATTGGTATGTGTTTTGGCCATATTTTTACTTTTGAATATGGTTTGATTGGCGGGGCTGCTATTGATAAAACAGGAACGGCGTTACCTGAAGAAACCCTTGATCTTTGCAAGAAAGTGGATGCTATTTTGTTTGGCGCTATTGGTGAACCTAAATATAATAATGATACTGCGGCTAAAGTTAGACCAGAACAAGGTCTTTTAGGATTACGAAAAGAACTTGATTTGTTTGCCAATATAAGACCCGTTATTGCGTATGAAGACCTTTTAAATCATTCGCCATTAAAGAAAAAGAAAATCAAGGATGCTAATATTGTTATTTACCGTGAACTAAGTAGTGGTATTTATTATGGTGAAAAAAAACTAAGTGATGACGGCAATACAGCTTCTGATATCTGTGCATACACGCGTTTTGAAATAGAACGTATTGCACATTTAGCGTTTAAAGCAGCTCAGTCCAGAAAAGGCAAATTAACTTTAGTTGATAAAGCCAATGTACTTGAAAGTTCAAAACTTTGGCGCAAGGTTCTTCAAGAACTTGCACCTTTATATCCAGATGTTACTTTAGCCTTTTTGTTTATTGATAATGCTGCCATGCAACTTATTTTAAACCCAAGACAATTTGATGTTATTTTAACAGAAAATATGTTTGGAGATATTCTTTCGGAAGAAGCCAGCGTTATTGTTGGCTCTATTGGATTATTGGCTTCTGCTTCCTTAGGGCCAAAATACGCCATGTTTGAACCTATTCACGGCGCTTATTCCAAGGCAACAGACAAAGGTATTGCAAACCCTATCGCAGCTATTTTGGCAACAGCCATGCTTTTAGATCATTTTGGATTATATGATGAAGCTGCCTTGGTTAGAAAAGCCATAGATAAATCATTACAACTTCACATTACCACACCAGATTTGAATACTAAATATGACAATATTTCAACAAGTAAAGTGGGTGATTTTATTGAAGATTATATTAATAATCCTGAGGAAACAAATTTAAATTTTACCAATATACATTTAGGACAATCCACGATCATTTAATTATATGAATTAGTCAGCAACCAATTAAAATTTATGGATTTCAAAAGAGCATCTTAAGGATGTTCTTTTTTTGTTTTATAATTTTTAAGTAAAATTAAGCGCCCACAATCATTCTTGATTTTTTGCGAAAAACCAACTTAAAAACCCTTACCACTAGCATACTCAATATCACAGTATAAATAAATAGTACTGTTGCCATTAAACCAACATTAAAAGCCCCTAAAGTATGGGTTCCAAAAACAAACTTAAATAACGGATAGGATGCATATAAAATATACCCGTGCATAAAATATATAGAAAAAGAATCTCTGGCAACAGGCTTCATCCAATTGGGTTGCTTCTCACCAAGTTTCTTAAACATCATGATGAAAATAATTGAAAAACCTATTTTTTGAATATAAAAAAACGTTTCTTTTAATGAAACTTTACCATACATATCTATGTCATTCACATATAAATAAAACAATACCACCGTTGCTAAAACAGATGTGGCCATAATAACATTTTTATGTTTTTTGAGAGACCCCAATTTAGCTTCCAAATCGGCACCTAAATACATCCCTACTGCATAAGCTCCCATAAAATAAATCATAGTTTCCAATTTTAAAGAATAATCAGAAACCAATGGAATACGAGAAACAAAAAGAGGTATTCCCATAATTATTAAGAATAACACTTTGGTTAATTGGTTGGTTTTTTGAAGAAAATCTAACAATGGTGTCACCATATATAGAAAAATCAAAACCGGAATATACCATAGCACAAAACTGGCTTTCCCAAATAATAGATTCATGAATGCTTTAGAAAAATAATATCCTAATCCTTTTTCAAAACTTAAAGTATTTTTAAATTTTATAGTTATCAGAGTAAATACCAATGTAAAAAAAATATAAGGCAACAGAATGTTTATAAGTTTACTCTTATAAAATTTAGAATAGCCTTTAGGCTTTAAAATTTTAGTAAACAATAACCCTGAAATAACTGCAAAATAAATGGTGCTATCATGGTAAAATATTTCACTAATCATCAAAACCGGGTAGGAAACATCAAATACACCATAGTCACCAATACATGCGGCAGCAACTGCATGGCCTAAAACAATTTTTAAAATGGCCAACCCTCTAAAACTGTGTAAATACCCTAAAAATTGAGGGGGTTTAATATCTGTAACATTTGTTTTAACCAATAGCCTAATCTAAATTAATTTTGTAATATCAATACGTATCAATCTCACAATCCAAACAAAACCAAGATAAATCATTTTTTTGAACGAATTCAAAATATTCTTCATCAAGAATTTAACGGGTAACAAATCTATAAACAAATCATGAAAACGACTATAATGGATTTGTGTTTTTGGGCGTTACCCTGTGGGTCGCGCTTTTCGTTTCAATCTTTTTACGTCTTTATGAAGAAAATTTCTAATTTTTTGTGGCTATCTCTTAATGCCAAGTGATTACTTCGTCGTCCCGATAGCTCCTAAAATCCGCATGTCTATGTTATAGCGTGTTATTTTTGACGAATCGGGAATGTAAAGTTTCCATTCCTTGTCTTGGAGGTGTTGTTGACCTATATTTTATTTTTTCTATATGGATTATCCTCGTTTTTTAGGGTAGATACAGTCTTTTTTTTGAGTTGTGGCAATATCGTTCTTTCCCGAGTCTTTCAGGTCTTTAAAATTTTCCGTTCCTGCACTTGTTTTCTTGCTAGCGCTAAGTCTAGTAATCTTTGGACGTGTAGATCCTTAGCTTGAACTGTCTGCTCTGTTTGATCCACTTTGCAGGCAATGTGATAAACCTGAAGATGAATTTCTTCATCCTGAAACTGGGCTTTAGGAACTTGTTCCTTTTAGAGAAATACAGGATTATTTTACTGTACAGGTTCCTGAATATGGCTGTGAAATAGAGAAAAACAAGGTTTTTGTTCAAAGTTGAGAAGGGCATATTGTTCCATCCAAAATCATTTTTAAGGATATCAAATTGACGTTCCATATTTCCTCTTTGATTATGGAACCCTACGACACTTTTAGTGTCTTGATCAAAATCGTTGGTAATTATTGCCCTGTATTCATAGGCATCTTGGGTAATCAGGTCTATTTGTCTGTTGTTTTTCAGCTTTCTTTTAACTGCCAGTCTATATTTTTTTGTTTCCAACCCTTTTTCCCTGCTCTGTCTTTCAAAAGGATATATTTCGATGGTTCCCACTTCGATGGGGCCGTCTTTATCCTTCATTTCCTCCCAATGGGAAACTTCTGGAAAATACTTTTCGATGTAATCATTTCTGCAACCTATATAAAAATTATCAACCTTGGTTTCCAGGAAAGAAATAACTTCATGCTGATACGATGCTGCGTCAGCTCTAAAGTTGTTGGTTTTTTTGGAACCCAATAAATCGAAAACTCTTGTAAGTGTTTCTTTCTGGAATGATTTCGCATCTGAATTTCCGTTTCTGTTTTCAATATAAAGGATATGGCCCTCATTTAACGTACACACTCCTGGTTGTTACCCATAGTCTCTTTTATATGTCATTCGACTGTCCTGCTTCTCATTGAAGATGATTGTGTTATCGTAGTCAACAGTAAGTATCCCTGGGTTGAAAACCCCAATTCCTTCAAGAATTTCAATGTTTAAACGTTCTAATTTTGTATTAGCGCAATATTGATGGGTGACTGCACCACGCTTGGTTTTACAAGTCTGGATCGGTTCCGCTAGCTTTATGAAAGGGTTGTCAAGGAAATGCCTCTTTAAATTGGTCTGTAAATCTTCGATACAATCTCCTCCACAGAGGTAAACCGATTTGAGGGAATAGAAAATATCCTTCCAATTGTATTTACTTTGATTAACCATTGGAGGTAAACAGTCAGTGCAGGGTTGATCGATTTTAATCTTGTTTAAATAGTCAAAAACAAAATTTGCTCCTCCAAAAGCTGATATCGGACCTGATTTTATTGTCTTCACATTTGTAGTATTGGTCAACACTAATTTAGGTGAATATTACAAAGCTGCAAAGCTTTACCCAATAAGGTTTTGCAGCATTTTTATTGAAAGACATGCGGATTCAAGGAGCTATCGGGAGAATTAACCTGTAAAGTGCAAGTTATTGATTTACAGATTACTTAGAAATAAAAATTTCTCGTAATGACTGTTAATATATACTTTTTAGACAGCCTCATACAGATGAAGTATTATTATAACCCAAAAGCTTTTTTAACCTTATCAACATAATCCAGTTTTTCCCAGGTAAACAATTCCACATCTAAAGTGATGTTATCGCCATTCGGCTGACTGAATGTTTTTGTTACTATTTCATTTTTTCGTCCCATATGTCCGTAAGCAGCAGTTTCACTATAAATTGGAGCACGAAGCTTTAAGCGTTCTTCAATAGCGGCCGGACGCATATCAAAAAGTTTTGATATTTCTTTTGCAATTTCGCCATCGGTCATATTAAAAGGACAGGTTCCATATGTGTCAACAAAAATAGAAGTTGGTTCAACCACACCAATAGCATAAGACACTTGCACCAATACTTCATCGGCAACGCCAGCTGCTACTAAATTTTTTGCAATGTGTCGAGCCGCATAAGCCGCACTTCTATCCACCTTACTAGGGTCTTTACCAGAAAACGCACCTCCACCATGAGCACCTTTTCCACCATAAGTGTCCACTATAATTTTTCGTCCTGTTAGTCCTGTGTCCCCGTGTGGCCCTCCAATAACGAACTTTCCTGTTGGGTTAATGTGATAAGTAATATCATCATTAAATAACAACTGGATCTGCTCAGGAAGTTGTGCAATCACTCTTGGAATTAAAATATTAATGATGTCTTTTCTGATTTTATTCAACATAATTCCTTCTTCATCAAAGTCATCATGTTGGGTAGACACTACAATGGCATCAATGCGTTGCGGATTATTATCATCACTGTATTCAATGGTTACCTGACTTTTAGAATCTGGTCTTAAATAAGTAATATCCTTGTTCTCTCGTCTTAAAAGGGCAAGTTCAATTAAAATACGGTGAGACAAATCCAAAGCCAACGGCATGTAATTTTCGGTTTCATTAGTGGCGTAACCAAACATCATTCCTTGGTCACCAGCACCTTGTTGGTCTTTGCTCGCTCTCTCAACACCACGGTTTATATCTTCAGACTGCTCATGAATTGCAGAAAATATACCACATGAATTGCCATCAAACATATAGTCACTTTTTGTGTAGCCAATTTTATTTATAGTGTCTCTTGCTATCTTTTGAACATCTAAATAGGTGTTGGATTTTACTTCACCGGCAAGTACCACTTGACCAGTTGTAACTAAAGTTTCACAAGCCACTTTTGAATTTACATCAAAAGCCAAAAAATTATCAATTAAAGCATCGCTAATTTGATCTGCCACTTTATCCGGATGTCCTTCAGAAACACTTTCCGAAGTAAATAAATACGCCATTTTTTATTATTTATGAAGGAGATTTGACGAGGACGTCGAAGGTAGTTTACACTGCCTTTAGCATTTTTATTTATGCTTAAATAAATTAGCATAAGAGGTTGCAATCAGTCAAATCTTTCCTCTATTAATTATAGGTGCAAAATTAAAAAAATAAAAGGAATGGCAAGTACATTTAGGTTTTTTTCAATGTAAATTTGTGCGTTATTTTTATAAATTGAAATTTTGACTTCATAAAGGTGAAACCCAAATTTCTTATTTCATTTCAAATAATTAGCTCACGTTACGCAAAATCAGTCTTAAATTTCATAGTTTTAACACTTGAATAGTTA